>JBGAJQ010000017.1:0-80058 GCA_044224875.1 Gemmatimonadaceae bacterium | reverse complement strand
GATCGCGCTCAAGGCAATCGCGCAGGACCTGCGCCGTTCGGGTGAGAAGGTGACGGCCATCTACACGTCGAACGTCGAGCAGTACATCTGGCGCGACGGTTCCTTTCCGAACTTCGCAGACAATGTGGTGTCGCTCCCCCTCGATCGACGCGGAGTGATCATCCGTTCGTATTTCGGCGCGGGCTCGGGCGGCCAGCCGCATCCAAGGGCGCAGGATGGCTACTACAGCACGCAGTTAGTGCAGGCGCTCTCGGATTTCGCGGAGCGCCGCCGAAAGGGCGGCTGGTCATCCTACTGGCAACTGGTGACCGAGGGGAACCGCTAGCCCTCGCTCTACTGCTTCTTGGCGACGGACGTGGAGTCGACGATGCGGAAGCTGAAGGCCTGTTGCACCAGCTGCTTCACATGGCGGCCACCCATGATGGCGGCGTGAAAGCGCATCTGCGGCAAAGTCGTTCGAACGGACTGTGCGAACTCCTTATGTGACGTGGCAAGCACCTTGAACGACGCGGTGTCGGCGCGACCGGTCGTGTCCACCACATACTGCACCATCACACTTCCCTCGATATGTCGCCGGAGCAGCGACGCGGGGTAAGGAGGCGCGGCGGAGTCTTCGTAGCGAGCGGCGACGGAGTCGACCTGCAATTCCGTTAGGACAGAATCGCCGAGGACTTCTGGTTGTGGCGCGGGAACCTCGTTTCCCTTCTCCTCGTCGGCCTGTTCACCCTTTGGCTTGACGTACTGGAGCTTCTCGCGGTCGCCTAACGGGTCAGCGATCTGCCCGGCGCCTGGTGGCGCGGGGGGCAGCGCAGTCCACGAGATATGCTCCTGCTTTGGACGCGAACCCGCGAGCCGGTCCTTCGGGATCAGGTACTCGGCTATCGAATACGATACGGGCGGCTCCGCGCTCTCGACTTTGCCGCGGCCCGTCAGGAGCCATGCACCGATGATGGCGGTGTGGGCGACAACACTGACCGCAGTCCCCTCGATAGCGAGATACCAAGGGATGCCGGATTCACCCGAAATGAGTCGCCTGAAGATCATGCAGCCGCTGGATCGCGATGCGACAGGTACCCCCTTTGACGCGATCAGTGCGGGCATCGCAACCGGGGGGCTTGCTCGAACTATGATAATGGGTCCGGATGGCGGCAAGGCGGGGCGGGACGAACCGTGCGACGACGGCGATGAATGCCCCGCGGGTGGGCCGAATCATCCCACCCCCATGCTGGGGTGAAAAGCCCACAAGACGCTATTCGCCAACGAATTGCGGTGCTCGTTTGGCGAGAAAGGACGCCACACCTTCTGCCTTGTCCTTGCTGGCGAAACAAAGGAGGTAAAGGCCTCGCTCGACGCGAAGACCTTCCGCCAGTGAAGTGGCGAGCGCGGCCCGCGTGGCCTCTTTGGCCGCTGCCACGGCGACGGGCGATCGCGACGCTATTCGCTCCGCCATCGCGATGGCCCGTGACAGCACGTCAGTAGCGGGCACGACCTCCTCAACGAGTCCCAGGCGCAAGGCTTCATGGGCGTCGATCGGCTCCCCGGTGAGGACCATCTTGAGTGCCGCTCCGAGCCCGACGAGCCGCGGCAGGCGCTGGGTGCCGCCGCCCCCTGGAATGAGTCCCAAGTTGACCTCGGGCTGGCCAAATGAAGCGCCCTCCGAGGCGACGCGTAGATCGCAGGCCATCGCCAGCTCCAACCCACCGCCCAGGCAATAGCCGTTGATCGCTGCTATCACTGGTTTGGCGAGTCGTTCGATCGCCTCCAGTGGCGATCGCGCCAACATGACGCGACCCTGCTCAACAACCCTACGCTCCGTGAATTCGGCGATGTCGGCACCGGCGACGAAGGTCTTGTCTCCGGCCCCCGTCAAGACGATTGCCCCGACGCTGCGGTCGGTGGCTGCGTCGTCGAGGGATTGCAGGAGTGCGGCGCGTACTGCGGCATTCAAGGCGTTGCGCTTGTCGGGCCGATTGATCGTAAGAAGTAAGACGCGGCCGCGCTGCTCGCGCAGGACGAGGTCAACAGGACTCATCGGTGAAGATGGAGTGAGGGCGACGATTCACAGATGCATTGCCGGCGCCCGCCGTTGGGCGCGGACCCTGTAACGATACACCTCGAATGCACTCGACCGTGTGGCATGACGCAGCGAGGCGTTGCTCAACCGGCTCGCTGCGAAGAGACGCGCCACCCAGCGACCGCCAGCAATGCCAGCACAATGAGCCCCGCTATGTGCTTGATCAGCGCCTTGTAAGCCGCGCTGTGGAATTCCGCCGCCTGTTCACCCGGGACGGAGGCGTTCAGCTGGATGGCATCCAACGCAAACAACGCGAGCAGGGCAATGAGCAGGAGTACCAGGAATGAGTTGACGATGGCGATCATTCGCTGCACTCCACGGTGTCCGCGCACGGCCGCCACTGCCACCATCAGCGAGATCCCCATCATTGGCGTCATGAGGAAATTGGAGAGGAGGCCGATGGTGGCGAATCGCCACTGCAGGTTCGTCAGGTGCACCGGCACGATACTCGTGCCAAAGTCGAGCATGGGCAGGGAGACCAACAGGAGCCCGAACGCGTAAAAAGGGCCGGCGAGTAGCTCGTCCGTGTCCACGTAGAGGCTGGGCATTAATGATCTCAGTGTGCGGGAGATTCTCCGGCGACGGGCAATACCGCGCGGGAAGGATAGTGCGCACACGGTTACCGCGGCGAGAAAAAAAGATAGGCTGGCTCCGAAGAGCCAGCCTATCGATCACTGGTCACAGGAAGGGGAGCACGGACCAGTGCAGATGTTAGTGCCGACCGCGGCTCCAGATTTCTCCTTTTTTGCGATGTGACGAGCGGGCGGGCCGCCACATGCCGAGCCGGGCCGGCATTCCGGCCACATAGGGAGGCACTGACTGTGCCACTGCCGTGCTCGGCTCAGCCCCAAATGGGAGCGCGGTCCAGAACTGCTTCACAAGTCACGCGTCGCCATTCCTTTAGGTGTGATTTGCGTCACGTGTCTAAGAATCATCTAATGAAAGAACGACGCAATTCGTCGAGTGCACGATGTCGTCAATCGAGCCCAGCTGTAGTGCAGGTACCACATCCAAGCCCCGCCGGGACTCTGCAAGTGGCCGCGTTCGACGGCACCGCCGCGTTCGAGCAGCCCGCGAATCCGCCTCCGGGGATACCGGCAGATCGGGGTGATGTGTGGGTGCCAACACGAAGGCGCTTCCGGCACCGTGCGCCGTGTGTGAGCCGACGGACACGGTCATGGAGTGCGTGGACGTTCGTTGTTCCGATCGATCGCGGGCGTCCGCAAAAAAGAAGCGCCCCGCAGTGCGGGGCGCTGAAGTCGATACGGGTATCGGGCGCGTCGTGCAGTTCGGCGCTATTACGTTAGGCAGCTGCGTCGGCCTGATATCCACCCAGGCGGAGTGCAGCGAGCACGTTCTCGTTCGTCGTCTGGGCCAGTCGGACAGCGGCCATGAACATGTGCGTCGCCACCATCATGTCGACGTTCGCGCCGGCGAGGTCGTCCTGCCCGCCAGCTTCCACCGCGGGTGCCGTCCCGGCGGAGGGATCGGATACTCCGGCGCTCGCAATACGCGACGCGGCGCGATCGACGGCGGCCGATCCGCGCTGCAGGGCAGAGAGGGCGTTGGACAATCCGGAGATGTTCATTGGTGCTCCCATGGTAGAGACGTCAGTCATAAGACGAACCAGGACGGATTGTGTTTCTTGCCGCCTAACGACGCAAAGGCCAAAACATAAGAGTATCGGCACAGTGGCCGACGAAACTGAAGCGCCCGAGCCGCGCCAGCTACACGACGCTCTTCTTCCACCCACCGCGCCGGAATAGCAGCCCGCTCAGCACCGCCAAGGTCGCATAAGCGATGGCGATGGCCAGGAACACACCTTGAGGCCCCA
Organism: Gemmatimonadaceae bacterium; assembly: GCA_044224875.1. GTDB lineage: Bacteria > Gemmatimonadota > Gemmatimonadetes > Gemmatimonadales > Gemmatimonadaceae > JABAQJ01. The sequence continues at coordinate 76,150 of JBGAJQ010000017.1, read as the reverse complement.
TCTGCAGTCGAATCGCCAGCACCCAGCCGAGTGGAACCTCCCAGAGCCAGAAGCAGCCAAAGTTGAGCCATGTGGGCGTCCACGTGTCGCCGGCCCCATTGAACGCGTTGGTGTAGACCATCCCCCACGCGTAGAACAGGAAGCCCGACGCCACCGTGCGAAGCCCCATGATGGCCGTTGGGGCAACGGCCGGATCGGCGGTGAACAGCCCGATGATCCCCGGCGTGAACACCACGAAGACCAATCCCACCGAGCCAAGGAACACCATGTTGAACCACCCCGCCAGCTGCACCGCACGCTCGGCGCGGGCCGGCGCCTTCGCCCCCAGCGCCTGACCCACCATCGTGGCAGCCGCATTGCTCAACCCCCACGAGGGCAACAACGCGAACACCATGATCCGCACCGCTATCGTATAACCGGCAAGCGCGGCACTACCGAACGACGACAGGATGCGAACGAGCAGGACCCACGATGCCATGCCGATCATCACCTGTACCGTGCCGGCCGCCGACAGCCGCACCAATCGCCACATCACGTCCAAGCGCAGCTGGATGTCCGCGCGCGTCACCTGGATGCGGCTGGAGCCACGCCACAACCGGCTCAATGCCCACACGGCTCCCGTCCCGCGGCCAATCGTCGTGGCCACCGCGGCTCCCGTGACACCGAGCTCGGGGAATGGCCCCAGTCCGAAGATCAGGCAGGGACCGAGCACGATGTTGATGCCGTTCGCCAGCCACAACACACGCATGGCAATGGCCGCATCCCCGGCTCCGCGGAAGATCGCGTTCACCAGGAACAACATCAGGACGCTGGCATTGCCGCCGAGCATGATGCGGGTGAACGCGGAACCACGTGCCACCACGCCAGGTTCCGCTCCCATCAGCACCAACAGTCGTGGCGCGAACAGCAAGCCGCATAAGCCAAGCACCATCGACAGTCCGAGCCCGAGCCACAGGGCCTGGACCGCCGCCTGCGACGCACCGGCAAGGTCTCGTTCACCCACTCGGCGTGCCACCAGGGCCGTGGCGCCAATACCCAGCCCCATGGCCAACCCATACACCAACGTGAGCAGCGACTCCGTCAATCCAACGGTGGCCACCGCATCCGCACCGAGTCGCGCCACGAAGAACACGTCGACCACGGCAAAGACGCTCTCCATGGCCATCTCCAGTACCATCGGAATGGCCAACAGCAGGATCGCTCGACTGATGGGGCCCTGAGTGAAGTCGTGATGCGCGCCACTCAGGGACTCACGCACAGCCCCCCAGAAGCGGAGTTCTCCCGATCCAACGCGTTCCTCCGCGGCCTCCGCCGCGAGTTGTAACTGTTCTGACATTGTGTGGAGGGGTCTCGTGATGCCGACAACTTCTCGGCGAACGGTGCGGAGCCCAGCAACACAAGTCACAGGCGCCGCGCGATGATGGTCAGGTCGCGGCGCGTCTCAACCGGCGGCTACACCGGGAGTGGCGTCGGACCAGAAGTCGGGGTAACGGTCGGGAATCGCATGGGCTTAGAAGCACAGACCCCAAATCCCGTGAAATGGTCACCGCTATCTGACACAAAAACGTGTAGGGCCTTCACGGACAACTCGGCTCCTCTTTCCTGACCGCACGAGGCGCCCCAGAAGTCGTCTGTAACGGCTACTCACGGAGACCGGATTTTGGAACAAGCCGAGGCGCGGCCATCTCGCGTGCACTTGGATGCGTTAGCGCATGACTCGGTACGAGCAGTGCGCACGCGCAAGCGCGCGCTCGCGGTCATGACCACGCCTCAGCAGGGCAAGCTGTGGCAAAGGGCGCAACTCGTAGCGATGGCAGTGCTCATCGCGACGGCATACGCGCTGGTCGCTTACCCTGATCTGGCGCTGCGCATCTTCTGGAACGCCATTGTTCCGCTGCTCCCGTTGAGTTTCCTTGTTGCGCCGAACTTGTGGCGAAATCTCTGCCCCTTGGCATCCATCAACCTGATGGGCGCAGGAATTGGTCGCCGTCGACTGAATCCAAACGTCAGCCGCGCTGCCGGTGTTCCGAGTATTGCGCTCCTCGCCGTGCTGGTCCCGGCGCGTCACGTGGCACTCAACACGCACGCGAACTGGCTCATTCTGCTGTTGGTCGTTTGTGCCGTGATGGCGGCAGCGTGCGGCGTGGTATACGACGCCAAGGCCGGCTTCTGCAATGCCCTGTGCCCGTTGCTACCGGTGGAACGATTGTACGGCCAGCGGCCAGTGATCCACGTCGCCAGCCCGCGATGCTCTCCGTGTACGCTGTGTACGCCGCGCGGGTGCCTCGATCTCGCCCCATCCAAGTCCATCATCCAGTTGCTGGGCCCGGCTCGACGGTCGACGTTGTGGCTGACGAGCGCCTTTGGTGTATTTGCGGCCGCGTTCCCGGGCTTCATCGTCGGGTACTTCCTGGTGACGGATACGACACCCGGTCGCGCGCTCACGGTCTACGGCGTGATGCTGTTGTGCGCCGCAGCCAGTTGGGCTGTCGTGAGCGCGACCGTCCGCTGGTTTCGCGTTCCTTCGACCCTCGCACTCGTTGGTGGCCGTGTGGGGCATGCTGGCGGTTGCCCCGGGTGTCGCTCGGCGCGCTCCGTTGATTTAGCGAAGACGGGCCGCGGGCTACTCGTCGGGGATGATCGCGGTGGCTTCGATCTCCACCTTGGCGCGCGCTTCCAGGAGGCCAGATACGAACACGACCGCCATGGCCGGGAAGTGCCGACCGATCGTGGCGCGATACAGCTCGCCGATGGCCGGTCGCGCGGCGATGTACGCTGCACGATCCGTGAGGTACCAGGTGAGCCTGACGAGATGGCGCGGCTCGGCGCCGGCGGCCGCCAGCACCTCGACGATGTTGCGCAGGGCTTGACCGGCCTGGTCGGCCAACTCGTCCGACGCAATGTCCAGCGTAGTGGGGTTCCAGCCGATAATGCCGGCGGTCACGACGACGCGTCCGCGGCCCGTCATGCCATCGGCATACCCGTGTGGGGCGCGCCATGCGGGCACAACGACCGGTCGTGGGAGTGAGGCTTCGCTCATGTCGTGGAGTGTTCTTCGCGCAGACGAAATCGTTGCAGCTTTCCGGTTGACGTGCGGGGGAGAGACGTGAGGAAGACGACAGAGCGCGGGTACTTGTACGGCGCCAGCTGTGACTTCACCCATTCTTGCAGGATCTTGACCGTGGCCTCGTCAGCGACAACGCCCGCTCGGAGCACCACGCAGGCTCGGACCAGCATGCCCCGTTCCGTGTCCGGCACGCCAATCACGCCGCACTCGAGCACAGTGGGGTGCTCCAACAGCACGCTCTCGATCTCCGGTCCGGAAATGTTGTAGCCGGATGAGATGATCATGTCGTCCGTGCGTGCCTGGTACCAGTAGTAGCCGTCCGCGTCCCGGATGTACGAATCTCCCGTCAGGTTCCACCCGTCGCGAACGTAGGCGCGTTGGCGGTCGAGGTTGTCCAGGTATCGGCACCCCGTTGGCCCACGAACCGCCAGCTTGCCGACTTCCCCGTCGGGCACATCCCGCAGCTCGTCGTCCACCACCCGCGCTTCGTAGCCCGGCACCACTCGCCCTGTAGACCCCGGCCGAATCTGGTCGCCCGATGCACTGATGAAGATGTGCAACATCTCGGTGGCGCCGATGCCGTCGATGATCTTCAGCCCCGTCGCTTCGCGCCATGCCTCGAATGTCGAAAGCGGCAACGTTTCGCCAGCCGAAACACACGCCCGAAGCGTCGAGAGGTCAAAGTCCTTGCGAAGGCCCAGCATTGCCCGGTAGGCGGTAGGCGCCGTGAAAACCGTCGTTGCCTTGAAGTCCTGGATGCCTTGGATCAGGTGCGGTGGGGTCCCCTGTTCGAGCAGGATCGATGAGGCGCCGATGCGCATTGGAAAGAGCACCAGGCCGCCAAGCCCGAATGTGAAGGCGAATGGCGGCGACCCGATGAAGCGGTCTTCGGCCGATGGCTTCAACACGTATCGCGGGAAACAATCGCAGATCGCCAGCACGTCGCGGTGAAAGTGGACGGTGCCCTTGCCCTCACCCGTCGTGCCGGATGTGAATGCAATCAGGGCCACATCGTCCGCCGACGTCTGGACCGGCGCGAACGACGGCGCCTTTCGCGCCATCAGCTGTTCGAGTGACGGGTCGCCGTGCGGCGATCCCTTGGGCGCTCCAAAATGCACCGTACGCGCACCAACCCGCGGAGACCCATCAGCGCGTGTCGCCATCGCCTGTTCGCAGTCAGCGGCAAAGCGAGTGTCCGTGAGCGCGAGTTCTATGCGAGCCTTGTCGGCCGTGAACACCAACTCGCGTGCCCGAAGGAGCGGCATCGTGCACACCACAATGCCACCGGCTTTCAGGATGCCGAACCAGCACGCCACCATCATGATGTTGTTGGGGCCCCGCAGGAGGACGCGCGCCCCGGGTTGCAGACGCAGGTCCTCCACCAGTACTCGGGCGATCCGGCTCGCTCGCTCGTTCAACTCACGATAGGTGCAGGTGCCGTCAGGCGAGTAGAACGCCGTACGCTCCCCCCACCCTCTTTCGATCGCGCGATCCAACAGTTCGACGGCGCAGTTCAGCCGGTCGGGATACGCCAGCTCGGGCAGCGACGAATAGTCCATCGCCGGCCACATCGCCTGCGGAGGAAGCGCCTCGCGTGCAAAGGTGTCCGTATGGGCGCTCCGCACACCGCCGGGGAGATGAGGTCGCTCAGTCATGGGCGACAGCTGATACCACCGTCATGCGTCGCTCCCGCGCGCAGGGCCGAATACTTGTGAGGCAATGACGAGCTGTTGCACCTCGCTGGTGCCCTCGTAAATACGCAACGAGCGTATCTCCCGGTACAGGGACTCGACGACAGAACCGCTGACCACACCTCGCCCCCCCAGCAACTGCACGGCACCGTCGATGACTCGCTGGGCGGCCTCCGTCGCGTACCACTTGGCCATGGCGGCCTCGCGTGTGACTCGCGGAGCCGCACAGTCCCGCATCCAGGCTGCGCGGTAAACGAGGAGGGCACTCGCGTCCACTTCGGTGGCCATGCTCGCCACGCGTGCCTGTGTGAGTTGGTGACCTGCCAACGGTTGACCAAACACTTCGCGCCTGCGGGCGAACGCGACGGCTTCGTCCATGGCACGCCGCGCAAAGCCGAGCGCCGCCGCGGCAACGGTCGAGCGGAAGACATCGAGTGTGCCGAGCGCGACGCGGAGACCGCGGCCTGCTTCGCCCACGACGGCGTTCGAGCGTATGCGGCAGTCCGAGAGCACCACGCGACCCAGCGGGTGCGGCGCGATGGTCTCGATGCGCTCGGCGACGCGTAGTCCGCGGTCGTCGGCATCCACCACAAACGCGCCGAACGCATTTGCCTCGCCGTCGAGCCGCGCGAACACGACGTAGAAGTCGGCGATCCCCGCGTTGGAGATCCACGTCTTCTCGCCGTTGAGGACCCAGTCCTGCCCGTCGCGTCGTGCGGTGGTCTTCATGGACGTGATGTCACTTCCCGCCTCGGCTTCGGAGAGGGCGAAGGCGGCGATCGCTTCGCCAGCTCGAACTCTGTGGAGGTAACGCGTCCGTAGTTCGTCGCTGCCATACAGCGAGATCGGGCCCGCGCCCAGTCCCTGCATGGCGAACGAAAAATCCGCCAGTCCGTCGTGCCGCGCGAGGATCTCGCGTGCGAGACAGAGCGAGCGCACGTCCAGCGCTGGCCGTCTGCCGCCGTACGCGCCCGGAACCGACAGCGACAACCATCCCGCCGCACCGAACTGCCGCACCAGGGCGCGACACGTGGCTTCGACGTCGGCCGCGTGCAGCGATGGAACATCGAGCTCACGTTGTGCCCAGTGGTCGAGATCCGCGGCCAGCGTGCGATGGTCGGCGTCAAAGAAGGGCCAGTCGAGGAAGGTGGAATCACTCATGGTGCGGGCGGCTCACGACCCCTCGAAGTGCGGATTGGCCCGCGCGACAAACGCACGGTAGGCTCGGGCGAAGTCGCCCGTGCGCATGCAGATCGCCTGCGCCTGAGCTTCGTGGTCGATGGCGTCGTCGACCGACATGCTCCACTCGTTATGCAGGCAGGCCTTTGTCATGGCGTGGGCGAACGTCGGGCCGATGGCCAGTTCGTTGGCCAGGCCGTGTGCCTCGGGCGCCAACGCCGCAGGTGTGGCGATGCGATTGAAGAAACCCCATTGGAGCGCTTCGTCGCCGTTCATGAATCGCCCCGTATAGAGCAACTCGGCGGCACGCCCCTGTCCAATGATGCGAGGTAGCAGGGAACAGGCTCCCATATCGGCGCCACTCAATCCCACGCGGACGAAGAGAAATCCCACGCGGGCACGCGCCGTGCCAACGCGCAGGTCGCTGGCCATGGCCAGGATCGCCCCGGCCCCTGCGCAGACGCCGTCCACTGCGGCGACGATCGGTTGCGGGCAGGCGCGCATGGCCTTCACCAATCCACCCGTCATGCGCGTGAAGGCGAGGATGTCGTCCATGCGTCCGTCGTCCCGTGCCTTCACCAGTGGCCCAATGATTTCGTGCACGTCACCGCCGCTGCAGAAGTTGTCACCGGCGCCAGTGAGCACCACGGTCTTGATCTCCCGCACATGTACCAAGGTGCGGAAGAACTCCGTCAGCTCCGCGTATGACTCGAATGTCAGCGGGTTCTTTCGCTCGGGTCGGTTTAACGTGACGGTCGCCACGCCTCCTTCGATCTTGAGCAGGAAGTGGCGTGGCGACAGGGTCGAAAGCGGAAACACTGGGGACGTGGTCACGGCTGGCACAAATGGCCGAAGGTGGGCCTAACGAGGTTGCTGGGTGGCGGCACGTTCCAACAGCCGCTCCAGCTGGTCCTTGCCAGAGGAATACTGCCACGGCCAGGGCTGTTCACGCCATCCGAGCTGGGCCGCGGCATGGAGCGTCCAGTTGGGGTCAGCCAGGTGCGGCCGCGCCAATGCGCAGAGATCGGCCCGCCCTGCCGAGAGGATGGAATTGACCTGGTCAGCATCCGTGATGCTGCCCACGGCGATGGTTGGGATGCCAAGTTCGTTCCGAATCCGGTCGCTGAATGGGGTCTGCCACATTCTTCCGTAGACCGGTCGCGCGTCTGGTGTGGTCTGTCCGGTCGACACATGGAGGATGTCGGCGCCGGCGTCGTGGAACGCCTTGGCGATGACCACCGCGTCGGTCCCATCTACGCCACCGTCGACCCAATCCGTCGCCGAGATGCGCACCGAAATCGGACGTCCCGCTGGCCACGCGGCGCGTATGGCATTGAAGACCTCGAGCGGGAAGCGCAATCGATTCTCCAACGACCCGCCATACTCGTCTTGGCGCTGGTTGGAGAGCGGGGTGATGAACGACGACAGCAGGTAGCCGTGCGCACAGTGCAGTTCGAGCATGTCGAAGTTTGCGTCGACCGCCAGCTGCGTCGCGCGAACGAACGCCGCGCACACCGCCGTCATGTCAGCGCGCGTCATGGCCCGTGGCGTCGCCATGGTCGCGCGGTACGGGATGGCGGAAGGGGCGATGACCTCCCACCCGCCGTCGTCCAGCGGCTCGTCCCCGTGCTCGAGTCCGGACTTTACGGCGCCTTTTCGTCCCGAGTGTCCCAGCTGCAAGGCGATCTTGGCGGCGCTCCACTGGTGGACGAAGTCGGTGAGCCGCCTCCATGCCGCGGCGTGAACGGCCGCGTAGAGTCCCGTACACCCCGGCGTGATGCGTCCCTGGGGCGTGACGCAGGTCATCTCCGTCACGACCAGACCGGCGCCGCCCAGCGCGCGCGCGCCGTAGTGCACGAGGTGAAAGTCGTTAGGCGTGCCATCGGTTGCGCTGTACATGTCCATTGGCGACACCACGACCCGATTCGCCAGGGTCAACGCACGTAGCGCGAAGGGCGTGAGCATCGGTGGTGGCGTTGGCGACGCGTGACGCCCGGCCGATGCCCGCGCTGCGAACCAGCGTTCCACCCCGTCCAGGTAGGCACGGTCGCGCACGCGCAGGTTCTCGTGGCTTACCCGCTGGCTCCGCGTCAACAGGGAGTACGCGAACTGCTCCGGTGCCAGCCGGTAGTAACGCTCGACGTGCTCGAACCATTCCATGGAGTTGCGCGCCGCGTTCTGCAGCCGCAACACCTCGGTCATCCGAGCCTCCTGGTAGCGCGCGAGCGCCGCCGGGAGCGACGCCGCATCCGCAGCCGAATCCGACGACAGCTCCTGGGCGAGCGCGATGGCGTCTTCCATGGCCAGCTTCGTTCCACTGCCGATCGAGAAGTGCGCGGTGTGCGCGGCATCGCCGAGCAATACGACGCGGTCGTCGAACCACCGCGTGCACGCCATGCGCAGGAAGTTGGTCCACGGCGCGGCGTGACGATGTGGTGTGGCGTTGTACAACAGCGGTTCGCCTCCTAGCCAGGTCGCGAACATCCGCTCGCAGGTCCGCATGGCCGCCGTGGCGTCCATCTGGTCGAAACCCGCGGCTCGCCAAGCCTTCTCACCACACTCCACGATGAACGTCGACAGCGAGTCGTCAAACCGATACGCATGGGCCCAATACAGCTCACCGCCGTGCTCGATGAACGCAAAGGTGAACGCGTCGAACCGATGTCGCGTGCCAAACCAGATGTAGTGGTTCGGTCGCGGGTCCAACAATGGCTGAAAATGCCCAGGACGCGCCTGCCGGAACGTGCTGTTTACTCCGTCGGCAGCAACGACGAGATCAGCCGGAATGCCTAACGCCTCGAGATCCTCCAGGCCGCGCACTTCGGTCCGGAAGCGTAGCTGAACGCCCACGGCGCGCGCCCGTTCCTGCAGGATACGCAGCAGCTGCTTGCGGGCAATACCGCTGAACCCATGCCCGCTGGAGGTAATCGTCCGACCGTGAACGTGTACGTCGATATCGTCCCAATGCGCGAAGTGATCGACGATCGCCCGATAACTCGGTTCGTCCGCAACGCGAAAGTTCTCCAAGGTCTGATCGGAGAACACGACGCCCCAACCAAAGGTGTCGTCCGGAGCGTTCCGCTCCACAACGGTCACAGGCCAGTCGGGATGGGCCTTCCGCAGCAGGAGTGCCACATACAGTCCGGCCGGCCCGCCGCCAATCACCGCAACGTTCACTCAGTTGTCTCCCAGTAGACCTTCCGCCTCGAGTTCGCCGCGCAAGTCGTCGCCTGGCTCCTTGGGCCGCACGAAGTACCACCATTGGAGCGCCGGATCCATGGCCTCCGACTCCGCGACCTCGCGGCCCCAAATCGGTCCACACGGAACCGTCACCGCCTTCACGCGGGCGTCCAACTGCTCCACCCGGTGGCGGACCGGCGCGTCCTCGGCAACCGACGCAACGTCCAGCGCGTCCTCGAGAATATCCCGCAAGTCCATGTCGTTCAGGTATTCGTCAAGGAGTCCGTCATACCCCTTTTCCAGCGACGTTGCCACGCGCTGCCATTCGTTCAACAAGCCGCTCAATCCGCCGGATACCAGAAAGTCTGCGCAGCCGCGCGCCTCTAAATACGGGCGTACGACCTCATCCAGGTCTTTCCATTCATCCGTCATCGCGTGGGACTCCGTTTGGCCTGCCGATGAAAGTACCGCTCGCCATCGTTTGGACGAAAGAAGGTGCGAATGGTGCCGTCCCGATCGAAGGCAATGAACGCACCGGACGCACGGTCGAACCGCGAAACAACCCCGTCCTCCCGCGTGATTTCCAGGATATCGCCACCGACTGTGGTGTCGCGTAGCGACTGCGCCTGCTTGAGGTATTGTTCGATCGTGAGCCGTCCGAACTCTCGACCATGCTTCTGGAAGTGCTCCTCCAGCCGGTCACGCGATCGGAACCCGCGGGACGGCGTCCGCGCGACGTCTGGGGCGGCCTGAGTCACAGCGACGGCGGCGGCCGGCTTGTTGGATTCAGCTTCCCGCGCCGGTCCGCAGGCCAGAAGGCCTAACGTGAACGTGGACCAAACGCGCAGGCGTCGAGTCAGCATCTGGTTCCACGGTCGCATGCGCATCCCTGACAGTCCACGGTTGAATCTGGCGCAGAATACCGCGCCGCACGCCTCAGGGCTACCGCTGCCGGACCGTCGCGTCAGCGACTGGCTTCGAGCACTTGCCTATCGCTTGGCCGATCCCTTCGTACGCTTGGCGAGCCAGCCCCGCGCGCCCGTCCAGACGACGATGGAACCGCAGTCCGCGGTCTGGTACTCCGGCGGCGCTTCCATGCGCCTCGGGTAAATCTCGACGGCTCGAACGATCGCCGCCGGGATCAACTCATTGATATTCATGCCCATCAGCGGGACGCGCTGGCCGTCGAGCACGAGCAACGGCTCACACGCGACGCCGGGACTGTTGCCTTCCATCTGCACGGTGGCGCTGGACGTGCCGTTCGAACTCAACAGCACACCACGTGTGCTGCGAATCAAGTCAGTGAATTGTTGTGGAAGTCGGCGTTCAATCTGCTCCGCATCCAGAAACGTCCCGAAGCCGAGCTGACGGCGGTACTCAAACGAGCCCGCCGATAGGGCGCGTGGCCGCATGGCCATCACGCGCACGGTGTCGATGACGGTTGGAAAGTCACTGATGCTCACATCCACCCGTGTTGGCTCGCTGTCACCCAGCACGTCGACCGCCAAGCGCGACGGGACAAAGCCGATCTTGCGCACCTCCAGGGTATGGGTGCCCGCAGGGACGTCGCTCAGCGCGTATGCGCCCTCCTCGTTGGTGACGGTCGCATACTGTCCCCCCCAGATGCGCACGCGGGCGTTGGCGACGGGTTCGCCGAAGGTCGTGGTGATGACGCCGTTGATCCTGGCGCGAGGGGACGGAGATCTGGTGATCCTTGGGGGCGCGGGAGCGTTGGAGCTGGACGCCGTGGAGTCGGTGGCTGCGGCGCTGGTATCGCGCCCGGCGTCGTCCGTGCGGTCGTGCATGATCGGCTCGCTGCCCAGATAGAGCGAGCGGACCAGGATGCCATCGTCAGGCACCTCGATTTCAATGAACGAGCCCGTGTCCGCCTGCGACGTGACGCGTACCAGCACCAGGGCGCCGTGGGGAATGCCGCAGAGACCGAACCACCCGCTGGTTGCCGTGATGGTGTATGCCTCTCGTGTGGAGGCCCGGGCGCCGTCCTTGTCGATGACAATCTCGCTCCAGCGCGCCCGCACGGTGGCGTCGTCGCGGGGGCCAAGGTGCGCGGGATGCAGCACGTAGCCAGCCACGAGCCCCAGGGAATCCCAGGCCGCTCGAGTGCCGCACGAGGACGCGACCACCGTCCTGGCGGACGGCACCGCGAGGTCGACGTTGCGTGCGCCGCGCACCGGCATGGTACCGCGCACGACGGGCGCCTCGATGCCTAACGAATCTAGCTTTGGGTGGAAGAACCCGACGACGAACTGGCCATCCGGCACGTCGGGCACCTCGTAGCGTCCGACCGAATCCGTGGTCGAGGTGCGCCGCGCCGCGTGTTCCACATCGGCGCCCAGCCGCATCACCTGCACCACCGCTCCCGACAGCGGCGCGCGGGCAATACTGTCGTACACAAAACCGCGAACGATACCGGTCCGCGACTCGCTGCCCTGCGCGCCGAGGAAACCGCTCGGAGCGGCCAGTAGCATGCTTCCTATCGACAGCAGCAACATTCCGCGATGCGACATCACTCGGAACCGCTCACCCCATGAAGGTATTCGGCTCGGGCTCCTCGGCGCCGTACCGGTAGAAGCCCGATCCATTCTTCCGGCCCAGCAGGCCGGACGCAACCATTCGACGCAACAGCGGGGGTGGGGCGAACCGAGGCTCACAATACTCCTTGAACATCGACTCCGCCACACGCTGCAAGGTGTCCAGCCCGACATAGTCGCACAACGCGAGCGGCCCCATCGGATGCCCCGCACCCAGCGTCATTCCAATGTCGAGGTCCCGTACCGAACCCGTCCCCTGCTCCAACGCCCGCACCGCGTCCAGCATGTAAGGGACGAGGAGGCGGTTCACCACGAAACCGGGAGTATCGCGCGTATCGATGGCGACCTTCCCCAACCGAGTGACGAACGCATGGGCTGCGCGGTGTGTGGCGTCGCTGGTGGTGATGGTTCGCACGACCTCTACCAGCGGCATCGCCGGCACTGGGTTGAAGAAGTGGAGTCCCACGAACCGGTCACCGCGTGTGGTCGCGGACGCCTGACTCGCAATGGACAGGCTGGAGGTATTGGAAGCGAACAGCGTCGCCGCCGGTGCCAGAGCGTCCAATGCCCTCCACAGGGCTAACTTTTCCGTGAGGTCTTCGACGATTGCTTCCACCACCAGGTCCGTGTGGGCAACGGCCGCCAGGTCGGTGACAAACTGCACCCTGCCTAACGAGGCATCGCGCACCGTCGCCGTCAACTTCCCTTTCTCCACCCCCTTGTCGAGGTTGCGACGCACCGCGCTGTGGGCTCGCTCGCAGTGGGTGTTACTCACCTCGCGGCAGACGACCTGAAAGCCGGACGTGGCGGCGACTTGGACAATACCTGCGCCCATCAGGCCGCCACCAACCACACCCACGCGCTGGATCTCGCTCATACGGGAAACGTGTCCACACGCTTGGCGTGCGGTAAGTGTCGCGGGGTCAGGTCACTTCAGCGTCGCGTCGGGACCAGCAGGTCGAGCAGCGCGGTGGCTCCCCCACGCGGCTGCTGTATCTCCCCTCGCTCCAACCGGTCGAGGATCTGCTCCAACGCGAGTTGGGCCCGCGACGTGCGCCGCCGCTGGCTGCCGGCCAGACCAACGCCTATCGCGGCACCAACGAGCGACCAAACGGTTGCCACGACCCCGGCGACCAGCATCGACGCATTCGGTATGCTAGCCGCCGCGCCCACCAGGCCAGCAGCCGTCGTCCACATCCCGCCGGTAGCGATTCCCGTCCAGACCGCTACGCGGCGCCTCGACGTGTGAACGTCAGCATCCAGCCGGACAATCACGCGCTCGCTGTCCACTGCCACGACCGTTGCTGCGACTTCTGTCGATAGAGTGAGCGCGTAAGCGCGGCCCTTGATGTTGAAGCCCGTCTGCAGAGACGAGATGAAGTCGCGCCGAGCCTCCCACGTCCGTCGGTCGGCAAAGCGCCGACGTGGGCGCAAGCCCTCTTCGGTCTGCATCCACTGATCCAGAAGAGCCAATACCTGCTCCGGCTTGCCGCGAACCACGCGCGAGGCCGTCGCGAACGCAGGGCCAAACCACGCGCCGACGAAGCCTCGCTCGTCCGGGACCGCGACACGCGTCCGCTCTTCGGCGATTGCCTGACGAACGTGCTCCTTTGAAATACCCACTTCGGCGCCTAACGCTTCGAGCTGCGCTTCACTCATGCCTTCGGCCGGCTCGGCCGTGTGCGCCTGAAGTTCGGCCGCGCGCGCCAGCACGCGTTCAAGCGCGGCCCGGTCCAGGGCTGCCGGAACGAGCGGGGAGGGTTGGGAGGGAGACGGTTCGTCGGCCATGAGCGGAAGTCAGATGCCTCCGAGAATCATATCGACTTGACGGACGATTGCGTCACGGATCGCGCTGGGGAGCGGGAAGGTGCGCTCGAAGGCGGCGGCAGGATCTCCCTCTGGGACCGACGCGCGCGCCACGCCCAGGTAGTATCGCTGATAGTTCGCCACGAGCTCCGGCGCCACGCGTGCGAGAATGGCAGCGCCCCCACGCACCGCACCCAAGCTCGCGTAGCGGTCGCTCGTCCCGTCTCGTTGCTCCGCTGGCGTCGTATTGTCGCGAATCGCCAGCGCTGCGGGTGCGCCAGCCACTTCGTGTGCCAGCACAAACAACGCATCCGTTGCACGAGCTTCATTCTCAGGATAGGTAACCGCGACATAGTTCTCGCGCCGGCCGACTGGCACCGTGCGTCCCTCCCCGCCTAACGGCAGTGACAGCAGAAGGTCCCCGTCATCCTGTTGCGCGTTCACGAAGAAAGGACGCAGTCGTTGGCGGTACGTGTCCTGCCACATCCGCTCGAACACCGTTCGTGCGCCCTCTCGTGCTCGTGTCTCGGACAGCCAGTAGTCGCGGTAGAACCGCACCCGTTCGTCATCCAACGCCTGGACAAAACTGCGCGCCCAATCCCGGTCCGCGCTGTTCGGGAATGACGCGGCAAACGTGGCGATCACACGCGAGGCGTAGTCGTCACGACCGTACCGCGGATTGCCGTTCGCGCGAAGGAACAGGTCGAACCCCTGACGCATCGCGTCCCATGTCTCGAAGTACAGCGGGATGAACTGTGCGGCGATCAGCCGAGGATTGGCCGCGAGGTAACTCGCAAGACGGTCACGATTCGCGTCCAGCGAACTCGTGACGCCGCGCTCACGCCGGATTCTCGTCAGCTGCTCCCGGTAGCCCGGCCGATAGTACGGTATGAGCGTGGAGTCGCCCTGCAACATGGCAAAACCGTGCAGCCACAAATCCACGTGGTCGCGAGCGTATACGCGCCACACCACGTCGCGAACCGTGGATCGTGTGGCTGGAGGGGCGCTCCCTCCGGTGGTCGTCCTGGGCTCCTCCGCATCCGCGGGCGTGGCCTGTACGACGACCGGTCCTCGCGGCGCGCAAGCGATCGCGCCCAGCGCCCAGGCAACCCCGGCAAAGCGCCGAGTATTCTTCGTGACGAACATACGCTCTCACAACGCACCAAAAGGGGATGTGTTTCGGTCCGTCAGCATACCCGGCGTCGCGCCGTCAAGTTCGCGTGACTACTCCACCCCTCGGCCGCAGGTGATGCAGAACTTCCAGCCAACTTCCAGCTCCGTGTTGCAAGCCGGGCAATGCTTCACGGTGAGATCCTGGCCACAGTGCGGGCAGAACACTACTTGCTTGCCTTCCGGCAGCGTTCCTGCGCAGTACGGGCAACCTGGTCCGCTAGGCGCCGAACTCGCGGCAATTGCCGGTGCAGCTGTCGCCGGTCGCTCGACGCGACCGCGCGATCCCAATGGCGGCGAGGCTCCAGCTCCATGCGAAGGGGCAACGTCGCCGGCGCGTCGCGTAACGACTTCTTCGGTCGCGCGCGACGCAAGGCGAGCCTGGTCGATTGCAGACCGAGCGGCCGGGGGCAGGTCGCTGGCAGTAGGCGTCGGCCGCATGGCCGGTTGCGCGTCCAAGGCGCGCAGCGCCTCCGGTGCAAGCGTCACCATGGATGTAGCGAACGCTCGATACGCGGAAAGGTCCGGGTTCGGAGACTCGAGTTCCCCGCGCAGGGCGTTCTGCATTTCGTCGTCACCCATGAGGAGGCCCCGCGCTCCAGAAAGGAGCTGCGTGAGCGTGAGCTCGTAATCCTCATTGGTCTCGAACCCCAGTTCGCGGCGATTCGTGCGATAGGGAATGACTTGCTGGTAGATCTTCGCGACCTCGAACGGACGCGTCAGCAGTTCTGGAAACGCGGCCCGGATGTTCTGGACCAGGCGTCGGTAGACTCGATCAAGTTCGTCCATGCGATAACATACCCCGGTCTCGGGGCCAAAGGGCGTGAAGAGAGCAGACGATCACGGACGCGCCCCCGCAGCACTCGGTAACCGCGATCCGGCGCGGAAGGCTGTGGCATCGGGAAAGGGATCGGGGGTGAGCTTTGTCTTGCGCGCGTCCAGCCACTGTTGGAACTCGCTATCGACGAGTGAGTCGGAGATGGTAAGCGTTTCGGCGGCGCGCACCGCGAGGTCATTGGCATACTCGTTTTGCGCATGGCCGTTGTGCCCGCGCACCCAGCGCCACGAGACCTCGTGTGGGCGGGCAACCTCCACGGCTTCCTGCCACAACTCGAGGTTCTCAATGGCGCCGCTCTTCCGGCGCCAGCCACGCCTAGCCCAATCGTGCACCCATTGTGACATGCCGTCCACGATGTAACGCGAGTCCGTGGTGAAGACGACGCGCAGCGTGCGTCCCTTACGCGAGAGCGCGCGAAAAGTCTCGATCACGGAACGCAGTGCCATCCGATTGTTCGTGGTTGCCGGCTCCGATACCCACAGGTCAAAGCGACGGCACTCTCCCTTCAGGAGGTACTCCACAAGGACACCTGCGCCGCCGGGGTTTTCGCCATCACGCCCGTTGCCCAAGCAGGACTCGTCAGCATAGACAGCGACGAGGGGCGGATCGCCTACCACCGCACCACCTCGAATGACTCGATGTGTGCCAGCTCAAACGTCACGCGTTCTCCGGTCGACGGGTGCTTGGCCTCGAGGACTTCGCCGCCATTTCTGGGATAAATGCGCACCGGCAGCACCACCAACTCCATGCCGTGGCGCACGACCGCGACGCGACGTCCGTCGCGGATGGCGCCCTCCAGCGCGTCATAGTCCGCCGGCGTCAGCCGCGCCACGGCGCACCTTCGCTGCACCATGTGGATGCCAGCCGAGCGAGGACCCGTGCTGCGCGCTCCACCTGGTCGGTCTCGACCCATTCTTCGGCGGCATGCGCCTGGGCAATGTCACCCGGGCCAAAGAGGATCGCTGGGATGCCGGCCGCGTTCAGCAGCGCGGCGTCCGTCCAGGCGGTCATGCCCTGGAGGGAGACACGCTCTGACTCGCTGCGAAGGGCGGCGCCTAACGCCATGACGATCGGAGCATCCGTCGCCACGTCCGATGGTTCCTGGGAAAAGACATGCCGCACCTCGGCGTCGAACCCTTCGGTGCGGGTGCCGACCCGCGCACACGCCTCACGAATCTCACGCATCACGTCGTCTGTGCGCTCCCCGGGCAACGTGCGTCGCTCGATCGTGAGCGTGCAGCTGTCGGGATAGGTGGACCATGCCACACCCCCAGCGATGGTCGCCGCATGCAGCGAGGCGCGACCGAGCAGCGCGTGCGTGCGCTGCGTAAGTTCCTCGAGCTCAAGACGCTGCAACTCTGCCAGCAGCAATCCGGCGTGACGAATGGCATCGACGCCAATCTCGTAGCGACTCCCGTGCGCGGCGCGACCTCGGGTCACCACCTCCACCCAGGTGAAGCCCTTGTGGGCCGGGTCAATGGCCAGGGACGTCGGCTCGGTCACGATGGCGGCGTCCGCCCGGATGCCGCGTTCCACCAGGGCACGGGTCCCGATACTCTGGAACTCCTCGTCCACCACCGCCGCCACGATCACCTCGCCCGTGAGACCGGTGTCGGCAGCTCGGACTGCGGCCGCGCACATGGCGGCGACCCCACTCTTCATGTCCGCGGCGCCTCGCCCGTAAATGCGCCCGTCACGCGACTCCGCCTCGAATGGCGCGTGGCGCATGCCTTCGACATCCACCACGTCGAGGTGACCATTGAACATCAAGGTCGGCGCGCCGGGTTTGGCGTTGCCGATCCGAGCCACCACGTTGCGCCGGCCTTCCGCCACCTCCTGCAGCTCCACGCGCAGGCCCCACGTCCGCAGCACCTGGGCGAGAAAGTCGCCCACCTCGCCTTCACCCGGTCCGCCCCGAACGAGGGTGGGATTGCGGGAATCGATGCGCACCAGGGCGCGCGTCAACGCGACGGCGTCGCCGCGCGGGACGTCGATCATGGACCCTCCACGTTCACGTGATGAACTCCCATCGAAACCCCTGGATGTCGACCTGGTAGGGCAGCAGCGTGGCGGTTTGTGACATGGCCGCGCGCACGGCACCGGTGCGACCGCGCGCTGCGATTGCCACCACACACCCACCCCCCGAGGCGCCTAACGCCTTGCCCCCGATCGCCCCGGCGACCCGAGCGTCCTCCAACAATGCATCGATCCGCGGCGTTGGGATCGCCGGGTGCAACGCGCGCTGGCATGCCCACTGTTCCTCCACCAAGCCACCAAGTTCGTCGAGGTCTTCCCGCGCGAGTGCGTCGATCATCGCCTCGGCGAGCACCCGCATACGAGCCAGTGACGTTCGCACCACACCACGATCCTCCCGATACGCCGTCATTACACCAGTGATCGTATCGGCGGAGATCCGTGACTCTCCGGTATACGCAACGACGCAGCGGTCGGCCAATTCCGTCGCAAAAGTTTCCGAGAGCGGAATCTGCCTGCAGCGCGTGGTCTCTGCGAACCAGAGGCCAAGGGCTCCGCCGAACGCGGCGGCATAGTGGTCTTGCCGCCCACCCGCGATGCCAAGATCTCGGACCTCGAGGTCGCGGCTCCATTCCGCCAACGCGGCACGGTCAACGGGCCCTTCCTGGCACCATCGATTCAGCGCTCCAAGCATCGCAACACCCGCCGCGCTCGAGCCTCCGAGCCCGGCAGACACGGGAAAGTCATTGTCGAGCGTGGCCGAAATGCCCACCACACCAGCCCGCGCGAGAGCAGCCTTGGCCAACGCCGTGTCTGCCTCGCGCGCGCTTATCATGGTGTGGTCGCCAGCGTGCGTCCGGAGCGTCACCGTCGAGCACAGGGAGATGGCGACATTGCACACGCAACCACCTTGCTCCGTCGAGTAGGGCGGTACGTCAGTCCACCCGCCTCCGAAGTCAATGCGCGTTGGTGCGCGCGCTCTCAGGACACGAGGCGAGTCGGTGACAGGCATCAAGAAAGAAAATGGGCGGCGTCACACGAGGTGTCACGCCGCCCAAGTTGCTCCGCGGTCCGACTACTTCTTCTTCGCGGCAGGTGCCGCCTTTTTCGCCGGAGCTGCAGCGGGCTTCTTTGCCGCGGGCTTGGGTGCGGCGCTCGCCGTCTTAGCAGCCGTCTTGGCCGGCGGCTTCGCCGCGGGTGTGGGTGCGGGCACAGCCGGTGCCGGCTTAGCACTAACGGCCGGCTTGGGGCTGGGCGCCGCTGGAGCCGCGGCGACGGGTGCTTTTGGCGCAGGGGCCGGCTTCGGAGCCAACTTTTCGACGGGCTTCTTTGGTTCCGCCGCCTTGGGCGTGATCGGCTTTGGGTTCTTGGCGTGGGCCTCTTCGGCCTCACGCAAGAGCTTGTCAGCCTCATCCTGGGTCATCTGGCCGCGCCGCACCATGAACTGGACCAGGTCGCGCGCGCTCTCAATCGCGAAAGCGGAGAGTCCTGCGGCGGCCCCGATGACATCCTTCATCGCGGCTGCCATCTTCGAGCCGGCCTCGAGGCTTATTTCATGCGCGCGCGCGGCCATCTCGGCCACGGTGTCCCGCATGTCTTGCCCTCGGTGACCCGGACCACGTTTGGGCGGCGTGGGTGGCGTCGGAGAGGCATCCTCATCGCCCTTCTCGTCGATTTCTGGGGCCATTTCGGTCATTGAGGGGAAAGCTCAGTCGGGTGGGCCGCCACGCGGGGACCATGTCCGTCGCGTTCCGCTGGTCACTGTCGGCGCCATCTGGGTGCCTTGGGGAGGCGGCTGTGGCGGCAGGCTCGTTCGGCGGCGGTAAGTATATGATTTTTCGGGTCATATGCAAGTCGCGGTAAGGCAGTTTCGTGCCGCACCGCCGATTTGACCTATCAAACTATCAGCAACAATATAATCACTTCATCGCGACAGTAGAGCGACATAAATGCTCAAAGGATACAAAGTTCTCGACATGACCAGAGTTCTGGCCGGCCCCGTGTGCTCAATGGCACTCGGCGATCTCGGAGCCGATGTGATCAAGGTCGAACGGCCGGGAACGGGCGACGAAACACGTGGTTGGGGGCCGCCGTTCGATCCGGACGGCGAAAGCGCCTACTTCCTGAGCATTAACCGAAACAAGCTCGGCGTTGCGCTCGATCTGGATGCCGACTCCGATCGAGAGGTCCTTAGCGGGCTGATTGAGGAGGCAGATGTGGTGCTGGACAACTTCCGCCCCGGCACCCTCGAGCGGCGCGGCATCGACCCCAGCACCTGGGTTCACAACCGGCCCGAACTTGTCTGGTGCACGCTTACCGGCTTTGGCGAAGAGAGCGATCGCCCTGGCTACGACTTCGTGGTGCAGGCCGAGTGTGGATGGATGTCGATAACAGGTGCTCCCGAGGGAGAACCGTCCAAGGTTGGTGTGGCGCTCGCCGATGTGATTGCCGGAAAGGACGCGACGATTGCGGTATTGGGAGCGCTGGCTGCGCGCCGTGCACTCCCGGCGGACAGGCGCCGGCTTTTTGTCTCGTTGGCTCACTCTGCGACCGCGGCGCTCGTGAACGTGGCGCAGAATGTCCTGGTCTCGGGCAACGATGCTCGTCGCTGGGGCAATGGACATGCGAACCTGGTGCCGTACCAGCTATTTGCGGCGAGCGATCGTTCGTTGGTGGTGGCGGTTGGAAACGATGGGCAGTGGCAGGCCTGTTGTCGAGCGTTGGAGCTGACGGAGCTGGCGTCCGACGCGGCGCTCCTGTCAAATGCGGGCCGATTGGCGCACCGCGCTCACGTCGTGGAAGTGTTGCAGGCTCGTCTGCGACAGCGCCGGGCGGCGCAATGGCAGCAGGCGCTGGACAGGGAAGGGGTCCCGTGCGGCGTCGTGCGGACGGTGCGCGAAGCTCTCGATGACGTCCCCTGCTCGCCCCGCACTGGAGTCGCACCGTCCATTCCCGGGTCCGTGCGATTCCCACCTCCAAAACTCAACGAACATGGCGCATTGATTCGCGCATTTGGCTGGCGCGCCTTTGAGCGTTTTGCCGGGGAAAACACCATACCGTAGGGTGTTACTCCCGTACAGGGGTGCTCGTCATGCAGACGTGACTCTACTCCTGACCCAACCGAGCGCATCCAAAGGACTGTCGAGAGGCCGTAAAAGCGGTTACCATAGCACCGTGAAGACGACGGTGCCGACGCCCTCATCGATGGACCAGTTGGAGGCCGACCAAGAGATCATCTCGCGGGTCCTGGACGGACATCGCGAGTCATTCTCGATCCTCATCCAGCGCTACAGCGACCCGCTCTATCGGCATGCCTTGGGCATGACCGGAAGTCCGGACGTTGCGGAAGACATCCTCCAGATGTCTTTCATCAAAGCGTATCACCACCTCTCCGAGGTGCGCGGTCGCTTTGACGCCTGGGTCTTCGGATCGTCGCGAATGGCTGCAAGGACTGGCTGAAGAACATTTCGTCGCACGCATGTCAGCTACGACGAAGATGACCAGCCGACCGGCTACGCGAACCCGGAGGAGGAACTCGACCGCACGGAGCTGCGTGATGATCTCGACGCCGCGCTTGCGAAGCTTCCAACGTCGTTGCGCGAAGCATTCGTGATGAAGCATGTCGAGGGGCGGTCGTACGAGGAAATGGCTGATTTTTTGAACACCACCGTCGGGGCTCTGAAGATGCGCGTTCATCGCGCGCGTGAAGCGCTCCAAGGGTTTCCAGAGGAGAAATACGCCTAATGCCCGAAAAGCACTTTCGAGCGCGGCGGCCACAGCGAGCCTTCTCGTGAGCGCCCGAATCGTGGAGATTCGGGACTCTCAGGCAGATCGAGAGGTGCCCTTGGCGCCGATCGCTACATCTGATGTCATCAATCGTTGGTTGGATGGCGAATTGCCGGAACCTGCGGACCTGCGCGGCGAGTCCGCGCGGTCGGTCGAGTTCTGGCGTCGCATCGGGGAGGAAACGGACCGTCGTCGCCACATGATGACGCCCGCGCACATCCCGGCGAAGATCATGGCTGCGCTGCTGCCGATCGAGACGGCCCGCACCACGGCGTCCACCTTCAAGAAACCTTTGCAGATGTCGCCCGTGACCGCGATCGCCGCTGCCGTTGGCATCTTCGCCCTCGGCATGCTGGTGATGAACGCACTGGCGCTGCGTTAAGCGAAGCCAGCGTACCCGCGCTTGTCTTCGATGTGGCGGCCGGTTGCTCTTGCGAGCAACCGGCCGCTTCGCTTTGGGCCCGCACGAACCGCCAGCCGCAATCGACTGGGCGGCCATCGACGGCAACTGGAGATCGTCGCCACTCAAGCGCCACACTACCTGCCGAGGCGCAGCTACACCCGCGGCGCGTGAGGCCCGGTTGCAACCGACGTATTGCCTGAGGACGTCGCTTCGCCGCACTGGCATGTGCCGCGATGTCGCGGAGCGGTGACGCGCCCTCGTCGCTAGACGTATCACCGGTCGGTTCGGGCATCCGCCTTGAGTGATCCCTGGGCGCGCCGCGTCGCCAGCCGGCCCACAGGGCACAAATCCCGAGCATTGACCACAGGTTCAAAAACTGCAGAGGCGCTGCCCCCAGCGTCCGGGCGAAACGTCAGGGCGCGCTCCGCTGGCTGGAGCGGGCGACGGTACCCCCAATCACTCCTCAGGAGATCGTACCATGCACCACATGCACCACCGGGTTGCCGCAGCGACGCTCGCACTGCTCACGCTTGTTGCCTGTTCGGATCAGCCGACAGCAACAACATCGCCTCTTCTGGGAGCCGACGACGTCTCGTTCGCCATCGACGATTCGCGGGTCGCGGCGTTCACCATCACGCAGCTGCTTCCTTTGCCTGGGAAGTTGAATTCGGAAGGGTTCGACAATGAGGTGGCGGGCAGGGTCGCCGGGGTGAGCTACGTCGTGGACCCCATGATCGATGGGCGCCCAACGGTTTGGTTTGGTGCAGCCGCACTCGATTATGGTGTGCCAGCACCGGCAACGGCGGGGGTGGCCTACGCGGTGAACGCTGCCGGCATCGCCGCCGGGGTCCTTTCCAGCCCGGCAGGCGTGCGGGGCTTCTGGGGACCGCCCGGCGGCCTAAATGTGCTGAGCGGCCCGCCAGGCACAACACGTCTCGAGGCGCGGGACGTCAATGTGGCCAACGTGGTGGTGGGTGGTGTACAGGGACCCGCGGGTATCCGTCACGCCTTCCGTTACACCGTGGCCGGTGGCTACGTGGACTTGCATCCAGCGGGAGTGTGGGTCGAGAGCCACGCGGAGGCGATCAATGCGGGTGGGACCGTGGTCGGGTGGGCGTCGCTTCCCAACGGCGATCGCCATCTGGCGCGTTGGACACCGGCTGGCGTGTTCAATGACCTCGGGCTCCTCGTCGGCACAACGTACAGCGAGGGTCAGGATATCAACGTGGGTGGGGCGATTGGCGGTGTAGCTGGCGGTCCGGTTGCCACCTTGCCGTTCCTGTATCGCAATGCGACGGGTTTCCAGTCCAATCCAACGAACAACACGGCGATCCAGGGTGTGTCCGACCTCTTGCGCCTGACGGGTTACACGACGCCCGGGCCGGTGCGGCGCGCATGGACCAAGTTCGGTGCGGGGCCCGCCGCCATTCTTCCCCTGCCCGGCGGCTTCAACAGCAGTGAGGGCAACGCGGTCAACGTCTGCGGGTCGATTGCCGGCTCGGTTCGCAATTCGGTTACGGGTCTTACCAGGGCGGTCGCCTGGGTGAACAACCCCTGTGACTGATCGGGTGTGTCCCTGCATTCCTGTGAAGGCCGGTGCCCCGTGGGTGCCGGCCTTCGCGTTAGGGGTGACCCATCGCCAAAGCACCCTCGGCCGTGGGCGCAATGTCCATCGCGTGCATCGAATGACGCCTCCTCTGGCAACGCCGCATGACGTGGACGCACTGTGCGCACGACGCGGCGGCAGACATCAGCGAGGAGGGGATATGCGTGGTTCTAGCAATGGCTGGATGAGGGTGGGGTTGGGATTGTCGCTGGCGGGGATGGCGGCATGTTCGGACGCCCCATCGGCACCGCGTGTGCCGCCGGCAGACGCCAGTGTGTCGGCAAGTGAGGGCGATGCAAGCATCAACGTCTTTGTCGTGATCAACTTGGGCACGACGCCTGGGCGGAACAACAGCATCGCGAATGGCAACAACATCGCCGGCGATGCGGCGGGCGTCAGCTACAACGCCGATCCGATCACGGACGGACGCGTGACGGTATGGCCGGCCGGCGCCGTCCCGGTCGACCTTGGCGTCCCGGCCGGGTACACCGCCGCCGTGGGCAATGCGATCTCCGATTTCAACGCCGTCGTCGGCTCGGCATACAACGCGGCTGGGCGCCGCGGATTCGTATGGCAGGTTGGTGGTATTGGCTTCAACATCCTGAATGGGCCGGCAGGTACAACCGATCTCGACGCGCGTGACATCGAGGACAACAACCTGCTGGTGGTCGGCGAGTTCACCAACGCCGGCAACGTGCATGCCTTTCGTTGGCAGCCGGCGACAGGGTATCAGGACATTCATCCCGCGGGCTACCTCAGCAGCCACGCCGAGGCTATCGCGCCGAATGGAGACATCACCGGATGGGCCAAGATGTTCGGGGGGCCAGAGCATGCCGTGATGTGGAGCGCGGCAGGAGGATTTGTGGACCTTGGGGCATTGCCCGGTGGAACGGACTCGCACGGCTACGACATCAACAGTTTTCGTACAACGGTGGGCGAGTCGACAACGGGTGCCGGCACCGTGGTGGCGATGGCGCGTCGACTTCCCGGTGCCATGGCTGGTGCGCCAACCGCGGGCTCGCGAGGCATGGGGATCTCCGATCTCGGCCGGATGGTGGGCTGGGCGCCGCTCGGCGCCAATCGTCGCGCCATCACCAAGCGAGGCCCGGGGGCCTTCATCTTCCTGCCATTCATCGGCGGAACCGTCACCAGCGATGCGCGTGAGGTCAACCGTTGCGGCGACGCGGTGGGCTCAACGACGTACGTCAACGGGTTGGTGCGCGCGACCCGATGGCAGAACATGCCGTGTGATTGACGCCGACGCATTGCTGTGAGCTGAAGCGGTCGCCCTGCCGGGCGACCGCTTCATGTTGGCACGTCGTGAGACAGGTGCACTCGGGAGAGCGCGACTCTAGTTTGGAGGCGTGCAGGAGCTGACCTCCGCCATCCCGGCCGTAGCGCCGAACTCGATGCCGCCGTCTTGCAGGCGGCGGTCGCGTTAGGGCTGTCCGGGTATGCGAGGTTCCTGCACCGTCGGTACAAAAGCCGTACTTCATCCTGAGTTTGCCATCGGGTGGTTCGCGTATTCGCTACATCGGCGTGATCTCGATGTACCTCGCCCGCAAGCAGGGCGTGTGGTTGTATCTGCATCAAGTCCTGACGGGGTGCGGACTGCCCTCGCGTTGCTGTGGGCGGCGCTGTCCTTCTCCCGACAGTTGACCTTCCGTCCGCTGTACACGGCGACGCTGCTGGTGCCGGTGGTCTTCTCGTTCATCGCCCTGTACGTGATGAAGAGCTTCCTGATCGCCGCACTCTTGTCGGTGATCCTGCTCAGTGCGGTCACGGCGTACACCGGGTGGTTGTTTGCGGCGTACTGGAGGCGGGTCCGTTCACCCGGGGCGTTGCTGCTGGCGGCAACGCAGATCCTGTGGGCGGTGCATCATCTCGACTACCCCTTCCTGCGAGCCCGCGGTGCCTGGACGCCGTGGGGCTATTATCTGGATGTGGCGTTTCTGTTGGCCACGGCGACGGCCTTGACGGTGCTGGTGCTCGACGACTTGCGGCAGGGGTTTGGCGCACTCGCGGCGCTCTCGGGAAGCGCGGTTGGAGCCTCCGTGGACAGCGCCATCGGAACTCTGCTGGGCCGGGCATTGGAGCTGCCGGCGACGCGTGGGGCCGCATACTTCACTCGCGACCTCAGCCACGTCGCCCTCCGGCAAGGGGCCGGCGAATGCGCGGGTTGGAAGGGGGCGGCGCTTACACCGGCCGTGGAGCACGCAGTGCTCGCGGCGATGGCCACGGGACAGCCACACGTGCTCCATGAGGAGCGGGCGGTGCAGGGCGGGGCGAACGGCGCGGCGCGGGGGACGAGTGTGGATGGCCCCACGTACGCCTACGTGGCGGTGCTCGCCGTGGCGACGGCGGGTGCGCCTGACGGTGCGCTGATCATCGTCGGCGACTGGCGCGATCCATTCGCCGCCCTCGATGCCGGCTTCCTGGTCACCCTGGGCACGCAGATTGGCGGCGCCCTCCGCACCGCGGCCTTGAC
This sequence comes from Gemmatimonadaceae bacterium, assembly GCA_044224875.1. GTDB lineage: Bacteria > Gemmatimonadota > Gemmatimonadetes > Gemmatimonadales > Gemmatimonadaceae > JABAQJ01. Next base: position 50,410 of record JBGAJQ010000017.1, on the reverse strand, counting down.
GCAGCGCCTGAAGGAGCGGAGTGACGAGCTGGCGCGGCTCTCGGCGGCCACCGTGCGCGAGCATGAGAGCGAACGCCGCCGCCTGTCGCGCGAGCTGCACGACGAAACCGCACAAGTCTTCTCGGCCGTGAAGTTGCAGCTGGGCATACTCCAGGAACGATCGGACGCCGCAACCTCGGGAGCCCTGCAGCGTATCGTCGGTCTGGTGGATGACGGGATGATGAGCATTCGCTCCGTCACCGAGTCGCTACGCCCGGTGCTGCTCGACGAGCTCGGCCTCCTGCCGGCCTTGCGTTCCCTGGCAACCGAAGTCGCGGCCCGGTGCGGACTCGAGATCGAGCTCGACCTGCCGTCGCAGCTGCCGAGACCGGGAGACGACGTGGAGTTGGTGCTCTATCGCGTGCTGCAGGAGTCCTTGAGCAACGTGGTCCGTCACGCCGACGCGACGCGCGTGCACGTGGGATTGCGAGCCTCGCCACAAGCGATCGTGCTCGACGTCAGTGACAACGGCCGAGGACTCAGTGGGGCGATGCCGGACGCGATGGGTACCGGCCTCGCCGGCATGCGCGAACGCGTCACGACCCTGGGCGGGACATTGACCGTCTCCAGCGCCGATGGGACCGTCGTGCGTGTCGAGCTGCCGGGAGAACGCGCCGGGGGGACTGCCTGATGTCGCCGATTCGAGTGGTCCTCGTCGATGACCACGCCGTGGTGCGCGAGGGCGTGCGGCAGGTCCTGATGGCCGATCCGGGATTCGAGGTGACGGGAGAAGCCGCCACGGCGCGACGTGCCCTGGAAGTCGTAGGAGAGACAGAACCCGACGTGGTATTGCTCGACATCAACCTGCCTGACGAGTCCGGGCTATGGGTGGCCGCCCAGCTGCGTGATGCGCATCCCCGGGTGCGGGTGTTGATGCTGAGTGTGAACGACGATCGCGAGTTTGTGCTGGAGGGGGTGCAGGCGGGAGCTCACGGCTACCTGCGCAAGGACACCACCCCCGCCGACCTGCGTGCGGCGGTGCGCGCGGTGCACGGTGGCGATGCGTATTTCAGTCCGGGCGTGGCGCGCCACCTGACGGATGCGCTGCGCGCCTCCACGCCAGCCGCGGGAACGGCGTCGTCCGCCGCGGCCTTGGCCGAACTGACCAACCGCGAGCGCGAGGTGTTGCAGGGGATCGCGCGCGGCCAAATGAACAAGGAAATCGGCGCGGCGTTGGGGATCTCGGTCCGGACCGTGGAGTCGCATCGCGACTCGCTCATGCGAAAGCTCCAACTTCGCTCGCCAGCAGCACTTACGCGATTCGCGATCGAAGCTGGCCTCCTCCGCGGGGACGGGGCTCCGTAGTACCCCGTACGTAGAAGTCCGAATGGGCAGTAGCGGCGGAGTCGTCAATACTCCTCGCATGCCGAATCCGGTGGCCTGCCTCTCCATTCTCGCGCCCTTGGGGCCCGATGCCGCTGGCGTCGTTGGAGCGACAACTCGGTTTGGCGATACCGATGCGTCGTTCGAGAACGCGTTGTTCGGCATCAACCTCACTCACATGGGCATTCGTCGGGCGACGCGCGCAACGAGCGGGCGACGAGCGGCGACCGGAGGTCTCCAGTATGCGATCGTTCGTTAGGCTCGGGTTCCCGCTGTGGCTGATGGGTGCGGCAGCGTGCGGAACCGATTCCACCGCCCCCGCTCCCACACCGACCACGCAGACCCTGACGGTCGACGCCTCACAACAGTTTGCGTACGTCGCCTTCGGCGATCCAGCCGGTTTCATTGAATGGCGGCGTGGCAGGTCCGGGGTCAGTGGCTGGCTACTGCATCTGCCAGAATTCCCAGGCCAGCGCCGCGCAGCTGCAAGCCATGACGCCCGACAACCAACTGGCGGCCTTCGACGCCGTGACCGCCACCGAGATTCCGGCCGATGGATCATTCAAGGCGGACAATCTCTCGCCGGTGATCGCGGGGTGGTATAGCGGGGCCGCGCCGGGCGTGTCCGTCACTCCATCGCTGGCGTGGATCATTCGCAAGGGAACCACCAGCGTCATCCTTGGGAAGTTCCGTGTGACGGCGATCCAGGGGGCGACCACGACGAGTCCGGGGTCCGTGACGTTCGAGTATGCGTTGCAGCCGTCGACAGGGTCGGCTTTCGGCGCGGTGCAGACGAAGACGGTGACGGTCGGCGCGAACCCGGTCTACTTCGACCTCGCCGCCGGAGCCGTCTCGACGGCGGCGCAGTGGGACATCGCCTTCAGCGGTTACGCGATCAAGGTGAACGGCGGAGTGAGCGGCAGCGGTGGCGTGATGGCCGTGCCGGACAATTCCACGCCATTCGGCTCGATCGACGCCACCTACGCGGCCACGGCACCCGTCCAGGCCTACCGCACCGACGAGTTCGGCGGTGTGTTCAGCACCAACAAGTGGTACAAGTACAACATCACCGGCAGCGACAACCAGATCTGGCCGACCTTCAATGTCTACTTGTTGAAGAAGGGGAACGCCGTCTACAAAGTGCAGCTGACGGGCTACTACGGTACCAATGGGGCCTCGCGCCAGATCTCGATCCGGTACCGAAAACTCCGATAGACGATGCGAACGCGGCGATGGTTCGGCGTCGTCCTCGTGGCCACGGTGGCTGGCAACGCCACCGCCCAGGGGACAGGCGTCATCGCCGGCCACATCCGGGATGCCACGACGGGCATCCCGGTGGCGGCCGAGGTCATGCTCGACAGCGCGCGCCGAGTGCGCGCCAACGAACAAGGCGCCTATCGATTCGACGGGGTTCGGCCGGGTCAGCGGACGATTCACATCCGCTTCCCCGGCTTTGTGCCTTCGCAGTTGGTGGCGACCGTACACCCGGAAAGCGTATCCACACTCGTCGGGCGCTAGTGACGTGGCTTCGGCGATCACGGAACGCGCTGGCATTCAACTCGATGGTGGCGTGCCGGCGGGTGCCGGCGCGCAGATCCGCGGATTCGACTCCCGTCGGGTGCTCGTACTGCTGGATGGGCAACCAATGACGGGGAGGCTCAATGGCAACTTCGACCTGTCGCGCCTTCCCCTCGGGGCGGTCGAACGCATCGAAGTCGTCAAAGGGCCCCAATCGACGCTCTATGGTTCCGACGCCATTGGCGGTGTCATCAACATCATCACCCGGCGACCGCCGGAGCAGGACGCTTTCACCGGTGCGTTGCAGTCGACGGTTGGCAGTGTCGGGCGGCGCGAGGTGGCGGGTGAGGCTGGTTGGCGACACGGCGAATGGTCAGCGATCGTGAATGGCGGACACCGAGGGATCGACCTGACGCCAGGCGTGGCCGGCGATGCCGGTACGCTGGCGCGGCGCTGGGATGCGAACGGTACGCTGCGGTGGGAGCCCGACTCGTCGCACCGCTACGAGGTTGGGACCCTGTGGATCGGCGAGCGCCAACGGTACCGAACCGGACAGCTCTTCCACTTCGCCGACAACACCCAGCTAGCGTCGCACCTGACGAGCGTGATTGCGGTGGGAAGCGGACGCCTGACGAGTTCGCTCGCCCTCTCGCGATTCGACCACCTGTCACGAGCCAGTACCCTTGGCGAACCGGTTGCCGATTCGGGGGCCAAGGACCTGCAGACCCTGGGAACGGCTTCCTTGCTGTACAGCCGGCCGACCCGCGCCGGTGCTGTCGATGCCGGGATCGATGTCCGGCAAGAACAGATATCCGCCGACCGTGTTGTGGCTGACGTGACGAGAATCCGGTCGGTCGAGCCCTTCGTGCAGGTCGCCACGACCTTGGGTGCCGTCCAACTCTCGCCGGGGGTGCGCGTCACCTCGAGCGACCGGTGGGGTCAGTTCGTCGCGCCGCGATTGGCGGCGATGTGGCGTCCCTATCCGAGCCTCGCATTGCGCGCCACCGCCGGACGGGGTTTTCGTGCCCCGGACTTCAAGGAGTTGTACTACGATTTCGTCAACGCGTCCGCCGGCTATGCCGTTCGCGGCAATGCAGACCTCAAGCCGGAAGAATCGACGTCGATATCGTTAGGCTTCGAGTGGGATGGCGCCGAGGTGTATGCACATGCGTCGCTGTTCGCGAACGACTATCGCAACTTCATCGAATTCGGCGCTCCGGACGCGGCTGGCGTGTACACCTATGGGAACATCGACCGCGGTCAGACACGCGGGATAGAGGGTGAAGCTGGCGTGTTCGTGGGTCGCTGGCGCCTGGACGGCTCCGCGGCGTGGACGCACACCAAGGACAACGCGACCGGGCTTCCATTGCTTGGACGCCCTGCATCGACCTTGCGGCTCACCGCGGACGGCCCCTTGGTCGCGGGCCTGCGTGCCTCGCTGACCAGTGCCTGGGTGGGTCGTACGCCAATCGATCGCTCGGCGGCTGGCGGCACGACGGAGCGCGCGGCGTACGCTCGTTCAGATGCGCGAATCACACGATCTCTTCCCGGCGATCTCGAAGCCTCGATTGGTGTCACGAATCTCTTCGACAAGCAGCTCGGCGTGTCGTGGCCAGGGTACACCGGACGTCAGCTGTTCGCGTCGTTGTCCTGGCGGGGGACCATGGCCCGATAGGACGCTCGACACACCGCTGACGCGTTCTACATTCCTGACACTACCTCCGTGTCAGGAATTGCCATGTACCATTCGCTACGTCGGGATCTGTCGGTCGCCGTACTGGCGCTGCTCCTTCCCACGACGACTCGACTCGTCGCACAGGAAGCACCGGGCACCGTCCGCTGGTTCGACCGCGGTCGCTCGCCGATTGAGCTCAATGGCGATGTCCGCCCGGGTACGTACCTGGCCGCCGTGGGCCGACGAAGCATCGCGATGGGTACGGAAGACGGGCGGTTGGAGCTGTGGTCCTGGCCGATCAAGTGGCTCCACGACCTGCAACTCTCGTTTCGTGTTCCCAAATACACGACCCCATTGGCCGGCCGGGACGTTGCACGCCATGTGAGCGTCAGGCCCGAAGGGTTCACCATCGAGTACGCGTACGAGACGTTCACGGTGAAGCAGCACGTCTTTACACCGTTGAATCTGCCGGCGACGATCATTTTGCTGGAAGTGGACGCCATTCGGCCGATGGAGATCATCGCCACGTTCACACCCGACATTCATTTTGCGTGGCCCGCGTCGCTCGGTGGCCAGTACGTCGCCTGGAGCAACGAAGACAAGGCGTTCATCTTCTCCGAGAGTCGTCGCAAGGTCAACGCATTGCTCGGTTCGCCCGCCGTGACGCAAGCCTCCGACGTGCCAGCGCATATGCTCGCCGCGGCACCACCGCAGATCGTGATCGGTGTCGGGAGTTCCAGCGAGCGATACACGGAGCCACGACTCGGCGAGCCGCCCGGGAAGAACGTGAATGTGCGGACGGCGTACATCCCCATCGTGCTGGCGGGGGGTGAGGTGTCGCGGGACTCCGTGCGGGCCTTGTACGCGGCACTCAGCGCGCCACGGGCGGCGGAACGGGAGTGGCAGCGTCGCGTCGCGCACGCCGACTCCATTCGTGCACAGGGTGTGTCGGTTGTTTCGCCTGACGAGCGGTTGAACCGGGCCGTGGAATGGGCCAAGGTGAACCTGGACGATGCCATGGTCTGCAACCCCGATCTCGGATGTGGGTTGGTCGCTGGGTATGGCCTGTCCGGTGGCGCCAGCGATCGTCCGGGATTCGGGTGGTTTTTCGGCGGGGACGCGTCGATCAACTCCTTTGCCATGTCCTCGGTGGGCCAGCACGACCTCGTGCGTGATGGTGCATTTCGCTTTTTTGCGAAGTACCAACGCGCTGATGGAAAGATCACGCACGAGATCTCGCAGGGCGCGGGCAAGATCGATTGGTTTGGCGCCTATCCGTACGCGTTCTACCATGGCGACACCACGCCGTTCTGGATCCTCGCGTTTGGCGAATATTGGCGGCAGAGCGCGGATACCGCGTTGGTGCGAGAGTTGTGGCCGAACGTGCGCAAGGCCTTCGAGTGGTCGAAGCGGGCCGACAGCGATGGTGACGGGTTGATGGAGAACACCTTGGCCGGCGCCGGCGCGCTGGAACTTGGTGACCTTCAGGCGGGGATTGTGTCGGACGTGTACCTCTCCGGTGTCTGGATCGCGTCGTTGGAACGATTCGCGCGGATGGCGGAGGCGATGCGGGAGCCGGCTTTGGCGGCGGAGGCGCGGGCGATTCGTGGGAAGGCGCTGGCGACACTCGAGGCGAAGTTGTGGCTCCCGGGTGCGCGTCAATACGCGTTCGCCATCCTGGAACGGGGTGCGGTCAACGACAACCTGACCTCCTGGCCCGCCACGGCGATGTCGTTCGACGTCTTTGATCGAGCGCACGGCGCCGAGATGGCGGCGCGACTCGCCAGTTCAAACATCATGACCGATTGGGGGGCGCGGCCGTTGTCGGCCCAGAGTCCACTCTTCGATCCCCTTCACTACAACAACGGCGCCGTGTGGCCGTTCGTGACCGGATGGGTATCGCTGGCCTCCTACCGCTATCACAACGCCCCGGCTGGCCGTTTTGCCCTGGATGCGATCGTCCGCACGGGGTTCGATGAGGCGTTAGGCCGCAATCCAGAGGTGCTGTCGGGTCGACTCTACAAGCCTTTGGACACGGCGGTGCCGCACCAGTTCTTTGCCACGTCCATGGTCTTGACTCCGCTCATGCGTGGACTCATTGGACTGGACGTCGATGCGCCAGCGGGCCGAATTACCGTAGCTCCGCACCTGCCCCCGGAGTGGGATTCTCTGCGGGTGGAGCATGTGCGCGTCGGGCACGAGGTGATCGCGCTCCGCATCGTCCGTGGCGAACGATCCCTGACCCTCGAGGCATGGCGCGAGCAAGGCACTGGCGCGCGGGCGCTCGACATCGACTTTGCGCCCGCCCTCCCGTTAGGCGCCGACTCGATCGCGCTCTCGTCGGCGGCGTCAGGCCCGACCGAGTACCTGCCCGGGGCGATCGTCCCGCATGTGAGTGGCAAGCTGCGGGAACGCGTGCGGCTCCTGGTGACATGGAAGGGTGGCTGGGAGTTGCGACCACCCGTGGCCACGGTGCGCATCGGCGACCGCTCGACGGCGCTACGCGTGATCTCCGAGCGGTACGAGCGTGGCCGGTATGTGGTGCAGCTGGAGGGTCGGGCGGGCGCATCGTACGAGCTCGGCGTCCGTGGCCCAGCGGCCACGCGCATGAGCGTCGATATCCTGCCAAGCACGGCCACCATGCCGCCGCTGGTTCCGCATCCTCCCGACGCGCGCGGCTTCGCAAACCTCGGCATCACCTTCCCCACCGGGGACGCCAACGCCGATGGCTACGTGCCGCTGACCCTGGTCTTCGCGCGACAACGGGAGTAACACGCTACCGGCTCTCAGGTGGTGGAGCCATCCAGTTCAAGGCGCACGTAGCGCATGTCGACATTCGGCCGCACGAGTTCCGCGGCCCGCGACTCCTCCCGGAATCCGTGGGCTTGCAGAAGCGCCCAGAGGAATCGCGATTCGTCGTCATCCGGCAGCTCCACCAGTACGAAGCGTGCTCCGAGCTCCCGCAGCTCCCCGCAGGCGGCCGTGAGCAAGGCACGTCCAACGCCGCGGCGCCTGGCCATCGGGCCCACGGCGATTCCTCGAATACGGCCGGCACCCAGGGTGCCGGGCACCACGCCAAACAGGACGAATCCCGTGATGGCGCCATTCGGGCGATCGCGACTGAGCAACAGGCGTTCATCGCCATCGGTGTTATGCAGCGCTCGTTCGAGGTGCTCGCGAAGGACCGGTTGGTAGCGCGTCGGCACGCCGGTCTCGGCGAGTTCGCGTACGGCTCGCGCGTCCTCTGCGATCGGGGGCGAGAGCATTGGCTTGATCAACGGCGCGGCGAAGAAGGAGCGGCGCGTCAGTCGCAGGGCGACTGACGCCAGATCACCGGAACGGAATTTCCGTTTGTCGGTTGCGGACTCGCACTCGATCCCACTGCGGTTCCGCAGCGATTGACTGACGTCGCGGCGGAGAACGGACCTTTCGCTGGGGCCAGGTCAGGGAGTGAAGCGGCCGCACTGTGAAAGAATGTGAGCCCAAGCACGCCACTGGTGGTGCGCTTCCCGACGACGCGATTGAGGTCACTCACGCCGTACGCTTCGGAATTCGGGCCCATAGGCGTGATGGCGCGCATGCCGGCGCCCAACCTGCCGCCGTGCCGGACGAATTGATGGACAGCGCGATCCCCCCTGTCCCACCAAGGTCGGCGAGTGGCTGCATCCCTCCGGTGCGCGTCCATCTGAAGGCGCGAGAGCTCGCGAAACCCGCACTCAGCACGTAGCCCACGATGGTCCCCGAAGCATTGATGCCCTTGGCCAGCGCCGACTGGTATCCGGGAAGCTTCCCGAGGTCGAGCAGTTGGGTGCCTGCGGCATTCCACGCCACGGCGGACCAGACATTTCCCGTGGTATGCCAACCGGCGATGATGCCAGCGTCATTTATGGCACTCGCCTCGCCGTACAGCGCATTGGCGGGAATAGGCAATGCCTGGACATTGTAGCTGGCGACCGACTCTTTGGACGCCAGCGGAGCGGTGGCCAGAGGCGACGAGGCGTCCGCGCAGGCGACCACGCTCGTCGCAATGGCCAGGCGAAGGACAGACGGTACGATGCGAGCCATAGTGCCACCTCCCCAAATGCGTCAGTGGTCGAGACGAGCCGCTGGTGTTTGCTTGTCGCTGCGAACCGTCCGGGTTGCATCGATCGCGGATGCAACAGGTTTCGTCATCGAGATTCCCGCGATTGCGCACACGCCCCGAATATAGCTTCGAACATCCGGGCCGTTCCGAAGAACAGCCCTCTGGCGACCTCCCCATACGCCCTTGATACTTAACTGTAGCGAAGGCAAGCACGTACATGCGGCACGGCGCGGATTCTCGCGGCGGCCGAGCAATGTTTGCGTTGACTCCTTCGGCATTCCGTCCTTTGCGCTTCCAATCAAACGCGGCCGTGGTCATCGTCCGCGCTCAGCCTGTGCATTCCATTCACGATAGGCGCCATGCCCCTCGATAAGGTCCGCCTCGCCGACAAGCTCTCACAGATCACGGAGCATTGGCGGCCCAAGGTTGTTGGCGAGTTGAACGGGCAGGAAGTGAAGCTAGTGAAGCTGCACGGCGAGTTCGTCTGGCATCACCACGTGCACGAGGACGAGCTCTTCCTCCTGCTGTCCGGGGAGATGCGCATCGAGTTTCGAGATCACGTGGTGCACCTGTTGCCCGGGGAGTTCCTCATTGTGCCCAAGGGCGTGGAGCACCGTCCGGTGGCCGACGTGGAGGCACACGTCCTGCTGTTTGAACCGGCGGCGACGCGAAACACGGGTAACGTCCACCACGAGACATTGACGGCACCCGACGGCGTTCGGATCTAACCATGAACAAGATCATCGTCTTGCTCGGCTCAGCGATCGGCGGTGCCGTTGGATGGTGGCTTGGCAACTTCGTGGGACTCTACACCGCCGTGTCGCTCAGCGCCGTTGGCACCGGCGCAGGTGTGTACTACGCCCGCAAGTGGGCCAAGGAATACCTGCCCTAACGGTCGCGCTTCCACTCGCGCGACGCTCTCTCACTCCGTTTCAGCACATGCCCAGGATCGACCCCGTACCGAACGCCCTCGTTCCCGTTGACTCCGCTGCCGCCGACGCGCTCGGCGCGCCGAACTACGATGAATTCCAGAGTGACGCTGAAGTCTGGGAGCTGCTGCAGTCGCGTCCGGAATCCGTGTTGCGTGCGACGATGCCTCACTGTCATGTGAAGTCCGTTGAGCAAATCGGCGACGACGGCGGACCCGAGGCGTTGGCGCACGCGAAGAGAGAGATGCAAGCGCTCGTCGCCAGTCCGCGAACACGCCGCGTGCAGAACATGTTGTGGGTGTACGAGATCCTACGGCCCGGGCACGCCGATGCGCCACAGATCGGCATTGGTGGGATGGCGCTCACATCCGAGATCCGAACGGATGACAATCGTTCAGGTACCATCATTCGCAACGAAGGCATTCGTGAGCCAAAGGCACGGGGTCGGGCCGACCTCACCAAGGCGACGGGTGCCGACATGGGAACGGTGAACCTGGCGGTCGATGACGCTTCCGGGGCGCTGCGCCACGAGCTGGGGTCGTACGCGAAGGCGCACGCGCCGTCGTTCGAAACGGACGATGAGCTGGGAAATCACCACCGGGTGTGGGTGGTCACGGACACTGCGGCCATTCGTGAGTTTCAGCGGCTGATCGGCGGCGAGCCGCGGGCGTACGTCGCGGACGGTAACCACCGCAGTGCCGCCGCGGCCATGCTCGGCTACCAGCATTACCTCGCCGTGTTCTTTCCCGCCCCCACAATGACGATCGCACCGTACAATCGACTGGTCGACCACGACGCCGTCCCACCGGGCGACCTGTTGCCACGAATCCGGAAGCACTTCGCGGTCGACGCGTACGACGGTCCACCGTTGCAGCCGACGACAACCCACGAGTGGGGCCTCTATGACGGGGCGCGTTGGTGGCGTCTGAGGCCGCTCCCTGGTACCTTCGACCCGTCGGACGCCGCGCAGGACATCGACGCGGACATCTGCCAGCGTCTCCTGTTCTCCGACGTGCTTGGCGTTCACGATGCGCGCGACGAACGACTGACGTTTGTTGGCGCGAACCGCGACGCCGCTTGGCTTCAGGGCGAGGTGGATGCCGGACGCCAGGCCTTGGCGGTCACGCTCCCTGCCGTGACCATGCGGCAATTCATCGATGTCTGCCTGCAGGGAAAGCTGATGCCACCCAAGTCCACATGGTTCGTCCCAAAGATTCGCAGCGGGTTGGTGATGGCCTTGCTGGGACTATGATCGCTTGCTGATTGCTTGCGCGTTGACGGCCGCCGAAACGTCACCATGCAGCAGGACATCGCGGATCACTTCCGCGATTTCAACGGCGACCTTCTCCTGGGCCTCAGACGTCGATGCGCCGAGGTGCGGTGTCAGGACAACGTTTGGCAGCGTCCGGAACGGATGATCCGCTGGGAGCGGCTCGAGCTCAAACACGTCGAGCGCAGCTCCGGCGATCTTCTTTTCCTGCAGCGCGGCGAGCAACGCCGTTTCGTCGACCACGCCTCCACGCGCCACGTTCAAAACGATTGTGGTGGGTTTCATGCGCGCGAACTGCGCGTTCCCAATCAGTCCCTTCGTCGCATCCGTCAGCGGGACGTGTACCGAGATGACGTCCCCGCGGCTCAGCACGTCGTCGAGGGTGGCCGCCTCGGCGTCGAGCTCACGGGCGCGTTCCTTGGTGATGTAAGGATCGAAGATGAGGACGGTCATCCCGAACGCCCGTGCCCGCTTGGCGACTTGCGATCCAATGCGTCCGGCGCCGACCAGACCTAACGTCTTGCCATAGAGCTCGATGCCGGAGAAGCTCTTCTTGTCCCACTCACCGGCCCGCATCGAGCGATCGGCGGCCGGTACCTTACGCGCCAGCGAGAGCAACAGCGCCATGGTGAGTTCTGCCGCGGAGATGGTGTTCCCGCCAGGCGCAATGAGGACGGGGATCCCCTTTTCGCTGGCGGCGGCGACATCGATCGTGTCCACCCCTACACCGGCGCGGCCGATCGCCTTCAGGTGCTCCGCCTTGGCCAGCGAATCGCGGGTGATCTTGGTTGCGCTGCGTACCAGCACGGCGTCGGCACCGGCGATGGCTTCGGCCAGGTCCGCACCTTTGAGTCCGGGTTTGACTGTCAGCTCAAACCGAGCGTCGTCGCGAAGGGGCGCGAGGCCGTCCACTGAAATGGCATCGGCGACAAGGACCTTGAACTTGGCGCTCATGCGGAAAGCACCTCGCGGAGTGCGTCGAGGAGCACGTTCAATTCGTCGACGGTGTGATCGCCCATGTGACCCACGCGAACCATGTCGTCCTTGAGCTTGCCGTAACCGGAGCCAATCACAAAGCCCTTCTTCTTCATGTCCGCCGTGACAGCGGAACCGAGCTTTCCGGGTGGCATGCCAATGCAGGTCACGCATGGCGAGCGATAGCCATCCGGCGCGAAGATCGTCAGTGGCACACCGGCGCCCTGCATTTCCTTCACCCAGGCATAGGTCCGGTTGGCCATGGCCGTGTGACGCGCCCAGCGGGCCTCGATCCCTTCCCGTTCGATGTGTTGGAGCTGAACGTCCAAGGCATAGAGCAATGACACCGCCGGCGTGTTGGGAGTCTGGTTCTTCTTGTAGTAGTCGTCCAGCTCCAGGATGTCGAAGTACAGGCCGCGTCGATTGCTGCTACGCGCCCGCTCAAAAATCCGCTCGTTGCCGGTGCAGAATGCGAGGCCGGGTGGAACGGCGAAGGCCTTCTGTGATCCCGTACATACGTAGTCGAGCTCCCACGCGTCGCATTCCACCGACGCTCCCGCCATGCTGGAAACCGTATCGACAATGACCACCACGTCACCAGACTCGTGGGCGACACGAGCCAGGTCGCGGATCGGGTTCAGCACGCCAGTGGATGTCTCGGAGTGGACCATCGTGACGGCGTCGTACGAACCTTTCTTCAATGCATCCGCCAGCATCTCTGGCGAATGATAGGCTCCGTACGGGACCTCCAGCTTATCGCACGGCACCCCGGAGTTCTTTGCGGCCTTGTAGAATCGCTCGGAGAAGGAGCCGTTGATCAGGCACAACACGCGCTCGCGCACGGCATTGCGCACACCCGCCTCCATGAGGCCGGTGGCCGACGACGACACGCTGTACACCGCACGCGATGTCCGGAATACCTTCTGCAAGCGAGGTGAGATGCGGCCCATCAACTCCTCGATGCCCTTGCCCCGATGACCGATCATCGGCTTGGTCATGGCCTGCAGGACGTCCAGCCGTACCTCGGTGGGACCGGGAAGAAAAAAACGGCCAAACGCGCTGTCAGCTTTCGCTGACGCACCGGCCGAAGGATCGATCACTGTAGACATCAAACGACTCCACGAAGTTGAGTGAACGCTGGTGATGATGAGGGATCGAGCTGCATAACGCTAGATGTGAATCGCGCGGCCCAATACAGCCAACGCGGCTTCCTTCACGGCCTCGGAAATGGTGGGGTGTGAATGCACCGTGATCCCTATGTCCTCCGAGGCTCCCCGGTACTCGAACGCCAGCACGACCTCGGCGATCAATTCGGACACGTTAGGGCCAATCATGTGACAGCCGAGCAACTCATCGGTTGTCGCATCGGCAATGAATTTCACGAACCCTGCATTTTCGCCCATGGTTCGCGCCCGGCCGTTCGCGCTGAATGGAAACTTGCCCACCTTGTAGGCGCGTCCCGCCGCGCGCACTTCGTGTTCGGCAAGGCCAACGCTGGCCACTTCTGGCCACGTGTATACCACGCTGGGCATGCTGTGGTAGTGCATGTGCACCGGCTTCCCCGCGATCACTTCGGCCGCGACCACGCCTTCTTCCTCGGCCTTGTGCGCGAGCAGCTTGCCTCCAACTGCGTCCCCAATGGCATAGACGTTAGGCAGGTTGGTGCGCATCTGCGCGTCGACCTTCACCTCGCCGCGCGAGCCGAGGGCGAGTCCGAGCGCTGCCGCATCCACGCCGAGTAGCGCCGGGCGACGCCCCACCGAAACGAGCACGCGGTCGGCGTCGAGAGTCTCGGAGACGCCGTCCTTCTCCAACTGGACGAGTACACGGTCCGTCTGTACGTCCGCTCCCGTGACGCGGGTCCCGACGCGCAGCTCCAACCCCTGCTTTCGGAAGACGCGATCTGCTTCGCGCACCACGTCCTCGTCGTTCCCAGGAAGGATGCCGGGCATCAGCTCAACCACGGTGACCTTTGCACCAAGCCGCCGCCACACGGAGCCGAGTTCCAGGCCAATCACGCCGCCGCCGATGACCACGAGATGTCGCGGGACCTCCGGGATCCTCAGCGCACCAACGTTCGACAGCACCCGCTGCTCGTCGAACCGGAGGAAGGGAAGCTCGATCGGGACCGAACCGGTTGCGATGATGACATGGCGGGCCCCATAACGCTGAACGGCCCCATCGGGAGCTGTCACCTCGACCACGTTCCCCGGAAGCAGCGTGCCCTTACCGCGCGCCCACGTCACCTTGTTCTTCTTGAACAGGAACTCCACACCCCGCGTGTTCGCGGCGACCACCTCGTCTTTTCGCTTCATCATCTGGCCCAGGTCCAGATGAAGTTCATCGTATCCCAGCCCATGCTCGTGGGCGTGGAGCCGCGCGAATTCGTAGTGCTCCGAGGACTGAAGGAGCGCCTTGGACGGAATGCAGCCGACGTTCACGCATGTGCCACCGAGGGTCTTGTCCATCTCGACGCACACGGTGGAGAGACCGAGCTGGGCCGCACGAATGGCAGCCACGTATCCGCCCGGCCCGCCGCCTATGATGACGACATCAACGGCCGGCATTTCGGGAGAACTCACAGTGGGACCTTGCGATGGGACGGGAAAAATAAGCGGGTGTGACCGCCGAAGGCGACCACACCCGCTCCCCCACACCACGCGAAGCGTGGTGCCCCACTTGGAACAGCTTCTTACTCGCTACGCCGCACGAGGTTCCGCGGCTACGCGGTTGGCGAGAAAAGTCCCGGACCTCAGGACATCGTGCCAGGACGAACTGCGTGTGTAGAACGACCCACTGATCGACCGGTCATCTCTCGTCCCCTCGAAAACCGTGACAACGTCAGCGTTCTCACGCGGATCGAAGTAGGGGCCGATGAGGGCGACGAAGGACCGTTGGCTGGCCTCGAGCAGCCTGACCCCCGTCGGCGGAACGTCTGCGGTGGCAAAGAACAGGAACCGACCGGTGACAGAAGCGTCAGGCGTATTGTCGCGGAGCAGGTGGAAGGGCGTTCCCGCTCCATTTGAGTCGAACAGTTGTCCACGCCACGTACCGGCTAGCCCTGCGATCGAATCTGGCCGGCGCGCCGCTTCACTGCGGGAAGGTGGGATTGGCGTGAACGCGAATTTCGGTGACATCGGTAACTCCGTTGCTCCATCCTACGGGGCTGGTTCTGCAAAGATTCGACTGAGCGGGAGGCTGCATTTCTGCCCTTGCAACGGATTGGATGCCGATAGAGCGGAAATGGTTTGCTCTTGGTGAGGTGATTACAAAAACGAAACATCCCGGCCGCCTTGGCGGACCGGGATGCTGTCGCTAGCAGGGCCCGTCGACGCTACGAGACGGCCATGAGCGCGGGGTCTTCCATGAGCTCCTTCACGCGGACGAGAAAGAGCACCGCCTGCTGACCATCGATGATGCGATGATCATATGAAAGAGCCACATACATCATCGGCCGGATGACGATCTGCCCGTCAACCACCACGGGGCGATCCTGAACCTTATGCAGGCCGAGAATTCCGACTTGCGGGAAGTTGATGATCGGCGTGGAGACGAGCGACCCAAACACACCGCCGTTCGTGATGGTAAAGGTCCCGCCCGTCAGGTCGTCCATCGTCAGCTTACCGTCTCGTGCCTTCTTGGCCACGTCGCTGATCGCCCGCCCGATGTCCACGAGTCCCAAGGCATCGGCGCCCTTCACATTCGGTACCACGAGTCCCGCGTCTGACGCGACCGCAATCCCCATGTTGACGTAATGATGATAGACGATCGCGTCCCCATCGATGCGTGCGTTCACCGTGGGGAATTGCTTAAGTGCCAGGCAAGCCGCCTTGACGAAGAATGGCATCAAGCTCAAACGCACGCCGGTTTCCTTCTCGATCTTCTCCTTGACTCGGGCGCGCAACGACTCGACAGCGGTCATGTCGACTTCGTTGAAGGTCGTCAGGTGCGCGGTGGCATGCTGCGACTCCAGGAGATGCTCGGCGATGCGCTTCCGGCGCGTGGACATCTTCTCGCGCGTTTCCCGGCCGGTGGTAGGTGCGGTACCGCCCGGTGTCGACGCCGCTGCGGCGGATGGCGGGGCCGGACCTGCAGCGGGTCCTCCCACCGCCGGTCGCCCGGCGGGCGCTGGTGCTGGAGTGGGTGGTGCCGCGGATGACGCCGTTCCGGTCGTTGGAGCTGACGGCTCAACCGGCCGGCCGAGATACTCCACCACATCCGGCTTGCTGATGACGCCACCGCGTCCGGTGCCGGGAATGTTTGCCAGTGACACCCCTTGCTCGGCCGCAACCCGTGCGGCGGCCGGGGAGGCGCGTGTTTCGGACGGTGCCACCGATGGAGCGATCACGGCCGGCGGAGTCGGCGCGGCTGCGGGGACAGCCGGACTGGCTGCAGTCGCCGAAGGCGATGAAGCCGCGGCCGGTACGCCTGTGACGACGGATGAGCCAGCGGCAGCGTCGTCGATAACGCACAGTTCCTCATCCACCTTCACCACATCGCCTTCATGCTTGAGACGACGGGTGAGCACGCCCGCTTTGAGCGCCGGAACTTCGACCGTTACCTTATCCGTCTCCAGCTCCACGAGCGTTTCGCCCGCAGCGACCGAGTCCCCCTCCTTCTTGCGCCACTGAGATACAGTGGCTTCGACGATTGATTCACCGAGAGGTGGGACCTTGATCGAGAGCATGCTTCGCGATCGGGAGTTTGAACGAAAGCGCGTCCTCGTCCAAGGCCGCGCCACAGCACGCGTCAATATAACCGGCAGGAGTGAGGGTGCGAGCACTCACCTTAGATGCAACCGGCGGACTCGAACAACTCCGCTTTCGACAAGACCTACCTGAACCGCCGCTCGCTGGAGACCACTCCGTTCGTGTTCGGGTTCGTGCCGCGGCGCTGAATCATCTCGACCTGTTCACGATGGAAGGCCTGCCGCACCTCACGCTCGCGCCGTCCTGGATCCTCGGTGCCGACGGGGCCGGGGAAGTGGAGAGCGTTGGCGCGAGCGTGCGTTCCGTAGCTCCTGGCGACGCCGTCCTGATCAACCCAGGTGTGTCCTGCAGGGAGTGCGAATACTGCACCTCGGGAGACCAGCCCCTCTGCCTGAAGTACGGGATCCTGGGCGAGCACCGCCCGGGAACGCTGTGCGAGCTGGTTGTCGTCCCCGAACCTAACGTTGCCAAGATTGCCACCCCGTCGGATTGGGATGTTGCGGGCGCGTATCCACTTGCCACGCTCACCGCGTGGCGCATGGTGCACACGCGGGCGAGGGTACGTGCCGGCGAGGAGGTACTCATTTGGGGGATTGGCGGCGGTGTAGCGCTGGCCGCGCTGCAGATCTGCAAGAACCTGGGAGCCCGTGTGTGGGTGACATCGGGGGCCGATTGGAAGCTCGAACGCGCCCTGGCGCTTGGCGCGGATGTCGCGCTCAAGCACGGCCCGGGGATCGACATCGGCAAGGAGGTGCGTGCCCGCACCGGGAAGCGTGGCGTGGACGTGGTCATCGACAGCGTTGGCCGAGCGACCTTCTCGCAGTCGTTAGGTGCGCTGGGGAAGCGAGGTCGCCTTGTCACCTGCGGTGGAACATCGGGACCCGAACTTCAGCTAGACGTACGCCGCCTCTTTTGGAATCAGTGGACGATCATGGGCTCAACGATGGGGAGCGAAAGTGAGTTCGCGGCGGTCGTCGAGGAATTCCGCACCGGCCGATTGCGGGCCGTCGTCGACTCGACCTTTCCCCTGGAGCAGGGACGCGAGGCATTCGCCCGGCTGGCGTCGGGAGAGCAGTTCGGAAAGGTTGTCGTGAGGATTGCGTGATGCGCTTTGCCATCGGAACGCGTTACACGGACTACGACACGAAGGGCCACGTGAACAATGCCGTGTACTTGACGTACTTCGAAATGGCACGGCACGCGCTCTGGAGTGACACCTGGCAAAAGGTCCCCGATCCGCCCTTCATCGTGGCCGAGGCGCACCTCAAATACCATTCGTCGGCGCGGATGGGAGTGCCGCTCGAGGTGGACATTACTGTTTCGCAGATCCGGAAAAAGGCGTGGATCTTTCACTATCGACTTTGCGACAGCCGAGATGGTCGTTTGATCGCTGACGGGGACACCGTTCAGGTGATGTACGACTATTCGAGTCGCACCCCGGTGGCGATTCCGGACGACATACGCACGCTCCTGGAGAGCGTCCGAACGCCAGAGGGCGACGGGACAGCCGCTGCGGATTCGTCTGCGACATGACGGACCACGCGCAGTACACGCCCTCGGAGGAGAAGCGCATTCGCGAGGCGTTTGGTGAGGGAGTGGGGGCGGAGTGCCCCCGTTGCCTCGTCACAATGACGTCCCGGGAGATCGGCGGCGGGTCCTTCGGCTTGGGTTACGCTCGGCAGCGGGAGTGGTTGATCTGCCCCCAGTGCAGACGGTCGGCGATTTTTGACGTTCGCCGAGGAACTCGGAACTAGGCCGTGGCCGACGGGAGGCGCCCGCGGGGAGGACGGCTGGAAATCTCAATAGGCGTTTGGCGCCTTGAGGTTGCTAGATTTCGGGGACCTTACCCGGGACCGTCGTGAACTTCCTCGAGCGATTGCAGGAGAGTTTTGCCCAGCTGGCGGAGATCGTGCCGGCGCTCTTGGGCGCCCTGGTCATCCTGTTCGCGGGATACCTGCTGGCCAAGTTGATCGAGAAGGGGACGGAGCGCCTTTTGCGGCGGTTGCACCTGAACCGGATGCTGGAGCGGGGCGGGGTGCTGGAAGCGGTGGAGCGCACGGGGGCTCACTTCAATCCCACGCGGGTCATCGGCAAGACGCTCTTCTGGTTCACGATGTTCGCCGTGATCATCGTCGCGGCCAGCGCGTTAGGCATGGAATCGCTGGCTGGGGTGTTCACCGAGCTGGTGGGGTACCTGCCGTCCCTGATGTCGGCCATCGTCATCATGATCGTCGGCATTGTGTTGGGCCGGTTTACCGGCGGACTGATCATGGCGTCGGCTGGCGCGGTGCAGGGTGGTCCCACGCTGGCGCGGATTGGACGCTGGGGCGTGGTGACACTGGCGGTGTTCATGGCGCTGCAGGAATTGGGCATCGCCACGGACATCGTGACCACGGCCTTCGCGATCCTGTTCGGCGCCTTGGCGTTAGGCATGGCACTCGCCTTCGGCCTCGGTAATCGCGAACTCGCGGGAGAGATCACGCGGGAGTGGTACACTCGGTACCGCGCGGAGCGCGAAGCTATCGAGCGCGAGGTGGCGGAGCGAGAGCAAGAGGAAGAAGCGGAACTGGCTCAAGAGGACGCGGCGCGTGCCGCCAAGCCATCTCCCGAGCCCAAGACGGCGGCCCAACCGCAGGCAACGACGTGATCGGTTCACGTCGCCGGAACGGGTAGCACGCTGGTTACCGATCGCGCCCTGGCGGTTTCGCGACGGGCATGTGCGTTGGCGCCGCCGAGGCCTAAGCCGACGCAGACGTATCCCGGGCATTGCGCGCCGGCTCGTTGAGGCGCAAATCCATCGCAGCTGTTTTCCCTGCCAGAACCGACTCCTTCGCCTCCCTCCCATGGCTACCACGCTTCCGCTCTCTCCGCTCACCGCTGCCGACATGGAGTCGCACTGGATGCCCTTTACGGCAAACCGGGCGTTCAAGGCGGCCCCCCGGCTTCTCGCCTCCGCCAAGGGGATGTACTACACGGATGTCGACGGGAACCAGATCCTCGATGGAACCGCGGGGCTTTGGTGCGTCAACGCGGGCCACTCCCGCGAGCCCGTTGTGGCGGCTATCGCGGAGGCCGCCGCCACACTGGACTACGCTCCTGGGTTCAACATGGGCCACCCGCTTTCGTTCGCGTTGGCGAACCGGCTGGTGGAAATCATGCCGAAGCCTCTGGACCATGTGTTTTTCGCGAATTCCGGGTCGGAGGCGGTGGACACGGCCCTGAAGATCGCGATGGCTTACTGGATTTCGAAGGGGCAGCCGCAACGCGTGCGCTTTGTGGGACGCGTGCGTGGGTACCACGGCGTGGGCTTTGGCGGTATCTCGGTTGGCGGAATCGAGAAGAACCGACAGGCGTACATGGCGCAACTGATGCCGCATGTGTCACACATTCCGGCGACGCACGGTATGCCGGAGAACTTTTTCTCGAAGGGTCAGCCAGAGCACGGCGCCAACCTTGCGGACGCGCTCGAGGAAGTCGTGAAGGCGCACGGTGGGGATACCATCGCCGCCGTGATTGTTGAACCTGTGGCGGGTTCAGCGGGTGTGCTGGTTCCGCCGAAAGGATACCTGGAGCGGCTGCGCGCGATCTGTGACAAGTACGGGATCCTGCTGATCTTCGACGAGGTCATCACCGGTTTTGGGCGATTGGGGACACCATTTGGCGCCGACCGGTTCGGCGTGTCGCCCGACATGATGACGGTTGCCAAGGGGATCACCAACGGCTCGGTGCCGATGGGCGCCGTGTTCGTTAGGCATGGCATCTACGAGAGCGTTGTCGCGGCGGCCGAAGCCGGCATCGAGTTCTTCCACGGCTACACCTACTCTGGCCATCCGCTGGCCTGCGCGGCCGGGCTGGCGACCCTGGACCTGTACCGGGACGAAGGGCTGTTCGAGCGGGCCAACGAGATGTCCGGCTATTGGCAGGAGGCGGTGCACTCGCTTCGGGGCAAGCCGCACGTGATCGACGTGCGCAATCTGGGTCTGGTGGCGGGCATCGAACTGGAGTCACGACCGGGCAAGGTTGGGGCCAGGGCGATGGAGACACACATCGACTGCTTCCGGAACGGCGTCCTGTGTCGCTTTACCGGTGACATCATTGCCCTCTCCCCGCCGCTCATCATCGAGCGCGCACAGATCGACCGGATCGTCGACGCGATCGGCGATGCCTTGTCGCGCATTGCCTAACGCCGGTACGCTGAACGGCGGTGTGTCACGGCGGCGATTGCTGGTCTTCGCCGCCCTGACCACGGGGGCGGCGCTGGCGTGCCACAAGCCGGCCCCACTCGTCACGCCGGACGCCAAGGCGTACCGGGCCACAGCGCCGGACTCGTTTGACGTCGAGGTGGTGACCACCAAGGGTCCAATGCGCGTGCGTGTTCACCGGCCATGGTCACCGCACGGCGCCGACCGCTTCTACGTGCTGGTGCGAAATCGATACTTCGACTCCGTGGCCTTTCACCGCACCATGCGCAACTTCGTCGCGCAGTTCGGCATCCATGGGGATTCCGCGGTGAATGCGGCGTGGGAGGGGAAGACCATACCCGATGACTCCGTGGCTGCCGTCAACAGGCGCGGCGCACTCTCGTTTGCACGTGGCGGGCCCAACTCACGCTCGGTGCAGCTCTTCTTCAACCTCGTGGACAACACGCCGCGATTGGATACGCTGAACACCATAGGTTTTCCCCCGATCGGTGAAGTTGTGCAAGGGGTCGAGGTGCTCGACTCGCTTTACTGGGAGTACACTGGTACCCGGGGTGGAAAGACCTTCCCCGGCCCGTCACAGGATTCGATTGGGCTGCAGGGAAACGCCTACCTTCATCGCGAGTTTCCGAAGTTGGACTACATCGTGCGGGCGAGAGTGGTCAAGCGATACTGAGCCTTGGCTGGCGCGGCGACGGCTTTGGCGGCCTATTTCTGACGGTCGACCACCCTTTGCCCCGGGTCCTTCGCATGCGCACCGCCCTGATCTGCACGCTCGCGGCCTGTTTAGCCGCCTCCACATCGTCGTTGGCTCAAAAGCCGCGCGAACGTGACCTCAAGCTTCCTATCGGTGGGACGCCGGGTCCACTCGACGCCATCACGGACGTTGCAGGTGTCGAGGTGGGGTCCACCACCATCATCGCCGGCAGCGGCAAGCTGGTCGTGGGCAAGGGCCCGGTTCGCACCGGGGTGACGGTGGTACACCCGAGGGGAAAGTCGAACCCTGATCCCGTGTTCGCCGCCTGGTTCACGCTCAATGGCAACGGTGAGATGACCGGCACGACGTGGGTGCAGGAGAGCGGGTTACTGGAGGGTCCGATTGCCATCACCAACACCCACAGTGTGGGTGTGGTCCGTGACGCCATCATCCAGTGGGAGAACGCGCAGAAGAATGCGTTGCAGCCGTGGTGGCTGCCGGTGGTCGCCGAGACGTACGATGGGGGGCTCAACGACATCAACGGGTTTCATGTGAAGCCGGAACACGTCGCGGCGGCACTTGATGGAGCTGCCGGCGGTGTGCCGAAGGAAGGGGCCGTTGGCGGTGGGACCGGTATGGTGTGTCATGGCTTCAAGGGCGGGATCGGGACGGCGTCGCGAAAGCTGCCTGAGGCGCAGGGTGGCTATACGGTAGGCGTATTGGTGCAGTGCAACTACGGATCGCGACGCGACCTGCGCATCGCCGGCGTGCCGGTTGGCGAAGAGATCCCCGACCTGCTCGGTTGCATCGCCAACAGCGATCCCCTGCCGGCCGCGTCGCCGCGCAGGCATTGCGACACGCCGAGTGGCGGCGATGCCCGGGACGACGCTCCGGAGCTGGGTTCGATCATCGTGGTGGTAGCCACCGACGCGCCGCTCCTGCCGCACCAGCTCAAGCGCATTGCGACGCGAGTATCGTTAGGCATCGGCCGCCAGGGGGGATTCGGTGGCAACGGCTCCGGCGACATCTTCATCGCGTTCTCAACGGCGAATCCACGCGCGTGGTTCGACGATCCACCCGTGAAGTCGCTGCAGATGTTGGCCAACGACCGGATCTCGCCGCTCTTTCAGGCAACGGCTCAGGCGACCGAGGCAGCGATTACCAACGCCTTGCTGGCGGCCGAAACGACGACCGGTGCCAATGACCTGCGCATCTATGCAATGCCCGTCGATCGCATGTTGGCGGCGATGAAGAAGTACGGACGCCTTCCATAGGTGTTGCCGCTCCGCTCTGCCCTCCGTTCGTTAGGCCGCTCACCGAGTTTCACAGTGACGGCGATCGTTTCGCTG
Source organism: Gemmatimonadaceae bacterium (assembly GCA_044224875.1). Classification (GTDB taxonomy): domain Bacteria; phylum Gemmatimonadota; class Gemmatimonadetes; order Gemmatimonadales; family Gemmatimonadaceae; genus JABAQJ01. The sequence goes on along the minus strand of JBGAJQ010000017.1, from coordinate 27,643 downwards.
GCGCTGGGGATTGGCGCCAGTGCCGCGGCCTACAGCGTGGTCTCCGCGGTGCGCTGGCGCGCGCTGCCCTTTCCCGAGCCTGAGCGGCTTGTCCTGATCGGTGAGGAACCCATTGCCACGGGCGGCAGGACGACCGGTCGTTGTGTGGGCGCTTGTGAGGTACGCTACGAGACGTTCGCGCAGCTCCTTCACGATCATCCGTTCCAGTCCGTCGACGCCGTGGCGGCGTTCACGTCAGGCGGCAAGGCCCTCGCCACCGGCGGCGAGCCGCTCCTGCTCAACGGCGGCGTGGTGTCTCCCAAGGTGTTCGAGCTGTTACAGGCACAACCGGTGCTCGGTCGCTCACTTGGGCCAGACGACGATCGCCTCGGCGCCCCGCTGGCGACGGTCTTGAGCTACGGGTTATGGCAGTCGCAATTCGCCAGCGATCGAAGCATCATCGGCAGGGACGTGAAACTCAGCGACTCGCACTACACGGTCGTGGGTGTCATGCCCCCCGGTTTTTCGTTCGAGGTGCGATCGGACTTCTGGCTCCCGGCAGTACCCACCCTGGATCCGAGTACGCGGCCCTCGATTCGCTCGGTGAACGTGCTGGCGCGCCTGGCACGCGGCAAGACACCGCAACAACTCCAGGCGGAGCTGACGGCCCTGTCACCGGCGCTCCGGGCACTCGGGCCCAATGACGGGGAGATGAAGCTGTCGGTGTCCTCGCTCCGGGAGCGGTATGTCGCGGCGACCCAGTCGCACGACGTGATCTTCGCCGCGGTGGTCGGGTGTGTGCTGCTCATCGCCTGTGCGAATCTGGCCAACCTGCTCCTCGTGCGAACGCTGCGACAGCAGGAGGAGCTCGCCCTCCGTTCGGCCCTGGGCGCCTCGCGGCGAAAGTTGGTGGAGCATTTGCTGGCGCAGAACGTGGTTCTGGTCGCAACAGGTGCCATTGGGGGGTTGGCCTTGGCTGCAATGTCGTTGGGAGTGCTTCGGAGTCATCCGGCGCTCGCCTCCTTCCGTCCGAACGGTATGGACTACCGGATCGATCTGGGGGCCGTGCTGTTTGTCGTTGGGGTGTCGGCACTCGCCGGTGTTCTGTTGAGTGTGATTCCCGCCAGACTGATTTCACAGGTGAACGCGCAGGCTCTTCTGCGACGCGGGTCTCAGTCACTCGCGCGCGGCGGGAGTGTGTCGCAGGCCGTCCTGGTGGTGACCGAGGTGAGCGTGGCTGTGGTGCTGCTGGTCGGTGCGGGGTTGCTGGCGCGCACGGAGTGGCACTACTCGAAGGTGAACTTGGGGTTCAGCGTGGAGCGACTCGTCCGCACTGTGCCGAGCTATCCGCACCCATGGCGGGTGAAAGAGACCTATGTTCCGGTGACGGAGCGCATCGCCGACGAACTGCGCACGGTGCCGGGAGCCGCCGGCGTGGCGGTGCAGGCGTCCGTTTCTTTGGCGACTCGCGGGGAGGTGAGGATTACGAGGTCCGGCGATGCCGAGCCGATGGCGGCGAATGAAGTTCCGCGCGAGGTGGTTTCGGTGAGTCCTGGGTACTTCTCTACCGTTGGTGTTCACGTCCGGAGCGGGCGCGAGTTCACGCTTCAAGACACGGAGAATGGTCTCCCCGTGGCGATCGTGAACGAATGGACGGCCCGTCGCTGGTGGCCGAGTGGCGACGTGCTGGGCCAGATCGTTCGTGTTGACACTGGCGGCGCGGAACTTCCCGTCACGATCGTTGGGGTGGTGGCGAACAACAAGGCCAGCGCCTCGAATCTTTTGCTCGGCGAAGATGGCCCGGAGCTGTATCGTCCCTATCGACAGGCTCCGTCGGCGTTCCCGCAATTTCTCGTTCGAGCTGTCGGAAATCCCACGACGTTGTTGGCGCCGGTCCGCCAGATCACGATCCGGCAGGTTCCCGACCGACCGGCGTTCACGGGACTACTTCGCGATCAGGTCGAGCAACAGCTGGGAGGCATGCGGGACAATGCCGTGCAGATCCTGGGGTTCGCGCTCGTGGGCGTGCTATTGGCGGTCTTTGGCATCTACGGCTTGTTAGCCTATGCGGTCAGCCAGCGTACTCGCGAGCTGGGGATTCGCGGCGCACTCGGGGCAAGCCGGGAGTCGCTGGCTCGCATGGTAGTAGCTGACGGCATGCGGCTCGCGATGATCGGTGTGGCCATCGGCGTACCGGCGGCCGTGTACGGCACACGACTGATCGCCGGTGCACTCTATGGAACGTCGCCGCGCGACCCGTTGGTTTATTTCACGGTCTCGCTGGCGGTGCTCGTGGTCGCGGCCCTTGCGTGTTACCTCCCGGCGCGGCGCGCCGCGCGTACCGATCCGGTCGCCGCCCTTCGCTCGGCGGCCTAGTGACCAGCTTCACCCCTCGGGTTGATACGATGATTATGCGCGACCCTTTGTTCCGGCCTGTCCGGCGGACTAACTCAGCCGGCGTCACAATGCGGCACGGTGCGGCGACGCCCGGGCGACTGCGGCACGTTGTCTTCGCGGGGTCTTGTCTGGCGGCGCTCTCGACTCCGGTCGGCGCCCAGGGTGGGCCAGTTCCCCCGCGAGAATCGTGGATTGGCGTTGGCGCCAGCTGGTCTGCACCGCGAGAGTTCAACGCGCAGCGCTGCGGATCGCAGGTGTCAATGCACGTTGGAACGGCGATGAACCGTGGCTTCGCGCCCCGACTATCGCTGGGGATTCGCGGAGACCTCGTGTACGGCAACCCGTTCAAGCGTGAAAAGTGTTTCTTCGAGACGGTGCAGGCACCCGTTCCCAGCGGAAGCTCCTCCGTCACTCGCACGGAGCCAACGAGCAACGTTCCGCAATACTCGTACTTGGACGTCGCGGGGGTAGTGTCGCTGGACGCCATCGATGCGTCGCGGCTCCGCGTGCGTTTCTTTGGTGGAGCTGCCGCGGTGCCCTTCAAACCTGTGCTGCCGGTGTTCTATGGCGTGGAGGTGCTGCCCAGGTTTGGTCGAAATCGATTGGCGATTTCCGTTGAACAGTGGCGCTGGAACGTCCGGCTCGACTCCGTGCTGTACCAGTTCCAGGATGGCAACCTACAGAGCCGAACCGCGAGGGGATTCGATGCCATTCGTCAGCCGATTTACGTTCGGATCAGTTCGGTGAGTGGGTTCGGTGGACGAGGTCCACGTTAGGCGCCGCATCAGGCAATGGCGGGCGCGGCTGCCGCCGCAAAAAGACGCTCCACGGTAGGTCGTTGGTCCGCAGTCAGGAGCTTACAATCGCTCGCCATTCGTCGCGTCGAAGCAGTGGACGTATCGCAAGTCGATCCAGGCGTCGGCGGATGCCCCAGCGACCGGCGCATCGGCGGGTTGGCAGCGGGCCACGAGGTGCGTGGGCCCCAGCACGAAGTAGGCGTAACACTCGCTCCCGATGCTTTCCACCAAGTCCGTGGGGAGTGTCACGCGCAGCGCGTGTCCGGGATCGGCCGGCGGAGTGATCGAAACGTGTTCAGGCCTCACGCCTATATGCACGCGACCGGTAGTCGAGCGGCTCATGGCCGACGCAATGCCGTTAGGCATGGGTTGCGACACCGTGCCAAGCGCAGCGGCGCCGAACGTCCTTCGGTCAGCGTCGTAGACACCTTCAATGAACGACATCGAGGGAGTTCCGATGAAGCCGGCCACGAATCGGTTGGCCGGCCGGTCGTACAGCTCGGAGGGTGTGCCGACCTGCATGATTCGCCCGCCATGCATCACGACGATGCGGTCGCCCAGTGTCATGGCCTCGACCTGATCGTGGGTGACGTAAATCATGGTCGCGGCCAAGCGGCGATGGATTCGTGCGATCTCGCGTCGCATTTGTACCCGGAGAGCAGCGTCCAGGTTTGACAGTGGCTCGTCGAAGAGGAACGCGCGCGGCTCGCGCACGATGGCGCGCCCCACGGCCACTCGCTGCCGTTGCCCACCCGAGAGCTGTTTCGGTCGGCGATCGAGCAGTGATTCAATGCCGAGGATGCCAGCCGCTTCGGTGACGCGGCGCGCAATCTCGGCAGGCGGTGCTTTGCGGAGCTGGAGGGCGAAGGCGAGATTTTGCCGCACCGTCATGTGCGGATACAGCGCATAGTTCTGAAAGACCATGGCAATATCGCGCGCGTCCGGGGACACATCGTTGACGCGACGGTCGTCGATGAAGAGATCGCCCGAGGAGATCGTCTCGAGACCAGCGATCATGCGAAGGGTGGTACTCTTGCCGCAGCCTGAGGGACCAACCAGCACGACGAACTCGCCATGGGCGACATCCAGGTCGACGCCGCTGACGGCCGCAACGCCGCCCTCTTTCTGGTATATTTTGCTGACTCCTACGAGACGTACGCGTGCCATGATCTGCTGCCTGTATGAGTGATATCCCGCTTTTTCCCGAGAACTTCCTGTGGGGTGCCGCCACGTCGGCGTATCAGATCGAAGGATCGCCGTTGGCTGATGGGGCCGGTGCCAGCATCTGGCATCGCTTTGTTCATACGCCCGGGCTGACGGCTGGCGGAGAGACGGGTGACATTGCCTGTGATCACTACCGTCGCTACGCGGCAGATGTCGCGCTCATGCGCGACCTCAATTTCAACGCCTATCGATTCAGCATTTCGTGGTCTCGGATCCTGCCGTCCGGCACAGGGCACATCAATGAGCGCGGGCTGGACCACTACCGTCGGTTGGTGGACGAGCTGCTGAGCGCCGGGATGGCGCCGAATGTCACACTGTATCACTGGGACTTGCCGGCTGCGCTCGATGACCGCGGCGGATGGTTGAATCGCGACATCGCCAGCTGGTTCGCAGACTATGCCGACGTCATGTATCGCGCGTTGGGTGACCGGGTGGCGATGTGGGCGACGCTGAACGAACCGTGGGTTGTGACTGACGGCGGGTACCTGCACGGCGCGTTGGCGCCCGGTCATAAGAACCTGTTCGAGACGCCCCTCGCGACGAACAACTTGATGCGTGCCCACGGCGCTGCCGTCCAGGCGGCGAGGGCCGCCGCTGTGAAGCAGATCGGAATGGTGGTGAACCTGGAGCCCAAGGTCGCTGCGTCCGAACGCCCCGAAGACATCGCCGCTACGCGGCGCGCCGATGCGTACATGAATCGTCAGTACCTGGACGCGATCCTGCTGGGAAAGTATCCGGACGAAATGAGGGAGATCTTCGGGTCGGCCTGGCCGGAATTCGCACCGGCCGACTTTGCCCTCATGGCGCAGCCGATCGATTTCGTTGGAATCAACTATTACACTCGCGGCGTGACGGCACACGCCCCAGACGCTTGGCCCGTTCACTCCCGCAACGTCCGGCAGCGTGGCCACACCTACACTGAAACGGGCTGGGAAGTGCATGCGCCGGCGCTGACCACGTTGCTGACGAGCCTGAAGGAGCGTTACGGCCCCATTCCGTTGTACATCACGGAGAATGGCGCGGCCTTCTACGATCCACCGCGCGCTTTGAATGGCCGCGTGGAAGATCCACTTCGCGTCGACTACTTCCGGTCTCACCTGCGCGCCGTGCTGGACGCGCGTGCGCTTGGCGTAGACGTGCGCGGGTACTTCGCCTGGTCCCTGCTGGACAACTTCGAGTGGAGCCTCGGCTACTCCAAACGGTTCGGGATCGTGCACGTGGACTACGAAACGATGGAACGCACGCCAAAGGCCAGTGCGTTGTACTATCGAGACGTCATTCGGTCGCGTGGGGCGAACCTCTGCACCGTTCCGGGCGCGCATACCTAACGATGGCGTGAGTCCCGGATCGGGACGGTCAGGGTTGTGGCCGGTTGCAGCAGTCGAAGCGTGGAACCCGACCGCTCGGCGATGACGCGTCCGGCCGGATCACGGAACGTCTCGCCAAGCACCTCGAAGGGAAGGGCCAACACGAGGCCGCTAGGCGGCAAGCTCGCGACCGACACGCTGACCTCCACGACATCGCCCATTCGTTGCAGCGTCAGGTCCACCACACCGTACTGGGTGCGCAGGCCACGCACCGACACGGGCTGACGACTGTCCAGCCATTTCGCCGGAATGCCCGCGCCAAGGATCAAGGTCCGGTCACGCTCGCGCTCGAAGGCAAAGACATCAAAGAATGAACGCACGAAATCCGATGCGACCCACGCATGCGGCAGGTCCCCGATGAAGCGCGTCGCGGTGGAATCGCGCCAGACCACCTCCGCCCACTGTCGCCAGCCAGATGGGCGTTGGTCCTTCAGGTAGTACTCCGCCAGCTCCATCGCCCGATCGCGATACCCAAGCCTGATCATGGTCCCCATCAGGCGAAGTTCGTAGGGCGTGTAGTTCTCCCACGCCAGCTGTCCGTCGCGTCGCGCGCGAAAGAACTGGTAGAAGCGGTCGAAGGTGGAGTCGACGGCCTCTGCCGGGAGGTACCCCAGCTCGTCTACTGGCGAGACGGCAATGGTGGTGGATGTCGCATCAAAATCTCCAAGGTCAGCCGCGCCGGGGATGTACGGCACCCGATGCAGCTGCATGGATCGCTGTATGGAGTTGCCCAGATCGGTCCGGACGGCGTCCCTCACGTCTCGGTACTCGTTCGCCTCGGGGGTGCCTAACCATTCGGAAAGCCACGCGGCGTCCTTCAGGCCACGCATGGTCCAGAAGTCATCCCAATACGAGTGCATCGGCTTGGCCGAGTACCCTTCGTGGCTGATTGATGGCGGCATGATTCCGTAGTACGGTCCGTTGCGGAACTCCGGGGTGAGACGTTGCGCCCGCAGTTGGCCGATGTACTGCATGGCTCGAACGACCGCTGGCCAGTGCCTAACCGCAAAGGCACGATCCCCGGTGTAGCGGACGTATTCGGCGATCAGGTAGATGAACTCGCCGTGCGAGTCGTGCTCAGGTACTGGGTCGGCGCCCCGATCGTCCACACAACACGGGATCTTCCCGTTGGCGTACTGGAAGGGTGCGTACCAGTCGGCGTAGGTGCGCACGACGTCGGCCATTCCCGCGCGCAGGAGTGCGGCGGACATCATGGCGCCGTCTCGAATCCACGACCGTGCGTACGATCGTGCTCCGGGACGCAGTGCGGAGCCGTCGCGCATCAACAGGATAGAGGCAAGGGACGCGCGAAGGGTTGCAAGCAGCGGTTGGGCCTCGTCCGGCAGGGCAAAGAGCGGCTCGTTCAGTTGCGCGGTCCACCACGCCATCGCGTGTTGGCGCACCGAGTCGATCGCCGCGAGCGGCAGAGCGGCGGATGTCGGAGCCGACGGAGCAGCGAGCACGACGACTTGCGAGTCACCCGGGGCGACGAGCAGGTCGTAGCCGAGCAGGGCAGACGCGCGTCCGCTGGGATCGCTCACCGAGTCTCCGCGCACCACGTCGTTCGCCAGCCGCCGCGCCACGATGTCGCCGCGATCGTACGTACTCACCGAGATGGACGACGGAGCAGTCAGGAGTTGGAGCTGGCGGTCGCCGTTTATCGTGAGCTGTGTACCGCGTCGAGAAATCCGATGAATCTCCGAAATGCCACCCGGGGTCTGCAGAAACTGCCACGGCGGGTTCACCTGGAAGGGCCGGAGGGCAATGCCTAGCGACGCGGATAGCGGCGTGGCCGACCGGTTTCGCAGTATGTACCGCGCATAGATGGTCGCCGAGCGGTCGGTCGCGGGCGCGAACGGCGCTACATCGAGGGTCCAGCCTGGCGCCTCCCAACGACTCACGGGGAAGGGCAGCAGCTGGCCTTCAAGAAATGTGGTATGCGACACGCTCGCCCAAGTGTACGTTCGTCCTTCGATCGTTACCAAGGGCTCGAGGGAGAAGCCCCCACTGAACGGCTCGATGACCCCGTCCGTGTTCAACAAGGCTTCCGATGAGTCGCGATCGGCTCCAAAGGCAGTCCAATAGGAGGGCTCCCCGGAGATCGCGCGGGGGAAAATGCCCCGCGGCGCCGCGCGGGCCACGACAACGGCGAAGTCGTTAGGCGACTCGGCCCAAGTCAGGGGCCGAACCGCCACCTCTGAGATCCCGGGCAGAGCAGCCCGAGACCTCACTGTGAGTCGGAGGTAGCGCGCGTCGGACTCCGGGAGCCAAAGGTTCGACGCGGGACCCCATGGCGCCGTCAGTTGCCCGAGTCGCTGCCATGTGCGCCCATCCCGGGACGCCTCGACGTCGGCGCGCGCCGGGGGCTTTCCGTCGGCCCAGACAATGGTGAGGCCACCGAACTCCCGCACGACGCCGAGGTCCAGGAGAAGCGATCCGGTCGGGTTTGGCGATCGCCAGGCCGTGGAGGAGTCGCCATCGACGGAGGCCGGCGCTGGGTTGGCTGGGCTCGAGGCGCCACTCGCGATGACGGGCGGTGTGGTCGCAGGGGGGTCTGGCAGTGTGGTGATCGTCAGGTCGTCCAGCCAGACGGTCCCTCGTCCTCCGTCGCCGGCCGTGATCGCCAGCTCAATTGCGCCAACGCGTTCGAGCTGGCCACCGCCGGCTGGGCCCCACGCGAAGGAGATATGCCGCCGCTTCCGGATCATCTGCTGCCACTGCGCGGGAAACGCAAAACGCCGCTGGTTCGACCACCACACGTTCTCGCCGGAAGGATCCACGAGCTTGAACTCGAGGTTGTTCCGGCGAGCCCTACCACGCACCTGGAGTCCGAACTCGTAGTTGGTCGGCAGCGTAAGATCGAGAGTCCGCCGGACGATGACGTAGCCGCCACCGGTCAAGTCGAAGTCGATGCGCAGTGACTGCCCATGTCGTCCGGGTGCCGCCGAGAGCTTCATCGTGGCGCCGTCACTGGGAACGGCGGTCCAGTCGGACACCTTCTCAAAGCCGTCCAACATCCGTGTGGTCGCCTGTCCCGTCACCACGCCGGCGCTGGCGACCAACAGCCCACTAGCGAGCGCGGCGACCGGCCACGGCATCATCCTTTGACGCTCCCTGTCGTGATGCCAGCGATGTACTGACGTTGCAGTACCACGAACAACGCCATCACGGGCAGGACGGTGAGCACGGCTCCGGCCATCATGAGTTCCGTATCCTGCACGTGCTCGAGCGACAGGTTGGCGAGCGCCACGGGCAGCGTGTAACGCGCATCGTCGCTCAGGATGATCAAGGGCCACATGAAGTCATTCCACGTCCCCATGAACGTGAACACGGCGAGCGTCACCAGTATCGGCCGTATGATGGGGAGCACGATCGACCGGTAGATGCGCCACTCGCCAGCTCCATCGATGCGCGCTGCGTCCAACAAGTCATCGGGAATCGACAGGGCGTACTGTCGAACGAGGAAGATTCCGAAGATGCTGGCCAGTCCCGGAATCATGGCCCCGACGTAGGTGTTCACGAGGCCCATCGTCTTGAGGAGAAGAAAGAGCGGGAGCATCGCCACCTGTGCTGGGATCACCAGGGCGCCGAGCAAGGCGCGGTACAACGAGTCGCGCCCTCGAAACCGGTACTTCGCAAAGGCGTACCCCGCCATGCTGTTGATCAGGAGGGACACCACCGTCACGGTCGACGCGAGGACGATGGAGTTGACTACATAGCGGGCAAGCTCCAGTCGCGTGAAGAGCGCTCGATAGTGCTCGAGTGTCCAGACGCGCGGGAGCAACCGGGGAGGAAACGTGTTGGCGTCGCCCGATGGCATGAAGGAGATCGACAGCATCCACAATAGTGGCGCGAGCGTCACCAACGCACCGATGCCTAACAGAGCGCCGAGGAGAACCCGTCGCACTGGCGTACTCATGGTTCCTCTCGTCGCAGGCGCAGCTGCACCAACGTGAAGGCCGCCATGATCGCGAACAGGACAAAGGCGATAGCCGCCGCGTAGCCCATGCGCCACCATCGGAACCCTTCCTCATACATCAGAAGTACCAGACTCACCGTACTGCGCACCGGTCCCCCTTGCGTCATCACATACGGCTCAGCGAACAGCTGGAAATACCCGATCATCGTGATGAGTCCAACGAAGACAAACGTTGGCGCCAGCATGGGGAGCGTGATGTGCCGGAAGCGGTGCCAGGCGCCGGCGCCGTCCAACGTCGCCGCCTCGTGCAGCTCTTCGGGGATGTTCTGCAACCCAGCGATGAACACCACCATGTTGTAGCCGAAGTTCTTCCACACGGCCATGATGATGATGGCTGGCATGGCCCAGGTCGGGTCACCCAGCCAGTCGATCGGCGCCACACCTAACGAGCCAAGTGCCCAGTTGATGAGGCCGTACGTGGGATGATACAGATAGCGCCAGACGACAGCGACGGCGACAACCGTGGTGACGACTGGGGCAAAGTAGATCGTGCGGAAGAAACCCTTGAAGGGCGCCAATCGCGCATTGACCAACATCGCCGCCGCCAGCGACACGCCGACCGAGAGCGGCCCACCAACGATCACGAAGTAGAACGTGTTTCGAAGGGCCTTCAGGAAGTCCGGGCTGGATAGCAACCGCGCGTAGTTCTGGAAACCGACCCAGCGCATGACGGAGATATCCGCAAGCGCGTAGATGTCGAAGTCGGTGAAAGACAGGACGAACGCCGCGACGACTGGGAGCGCGAAGAACACCGCAATGAGCGCGATTCCGGGGGTCAGGAAGAGCCAAGGGACGCGCTCGCGTACTTGCATCAGCGGCTCACCACCCGGCGTCGTTCCAGGAGCCAGCGCCGCTTCTCCAACATGATGTCGACGTCGCGGTCGAGTGCCGCAAGGGCGTCGTCCTGCCGCATGCTTCCTCGGATGACGGCCTCAACGTACTCCTGCACCTTGGTGGCGATCTGTTCCCACTCCGGTACGGCCGGGAGCGGCTGCACGCGTTGCAGCTGATCGAAGAAGGCGGCGGCACGCGTGTTCTGCGCAAGCGAACTGTCCTGCCACGCCGTCCTTCGTGCTGGCAAGTCACCGCTCAGGCGATAGAACTGTGCTTGTTGCTCCGGCTGCGAAAGAAACGTCAGCAGTGCCCACGCCTCGGTCACATGTTTCGACGAGGAGAGTACGGACAGAGACGATCCGCCGGCGAGGGACACACGGCTCGAGTCACCGTACGGACCGGGGAGTGGCGCGGTCGCCCACGCATCCCGTAGCTCCGGCGGCATGCGGCGCGCGAACTCGCCGATATTCCACGGACCGGAGATGTACATCGCGAAGTACCCGCGGGCGAACTCCTGGTACAGGTTCGCGATCTGTTGTGTACCAGCGATCGGCGCCAGGGAATCGGCAAACAGCTTCAACAGAAATCCCAGTGCCTTGCGAAATTCCGGGCCCTGAAAGTCACCGCGTGTGCCGCGTTCTCCCAGGAGGGGCGATCCCGTTTGCTGCGCCAACACGACGGACTGCGCCCACTCATTCACGGGGATGAAGACGGCAAAGTCCCGGCCACCCGACAAGCCGCGTACTCGCCGCATCGCGTCCACCCATGCATCCCACGTGGTCGGCATGGCCGTGATTCCGGCCTTGGCCAGCAGATCTGCTCGGTAGAACATGGCACGTGTGTCCACGTACCATGGCACGCCGAGTGTGCGGCCGTCGATGACATTGGTGGCCCAGATGCCGGGGAAGAAGTCGCCGACGGGCCATTGGGTGGCCGCGATCAGCGAGTCGAGCGGGAGGAGCGCTCCCAAGGCATCGAACTCCGGGACCCAGGTGTTTCCCAGCTGTGCGATGTCGGGGAGCGTCTCACCGACGTACGCCGTGAGCAACTTTTCGTGCGCGGCACGCCACGGGATCTGTTGCACCTGAACGCGTATGCCAGGGTGCGTGGCCTCGAAGTCCTGCACCAGGCTGGCCACCACCTCCCCTTCTCGTCCAAAGGCCCAGAAGCGCAGTGTGACCAACTGGCCGTCGCTCGCCGTTCCGCGACATGACGACGCGCCGCCAATGAGCGCCAAGGACCATGCAGCGCATCGTCGCAGGCGTCGCCACGCGACGGTCATTGACCAGGCGCCCCGTCCAGCCACCCACCGGTAAAGCCTGCCAGCCGCAACCCGCGCACGATATGCGGATTCCGACGCATGGTCTGCCACACCAGCCCCGAGCGATAGTTCTCGATCATGGCCACGATGGGCCCTTGGTCGATGCCCAGCCAGTCTCCGTCGAACCAGCCTACCCCCGGCACGACGCGACCGTGGTGCGTTGGCATGGCAGTCGTTAGGGTGGGATTGAAGGCGTCGAGGAAGCCGTACGTTTGGTACAGGTTGTCGCCGTAGCGCTGCCGCATCTCGAGCAGTGCCGGCAGCACGATCTCAGGCGCGAAGGCGATGGATCCGCCAGCCGCCGTCGGGGCGATAGTCCCGTCGTCACGGATCTCGTGGGCCGCCGCACCGCGCGCCCAGTACGTGTGAAAGGTGCGCGACTTGCCGGCAACGGAGAATGTCGAATCCAGTGGACCATCCGAGGCGGTGAGGCCCCACAGGTTCGCGCCGTAGCCAATCCACCCGCCCGGATTGGCGGTGGCGTACGCGCGCTGCGAGTACGTGGCGCGCCGCGAGTTCTCGAAGTAGTCGATCCCGCGAGTTCGCATGTACGCGTCGCGAATCCCGCGAAAGTCGATCCAGACGTGCGAGTACTGATGCCCGAAGAGGGGCTCGAAGTTCACGTGTGGCTGTCCGTAGAACGTGTCCCACCGGTTGGTGGCTGTGTACGCATTCCATCCCTCCGCGGCGATCGGATGCGACGGCGACCCAATGGCCAGCACGTACAGCAACATCGACTCGTCATAGCCGCGCCAATCGTTAGGCCCGAAGCCGTCCTCGGGACGCCAGCGATGATTCACCAGCGGGGCATGCGGCTGGATCCATGTCCAGTCGACGCGGGCATATATGGAGTCGGCCAACGCGCGGATGCGCTGCTCGACTTCGTCGGTTCCATCGAAATACGTCTGGCAGAAAAGCACCCCGCCAAGCAGCAACGACGTGTCGATGGTGGAAAGCTCGACCTGCTCGAATCGCAAGCCGGTCGTCATATCGAGGAAGTGGTAGAAGAACCCGTGGTACCCAGTTACTCCCGTCGCCGCTGCGCCCTGGGGGGCGCTCCAAAGAAACTCCAGCGTCGTGCGAGTTCGCTCGGCGGCCTGCGAACGGCTGATCCATCCGTGCGTGACACCGATCGGATACGCGGTCAGCGCAAAGCCGACCGCGGCGATGGAGCTGAACGACTTGGTTGGCCACCTGTCCGGCGTCAGTCCGTTGGTGGCGTTGCTCAGCTCCCAGAAGTAGTTGAACGTGCGATGTTGAAGGTCGTCGAGCAGGGCGCCAGCACCGGTGGTGTCGGCGGCCATGACTCGGGATTCGTTCGGCGTGGGCACCCAGGTGCGCTGAGAACGAGCAGCAATCCCACGGCGAACGCCGGCACCCACGATGTGTGAACGTGCGCGCGTGCAGGGGGCGTCGCTGCCGCGTGAGTCAAGAGATGTCTTCGCATAAGCTCCGCGGTCGGAAGCACGAGCGGTGGCACCAAGATATGGCGCCACCGCTCAGTTTTCCTCACTGGCCTACAAACGAGCGGGCACCGAGACGCTATTTCCCGCTGCCGCTGGTCGGGCGAAATCCATAGCGCAGCCCGATCTGGAAGCGTCGCCCGAGTGCGGCGCAACCAGGCTTCCCATAGTTCGCATTCACATTGCCGGACGTCGGATAGATCGTGGCGTCATAGCAGCCGAAGTTGTCCGAGTCGAGCGCATTGAACAGCTCGGCAATGACCGACATCGATTGGGCTGAGGCGAACGAGAACGTCCGTTCGAGGCGCAGATCCATGTTCTGTGTTCCAAACACGTGACCGACGCCAAGGAACGACGATGTGGGCGGCACATACACGTAGGTGCGTTGCGCTGCCAGGTCCCACCCGTTGCTCGCATCTGTCGCGTTCACCGAAATGCCCGAGCCAAGTGTGACGACGGAGCTCGCACGCAGCTGCCACGGCATCTTCACGATGCCATGCGCGACGACCGTGTGGCGCTGATCGCCAGGCGCTCGACGCTTTGGCAGGTCCGAGACCACCGGGTAACGGTCATCGAATGGCCAGAAGATGTCCTGACTCTGCCCTTGTTCCAGCGAGCGAGCCAGTGTGTACGCCACCGCGCCGCCCCAGCGGTTCGACTCGCGCAGCGGTCGTTCCCATTGCAGCTGCATGGCATCGTACCACGTCTTCACACGGTCGTCGGCGATGAAAGCCTGCGCGTAGTTCGGGCCCAGGCCGCCCCATGGCGTCGCACGCACGAAGTTCATGCCATTCGTGCCACGGACACCGTTGTAGGTGACGGTGAGCAGCGAATTGCCGATGCCACGGCGCACGCCAGCACTGAACTGCACGGTCCGGGGTGGCTTGAGGTCGTTCGCCACCAGGAACACCTCAGGAAGTCCAGCCGTACCGGCGAGCGAGCGAAGCTGTGCCGGGTCGAAGTACTTCGGGTCCCACTTCACGCACGCCGCGCAACCCGTGGTGCTCCCAACGTCGTTGAACGACACCTTCAGCACCGAGTATTGCCGACGGAATTGCTCGTCCAACAGGGTGTTCCAATAGTTGCGGTCGAAGTACAGGCCGGCACCGGCAAAGAGGACCGTACGACCGTCGCCCGTCAGGTCATACGACGCACCAAGACGCGGCTGGAAGGCCCCGAGGTACATCTTGCGGTCCGAGCTACCGGTCGTGATGTAGCGATTGATCCCACCCAGTTCGTCCACCACGCGACGACGCACGTTGTCGCAGCAGGTGCCATCCGCCTTCAGCTTCGGAACGTCCACGTAGAACTGTCCGGCCAGTGGCCCGCGCAGCGAATCGGCCAGCGCCGACGGCGTCACGTAGTCGTTGTTGATCATGTTGGTCTCGGCGTCCCATCGGATGCCGACGTTCAACGTCAACTTTGGCGTCACGGTCCAGTCGTCCTGGATGTAGGCGCCGATCTGCGTGTTGTTCGTGCTGATGGTGGGATTGCCAAATCCGAAGAACGCCTCGAACGGTCGGGACCACTGCTCATCCGACCGGAAGTTGAAGACCGGGTTCTCCGTGAAGCGTTTGTTCGACTCATACGCCAGGAAGTCGACGGAAGCGCCCATCTTGATGACATGGTCGCCGTTCCAGTGCGCCCCCGAGCGCGTCACGTCATCACGGAACGAAAGGCGACGCTGCTTGAACTTCTGTTCGGAGTCCTTGCCGCCGATGCGCAGGAGCCCGAAGTAGTTCTTGCCAATGAGATCGCCGTTGGTCCAGGTGGGATTCCAGATGAAGTTCTGGCCGTTGAACTGCGCTTCGTTCAGCCACCGGTCGCCCGAGTACTTCCAGTTCACGACACCGGTGTAGACGTTGATCTTCACGTCTTCCGACGCTTCGAAGGCGGTTTGCCCGCCAAAGCCGCGGAAGTCCGACTCACTGCGGACGTTCAAGCTGGCGTCCACGGTGCTACGGTCTGACTTCACCCAAGTCAGCTTGCCAAAGCCCAGGTGCTCCTTGAACGTGCTCGTGTGCTGGCCCAGGTACTGCTGCAGGTTGAGCGAGGCGGGCGCATTGGCCGCGTCGCCACCGAGCCTCACGTACTCGGGTTCATCCCGCGCGTTCAATTCGTACGTGCCGAAGAAGAACAGCTTGTTGGCAACCAGCGGCCCACTCAGGCTGCCGCCGCCCTGCAAGCGATTGTAGTTCGGCCGCGCGTCGCCATTTCTGGTGGCGATGGCGTCACGTGCGACATAGGCCTTCGAGATGTTGTTTCCAAAGAGTTCGGCTTCCCAGTTGATACCACCCGAGCGCGTGGTGGCGGTGATGATCGCCGACGACGCCTTCTGATACTCGGCCTTGTAGTTCTGGGTGATGACGCGGAACTCCTGCACCGCACCCTGCGGGAACGGATTGCCTTTGGACGCGTCTTGTCCCACAACGCCGCCGCGCAACACGTCGTTCTTGTACGTCGCGCCGTCCACGAAGACGTTGATGGCCTCGGCGGGCTGGCCGCCGGCGGCGAAGAACTTGTCGCCGTTGTTAACGGCCTTTGGCGTGATGCCGGGTACGAGTCCGGTGAGGTCGAGAAAGTTGCGATCGGCCGATGGGAGGTCACGGATCTTTTCGCGGGACACACCGGTGCCGATCTCGGAGGTCTTGGCCGTCTGTGTAGGCGCCGAGACCACCACGACCCCCGTGAGCTGCGTCGCCGCCTGTTGCATCTGCAGGTCCAGTGACACCGTCTCGCCGATGGAGACCGTCACCGCGCGCGTCTGCATGGTGAAGCCGAGACGCCGGATGGTCAGTTCGTAGCTGCCGGGACGCAGGCCGGCGAGGTTGTAGAACCCTTCGGCATTCGACAGCGTGCCGCGCGACACGCCCATGTCCACATTCCGCGCCAGGACCTGCGCCTCGGCCAGGGGAGCTCCCGACTGGTCCTTCACGTAGCCGCGAATGGATCCGGTGGTGGTTTGGGCGAGTGCCCCTGTTGCGGGCGCCAGTACGGCCAGCGCCATCGCAAGCAACCCTTGAACAACTCTACTTCGCATCGGTCTCTCTCCTGGGAAAGGCGTGGTTCTGCGGGCGTCAGCGTGGACCGTGAGTTCCGTTGGTTGACGCGCGGACGATGAGCTGCGTGGGAAGGACTTCGCGCCGACGCTTGCGGCTTGGAGTTCCAGTCAGCGCTTCGATGATGCGTTGTGTGGCCCGGGCGCCCATCTCTGAGATGGGGACGTGGACGGACGAGAGGGCCGGGTTCATGTAGCGGGCGATGGGGATGTCGTCGAAGCCGCCGACGGCGACATCCTCGGGGACGCGACGGCCCAGGTCGCGGAGCGCACTGACGGCGCCGATCGCCATGGCGTCGTTGGCGGCGAAGATCGCCGTGGGTGGATCGGCCAGGCTCAAGGCCTGGGCGACGGCGCGATGCCCGGACGCTTCGGTGAAGTCTCCCGACAGCTCCAACGATGGATCGGCCGCGAGGTCGGCGTCGCGGAGGGCACGCCGGTACCCGCGCAGGCGCTCCGAGGCATCATGATTCCCTTCGGCGCCGCGGATGATGGCCACGCGCCGGTGGCCCTGCGACACGAGGTGCGCGACCATTTGCTGCGCCCCACGGGCGTTGTCGATGACGATCGAGTCGTAGTCCCCATCCTTCACCCGGCAGCTGATGAGGACAACGGGAACCGTGGACGGCAGGTTGGCGATCAGTGCCGCCTCGTCCAGGTGCGGCGACATGATGATCATGCCGTCCACGCGGCCGCGCATGGCGCGCATGGCCCCTTCCAATTCGCGTTTGCCGTTATGCGCGGAGGAGAGGAGGAGGTGAAAGCCGTGTTGCTGCGCGGTCTGGTCCATGCCGCGAATCACTTCGGAGAAGAACTCTCCGTAGAGGTCGGGGAGGAGGACGCCGACGCAGTTGGTGCGCGAGGTAATGAGGGAGCGCGCGCCGACGTGCGGGACGTAGCGCAAGGCGGAGGCGACGTCGCGGACGCGTTCGATCGCCTTGGCACTGACCGGTCCACTGGCATTAAAGACGCGCGATACCGTGGCCACGGAGACCCCGGCTTTCTTGGCGACGTCCTTGATGGTGGCCATGGGCGGACTTGGTGACGGGTGGAGTCGGCGTCCGGCGGGTCCTCCGCCCGCCGGAAATGTAAACGTTTACATTCGTTCTGAAATCTTGTCAATACACTAGTCGTCGACCGGTTCGTTCTGCTTGTGGTCCTAGCAGGTTTGCGCGACCGACGGAGGGCGTGTTTGAGGGAGCGCAAAACGTCGCTGCCCCATTGGCCGCGCTCTGGCGTCGTCGCCACGGTCGAGGCGGCTACGCGGGTCCGGCTACTGCATGCTCCGCTTGGACCGGCCACCTTATCATGGAAGTGACACCTTCGGCAATCTGACGCGTCCCGCTATTTCACCACCAGCCGTCGCCGGCTATCCCACTTGCCGCAGGACAGACAGACGCGCAGGTGGTTCCGAGTCAAGCCAATGCTCCCACGGGGGTACGGTCCCAGTGTCTTCCGTTGCTGCGTCTCTGGATGTCCAGGGGCCGCACATCGATCAACGCCAAACTGGAATGCGTGCCATCCGAGAGCGGTGCGCGGCACGGGCGAACCTCGAAGCCCGGGCGGTGGATTGGGCGCACGAGCAAAGGGGGCGCGGCTCGTTCGAGCCTCGCCCCCCACCAGACGCTCCTCCCGTTCAGCGTATTTGCCTAACGTCTGGGCGCTTGTCGCTCAATCATGGCTAGAAGCGCTTGCCAATCCCGAAGGAAATGAGCCACGGGTCCACCTTGACCGCGGACACTTTCGAGCCGCCGACGAGCACGTCGGAGCCGATCATGACCTTCTTGACGTCCGCGTTCAGGAACAGACCTGGGGCCACCTTCAGGTCAAACCCTGCCTGACCGGCGCCACCCATGCTGCTGCTCTCGAGATCCAGGTCGCCCACTCCGGTGACGTGCAACGCGACGGACGAGATGAGGGTGAGGTTCACGCCGGCGCCGACATACGGACGGAACACTCCATCCGGGATGAAGTGGTACTGCAGCAGCAGCGTTGGCGGCAGGTGCTTGAACGTGCCGATCTTCGTTCCCGACAGCTTCACGTCGTGCTGTTGCGGGTACGTGAGGACGAGCTCCGCGGCGATGTTCTTCGCCAGGAAGTATGAGATGTCGATGTCGGGGAAGATCTTCTTGGAGACGGTGATCGCGTCGGACGGCACGCTCAGTGATGGAATGGCGTCGGACTTGTCGGCCGGCGTCAAGGACAACGCGCGTACGCGCACGAGCCACTTGCCTTCGGCCTTTTCCTGAGCCGCCACGGGAGCACTCAAGAGAGCAACCGCGCCCAACGCCAACAGAATACGTGTACGTGACATGGGGTGAACTCCGTTGTATGGACCTGAGGAATGCCCATATCTGTGCGCCCCGACCGGTCCCCGCTGTTAGGCGTTTCCGCCAATTTCCGTCGGGGGAACCCGCGCACGGTCGAGGCATTGCTGCAAAGCCTAACGACACATTGTTCTTCCAGAGTTAGGCCCACATCGCCACAGGTGCTCTTCCCTCCCGCGGACCATCGCGATCGACGGAAGCCGCCTTCGGAAAGAACGTCTGCAGCACCCCCTACCTGAGTCGCAAACGGTGTGTGTGCGGGCGGCATTCTCGCGCTTGCGGAGCAAGCGTACGTCTGGGGGATGATCGCTCTGACGGAGTGGCGATGACAACGACCATCGTCAGACCGCGGGCACCACGGCGGCACGCACGCGATGGCACCCGTACCGCCTTAAGCGACAGGTCAACGGACAGCAGAAAATGCTGCATCGGATGCCAGTCGTTCTTCGCAATCGAATGCGGTCTGCGTTAGACGAGGCTAAGACAGATGGCATTAAGGACTTGGCGGTCCGTGTCGAGAATTCCAGACACAGAGACTCGTCTCAAGGCGCTCGTTAGGCGTGAGGCGGGTCACCACGTTGTCGTACGCCTGATACCGGTACGAACCTCATGGATGATCTCCTCCGCGACTTTCTCACCGAAAGCGCCGAAAACCTCACCAAGCTCGATTCCGACATCGTCGAACTCGAGCGACATCCCGGTGAGCTGTCCCTCCTGAACTCGATCTTTCGCACGGTCCACACCATCAAGGGGACCTGCGGCTTCCTTGGCCTGGCCCGCTTGGAAACGGTGGCCCACGCCGCCGAAAGCGTGCTGGTATTGATGCGCGACGGCAAGCTCGCGGCGACAGAGGAAGTCATCAGCGCCGTGCTTGGGGCGGTCGACGTGATCAAGATGATCCTCGATAACCTCGAGCGTACCGAGCAGGAACCGGAAGGCGATGACCTGCACGTCATCGCCCGGCTGGATGCCTGCCTCGACGACAACGTTCGCCCCCCTGACGAGCGGCCGGCCCCCACACCACGCGTTGGCACACCGCTCGCCAATCGTTCGATCGACGAAATCTTTGAAGTCCTGACGCCGACTCCGGCCATGGTCGATGCAGGACGGGCCGCGTCGCAGGAAGTGCCAGCCCCCGTCGAGGCCGCGGTGCCAGAGCCACGACCGACATCCACCGCCCCCTCGGCAGCTGCAACACCGGCGCCGTCAGGCAAAGGACCAGAGGCCGACAGCAACGGCGAGGTGAAGGGAGGTCTGGCTGACAGCACGCTGCGCGTGAATGTGATGCTGCTGGACAACCTGATGAACCTGGTCGGCGAACTCGTGTTGGCACGCAATCAGTTGGTGCAGATCTCGTCCGGCCGTGAAGACTCCGCGTACGCAACGCCAGTCCAACACCTGAACCGCGTCGCCACCGACCTGCAGGAAGCGGTGATGAAGACCCGCATGCAACCCGTCGGATCGGCGTGGACCAAACTCCCACGACTGGTGCGTGACCTGTCAACGGCCAACGGGAAGAAGATTGAACTCGAGTTGCACGGGGCGGAGACGGAACTCGATCGCCAGATCCTTCAGGCGATCCAAGACCCGCTCACCCACATGATCCGCAACTCGGCGGATCACGGGATCGAGGCGCCGGATGTGCGCCGGTCCAACGGAAAGCCGGAGAAGGGCACCCTTCGCCTGAATGCGTTCCATGAGGGAGGCCACGTCATCCTCGAAGTCGCAGACGACGGCGCCGGCATCAACGTGGACCGCGTGCGACGCAAGGCGGTTGAGCGTGGGTTGCTCAAGGCCGACGCGGCAGCGGCCCTCCCCGACGCGCAGGTACTGCGGTTGATCTTCGAGCCCGGGTTTTCCACCGCCGAGAAGATCACGAACGTGTCGGGACGTGGGGTGGGGATGGACGTCGTCAGGAGCAATATCGAGAAGATCGGTGGCACCGTCGACCTGTCATCGCGTGAGGGGTTGGGTACGACCGTGCGGATCAAGATTCCGCTCACCTTGGCCATCATCAATGCGCTGTTGGTGGAGGCCGCCGGCGAACTATTCGCCATTCCGCAGATCGGTGTGGTGGAGCTGGTCCGGGTGACGGAGGAGCAGCGACACCTGCTGGAAGACGTGAATGGGGCGCGCTTCTTCCGATTGCGCGACATCCTCCTGCCGATCGTCCACCTGGCGAGCGTGTTGCAACTGGGAGAGGAGAAGGCCACCACCGAGTACAACCTGGTGGTGTGCCAGGTGGGGGAGACACGCTTCGGGTTGGTGGTGGACGAGGTCTTCGACACGCAGGAAATCGTCGTCAAGCCGGTCGGCCGGCTGGTGAAGAACATTGGCGTGTACGCTGGCTGCACCATCCTTGGCGACGGCCGCGTGATCATGATCCTCGACACCACGGGCATCGCCACGACCGCGCGAATGACGTCACAGCAGGAGAGCGCGGCCGCCGCCCAAAATACGTCGGGCGAGGATGTGACGTCGGACGAGCGCACGACGTTGTTGCTGTTCGACGCGGCGTACCCTGCGCTGCAAGCCGTGCCGCTGGCCCTCGTGGCACGTTTGGAGGAGATCGCGCAGTCGCAGATCGAAGAGGCGGACGGTCGCTACCTCGTGCAGTATCGCGACGCGCTCTTGCCGATCGTGCCGGCCAACCCGGCCCTCGATGTCCGCGCCCGCGATCCGCGTCCGGTGGTTGTGTTCCGTGACGGATCGCGGACGGTGGGATTGGCCGTGGATGAGATCCGCGACATCGTCGACGCGGCCGTGAGGTTGCACCCGACGTCGAATCGGCTTGGCGTACAGGGCGTGGCGGTGATCGGTGGCCGCGCCACGGAGGTCGTCGACACTCGGCACTTCCTCGCTAACGCCCTCGACGCCGTCGAGAGCGCCCTCGCAGTCGCTGGAGGAGTGGCCTAATGTCGCAGCTACCGATGTCAAACGCCGCGGGCGTGCCAAGCCATGGCGCTTGGGAGTGTGTCACCTTCCGACTCGCGGAGCAGTGGTTAGGTCTGCCGGTCCTAATGGTGCAGGAAGTGTTGTTGTCGCAGCGAATCGCTCGCGTTCCCATGGCGCCCTCGGAAGTTGCAGGCTTCCTGAACCTGAGGGGTCAGATCGTCACCGCCGTGGACCTTCGTGCCCGTCTGGGGCTGCCCGCCGCGCCAGCGGACCTCGAACCGCTGAACATCGTGGTGCGCCACGACGGTGAGCTGTTCTCATTCCTCGTCGACGAAGTCGGCGACGTCCTGAATGTTGCAGCTGAATCCGTGGAACGGACACCGGCCACCCTGGACGCCCGCTGGCGTCAGGCGTGCAGCGGAATCATCCGGCGTGATCGTGGCCTGTTGGTTGTCGTGAACGTCACCGAGCTCCTGCGCCTCGAAGGCGCTCCTGCCTGATCCCGAATCCTCACCTCATATGCCGTCCACAAAGAAGGCCAGCAGGCCGCGCCTCAACGTCCGACTCCTTCGTACGTCCTTCGATGCCGTGAAGCCTCGCGCCGACCTGCTCGCGCAGACGTTCTATCGAACACTCTTTGAGCGCTATCCATCGGTGAAGCCCCTCTTCGCCGATGTCGACATGAAAACGCAGCAGCGCAAACTCATTCAGTCGCTCGCGCTGGTCGTGGCCAACCTCGACAAGCCCAAGGTGCTCACCAAGGCGTTGCACGATTTAGGTGCTCGCCATGTCGACTACGGAGCCGAGCCAGCGCATTACGACGCCGTAGGCGAATGCCTCCTCGCCGCCCTGAGCGCCGTGGCCGGCACGCTCTGGAGTCCGAAGCTCGAACAAGCGTGGAGTGACGCATACGGCGTCGTGGCCGCGCTCGCCATTGAAGGTGCCAACGAAGCCAATCCCTCGCCCAAACACACGCCACAGGACCGACACGCCATGACCGCTCCCCGCCTCTCCAATGGACATCGCCGCCCAGTCGTCGAAAGCCCGTCCGTCGACCTCATGTCAGACGGCGGTGCCCTGTACACGGCGCTGAACTCCGTCGGCACCAACATCTTCGTCGCCAACGCCGAGTTGGAGCTGGTGTGGATGAACGAAAAGGCGAAGCAGACGCTGTTGACTATGGAAGACGCCATCGTCGCGGCGTTCGGCCTCCGCGTCGATCAACTGACTGGGGGATCGATCGACCGCTTTCACCCGGGTGACTCCAAGCAGCGCATCCGGCAGATCCTCGCGAATCCGCGCAACTTGCCGCATCGCCGGGTCATTACCTTGGCGAACAAGAAGCTCGACCTCTGCGCCAGTGCCATCATGCAGGGGAGCGACCTCGCCGGCTACATCGTGAACTGGGAAGACGTGACGGACCGTGAAGCGTTCGCCGTCGAGGCCCAGCGGCTCCAGAACATGATGGACAACATCAACGTGAACGTCATGCTGGCGGACCGCGACCTCGTGATCAGGTACGTCAACCCCGCTTCGCTGCGCACGCTGAAGGCGATCGAGCACCTGCTCCCCGTGACGGCAGACAAGGTCGTCGGAAACAAGGTGGACATCTTCCACAAGAAGCCCGAGCACCAGCGCCAGATGCTGTCGACCGACAAGTACCTGCCGCATCGTGCCAAGATCCAGCTTGGACCGGAAACGTTGGACCTGAACGTCGTCGCCATCTACGACAAGGACAAGACGTACCTCGGCCCCATGGTCTCATGGGCCGTGGTCACCGATCGCGTGCAGCTGGCAGATGAGTTCGAGAGCAATGTCGCGACGGTGGTGAGCGTGGTTAGCGCGTCCTCGACAGAGCTGGAGGCGAGCGCCACCGGCATGGCGGCGTCGTCGGAGGAAACAACGCGCCAGGCACAGGCCGTGGCCGCCGCGTCCGAGCAGGCGACGCGCAATGTGCAGACCGTGGCCTCCTCTGCTGAGGAACTCACGGCAAGCATCCGGGAGATTGCCGCTCGCGTGCAGGAAGCCTCGCAGATCTCACAGGTTGCGGTGCGTCAGGCAGCCACGACGACCGAGACGATGTCCAAGCTCGGTCAGTCCAGCCAGGAGATTGGGCAGGTCGTGAAGGTGATTACGTCGATTGCCCAGCAAACGAACCTGCTGGCGCTGAACGCGACGATCGAAGCGGCGCGCGCCGGCGAGGCCGGCAAGGGCTTCGCGGTCGTGGCCAACGAAGTGAAGGAGCTGGCCCGGCAGACCGCCAAGGCGACCGAGGAGATCGGCGACAAGATCGCCGGCGTGCAGGCGGACACCGGAAGTGCCGTGAACGCGATCAAGGAGATCGCCGGGGTCATCAACAAGATCAACGAAATCTCCACCACTATCGCGTCGGCGGTCGAAGAGCAGAACGCGGCGACCGGCGAGATCTCGCGCAACGTGGGCGAAGCCGCCAAGGGCACGGCGGACGTGAGTTACAACATCGCCACGGTGACCCAGGTGGCACAGGAAGGCGGACGGACGGCCGAGAACATCAAGCAGGCGTCTGGCCAGCTGTCGGTCGAAGCAGAAAAGCTCAACGCAGCAGTTGCGGACTTCATGAAGAAGATGCGAGCGTTCTAGGGTGAAAACCCGCCTGTCGATTCCGCTCGCGATGTTCCTGACCCTGGTACCAGTCACCTTGCTGGTGCCGGGGTTGAACGAGCTCGTACAGGTGGCCCACGGCGGCACGCGGAGCGACGCACACGCGTTCATGAGCGTGAACATGTTGGCCGGCATGATCTCGGTGCCGGCCGCATTGCGTCTCTTGCGCCAGTGGCCAGACGTTCGCCTCTGGTTGTGCGCCGCCCTGGTGATCGATGCGTTGGCGTTTCTTGGGATGGGGTTCGCGCCGTCGCTTGGTACGCTGTACGTGTTCCGGGCGCTGGACGGACTGGTTCACCTGCCGGCGGTGACCCTGCTGATGGTGGCGAGCAATCGGCTGTCGGGTGAAGGGCGAGGTGGGTCGTTAGGAGCTCTGGCCGGTGCCCTGATGATTGGCGTGGCCATCGGGTCGCCGTTAGGTGGTGTGCTCGTCGAACGAGGCCCGTGGATGGTGTATGGAATAGGGGCGGCGTTCTTGCTGCTGGCCGCGCTCACCTGCCTTGCCATCGGCCGCATACCGGTGCCGGAGCCCGCACGGGCGGGGGGAGGGCGCTATGCGTGGGACCGTGGGTCCGCGTTCACGTGGGTCCCACTCGGATACGGATTCCTGGACCGCTTTTCGATCGGGATTTTCGTTTCGACGTTCACGATCTTCCTGGGTGAAGTGCACGGCCTGACTGCTCCGCAGCGCGGCGTGTTGATTGCGCTGTTCATGCTCCCGTTCGCGTTGTTGTGTTATCCGGCCGGACGCCTGGCCGACCGTCGTGGCTGGTTCGCGCCGATGCTTATTGGCAACATCTGCTTCGGGCTCGTGTTTGCGTCGTACGGTGTGGTCCCCAAGTCGCTGCTGCCGTTGGCGATGCTGGCGTCCGGCGTATTCAGCGCCCTGATCCTGGCCCCAAACCTCCTGCTCATATCGGATCTGGTGCGGCGGGGCCATGGCGAAGGACTCTTTGGTGCGTTTCAGGTGGCGGGGTCGCTGGGATTCCTGACGGGACCCATCGTCGGCGGCATCCTTGTCGCCGTCACACGCAACGCGGAGGGACGGCCCGCGTACGAGTGGATATTTGCCAGTGTCGGGTTGTTGGAGTTCGCCATGGCGGCCCTCTCGTACTCCCTGCTGCGTGGCATTGCGCAGGATCTTCGCCAACCCACGGGCGCCTTGGCATCGGTGGCGCGTTAGGCGCTGGTACGGAGGCCGTCGCGAAGGCGCGACGCGATGTGTGGGAAGCTGGCGCTGACGGCGTCGCCTCGTTCCCCATGTCAGTTGAGAGAGGGCGTGAGGTTCGCCGCATGCCCTGACACTGTGGTGCGTGCGGTCGAGTGGCGTCGGGGCACCAGCATTTCCCGGAGGTCACCCGCATGATTGACTTCACCTAACGAGTGTGGTGGCTCCTGTCGAGGCCCGTTGGCCTCAAGCTTTGCCCCCGAGCTGCCGATACTGACACATGGAGCCTCCCGCCCGGGGCGCCCGGCGGAGCGGTCGTCGCTCCTTGACCACAGGGGTGGAATGTTCACATGAAGCAGATCCTCGTCATCGACGATTCCATGGCCATCCGGAAGGCGATCCGTCGCATTCTGGAGCCGATGGGTTTCGCCGTAACCGAGGCACCTGACGGCGCAGAAGCCCTGCAGGTGTGCCTTGGTGTCACGAAGCTGGATGCGGTCCTGTGCGATATCGACATGCCGGTTATGGATGGCCTCACGTTCCTCGAGCGCTTGCGTGCCAGCGCCGGCGTGAACCAGCCCCCGGTCATCATGTGCACGACCCACAACACGTTCGAGAAGATCCAACGCGCGCTCGAACTCGGCGCCAACGAATACATCATGAAGCCGTTTGACGCCGAGATCATCGGCGGCAAGCTCATTGCCTGCGGCGTCCGATGACGGCCAAGAAAGACCCCATTCGGGTGCTGCTCGTGGACGATTCCGCTGTCATTCGCGGGACGTTAGGGAAGATCATCGACGCCGAAGACGATCTCCAGGTCGCGACCACGGCCCCGAATGGCCGCCTCGCGCTGGACGCCTTGCGCCACACCGCCGTGGATGTCGTCCTTCTCGACATCGAGATGCCGGAGATGGACGGCCTGACCGCACTGCCGCAGATCCTCGCGCAACACCCCGGAATACGGGTGATCATGGCCAGCAGCCTCACACAGTCCGGGGCCGCGATCACGATGCAGGCATTGTCGTTAGGCGCCACGGACTACATCGCCAAGCCCGCGGCCAAACTCGGTTCCGCGGCGTTGAGCGGTGCGCAGAAGGAAATCGTCTCGAAGATTCGCGCGATCGGTCGGGCCGGCCGCGCCCAGAAGGGCAAGGCCAGTCAGCCCGTGACGCGGGCAGCGACGCCGCTTGGGGCTCGCCCCCTCGTCTCGGTAAGTACCGCGTTGGCCGGCACGATCGGATCGGAATTGACACCTCGGATTGTCGCCATCGCGGCGTCCACCGGCGGGCCGAATGCCCTGGCGGATGTGCTGAGCGGCCTTCCGCCCGACTTCCCACTGCCGATCGTGATCACGCAGCATATGCCGCCGCTCTTCACGGGACTACTGGCGCAGCGCCTGGCGCGGGACGCCAAGCGCCCCGCAGTGGAAGCGATCGATGGCATGGACCTGCGACCCGGTGTCACCTATGTTGCACCTGGCGACTTCCACATGTTGGTTCAGACGCACGAAGGCAAGCCCTACCTGCGACTGACCCAGACCCCGCCGGAGAACCATTGTCGCCCAGCCGCCGACCCCATGTTGCGCTCGGTCGCCGCGGTCTACGGCGCCTCAGCGCTCACGATCGTTCTCACCGGCATGGGCGAGGACGGGAAGCGCGGATGCGAGGAGATCCGGCAGCGCGGTGGGCGCGTGATTGCCCAGGACGAGGCAAGCAGCGTCGTATGGGGCATGCCGGGTGCTGTTGCTACTGCCGGACTCGCGCACTTCGTCCTGCCGTTGCCCGAAATCGCCCACAAGATTGCCTCCCTCTGCCTGGTACCCGCGTCGTGATCTCCCCCGACGATTATCGCCTGTTGAGCGACTTGCTCAAGAAGCACTCCGGCCTCGCCTTGGGTGACGGGAAGGCGTACCTGCTGGAAAGCCGCCTCCCACCGGTCGCCACGCAACTCGGGCTCGCCGACTTGAACCAGCTGATCGCGATGCTGCGCGGAAACCCGTCGACTGCCGCCATCAAGGCCGTCTGCGACGCAATGACCACCGGCGAAACGCTCTTCTTCCGCGATACCGCGCCGTTCACGGCGCTCGAGCAGAACCTGCTCCCGGACGCCGTGCAGCGCGCCAAAGCGACTGGACGCGCAGTCAAGATCTGGTGCGCCGCGTGTTCCTCCGGTCAGGAGCCATACTCGGTGGCCA
>JBGAJQ010000099.1:0-11945 GCA_044224875.1 Gemmatimonadaceae bacterium | reverse complement strand
CGGTGCGGAGCATTTTCTCAGGTCTCCAATTCAAGTTCTGGCGTCACTACGACCGGCCCAAAGATCGGGTTTCAACGACCCGTACCGGCCCTCACGGATTCTGCTTGTTCCTACGCATGACGTCCAGCGAGTGTGGCGGCTACCGGCGCCCCAACCCGTGGAATCGCCGACGCACAGCTGGCACGCCTGACGGTGCCCCGCACCACCGCAGCGTTGCGCCTGACGATTTCCTGACGCTAACGGCAGGCTTTGAATAGGCGGCGGCGGCGTGCCCCGACTGGCGGCCATGGTCGGCGTACCCGTGACGGTCGGGCACTCGGCAGACGAGCCACGGTTGAGGCTCCCATAGCGCCGTGCTGGCCCCGAGCTCGATCCGACCTGGCCGAACGTTCGGACTGAGTAGCACCGACCGCCAATTAGGGAGTCGGTGGTCGCAGGGACCCGATCCTCGCCGTGATCACGTGGATCGGCGAGCGCGAACCCGCGCGCCGGTCGCGACAACCGACCTGTTGAAAATAGAAATCGAATACGTAACCATCAATGTAGTATTCATTGGTTACATCGTTCTGGTCGCTGCCGAGACTTAGGTCTAGATTGCGGCCGCACCATAGGTTGGCCCGCTTGCAGGTCGCGGGCATTCTTCTGCTCAGGCAACCTCCGATGGGTGAAGTCCTGTACCAGATCATGGGTAGGCGACGAGCCGCCCCGCTCCCGGAACGCAAGCCCTCCTGGCTCAAAGTGAAGGCACCGGGTGGCGCCAACTACGCGCGCCTTCGGCACCTCATGCGCGACCTGAAGCTGCACACGGTCTGCGAGGAAGCGCACTGTCCGAACGTGGGAGAGTGCTGGGAACACGGGACGGCGACCTTCATGATCCTGGGCGACGTCTGCACGAGGAACTGCGGGTACTGCGCTGTTTCGCACGGACGACCGCCGGAGTATGACACGGCGGAACCGTCCCGCGTCGCGGCGGCCATCGCCGAAATGCAGCTTCAGCATGCCGTGATAACCTCCGTCGATCGCGACGACCTGCCGGACTACGGTGCGTGGATTTTCGCGGAGACGATTCGTCAGGTACGAGCCCAGCGCCCAAGCTGCTCGATCGAGGTCTTGGTCCCGGACTTTCAGGGCAACGAATCGTCGATCCGCGCAGTGCTCGAGGCGCGACCGGACATCTACAATCACAACACCGAGACGGTACCGCGGCTCTACAAGCGGGCGCGCCCGGGCGGCCGGTATGAGCGCGTGATGCAGATCTTCCGTGTCGCCAAGCAGATTGCGCCGCAGGTGCCAACGAAGACAGGCATCATCCTTGGCCTGGGAGAGACCGCGGAAGAAGTAGTGGCCGTGATGCGCGACCTGCGTGCCGTCGACGTCGATATTCTCACGTTAGGCCAGTACCTCCGCCCTTCCAACGATCACCTACCGCTGGATCGATACTACTCGCCCGAGGAGTTCCGTGAACTCCGCGACATCGGGATGCAGCTCGGTTTCCGCCACGTCGAGGCCGGGCCACTCGTGCGGTCGAGCTATCACGCGTGGGAACAAGTCCAGGCTGCCGGCGTGTAGCCGGGCGTTCCGTCCGCCGGCCATCGCCTATGCCGTCCACTGTCCTTACTCCCGTATTCCATGTCGAAGCGTAAAGCGGACGCCAAGTCCCAGCCCGCGCATGCCACCACGGCCGATGAACGCCGCACCCTCCTGCGCTCCATGCTGTTGCAGCGCCGATTCGAGGAACGCTGCGCGGAAGCCTACGCGTTAGGCAGGATCGGTGGCTTCTGTCATCTCTACATCGGGCAGGAAGCGTGCGGCACGGGCGCCATCTCCATGCTTCGCGAAGATGACTACGTCATCACCACGTACCGGGACCACGGCCAGGCGCTGGCGCGGGGTATTGCTCCGCGGGCTGTGATGGCGGAGCTGTTCGGACGTGCCGATGGCTGCGCACGCGGCCGGGGCGGCTCCATGCACCTGTTTGACCTGAACACCAACTTCCTGGGCGGGCATGGCATCGTTGGCGGGCACGTCCCCCTCGCGACCGGCGTCGGATTTGCCATCAAGTATCGCGGTGGCGACCAGGTGTGCCTTTGCTTCATGGGCGAGTCTGTCGTGAATACGGGCGCGTTTCACGAGGCGCTCAACATGGCTGGCTTGTGGAAGCTGCCGGTCATCTACGTCATCGAGAACAATCGCTACGGCATGGGCACCGCGCTCGAGCGTGCGTCCGCCATTCACGACATCTACCAACGCGGCGCAGCCTACGACATGACGCGGGACGTGGTTGATGGACAGGATGTCCTCGCCGTCCGCGACAAGGTGGCAGAGGCCGTTCAGCGCGCCCGCACCCAGTCATTGCCGACGCTGCTCGAGGTTCGCACCTATCGCTTCATGGGTCACTCCATGTCCGATGCCGTCAGCGGCACGTACCGCAGCAAGGCGGAGCTGGAGGAATACATGAAACGCGATCCGATCATGGTCTTGCGTATGCGCATGCAGGACGCGGGTGAGATCGACGACGCCGGCATGACGGCGCTCGACGATGACGTCAAAGCCGAGGTCCAGGACGCGTGGGACTTCGCCGAGGCGAGTCCCGAGCCCCCCTTGGAAAGTCTCGGGGAATACGTGCTCGTGGACACGACCACCTAACGCCGCCCTCCTCGCCCTTTCGCCTCGACCTGACGAACACCATGCCCGTTCTTACGTATCGCGACGCCCTGAACCAGGCCCTCCGTGAAGAGATGCAGCGCGACGATCGCGTGTGCCTCATGGGAGAGGAGGTCGCCGTGTACCAGGGGGCGTACAAAGTCTCCAAGGGATTGCTCCAGGAGTTCGGCGAGATGCGCGTCGTCGACACGCCCATCACCGAACTGGGCTTCGCTGGCGTTGGCGTTGGCGCCGCGATGGTCGGGCTGCGTCCGGTCATCGAGTTCATGACGTGGAATTTTGCGCTGTTGGCCCTGGACCAGGTCGTGAACGCGGCCGCCAAGATGCTGTATATGTCGGGCGGGCAGTTTCATATCCCGATCGTGTTCCGCGGCCCCAATGGGGCTGCCTTGCAGCTGTCGGCGCAGCACTCGCAGGCGTGGGAGTCGTGGCTCGCCCATATCCCGGGTCTCAAGGTGGTGTCGCCAGGCACGCCGCATGACGCCAAGGGCCTGCTGAAGAGCGCCATTCGCGACGATAATCCGGTGGTGATGCTCGAAGGCGAGATGCTTTACAACACCAAGGGAGAGGTGCCGGCCGAGGAGTACATCGTGCCGATTGGGCAGGCCGAGGTAAAGCGCGAGGGTGACCATTGCTCGCTCATCACCTATGGCAAGTCGGTACTCCTCGCGTTGCAGGTGGCCGACGCGCTGGCCAAGGAAGGCATACGGCTGGACGTGGTAGACCTCCGGACGATTCGGCCGATGGATGTTGGCGCCATCGTGGCCTCGGTGAAGAAGACCAACCGGGCGGTAGTGCTCGAGGAAGAGGTGGGAGATCTACGGAGTCGGCGCGCGGGTCGCCGATTGCATGTCGCAGCAGGTGCTGACGACCTGGATGCACCGGTCTTGCGCGTACACCAGGTGGACGTGCCGATGCCGTACGCGAAGAATCTCGAGCGAGCCGCCAAGCCTGATGCCGCGCGGACGATTGCCGCAGTGAAGAAGGTGATGTACCGGGACTGACCGCTGCCATCCCCGTCGTGAACCACGTGACCGACGGCTGCAACGGGACGCATCCGAGGTGCTGAGAGCAGTGACGCAGAGAGTGGATTAGGAGCACACGGGCGGGTGTTAGGGCCCTAATACAGAGACTCGATATGGCGACGAAGGTGTTCATGGAGGCACTCTCTCCGACGATGGAAGAGGGGCGCCTGGTGAAGTGGCTCAAGAACGACGGCGACGCGGTGAAGAGCGGTGAGACACTCGCCGAAGTCGAGACGGACAAGGCGATCATGGAGTTGGTGGCGCGGGGCGACGGCCTCTTGCGTCGCTTGCTCCCGGAAGGCGCCACATCCCCGGTGGGGTCGCTGGTTGGCATGATTGCGGCTGCCGGTGAGAACGTGGACGCGTTGATTGGCGCGGCGGGTGGCGCGACGGCTGCGCCGTCAGCGGGCGGGTCGGGGGCCGCGGTTCCGGCGCCCGCTCAACCGAGTGGGGCCGCGGCGCCGTCGGCGCCGGCTGGGGGGCCCCCCCCGAGTAAAGAATCTAGCGCGCCGGCAGCTCAAACGCCGCATCCTTCCGTTCCCGACCGGACCCTTTCCACGCCTGCCAGCACGGAGGCCTCCCCCACCACCGGGCGCCCCCGCTCCTCACCCCTCGCCCGTCGCCTCGCTTCCGAGCGCGGTCTCGACCTTGGCGCCGTCCAGGGCTCCGGACCCGGCGGACGCATCATTCGCCGCGACGTGGAGACTGCCGCGGCCCCGGGTGCGACCGCCCCGCGCTCCACGTCGCCAATCGGTGCGGCCGCGCGACCCGTTCCCGCCGCAACCGGCGCCGACTACACCGACGTTCCCCTGACCCAGATCCGCAAGACCATCGCCCGCCGACTCGCGGAGTCGATCGGGCCAGTGCCCACGTTCTACCTGACGGCTGAATTGGACCTGGAACGGATCGCCGAAATGCGTGCCGCACTCGCGGAACTGGGCGACGCGTACAAGGTCTCCTTCAACGACATCATGCTGAAGGCCGTGGCGGTCGCCCTTTCCCAACACCCGGAATGCAATGCGCACTGGTTGGGCGACCAGATCCGCTACTTCAACCGCGTGCACATCGGCATGGCCGTCGCGATCGAGGATGGGCTCATTACCCCCGTCATTTTCGACGCCAACACCAAGCGTTTAAGCGAGATCAGCCGCGAGTCACGCGACCTCGCCGCTCGCGCCCGGGAGCGAAAGCTCAAGCCGGACGAGTACACCGGCTCGACCTTCTCCGTATCGAACCTCGGCATGTTCGGGATCGACCAGTTCACGGCGATCATCAATCCACCGGAGGCCGGGATCCTGGCGATCGGAGGCATCGAATCGAAGCCCGTTGTAGTTGACGGCGTGGTGACTGTTCGCAAGCGAATGCGCGTGACCATGAGCTGCGACCACCGCGTGATCGACGGCGCGACCGGAGCCAAGTTCCTGCAGACTCTTCGGCGCATGGTGGAGAATCCGCTGCTTCTGGTTCACTAACCCGAGTAACCCCCGGGTAACCTGGCTGCCAAGACGGGCTCCTGAGTCAGGTTCAGGTGTCCCGTGACCGTGGCGACCACTACGCAACACCTTGAGGCGTTGTTGCCGTTGTCACACAGCGCGTAAACAGCACTGTTTGAACAACTTACACGAGTTGCGGGGGAGCACCTTGGAGCGTCCATGGAACGGACTCTTCCATTACGAGGACGCTCGTGGCCTGCACCCGCCTTTCTCCCATCGGTCAGCACAGAAATTCTAGCTGGCTTCGACGGCTCGCAGGGCTGGTCATCGCCATCTCCGCGGCCAGTTGCGGCAAGAGCGACGGCCCTTCGGCGCCCACGACGGGAAGCCTGCAAATCATCCTCTCAGGGGCGCCGTCCGCAGCCGCCCCAGTCATTACGGTGTCCGGTCCGTCTGGATTTTCGCAGAGCGTGACCGGTGCTGCGACACTTACCGCGGTGGCCCCGGGTGAATACTCCCTTGCCGCGGAACGTGTCATGGACGGAGACGTGGCGTACGATCCCATGTCCTCGCCGATTTCGGTGACGGTGAACGCCGCTCGCACGCCGACCACCGTACCCATCGCCTACGGTGTTCGCACCGGAACGCTCCGCGTCACGATTACAGGGATCCCCGACGCCGGAAGTGCCGCCGTGACGGTGACAGGGCCGGCGGGATTCTCGCGCCTTCTGGCATCCAGCAGCACGCTCACTGCGCTCACACCCGGCGACTATGTCGTGAGCGCGGCCAACGCGCCGGCGTCGGGTCACACGTACGCACCGAATGTGGCATCGCAGAACGTGTCCGTGCTTGCGTCGGCGACACCGGTGGAGGCCACGGTGGCGTACGCCGTCGGCACCGGGGCGGTGGCGGTGGTCATGACGGGGCTTCCGTCAGGGACAACGGCCAGCGCCATCCTGTCTGGCCCGAACGGGTATCAGCATACGATCAATGGCGCCGGGATCGTGACCAACCTGCAACCTGGCGCATACACGCTCGCTGGCGCAGGCGTCACTGCCGGCGTGGACCGATACGCACCATCCAACACGTCGTTGCAGCTCTCGATAGCGGCCGGCGTCACGCCGGTAGCCGCGACCGTGAGCTACGTGCTGGCAAGCGGTTCGATGGCGGTGGCGATGGTCGGGCTCCCTCAGTCGGTCACCGGCAGTCTGTCGGTCACCGGCCCCGCAGGCTTTCACGCGACCCTAACGCAGTCGCAGATCCTCGCCGGCTTGACGCCGGGTTCCTACACGATCGCGGCAGCCAACGCCACCTCGGGCAGCAACATCTACGCGCCCACGCCAGCGTCGCTATCGGTGACGGTCCAGGCGAGCGCCACCCCGGCTCCGGCCACGATCAGCTACGCTCTCGCCTCCGGGGGCATATCGTTGCAGGTGACGGGACTCACGGGCGGAGCCACGGCGAACGTGCTCATCACCGGCCCCAACAGCTTTTCGCGGCAGATGACGGGGACCGGCGTGGTCCTTGGCCTTACTCCGGGGACCTACACGGTCACCGCGTCGACCGTGTCCTCAGGCGTGACCTCGCTGGGGCCGACGCCCGCGTCGCAGACAGTCGCGGTGCCTGCTTCACTCACCGCCGTCACGGTCACGGTCAACTACGTGGTGGTGTCTGGCGGCCTGGCCGTCACGATCGGAGGATTGCCAGGTGGCGTGAACGCGTCGGTCACGGTGACGGGGCCGGGTGGGTTCTCGCAGAACCTCATCGCATCACAAACGCTGTCCGGGCTCGTCAGCGGATCCTACACGGTGGCCGCCGCACCCGTGACGAACGGCGCGACCACGTACAACCCGTCGCCCGTATCGCAGACGGTCGCCGTTGCCTCGTCGGTGGCCAGCGCCAGCGTAACGTACGCGGCGGGCGGCGGAGGGCTGAACCTGTTGATCGATGGCGCCACCGTGACACAGACGGTGCAGTCGTACGGCGGCTCAGTGCAACTGATCGCCAACAAGAGCGCGTTGCTTCGGGTGTTCGTCAAGGCAACGCAAGCCAACACGTCCACACCTTCGGTGCGGGCGCGCTTCTACAGCGGCGCCACGCTACTTAACACAGTCACCATACCGGCGCCTGGTGCCTCCGTCCCAACGACCGTCGACCAGTCCGTCATCGGCAGCTCGTGGAATACCGTGCTCTCCGGTTCGTTGTTGCAGCCGGGAGTGAGCATGCTCTTGGACGTCGATCCGAGCAACGCGGTGGCCGAGTCGTCCGAATCGGACAACGCCTTCCCTGTTTCCGGGTCGGCGCAATCGATGAACATCGTGGCGGTCTCCACGTTCCAGATCCGCTTGGTGCCGGTGACGCAAAGTGCCAACGGGTTCACGGGGAACGCCTCGAACGCAAACAAGGACCAGTTCCTGGCCTTCCTGCAGAAGCTCTATCCGGTGTCCACGGTAGACGTGGACGTACGCGCGGCGTATACCACCAGCGCACCGGCGCTCGACGCCGGCGACGCCAACGGTGCCTGGGGGCAGATCCTGAGCGAGATCAACGCGCTTCGAACGGCCGATGCCAGCACACGCTACTACTACGGGGTCGTAAAGGTCGGCTACTCGTCGGGTGTGGCCGGACTCGGATACGTCCCGGGACGCGCCGCCATCGGTTGGGACTACCTCCCGTCAGCTGCTACGGTACTGACGCATGAACTCGGACACAATTTTGGCCGCTGGCATGCGCCGTGTGGAGGCCCCAGCGGGGTGGATCCGTCCTATCCGTACCCCAACGCCCAGATCGGCGTGTATGGGTACGACGTGTCGGCGTCCACGTTGAAGCTGCCGACGGCAACGGATGTCATGAGCTACTGCTCCAACAACTGGATCAGCGACTACAACTACAACGCCATCTTCACCTATCGGCAGGCGAATCCGTTTGTCGCCTCTGCCGCCGCCCGCCCGGGGCTCCTCGTCTGGGGCCGCATCGTGAACGGCTCGGTGGTCCTGGAGCCGGCGTACGAGGTCGTCGCCCCACCGTCATTGCCCACGCGCACGGGACGCCAGCGCCTGGAGCTGACGGGCGACGCCGGTGAATCGCTGGTCTCCCTGTCATTCGATGGCGAGCGCGTCGCCGACTCGCCAACCGCCGAGGAGACCTTCGCCTTCGTAATTCCGAGAGACCTGCTTCGTGGACAGGAGTTGGCTCGCCTTCGGGTGTCGAATCCTGGCGGAGGACAGGAGTCGCGCGACCCAAAGGCCCTGCGGCGTCCACTCGTCCGGGATGCCAGCGAGCTGCCCGTCGTGACCCGTCTCGGCCGCGGATTGTTGCGGCTGACGTGGACCAACGATCAAGTGAAGGGCATGCTGGTCCGCGATGCCAGGACCGGAGAGATCCTCACGTTCGCACGGGGCGGCAGTGCCACGGTCCGGACGGACGCGTCCACGCTCGACCTGGTCGTTTCGAACGGGGTTCGGAGTGAGGTCCGTCGCGTCACGGCGAGATGAGCGTCCGGCGGGTCAATCCGGCCCGTCGAGCACGCGCGCAGCGGCGTCGGCCGAGCTCAGCACGGGGATGACCTCGAAATCGGTCAGGTCGCTCCACGCCGCCATCCACTCGTCCAATAGCTCGCGCCGGTCCGTCTCCATGACCTGCCAGCAACGGCCTAACGATTCGTCGACCCAACTGACGACGTAGCGCAATCCTTCCGGGGCTAGCCGGCCGCGGGTCCTGAATCGCTCGTAGATCGGACGCGCCCGACCATCGCGAAAGGTCTCGATCACCATGTACAACCGCGTGGTCTGGGACATCCGCTCTCTCCGGTTCGTGACGTTGCCCTAAGCGCTCCTGCTTGTCTCGCCGGCGGTGCATGGCCGCGGACCTGCGAATGAGGGGAGCGGGCACAAGGAATGAACCCACTGCAACAACGATTTCGCCGGGGTCCGAGTGCGCAGCGCCACCACGCGGCCCAGCGCATCATCGACCGCAGTGAAAGTGCCCACCACGGACGATATTCGTGAACATCGCCGCATGGAATGCCAGGCCATCGACGAGCCAACGACACGGATAAATGCTCGGGCGGCGGCCTGATAC
Source organism: Gemmatimonadaceae bacterium (assembly GCA_044224875.1). Lineage (GTDB taxonomy): Bacteria > Gemmatimonadota > Gemmatimonadetes > Gemmatimonadales > Gemmatimonadaceae > JABAQJ01. Next base: position 2,743 of record JBGAJQ010000099.1, on the reverse strand, counting down.
GATGTGAGGTGCAGGCGTCGGGAAACCCAGAGCTGCCCTCGGTGCCGCGCCTTTTGTGTCGCCTGACTCCAGTCCCCATTCTCCCTTTGATCGGATTAGATTTCGGCGCCCGGAATCCACACCAACGCTTTCAAAGACAAGATCTTATGGCCTCGTACGACGTCATCTTCATTGGCGGTGGTCCTGCTGGTTACGTCGGCGCCATTCGGTGCGCCCAACTGGGTCTCTCCACCGCTGTCGTCGAGCGCGAAGGGCTGGGCGGCACCTGCGTCCTGTGGGGGTGCATTCCGGCCAAGGCGCTGCTGGAAGCCGCCTCGCTGGCAAATCGTGTCAAGCACGCCGCGGACTTCGGCGTCTCGGTGGGCGAGGTGAAGTACGACTACGGGGTTGCCATGAAGCGGTCGCGCGCCGTCAGCCTGCAGAACTCCAAGGGGGTCGAGTTCCTCTTCAAGAAGTACAAGGTCACGTGGATCAAGGGCTCGGCGAAGCTCGCTGGCACCAAGTCAGTCACCGTGAAGACGGCCGACGGAAAGGACGAGAAGCACGACGCCAAGAAGGCCATTGTCCTCGCCACGGGCTCACGCGTTCGCGGCCTTCCGCAAGTGGGACTGGAGCTGAACAAGACGACGGTGATCTCGTCGGACGAGGCACTGATTCAGGAGAAGAACCTCGGCTCGATCGCGATCGTCGGCGCTGGCGCCGTGGGTTGCGAGTTTGCGGACGTGTTCAACGCCTTCGGCGCCAAGGTGACACTGATCGAGGTGTTGCCGGCCATTCTCCCGCTCGAGGACGCCGACAGCTCCGCCGAAGTCGCTCGATCGTTCAAGAAGCGAAAGATCGACGTCATCACCGGCGCCAAGATCGTGTCGGCGAAGGTCGGCAAGGAATCGGTGAAGCTCACGGTGGAATCGCAGGGCGCCAAGCAGGAGATGGAGGTGGACAAAGTCTTAGTTGCAGCTGGCCGAGCGCCTAACGTGGAGGAGATCGGCCTCAAGGAAGCCGGCGTGCAACTCACCGACCGTGGCTTCATCAAGGCGGATCTCTCCACCTACGAGACGACCGCCAAGGGGATCTACGCCATCGGCGACGTCATCGGCGCCCCCATGCTCGCGCACAAGGGTATGCGCGAGGGCCATATCCTCGCCGACCGGCTCGGCGGACAACATACGCACGCGCTCAACTACGGCAACATTCCCAACGCCACGTACTGCCATCCGGAAGTCGCGTCGGTCGGACTCACGGAGGCGCAGGCGAAAGAAAAGAAGATCGACTACAAGGTCGGCAAGTTCGCCTTCTCCGCCAACGGACGCGCGCGTACATCGGGCGAAACGGAAGGGTTCGTCAAGATCATCAGGGACGCCAAGTACGGAGAAATCCTCGGCGCCCACATCGTCGGATCGCACGCCACCGAGCTCATCGCCGAGTTGGTGGTGGCGCGCGAGAATGAATTCACCGTGGAAGAAATCGACCTGGCCATCCACGCGCACCCGACGCTGTCAGAGGCGGTGGCCGAGGCGACCCTCGACTCGTTAGGGAAGATGCTGCACGCCTGAGGCGTGCACGGTTGCCGATGAGTCGTCCGCTGTATGTCGCGAGGCTCGGTCGCGTGCCCTATGGCGCGGCCCTCGAGCTGCAACGTCGCGTGGCGAGCGATGTGATTGGCGGCCGGATCGACGGGGATGTACTGCTGTTGCTGGAACACCCACCTGTAGTCACACTCGGCCGATCGTCCAAGCAGGCAAACCTCGTGGCACCGCCCGCCTTGCTGGCCAGCAAGGGCGTAGAGCTGTTTGAGGTCGAACGTGGCGGTGACGTCACGTTCCACGGCCCCGGACAACTGGTTGGGTACCCCATCGTGGACCTCAAGGCCCCCGCACACCGTAAGGACCTGCACTGGTATCTTCGCCAGGTGGAAGAGGTGCTGATTCGCGCCATGTCCCAGTGGGGCGTCGAGGGGATGAGAAATGCCGGGTACACGGGAGTTTGGGTCGGCGACGCTCATTCCGATGCGCCGGACGTACCGCGTCGAAAGATCGCGTCGATCGGCGTGCACGCGCGCGATTGGGTGACCTGGCACGGGTTCGCGCTGAACGTGCACACCGATCTCACCTATTTCGACCTCATGATCCCCTGCGGCATCACCGGGGTGACCATGACCTCGATGCGGTGTGAAGTCGCGACACCATTGGAGCCGCCGTCGGTCGAGGAGTTTGCCAACGCGGTCGTCGACTCGGCGACGCAGGTTTTTGGCGTCACTGCGCAGGCGGTCGAGCCGGCCTGGCTTTCTCGGGCGGCGGTCGAATGAGCCATCGAGGAGCAGCTCTCGTCGATAGTTCCTCGAGATCGCAGCTGTCGGGCGTTACGCGCTAGCGTGCCGAGCACTCGGCCACACAATTTTGCCTCGCTGATGTGCCGAGCATTCTGCCAGCCAGTGTGCTCCGCTGGCGTCCCGGCCCCCGCCCGCGCTTTTGCCCTGTCCACCACATTCCGCCGAATGCACACTCGAATCACGTGCGCGCTCATCTTCGCGACGCTTGCCGCTTCATACCAGGCCGCCGGACAGACGATCTCCTCGCCGTCTGGCACCCTAAACTTGACCGTTCAGCTGAGTGAAAGGGGTGAACCGACATATTCGCTCTCGCGCTCCGGTCGCACGGTGGTGGAGCCGAGTCGGTTGGGCGTGCTCCTGAAGGACGCGCCGTCATTTGATACAGGGTTTGTGGTCCTTCGCGTGGACTCATCC
>JBGAJQ010000016.1:0-83974 GCA_044224875.1 Gemmatimonadaceae bacterium | reverse complement strand
CACGCCGCGATCGGCGCCGGGGGCCAGCACGACGACGGGGTGGACGATTCCTTCCCGCTGGAGGACGCGGACCGCCTCGATGACGCGCGGGTCCTGCGACTCGGGAAAGACGATGCGGGCCGGCTGCTGCGCCGCGCGCCGGCGGATGGCGTCGAGGAATGCGGGGACGACGGCCATGCCTAACGGGTGGCGAATTTCTCGCGCAGGGCGGCGGCCACCACCGGGTGCACCAGCCCCTCCAGCTTTCCGCCGAAGCGCGCCACTTCACGCACCAGCGACGCGCTGATGTAGGTCGTGTCGAGCGACGGCACCATGAACACCGTCTCGAGTTCGGACGACAGGTGGCGATTCATCAGCGCCATCTGGTACTCGTACTCGAAGTCGCTCACGGCCCGCAGTCCGCGGATGAACAGGTTGGCGCCAATGCCCTGCGCGAAGTCCACGAGCAGGCCATCGAACTGGCGCACTTCAACGGTGCGGAGGTCTCCAACGGCCTGCCGGATGAATTGCATGCGCTCCTCGACGCTGAAGAGCGGCGTCTTGGACACGTTGGTGGCCACCGCGACGACGAGGTGATCGACGAACCCGACGGCGCGCCGTATGAGGTCTTCGTGGCCGCGCGTGATGGGATCGAAGGAACCCGCGTACAAGGCGGTGGTGGACATTCGAGGAGCGGTTAGGGGAGCCGGACGCGCCAGAATGTGGCAGGGGAAAAGGACAAACGCGAGGGGGACTAGTCGTTAGGTCCGCCCGGCGTCAGGCGATTGGCATCATAAATCGTGATCGCCGTGCCACCGTACGTGCGCCGGTCGCCGCCCACGGGAAGTTCTTCGTGTGCGTCGTGCTCCACGCTCAGCACTCTAGCGAATGGCTCGCGAAGCCATGACTGAGCGAGTGACTGCGCATATCCCTGCCGATACGGGGGATCGGCAAAGGCGATGTCGTAGGCGTACGGCGAGAGCTTCTTCACAAAGCGCAGCGCGTCCGCACGATGCACGTGCATGCGGGGGCTCGCGCCGAGGGACTCGCCGTTTTCTCGAATGGCGCGTAGGCCGGTGGCCGAGCTTTCAACGAAATCGGCAAAGGCTGCGCCGCGGGATAATGCCTCCAATCCGAGTGCGCCGGAGCCCGCGAACAGGTCGACGACGTGCGCGCCGGGGATGATCGGCTGCAGGATACTCATCCACGCCTCTCGCGCGCGGTCGCCCGTGGGTCGCACCACGCTATCCTTTGGAGCACGCAATCGACGCCCTCGCCACTCGCCGGCGATGATCCGCATCTACTGGCGAAGATCGACGATCCGCGCGCAAAGCCGCGGCTCGTTGAAGTACGTATCCAGCTCCAACCGATAGGCGATATCGCACACGGACCCCATCTTGAGGTCGGCGGCGCGTTCTGGATTGCCCCACCAGATCGCCGTCAGCCCTCCCTCTGGAGCGTCGAAGCGCAGACGAACGCCGCGATCGGCAAGGACTTTGGGGGGGGCCGCAAGCCGCACGCGACGCGACACCAACGTCGGCGCGGGATTCCCGATGCCGTAGGGCTCGAAGTGCCGCAACAGCCGCTCGAAGTCGAGCGTCACGTCCTCCACCCGCACCTCCAGGTCGACGCGCACCTCGGGGACGAGGTCTTCGGGCGTTAGGCGTTCGCGAGCCACTCGATCGAACTGACGGGCGAAGGCGTCGACCTGCGCCGGATCGATCGTGATGCCGGCCGCCGCGCGGTGCCCGCCATAGCGCACCAAGAGATCGCGGCACGCCGTAAGGCCTCCGTGCAGGTCGAAGGCGGAAATCGACCGACCAGATCCCTTCCCCACGCCATCCTGCAACGCCACCAGCATGGTCGGGCGATTGAACTCCTCCACTATCCGCGACGCCACGATGCCGATCACCCCGGGGTGCCATCCCTCGGAGGCCAAGACGATGCCGAATCGACCCTCGGCGACCTGTCGTTCGACCTGTCCGCGAGCTTCAACGAGCATGTCCCGGTCCAGGTCTTGTCGCGCCTTGTTGAGCTCTTCCAGGTCCCTGGCGATCGTGAGCGCGTGGCCGGTTTCTTCCGACATCAGGAGTTCCACGCCCCGCAACGCGCGATCCAGACGACCCACCGCATTCAGTCGCGGCGCAAGGATGAATCCGACGCGCCCCGCCGTGATGACCTTCTCCTCGAGGCCCGACGACATCAGCAGCGCGCGCAACCCAACGTTCGAGGTCTCCTGCAACAAGCGCAGCCCATAGCGAACCAGGATGCGGTTCTCACCTCGCAGCGGAGCGACGTCGGCCACCGTGGCCAGCGCCACGAGGTCCAGCATATGCATGGCAAGGTTCGCACTCTGGCCATGCGCCCGCAACAGCCCGATCGCCAGCTTGAACACGACGCCGGCCGCGCAAAGGTCCTTGTCCGGATACGTGTTTCCAGGAACACGCGGATTCAGGACGGCCAGACACCGCGGCGGGTCTACGCTCGGCAGGTGATGGTCCGTGATGATGACCTCGATGCCCTGCGACTGGAGCGCCTCGACGGCACGGTGCGCGCTCGTTCCGCAGTCGCAGGTGACCACAACCTTCGCTCCCACGGCCACGGCGGCCTTCACCCCCGCGTCGCCAAGGTCGTAGCCGTCCGTCATGCGATGCGGTATGAACGGATGCGCCACCCCGCCCAGGGAACGCAACGTGCGCACGAGAATCGTGCTCGAACACATCCCGTCCACGTCGTAATCCCCGTGGACCAGAATCGGCTCGCGGGCGGCGATGGCGGCCGCCAGGCGCGACACCGCGACATCGAGCCCCGTCATGAGCGACGGATCGTGCAGATGTTCAAGGCGTGGCCGAAGGAAGCGCTTCGCATCCTCTTCCTCGCCGTAACCGCGGGCCACAAGCAAACGCGCGACCACCGGCGGCACTGAGAGTCGCTCGGCAAGCATGCGTACACGTCCTTCATCAACTGCAGGGGGCGGCAGCCAGCGAGAAGGCTGGTGCGCCCGCATCTCGGTCACCGCGGTCATCCCAGAAATGTGCGTCGCCTCGCGAGACTACACGTCATCATTCCGTTGCATACAACAGAACACCGCACGTCTCACATACTTCGATGCTCCCGGAAGACGTCATGAGGATTCGACGCTGCACAGGTACGGCGGTATCGCAGGACGCACAGGCGCCATCGGCAAGCGCAAACACCGCTTGGGCGCGCCGCCTGCCCCGGATGCGGTCATACTTGGAGAGCAGTGCGGCCCGCACGCCGGACGATGTCGCTGCGCGCTTGCCACTCGCCACCGCCAACTCCTGGTCAAGTACTGACTTCTCGGCATCGAGCGCGGCGCGTTCCTCGGCTTGCGCGGCGTCCATTGCGGTGAGAGCGCTCTCGTGGGCACGCACGGCAGCGTGTTGTTCGGCGATCTTCGCCACCAAAGCGCGCAGCGCCCCCTCTTCCTCGAGTAGGATCTTGCGCCCCGACTCCACCTGAAGCATGGCGGCTGTGGCCTCGCGCATTCGCTTGACGGCGTCCAGGTGCGCGAGATTCCGCTCCTGCCGCTGCTTGTGGTCCGTGATGCGGCCTTCGAGTTCGCGTTGCCGACGCTCATCCTCCTCAACGGCGGCGCGTGCCTGATTCAGCTTTCGCTGTGCGGCCTCCCGCGTCGCCTCCAGCGCACGGCGCCGCGGCTCCAACGCGTCGAGCTTCTCGAGCACCGCATCCACCTCGTCGTCATCCGCCTGTAACGCCAACAACGATGTCAGTTCAGAAGTCACCATTCCTCCAGGGGGCCTCGTGCCCAGTGCCTCAAGCGGACGATCCGCCATCCGACAGTCGACGCATTTCGTTCCTGTTCCGCTGCTTTTCTTCCACCAAGCGATCCTTCTCTTCCGACGTTGCGGCCATCACCAATCGATCGATCTCGATATTTCGCTCGCGTAACCGCCGCAGTTCGAGCTGCGTGAGGCAATCTCGAACCGTTCGCTCGAAGTCCTGAATCGCCTCAGGCTCCGAAAGCAATGTATCCAGTTCCTCGACGGCGTCCGAAGACAACGCGGCCGCCAGTTCGTCCGGCCATCCGATCCGGTCCTGCCTCCAGCAACGTCTCAAAGATCTCCCGGTAGCGCGGATCCCTAAACTCCTCGGGACCGACGCGTTCGGCCACCTGTTCAACATACTTGCGAACCTGAAGCATTGCCCGCACTAATTCTCGCTCCGCCGCAGTTCCCTGCCCGCGCACCACGCGCGCCGAGGACCGCGATGCGCGGCGAGATGCCGCGCTCCGCGGCAAAGGCGGCGATGCGGCGTCGGCCTCAGGCACTGGACGCGTGCGAGCGGCGCTGCTGCGTTCATGTGGCCCATCGCCAACCTCGCTCCACAGGAGCCGGCGACTCAACTGACCCAACCCCGGCGGCTCGCCCAACGTACATGTCGCGGGTCAATGGGTCACTCACGGCGCGAAGTGTAGGCAGCAACCGGTCGATCGCCTTACGACGCCGATGCAGGTCTGCGAACCAGCCTCCCCGCTGAAGCAGCTGCACCTTCCGCTCGAACACGTCGATCGCCCCGTCCATCTGCCGCTCCAACGCCTCGGCCCCCTGCTTCTGAACGAACGTATCGGGGTCTTCCCCCTCGGGAAGACTCACCACGCGCACGGACGCGCCGCATGACAGCAAGGCATCGCCTGCACGAAATGTCGCCTTCAATCCAGCCTTATCGCTGTCGTACAGAAGGAAGACGTTCTTCGTGTAGCGGGTCAAGAGCGCGGCCTGCTCAGCAGTGAGCGCTGTTCCCAGCGGCGCGACGACTTCCTCGATCCCCGCACCGACGAGTCGCAGCACGTCGACATATCCTTCGACCACCAGCCCGCGCTCGGCTCGCCGCATGGCGTTCCGTGCCATGTGCAGCCCGTACAGCAGCTTTCCCTTGCTGAAGACGGCGGTCTCGCCCGTGTTCAAGTACTTGGGCTCGCCGGGCCCGATGAGCCGGCCACCAAACCCGACCACTCGACCGCCGCCGTCGTGAATCGGAAAGATCAGACGGCCGCGAAAACGTGGACGCGGTTCGTTTGACTCTTCCGGGCGCACCATGAGTCCAGCAGCAAGCAGGCGCTCGTCGTCAAATCCGAGCCCGCCGAGCGCGGCTCGCATGAGTCCAATCTCCCTGGGTGCGAATCCCACTCCAAAACGCGCTGCAAGCTCGCGAGAAATTTCTCTTTGGTCGAGATACTCGCGCGCCGCCTGACCCAATGCATCCTCCCACAGCACTTTTTCGAAGTAGGCCTGAGCCGCGCCGTTCACTTCCCAGAGCGGCTCGCGAGGGTCAGGGCCTTCGCGTCGGGCATGCACTTCCCGTATTTCGATTCCGCTCTTTTGCGCCGCCATCCGAACGGCCGTCGGCCAGTCCACGCCGAGTCGCTTCTGCAGGAAGGCAAAGACGTCTCCGCCTTCCCCGCAAACGAAGCAGTGATACATGCGCCGACGCGGCGAAACGGAGAAGTTCCTGTGCGTGCCTTGATGGAATGGGCACGGGCCGCGGAAATCGGCTCCCGCCTTCTTGAGCGCGACATGCTCGCCGATAATGGCGACAATGTCCGCCATTTCGCGAACGCGTTCGACGTCTTCGTCTGGGATCACAAGTCCACTACCGTAACTCCGGCGCCACCTTCATTCCACGCTCCAAGGCGGAATGTGCGCACTCGCGTGTCCTTTCGCAGCATCTCCGCGACGCGATCACGGAGCGCGCCCGTGCCCTTGCCGTGAATGATGCGCAAGGAGCGGAGGTCCGCCCGAATGGCGGCGTCGACCGCCTGGTGCACGATGTCGTCGACCTCCCCTACCCGCATGCCGCGCAAGTCGATTTCGCTGGGAGCCGTTTCGTCGGGGAGTTCGCCGCGGATGGGGACCACGACATCGGGCCCTGCCGTCGAGCGATCCAACCGACGCAGGTCCGACGTTGGGAACGTCATTTTCACTGCGCCGAAGGCCACCACGCCGTGCTCGCCTCGCACCTCTACCAGGCGACCTTCTTTTCGCTCCATCGACTGGACGGCCACCCAATCGCCGGTCACGGGCGCCAATGCCTCGGATGGGCCTGGAGCACGCCGCGCTGGGGCATGCCCCTCCAGTTCCGACAGCTTCACTCCCTGCTCCGCCGCAAGTTGCTCGACGTGCTGGCGCGCCCGCTTGGCCGCATCCTCCTGGACCTCTCGTGCGCCGTCGCGCACCTCGCGTATGACGCGCTCCACTTCGGCTCGCGCCTCCAACAGATATCGGCGAGCCTCCTTGCGCGACTCGCGCTCCAGCGCGCGCTCCCGATCTCGCAACTGCCGCTCACGATCCGTGACGTGTTGGGTGCGCTGGGTGTTGTTCTGTTGCTGCTGTTCGGCGTCCCGCAAGCGAACTGCCAACTCGGTCTCACGCGCCTCCAACGTGCGCAACAACGCGTTGACATCGCGTTCCACCTGCGGCACTCGTTCTTCCGCGCGGTCCAACACACTCTCCGGCAGGCGCAACCGACGTGCGATGCTGATGCCGTAGGACCGCCCAGGTATGCCCTTCGTTAGGTGGTACGTGGGCGCGAGCAGCTTTTCGTCGAACTGAAGCGACGCGTTCACGATCCCGGGCACTTCCGATGCCAGCTCCTTCAACGCGCCCAAGTGCGTGGTGGCGATGGTGGTCGCGCCACGACGGGTGAGTTCCTCGAGAATGGCGCCGCCCAAGGCGGCGCCCTCCAACGGATCAGTGCCGGACCCCAGCTCGTCGATCAAGACCAGTGTGCGCGCCGTCGCCGCCTCCAACACCTCGCCGAGATTCCGAAGGTGCGCGCTGAACGTGGAAAGGGACGCTTCAATCGACTGCTCGTCGCCACTATCCGCGAAGACGTCGTCGTAGACGGCAACACGGCTGCCGCCGGCAACAGGAAGCGGCACGCCGCACTGCAACATCGCCGAGAAGAGGCCGAGCGTCTTGAGGAGGACGGTCTTGCCCCCAGTGTTCGGACCAGAAATCAGCAACGTCCGTTCGTCTGGTTGCATCGCCAGGTCAAACGGCACAACAATCACTCCCTGCGCCGTGAGCAAAGGGTGTCGGCCACGACGAATCTCGAATCCGTCTCCGGGTCCCGCGACGCCGACTGGCTGACATTCATAGGCGATGCCGAAGCGCGCCCGTCCGAAAAGATCATCCAGCGCCACCAACGCATCGAGAGTGGACCGCAGAGCCTCGGCGTGGGGGCGCAGCCGATCCGACAGTTCCAGCAGGATACGGTCGACTTCCCTGGCCTCGTCCCCCTCCAGTTCCCGGATGCGATTGCACGCCTCGATCGCCGCCGGGGGCTCCACGAAGACGGTTGCGCCTGTCGAGGACGTATCATGGACGATTCCGCCAACGGTGCGACTGGCCTCACGGCGGACCGGAATCACGTAGCGGCCGTTGCGCACCGTCACGGATGCATCACCAACTCGATGATGCGCCTCCAACCTGCCCATGATGCGCTCGAGGAGCGCGATCAATTCTCCCTCCGCACCGCGCAACTCGCGCCGAATACGGCGCAGCGACGGTGAAGCGTCGTCGCGAACCGTCCCATCCTCATCCACAATGCGTTCCACACTCTCTTCCACGCGACGGTCGGTAAACAGCGGGACCCGGTAGTCCGCCAGCAGCGCAAGCGACATCGCGGGGTATCGCGTGTCCGCCAAGGCATCCGATGCCAGACGCGAGGCCCGCAACAGTGAAGCAATGCCGAGCATGTCCGGGCCGGAGAGCACCGTTCCCTCCACACGCAGCCGTGCCAGCGCCGGGCCAACGTCGGGGATCGCCGGCATCGCGAATCCGATGTCGTGCCGAAGCAAGGCAATCATCGCAAACACGCGAGACTGTTCCCGGTCCAGAAGGCCTGGGTCGGTCTGCGGCGATCGATCCCGGATAGCGCCTGCACCCATGCTGGATGAGGCGAAGCCGCTTACCACGTCGAGCGCTCGATTGAATTCGAGGACCTGCAGCGCGTGTCGGTTCATCGGGGAGCAGTGCGCAGAAGAGGGGTGCTACCCTGCGTGGCTCCCGGTGGCTGCCACAGCGTCAGGCGTCAACGAAGTCTGGTACAATGGGGCCCTTGCCGCTCGGGACCCGGGGGGCACGCTGCCCTGTCGCGATGCTCTGGTCGTGCACCGGCGACGCGGTTCGTTAGGCGTGACGCGGGCGACGTCCCTTTCGACGAGCTGCATTCATCTTCCGCTTGCGTCGCTCCGACGGCTTTTCGTAGTGCCTGTGCTTTCGCAGGTCTGACAGAATCCCCGCCTTCTCACACTTCTTCTTGAAGCGCTTGAGTGCCCGCTCGAAGTTCTCGTCTTCGTGGATGATGACTTCGGACAAACTGCGTATCCCCCTTTCAATCCGTTGCACGGGAATGCTGCAAGTGCGGAAAATTAGGACACTTGGATAGCCGAGGTCAAGCGCAACAACAACTCGTCAATGGCACACATAATCACAACGTCAACCGGGAGGCCAGTCGAAAACACGACCGCCGAGTACGTGTGCATGGACGTGAAAAACGGTCTGCCCGGCACCCGCGTTCGTGTTCACCACGGTGCGATATCCACTCCCTGCGATCCCTTCTTGTCGCGCGACAGCGGCGGCAAGGAGGAGGACTTCGCCAAGGGCTCGCGCGTCGGTGGCTTCATCCATTGTCGCAACGTGTACCTTCGGCACGACGAGGACGTGTGTAGGGGCGCGCGGTGCGATGTCGCGGAAGGCAAGTGCGTGCTCATTCTCCGCCACGATCGTTGCCGGGATTTCACGGTTGATGATTCGGCAGAAGAGGCAATCAGACATCGGGAACTCCGTGAGGGAGTGAGGCAAGCGCAGCACGGGCAATCGCCACGCCAGCCACCAAGGCCGTTTCGAAGCGAAGAATGCTGGGCCCCAGGCTCACGCGGCGAAAGTGACCGGCTTCCAGCATTTCCAACTCACTCGGCTCGAATCCACCTTCAGGGCCAACAGCAATCGTGACCGGCGCCGACGCAATGCCGCTGGCCATTACGGGATCTCCAGAAGCGTCCAACACCAGTCGCGTGCCGTCGGGTGCACCGGCGATCGCACGCTCGCAACTCGCATCGGGAAAGGTGACCGGGAGAAAGGCGCCACCACTCTGCTCCACGGCACTGGCCATGCGCGCTCGCAAGCGCGCGTTGAACGTTGGGCCTTCGCCCCTCGGCTTCACACTGCGCGAGCGCTTCCACAAAACGGGACGCCAGCTGGTCACGCCGAACTCGGCGCACTTCTCCGCCAGCCACAACATCCGGTCCCGGTCAGCAATGGGCGCCAGCACGTGCACGGCCGGGTACGGAGCGATCGTCTCGACGGCATCGATCTGCACGGTGGCCATGCCCCGTCCCAAACGTACTACCACCGCCTCGGCCACGTGACCAACGCCATCCACCAAGCGAATCGGCTCTCCGGTCGCCATGCGCCGCACCATCATGTGCTGCGCCGTGTCCGGGCCCAACGAAATCGTCGCGCCCGGAACGAACGACTCGTCGGGCGCGAAGAACGTGGCTACGGACGTGACAGTGCTACGCTCCACCAGCCCTCCTCTTCGTCTTCGCCGATGACGTTCCACCCGTCGGCCTGCGCCACCTCGAGAATGAACGCGCGTTCTTCCGCGAGGATGCCGGCGAGCACGGCACGCCCGCCGGACGGCAGGCAACGCGCCATGACCGACAGCAGGTCCACCAACACCGACGAGATAATGTTCGCCACGATGATATCGACAGGCGCAACGAGCGGAAGGAGCGTGGCCGCATCGCCCTCGAACAAGTGAACGCTCTCTTGCACGCCATTGCGCTCGATATTGGAGCGCGCGTTTCCGATGGCATCGGCATCTACTTCGATCGCAAACACGTGCGAGGCGCCGAGTTTGGCCGCGGCAATCGACAAAACGGCGCTCCCTGCCCCGAGGTCGGCAACCACGACGCCGGGGTTCAGGCAGCCTTGCAGCAGGCGCAACGCGCCGCGCGTGGACGCGTGGTCGCCTGTGCCAAACGCCATTCCCGGATCGATGATCACGGTGCGATGGGTCTCGAAGCCTTCGGCAAGCCATGGGGGCGCTACCGAAATGGCACCCACGGAAAAGGCGCGAGTGCGGTCACGCCACGCGACAGACCAGTCCACGTCTGGCGTTGGCGAGGTGACCCAGTCGCAATCGGGCACCAGTGCCTCGATGGCCCGCACGACGTCATCCACCGGAATGCGCGCCGGAAAGTGGGTCACCAGGTCGGTCCCGTCTTCATGTACCCCTTCGGCACCGGCGGCGAAGAGCGCCGCCATCACTTCGTCGCGACGCTCGGGCGACCGGATACGAAGGGAAGTCCAGCTCACGCGCCTAACGCATCCTTCATCTTGGACCAGAAGCCCTTCGATCGCCCTTGTTGCGGCGGCTTCTTGGCCAGCTGGCCAAGTTTGCGAATCAGGTCTTCCTCCTCCCGCGTGACGGCATCCGGCGTCCACAACTGCACGCGCACGTGCAGGTCGCCGGCGCCGCTCCCATTCACGCGAGGCAGCCCTCGCCCGCGCAGGTGCAACACCTGGCCACTCTGTGTGCCAGCCGGTAGGCGGACGCTCAGGGTCCCACCCACGGTCGGCACGTCAACGTCGCCGCCAAGGACGAGCTGCGGGTACGCCACCAGCACCTCGCAGTACAGGTCCTCCCCGTCGCGCTCGAAACGGTTGTCATCCGCCACCTCAAACACCACGAGGATGTCACCGCGCGGGCCACCGCGCGGTCCGGCATTCCCCAGACCACGCAGCGTCATGTACTGGCCCGTTGCTACCCCAGCCGGGATCTGGACGGGAATCGTGTGCTCGCCACGCAGGCGTCCCTCACCGCGGCATTTCTTGCATGGCGCCGTGACGACGCTGCCCTCGCCAGAGCACATCGGGCACGGCACCACACTCACGAACTGCCCGAAGAACGAGCGCTGCGCACGCCGTACCTCTCCGGCGCCGTTGCAGGTGTGACAGATTTGCGGCTTGGTGCCTGGTTCGGCGCCCGTCCCGGCACACTTGTCACACGGGTCCAGCAGCTTCACCGTGAAGGTCTTCTGCACGCCGCTGGCCACCTCCGCCAGCGACAACGGAACCGAAATCTTCACGTCCTGCCCGGGGCGCGGGCCGGTGGTCTGGCGACGTCCGCCCGACGTGAACAGGTCGCCGAGTCCGCCCCCAAATCCCCCGAAGTCACGCATGAAGATGTTCAGCGCCTCGGACAGGTCCACGTGATGGAACCCGCTCGGGCCAGCGGCACCGGCGCGCAGTCCGGCCTCGCCGTAGCGATCGTAGGTGGCCCGTTTGTCCGGGTCGCGGAGCACGTCGTACGCTTCCGTGACTTCCTTGAACTTCTCTTCGGCTTCGGCGGACCCGTTGTTCTTGTCCGGGTGCCACTTCATCGCCAGCTTGCGATAAGCCTTCTTGATGTCTTCGTCCGATGCAGATCGTTCGACGCCAAGAAGGGCGTAATAGTCGGCCATGCGGTCAGTCAGTGCTAGTGAAGAATGTCGGTCACGAGAAGCGACGTGTGGCGGACGAGCGCCACCACCTTGTCGTACGGCATGCGAGTCGGTCCAATCACGCCAATGACGCCGGAGAGCGCTCCCACGCGATATTCGGCCGTCACCACGGTGAAGCTGTCGAGTCGCGGGTCACCGTGCTCGTTCCCGATCGTGATGGAAATACCGGGCGAATCTGTGCGCTGCCGCAGCAAGCTGGCCAAGTGCTCGTTCGTGTCCGTCAATGCCAGCAGGCGGCGCATGTTCTCGCCAGACGCGAACTCGGGTTGCTCGGCCAGCGTCGAAGCGTGGCCCAGCACAATGCGATCGTCCCCTGCCGTCAGCGGCAGCTCGAAGAACCGGTCGCCTTCCTGGACAAAGACGTTGAGAAGATCGGTGCTGCTCGGATGCGTCGCGACGTCCCGCAGGCGCTCGCCTAACGAAGTTCGAATCTCACGCAACGTGAGGCCGGCCAGGCGCTCATTCAACACCCGCATGACTTCCGCCAGTGCACTCTCCGCCACGAGGCTCGGGACGTCCACGAAAATCGTGCGGACCGCGCCCCCCGCCAGCGTCAGCACCAGCAGCAACCGCTCCTGGGACACCCGCACCAGCTCCAACCGCTCCAGCACGGCGAGTTCGAGTCGCGGACCCAGCGCCACCCCCAACTCCTGTGTCACCACCGACAGGCTCTGTGCCGCCCGACGCAGGATCACCTCGATCGCGTTTCCGCCCGAAGCGATTTCCTCCGCCAACCGGTCCGCTTCGGCACCACGGACACTCGCCGGTCGCATGAGCGAATCCACGTACAGCCGATATGCCCGATCGGTCGGCACCCGACCGGCGGAGGTATGGGGGTGATACAGGTAACCCTTCGCCTCCAAGTCACTCATGGTGTTCCGTATCGTCGCCGGCGACACGCCCAAACCGAACTTGCGCGTAAGCGCGCGCGAGCCCGCCGGTTCCGCAGTTTCCACGTAGCTCTGAATCACCGCTTCTAACACGCGGCGCTCCCGATCATTGAGCTCAGGAAGTGACATAAGTTCAAAGCTAGTAACGACTTCGACGCTTAGTCAAGGCGGTGACCAGAGCGTTCATGCGTAGCCACCCCTGCGCCGTGAGGCGAACTCGGTTCCCGTTAACCAAAGCCCACCCTTGGCTTAGCCACGATTCGACGATTTCCGCGTCGCGCGGGTCCCACGCTGTACCGCCGTCCGTCCGCAGGTCCAGGAACAGTGACTCGAGTGACGCGGCGTCGCCCGTCACCTGCTCCGAACCGTCGATCGGGTCTTCTCCGTCCGCTACCCGCGAAGACCACGCCGCATACTCTCTGGTATTCCAGCGTCTCATGCCTCCGATGTACTCGTGAGCGGAGGGGCCGAGGCCGACGTAAGGCACTCGCGACCAATACGCCGAGTTGTGCACCGCACGCGCACCGGGGAGTGAGAAGTTCGAGACCTCGTAGTGCTCGTATCCGGACGCGGTCAGGACTTCGTCGGTCATCAGGAACTGCTCGGCGTACAAGGATTCGTCGATTTCCGCCGTACCGCTCCGGTGGCGGGTTCGCGCCAGCGGAGTACCCTCCTCCACGGTGAGCCCGTAACAGGAGAGGTGATCGGGCTTCAACGTCAACGCCTGCGCGAGGTCGTTGGCCCAATCCCTTTCCACGTCCTCGGGAAGGGCGAAAATCAGGTCGAGGGACAAGCGCTGAATCCCCGCCGCGCGAAGGCACTCGTTGGCGCGATGGATGGCCGCCACGTCGTGGGTGCGATGCATCCACTGCAACACCGCCGGCGAAAAACTCTGCACGCCTAACGACACACGATTCACGCCGGCGGAGCGCCATGCGGCAGCCGCCGCCGGCAACACGTCTTCCGGGTTGGCCTCGAGCGTCACCTCGGTGTCGTCATCGATCGCCCAGTAGGGAGCGAGCCGCTCGATCAGCGAGGTGATGCCATCACCGCCCAACCGAGAGGGCGTGCCACCACCCAGGTACAATGACTTCACGCGTTGGGGCTGCGCCGAGCCGAATCGCCGCCCTGCCTCACGCCCCACCAGGTCGACGAACTCCGCCACAGGAGTCTCACGGCGCACGGCAATGGCGAAGTCGCAATAGACGCAGCGTCGCGCGCAAAAGGGGACGTGGACGTAGACGTGGTCGGCAGTCACCCGAGAAAGGTACCTTCAGATCGCCACGTATCGGGACGCGTCAGCGCTGATCAGGCCAGCCATTTCGAGGGAGGTGAGGGCGCGCATCACGTCGCGCGGCGTCGCGCCGGCTTCAACCACCAATTCATCGAGCGAGGCCGGCTCACGGCGGAGTCGCTGCCAGACCTGCTGTGCCAAAGCACCTTGGCCGGCCACTGCCGAGTCAACGGGACTCTGGGTGGTCGCGACCTTCGATCGGCGCGATCGCAGCCCGGCGGCAAGCAGAATGTCGGCGATGGATGTGATCACCGCGGCGCCATCGCGAATGAGGCCATTCGTGCCAAGGCTCGTCGGCGAGTCAGCGGGACCCGGAACGGCACCGACGCTCCGCCCCAGTTCGCTCGCAAGTTCCGCGGTAATCAGCGCGCCGCTGGGCACTCCTGCCTCAACCACGATGGTTGCCGCACCAAGCGCGGCGATAATTCGGTTGCGCCGTGGAAACGAACCTGGGCGCGGCGAGGATCCGCACGGCGCCTCCGCGAGCACCAACCCTTTTGCGGAAATGGCCTCGTGGAGCGCCCGGTGACGCGGTGGGTAAGCACAGTCCACGCCACCCGCGACGACGGCAATGGTCGCGCCGGCGGCGGTTAGCGTCGCCTCGTGCGCCGCCGCGTCGATGCCGCGTGCCATTCCACTCACCACGGAGATTCCTTCAGCGGCCAGGTCGCTGGCGAACCTACGCGCCATCCGCTCTCCGTAGCCCGTGGGACTGCGTGTGCCGACGATGGCAATCGTCGGCGCCGTGGTGGCTTCCGCACTTCCTAACGCGAACAAGTATGGCGGAGGGTCCGGAAGATCGAGCAATGCCGCCGGATACTCCGCGTCCCCCTGAATGATGAGACGGGCGCCGGCGGCCTGCGCGCCGTGCTGGAGTCGGTCCGCGGTGGCGGTTGCCTCCGTCAGCTGGGCCCGCGTTAGGTGCTCCAGGGCGGCGGCGACCCCTCCTTCACGGGCGAGGGCGGAACGGTACGCGACTGGCCCCATGCCCCGCACACAGGCGAGGCGGAACGCCGCGTCCCGGTCAGTGGCCAGGGATTGCGTCAAATGGCGTCGACACTCTGGGCGGCGGCGTCGGACGCCTTTCGCATGGCCAGCAGCTGCGACCACCAGCCAGCCAGCAACTCGTCGAGGCCCGTGCGCGCCGCGGCGCTGATACTCCATGTGCCGAAGGAGCCCGGGGCATCGATCTCCGGCACGAAGTCCTCGCCTAACAAGTCGAGTTTCGTGAAGACCACGCAGTGCGGCTTCCGGGCCAGCTCGTCGGAATAAGCCGCCAGTTCGCGGCGCAACGTGTCGTACTCCTGCTGCCACTCCATGGCATCGATCGGGATCAGCATCGCCACCAGCCGCGTCCGTTCGATGTGCCGCAGGAACTGCAGGCCAAGTCCCTTGCCCGCGTGCGCTCCCTCGATAATCCCGGGAATGTCTGCCACCACAAAGGTACGCGAGTCGGACAGTGAGACGACCCCGAGGTTCGGCGCCAGCGTGGTGAAGGGATAGTCCGCGATTTTCGGGCGAGCCGCGGAAATCACCGAGAGGAGCGTGCTCTTTCCCGCGTTAGGCTGTCCGACCAACCCCACGTCGGCGATCAGCTTCAATTCCAACTCCAACGCCCGCTGCTCCCCCTCCTCACCGGGCTGCCATTCACGCGGTGACTGGTGCGTGGAGGTGACGAAGAAGGCGTTCCCCTTGCCACCCCGACCGCCCTTGGCCACCCGCAACTCCTCCCCGTTCGCGAGAATCTCGCCGACAAAGTCACCTGTCGAGGCGTCCCGAATCACGGTGCCCGGGGGTACCGGGAGCACGACATCCTTTCCGGATCGCCCCGTCTTGTTCGAGCCCATGCCGTGCTCGCCGCGCTCGGCTTCCCACGCATCTCGGTACGTGTAGTCCAACAGCGTCGCGAGATTGCTGTCCCCGCGCACCAGGACGTCTCCTCCGCGCCCTCCATCGCCGCCGTCGGGGCCGCCCATGGGGACAAACTTCTCACGGCGAAACGATGACGCGCCCGACCCGCCGGTTCCTGCCGTCACCTTCACCACTACGCGATCGATGAACATCGGCGAAACGAGCCTCAGGCAGAAACGTTCGGGGCGCTGCTGGCCGTACCATTGCGGACACGACTCCACAGGTGCATCACGCGCGACAAGCCGGCCGTGCCGAGGAGGTCGCTGATCTGGCGCAACGCATCCTCGATCGCCGCATCCGAGACCCCGGCGTGGCGTGCCCCGTGCAAGTGCGAGTGCAGCTGACGATCCTGGCGAGACGACGCGCAGGCTGAGACGATGCACAACTCGCGGCGCCCCAGATCGAGGGCCGGACGCGAGAGGACCTTGCCATAGCCTTCCGTGATCATCCACGCATCCAGCGCCGGGTGCAACGACCGGATGTTGTGGCGCAACCGCTCGTAGAATGGACCGTACACCGTGGCACAGGTGTCCTGGCCGCGCGCGTTCCACTCCTCCGCGGTGTCGAGTCGCTCACCCGCGTCAGCATCGGGCGCCGCAAGTCCGCTGATGCGACGCCACTCTCGCATCGCATTCAGCGCCCGCGGGAACCCGGCGAACAAGTACGATTGCAGCAACACTTCCTCCACCCACGGTCCAGGTGCGCGTTGGGCCGCCTCAGTCAGGTAAGGACGCAGCGCGGATTCATCCGCCGACGCGACGCCGCCCGCCAACCGAACGATCGCCCGCGTTGCATCATCCAACGGCGCCACGATGCGAGCCTCGTTCGATCCGTCCGTCACCAAATCCACGCGGGACGGAGCCTTCTCTTCCCTGCTCATGAACGGGCGATGCGGACTTCCCCGACCACCTCGCCTCGCGTGTTCTTCACGCGAGAGCGGGCATACTCGTGCAGCCGCTGCGGTAGTGGTTCGGGGAGTGCGCCCATGCACTGCAACACTCGAATGAGCGCCGGATACTGTGCTCGGCTCGCGCCGTCTTCCACCTTGATGGCGACGCCCAGGCCCAAGTCGAAAGAGACCGCCGTGTGGACACCTTCGGCGCCGACCTTTGCCAAAACGCGCCCGGCCGTTTCTTCCATGAGCACGGTATCGATACGATCGGTGCCACCCACGAGGAATGGATGTTGTCGCATGGCAGAGATGACTCTCGTGGGAACGTCATCCCCGCGCGCCACCGCGGATGCGAGCCGAGCATACGATCCTGCCATCTTCGCAAGCGGAAGAGAGAAGACGACAACTCCGCAGCCATCGATGCCACGCCCGAGGTCTTCCTCCTTCACCGCAGTCCAGTCGGCCACGCTTCTGGCGCAAGCTTCCTGCACGGGATGTCCGTCCCGCTCGTAGCCATTGGTCGACCATCCGGACAGATGCGCTCGGGCCAGCATCGCCGCGTGCTTTCCGGAGCAGTTGTTGTGTAATCGCGTAGCGCCGGCGCCGGTTTCCCTGAGCTGCCGCGCGCCTCGCTTGGAGAGTGGCTCATGAGGTCCACACGCGAGGTCCCCCTCCTCCAAGCCGATGTCCTTCAACATGCTCTCGGCCAGGCTGACATGTTCAGGTTCACCGCCGTGCGACGCACACGCCAACGCTAATTCCTCGTCGCCCCACCCCAGTTCATCCACGCCGCCGATCTCGACCAGCGGCATCACCTGAAAGGGTTTTGCGCACGAGCGCCAAGCCGTGAAGTAGTTGGGGTCTCGTGCCTGCGCGCGTATGACGCCGTCGGCGTCAACGATCGCCGCGTGTACGCGATGCACGGACTCGATGCAATCCCCACGGGTGACGTGAACGTCGAGCTGATAGGTCTGCATGGCAACCGAGATTATTGACCAATCGCGTGGGGGGCAGGAAAGATAACCGAGTGGGAACTGGATTGGTTGCAGCAAGGGCGTTGACCGACGGTCTCGCGACGCTCTAGCTTCGGGGCCATGTCCGCACCCGCCATCCTGACTCGAGATCGGTTGCACGCCCTGCTGACTGGGATGCGAGGGCGCCGTGTGGTGGTCGTAGGCGACGCCATGCTCGACGTGTATTTGCATGGCGATGTGGAGCGCATTTCGCCCGAGGCTCCGGTGCCGGTGGTGCGGGTGCGCGAGCGTCGTTATGCGTTGGGCGGCGCCGCCAATGTGGCGCAGAATGTTGCCGCGACCGGCGCTGAGGGACTTTTGGTGGGCGCCGTGGGCCGCGACGCAGCCGGTACGCGGCTGCGGGACATGCTGCTCGCCCTCCGGGCGGATGGACGCGCACTGCTCGATGTCGACCGGCCGACGACGACGAAGACGCGAATCGTCGCCCGCGCCCAACAGGTGGTGCGGTTTGATGAGGAGGACGATTCGGACCTGAGTTCGGGCGACGTCTCGCGCTTGACGGACGCCGTGAGCACGTTGATTCAAGGGGCCGACGCGCTGGTGCTCGAGGACTACAACAAGGGTGTGCTCGTCCCCGCGCTGATCGAGAGCGCCATCAGCGTGGCGAAGGGGCGCGGGCTCCCGATCATCGTGGACCCGAAGTTCCGGAACTTCTTCGCCTTCCGGGGGGCAACGATCTTCAAGCCAAACCGGCGCGAGCTCGAATCCGCGTTAGGCGCTGCGGTGTCACTGGACGAGGCCGGCGCCCTGCCCGAGGTCTTTCGCCGGTTAGGCGTGGATCACTTGCTGCTGACCCTGGGTGAGCGTGGCATGGCATTGGTGTCCGCGCAGGGCGACGTGCATCGCATTCCCACCACGGCACGCGAGGTCTACGATGTCGTAGGAGCTGGCGACACGGTGACGGCGTACCTGGCCACGGCCATGGCCGCTGGCGCAACGGCCTTCGAAGCTGCGGTGGTGGCGAACTATGCCGCCGGCGTGGAAGTGGGGAAGTTGGGTGCCGCCACGGTGACACCGGAGGAAATCATCGAGGCGTACGAGCACATCCATGGCCATTCGACCTAACGAGGCCGGTGGCCGTTTGCGAACTCCCGCCGAACGACGCGATCTGGGACGCCGTCCCTGCCCACGCCCCCGGTGGCAGGAATCGCTCGCCGTCGTATCTTACCTTGAGTTTCAGGGCCCTTAGCTCAGCCGGTTAGAGCAGCGGACTCATAATCCGACGGTCGCAGGTTCGATCCCTGCAGGGCCCATTCATAGCCCAACGAGTGCGGCGAGTTTGAGCACCGTGTTCCAGTTCCTCGCCGTCCCACGCGTCCCCAACTTGGTGTCCATCGCCAGAGCGAGCTTTGAACGGGCGATCCCCTCTGGGTAGTACGCGTAAGCCACCCGACCGTCGACGACAAAAGGCTCGGGGCCATGGTGGAACTTGGTGAGCGCCTCGATCGCGCGAGCCGTCGGTGCGTCCTTGAGCGCCGTGGCCAACACGTGACTCGGGTCGCGCAACGCTTCGGCTGGGAACGGGTTTCGCTTGATCAGCGTGTCCCACTCCGAGGCCGTCCGCACAAACACCTCGGTCTCCATGCGCAGGCCGCGTGCACTCGCCGCTTCAAGTAACTGCTCGAGGGACGCCGGGGACTTTCGGCCGCCAGTGAAGACGAAGTTGCCGCTCTGGAGCACCGTCTGCACTTGGCCAAACCCGAGTGACGTGAGGAAGGCGCGCAGGTCAGACATCGCCAGCCGTCGCGACGGGCCAAGGTTCACCCCTCGCAGCAGGCCGACGTGCGTGGCCGCCCCTTCCCCTGCTGTTGCAGCTGACTGCTTCACCATCGCAGCTCCTCGGTGACCCGTTGTGCCGCACGCCGGCAGCGGACCGGCGACTGTTCCCCTAACGAAAGAGGGCCAGACTCTTCACCACCACCTGCGACACTCCCCACGCCGCGGGAATCCCGACCACGAGCCAGGACACCCACAGCGCCAGACGGCTCCCGCGTTCGCCGCGAACCTCGCGCGCGTCCACCCGGGCGGCCTCACGAGCGTTCATGGCGCCTCCTGAGGCGAGCGTAATGACGCGCCAGCCGGGGGCGCCAGGTGGATCGGATTCACCGCCTTCACCATCCAATTGCAGGCAAACCCGATCACGAGCAGCACCGCCATCACTTCCATCGTCACGGAATATGCCTCCGCCTTGGGCACCCCATGGGCCAACTGATACTCGCGGATGTAATTCACCAGGACCGGGCCCGCGACGCCAGCCAACGACCACGCGGTCAGCAAGCGACCATGAATGGCCCCGACGTGAAGCACACCGAACATGTCGCGCAGGTAGGCCGGGATCGTCGCGAATCCTCCGCCATACATGGACATGATGACGACATAGAACAACACGAAGAGCACGACGTTCCCGGCTCGCCCCGTCCACGGCACCGAGGCATAGAGCACGGCGCCTAACGCGAAATAGACCATGTAGGTTCGGCGGCGCCCTAGCACGTCGGACAAGGACGACCAGACAAACCGACCGGCCATGTTGGCGAGGCTGAGCAACCCCACGAACCCTGCGGCCGCACTCGCCGTGATGGCGCCGGGGAACATCTCCTGGATCATGGGTGAAGCCTGCCCCAGCACGCCGATGCCCGCCGTCACATTCAGGCACAGCACCCCCCACAACAGCCAGAATTGCGGTGTGCGAATCGACTCCGTGACAAGAACGTCGGCGGCGGCCGGCACTCGCCGCGTTAGGCGACTCGCTCGGGTCGGAGCGTGCCAGTCCGGCGACGGAAGCCGTACGGTGAACACGCCGAACATCATGAAGACGAAGTACAACAGACCCATGACCACGAACGTCTCCGCCACTCCCATCGACGCCGGAGTCTTGAAGTGTTCCATGAGTCCAACCGCCAAGGGTGAGCCGATCATCGCTCCACCCCCAAACCCCATGATCGCCAGCCCGGTTGCCATTCCCGGGCGATCGGGAAACCACTTGATGAGGGTGGATACCGGCGAGATGTAGCCCAGACCAAGCCCAATCCCACCAATCACGCCGTACCCGAGGTACACGAGCCAGATCGCGTGAACCGATACGCCGGCCGCCGCGACGAGAAAGCCCCCACCAAAGCATGCAGCGGACGCGAACATCGCCTTCCGGGGACCTGCCCCCTCGAGCCAACGCCCAAAGGTGAACGCGGACAGCCCCAGGAAAACGATCGCCACACTAAAGATCCAACCGATCGTCGTCAGCTTCCAATCATCCGGGGCGCTGGTTGATATCCCGCGCAGTGTCGAGAGCGGAAGGTTGAAGACGCTGAATGCGTACGCCTGGCCGATCGCGAGATGAATCGCGAGTGCAGCCGGAGGCACTCGCCACCGGTTGTAAGTCGGCGGCGCAATGCTGTGCTCGCGGTCGAGTATGGAGAGAAGGCCCAAACGAGTCCCCCGTTAAGGCGCCAATCTCCCGCGCGAAGCGCCTTCGCGCAAAGGCACGAGCGGGGGTCGGCGCCCGCCTGCAAATAGATGGACAATCGTTGAACACAACATGGATTCGGGGCAACATTTCCACCATGCCGCAACACGTTCTGCGCTCGTCCCTCGTTGTCCCGCTCCCGCGGCCGAACGTGTTCGACTTCTTCTCGAACGCCACCAACCTGGAGCGACTCACTCCCCCCGAACTGAACTTCTCGATCAGGACGCCAGCTCCTATAGAAATGCGGCCGGGAGCACTCATCGACTACCGCATTGGGTTGCACGGAGTACCCATGCGCTGGCGCACCCTCATTTCCGTATGGAATCCGCCAAATGAGTTCGTCGACGTGCAGCTCCACGGCCCGTACGCGGAGTGGGTGCATCATCACCAGTTCGACGAGGTCGCGAACGGGACGCGTATATCCGACGAAGTCCTTTACCGACTCCCGTTAGGTGTGGTGGGCGACCTGGTGCACCCGCTCGTGCGCCGCCAGCTGCTACGCATCTTCCGTTTCCGGCAGTCGGTAATCCCGCGACTGTTGCTGGGGGATCGCGCGATCCAGGCCGAGCTGGGACCGGTGGAGTTCCGCTAGCAGGGCTACCCACCCTCCCTGCGGCTGATTAACGTTCTCCCCCACCCTTGTCGAACTCGACAGCGGTTTCGGTCGCGTAGCTCAGCTGGTTAGAGCGCTGGTCTCACATACCAGAGGTCCGGGGTTCGAGTCCCTGCGCGACCATCCGAAGGCACGAAGGGGCGTCATTTTCGCAATGACGCCCCTTTTGTTCACTGGCTCAGTGGGTTACTCGGACCGTAGCTCCTGCTGCGCCAGCGCCAGGTCGGCCTCGGTCATCAGGCGCACCAGGTCACGAAACGGAGTTCGCG
The DNA here is from genome assembly GCA_044224875.1 of Gemmatimonadaceae bacterium. Lineage (GTDB taxonomy): Bacteria > Gemmatimonadota > Gemmatimonadetes > Gemmatimonadales > Gemmatimonadaceae > JABAQJ01. The sequence goes on along the minus strand of JBGAJQ010000016.1, from coordinate 62,078 downwards.
CCGTCCATCCGAGTTGCCGCTTCGCCTTGCTGGCGTCCCCGAGCAGCAGGTCGACTTCCGCGGGACGGTAGTACTTGGGATCGATCTCCACATAGCGCTCCCAGTCCAGGTCGATCACCTCGCTCACGGCGTCCAGGAACTCGCGCACCGAGTGGGTCTCGCCTGTTGCAACGACATAGTCGTCAGGCACGGGTTGTTGCAGCATTAACCACATCGCTTCCACATAGTCGCCCGCGAAGCCCCAATCACGCTGCGCGTCCAGGTTTCCCAGGAAGAGCTTCGGCTGCAACCCCAGTTTGATCCGCGTGAGGCCGCGCGTGATCTTCCGCGTCACAAAGTTCTCACCGCGGCGCGGACTTTCGTGATTGAACAGGATGCCGCACGACGCGTGGAGCCCGTAGGACTCGCGGTAGTTGACCGTGGCGTGGTGGGCAAAGACCTTCGCGCAGGCATACGGCGACCGCGGATGGAACGGCGTCACTTCGCTCTGTGGAACGGCCGCGACCTTGCCGTATTGCTCGCTGGACGACGCCTGATAGAATCGAGGCGACATGCCGAGGTTGCGAATCGCCTCCAGCAGCCGCAACGTGCCAAGCCCCGCGACGTCGACGGTGTATTCGGGAATGTCGAACGAGATGCGCACGTGACTCTGCGCGCCCAGGTTGTAGACCTCATCAGGTGCAACCCTGGCTAGGATACGTTGCAGGGACGACGCGTCGTGCAAATCGCCGTAGTGCAAGTGGAGCCGTTCGCCCGGCAGGTGCTCGCTCAGGTAGATCGGCTCGATGCGGCCGGTGTTGAACTGCGACGAACGACGCACAACGCCGTGCACCTCGTATCCCTTGCCAAGGAGCAACTCGGCCAGGTACGACCCGTCCTGCCCCGTAATGCCTGTGATCAGCGCTTTTCGCATGGGCCGTAGGATAATGCGGTGGGAGCGTGTTACGGAGTGCCGACCACCGCCCCTGCCCGCTGGAGACGCGCAATCGAGGCCGGATCCATGCGCGTCGTGAGGACCATCACGTCGCCATCCGACCGCTGGTCGACAACCTCTCCCGAGCGGTGGATGTCAGCCAACAGGCGCCCATCGCCGGCCGAAACCCTCAACTCCGTGAGGGGGCGAAGGGCCAGCAGCCGAGCGCGCAATTCGGCGAGAAGCGGCTCCACGCCGGCCGCGCTTCGAGCAGAGACGAGCACGTGTTCAGGAAGCATCGCGCGTAGCCGCTCCTGCAACCCGCGTTGCTCGTCGGGAGTGAGCAGGTCCACCTTGTTGAACACATAGAGCACGGGTTTCTCGCGCGCGCCCAACTCGGCCAAGACCTCCTCAACGACGTCGCGCTGCTCTTCCCACGAGTCCTGGCTGGCGTCGATGACATGTAACAGCAGGTCGGCCTCCAACACCTCCTCCAACGTTGCGCGAAACGACGCGACCAGGTGGTGCGGGAGCTTCCGGATGAAGCCGACGGTATCCGTCAGGAGCACATGCTGCCGTTCGCCGACATCGACCTCGCGCGTGAGGGTGTCCAGCGTCGCGAACAACCGGTCCTCGACGAACACGTCGCGGTCACCAGACATGGCGCGCAGGAGCGATGACTTCCCGGCGTTCGTGTAGCCGACGAGGGCCGCCCGAAACTCCCCCTTGCGTCCCTGTCGCTGCACGGCGCGCGAGCGCTGCACATCGGCAAGACGCTCCTTCAACACACGGATGCGCTGCGAAATGAGGCGCCGGTCCGTCTCCAGCTGTGTTTCACCTGGGCCGCGAACCCCAATACCGCCACGGAATTTCTCAAGGTGCGTCCACATTCGAGTCAGGCGCGGGAGCATGTACTCCAGCTGCGCCAGCTCCACCTGGAGGCGAGCCTCGCGACTTCGGGCCCTCGTGGCAAAAATGTCGAGGATGAGCTCCGCGCGATCCATGACCCGCCGACCGATCGCATCCTCGATGTTCTTGCCTTGGGAGGGTGTGAGCTCATCATCGAAGATGACGAGCGACACGTCCTCCGATTCGATGCGCCCGCGCAGTTCCTCGATCTTGCCGGAGCCCAGGTACGTCGCCGAGTTCGGACGGTCCAGCATCTGCGTGAGCGTCCCAACCACACGAGCCCCGGCGGTATCGGCAAGGCGCTCCAGCTCCTCCAGGTGCTCATCCACCTGATGGCGGGCGCCGGTGCGCTTGCGCGGCGCGCCAACCAACAGCGTACGCTCAACCGGCGCCTCGAGGGAGATCAGTTCTTTGGAAATACGATTCTCGTCAGCAAATCAGGAGTGGCCAAACGCGCCAGTCAGCGCGATCGCCCTGCAATCTATAACCACGCCCGTTGTGCGACGCAGGGACTACCGGCTCATCGAATTGAAACGGCCGCGCTGGTCGTACGGGCGCGTGAACGCGCCGAGGGGTGTGTTCACCGTCACGTCCCCCATGACGCGGTACTCGACGCTTCCGGTCTGCATCAGCTGCCGCCCAGCCGCGCCGATTCCCGTGTACGTGAAGTTGAACGGGAGGCGAACCTCGGACGATTGGTCCTTTTCGACCTGAAAGCGACTGTCGTAGGCGCCGACCCCGAACGTCACCGTATCGACCATGAGCTTGTAGGTGAGGCGGCTGCCGTCGAGCCGAAAGTTATTGGGATTGTACACGTCGAGGACGATCTCCATGGAGCCGCCAGCCACACCCAGGCCCGTGACCTTGACGTCCTTGAACGTCACGACGGGTTCCTTGAAGTGCGCCATGCCCAGCGTCGCACACGCACTCGTTAGGACCAGCCCTGCGGTTCCCCACCACAACAACGCCTTACGCATCAGTAGTTCCTCCATCAGGTAGTTCGGCGGCGTCCGCCGCGCGATGACGTTGCATCTTCTCCTTCAACTCCGCCCACCACGCCAAACGCTTGGCGATGTCCTTCTCAAACCCGAATGCTCCAGGCTCATATAATACGGAGCCCTTCAAACGCTCTGGAAGGTACTCTTGCGGCGTGTAAGCCTCGGGGACGGAGTGGGCGTATTCGTACCCCTTCCCATAGCCCAGTTCCTTCATCAACGCCGTGGGCGCATTGCGAATGTGGAGAGGCACCGGCTCCGCCGGCGTGGCGCGCGCCAGGTCCAGCGCCGCCTTCCACGCCTCATACACACGGTTGGATTTCGGGGCGACCGCCAGGTAGACGGCGGCTTCGGCAATCGCCAGCTCACCCTCCGGGGAGCCTAACGCGTGATATGTATCACGCGCCGCCAAGGCGACATGTAGCGCTTGGGGATCGGCCAACCCGACGTCCTCCGCCGCGAATCGGACGGTGCGCCGCGCGATGTACATCGGATCCTCTCCCCCATCGATCATCCGAGCCAGCCAATACAACGCCCCGTTCGGGTCGCTCCCCCGAAGCGCCTTGTGGTAGGCGGAGATGAGATTGTAGTGCTCCTCCCCAACCTTGTCGTACCGCGCCACCCGCAGCTGTAACGCTTCGCGCAGGACCTCCTCCGTCAGCTCGCTCCCCGCCTGCACGTGAGAGGCCGCGGCCTCCAGGATCGTAAGTGCCCGTCTCGCATCTCCGTCCGCCTGAACCGCGAGCCACATCAGCGCCGCGTCACTGGCGGCGAGGCGCAAGCTCCCCAACCCGCGTTCCGTATCGTCGAGGGCCCGGCGCAGCAGCGCAGCCAGTGCCTCCGGCTCCAACGGCTGGAGGACAAACACCCGAGTCCGAGACAGCAATGCTCCATTCAGTTCGAAGGATGGGTTCTCCGTGGTGGCTCCAATGAGCGTCACTACCCCCGTCTCCACCGCGCCAAGAAAGGCATCCTGTTGCGCGCGATTGAACCGGTGGATCTCGTCGACGAACAGCACGGTACGACGACCCAGCGCCAGTCGCTTCTCCGCCTCGGCGATGATTTCCCGGACGCGTGGAACACCCTCTGTGACGGCCGAGAACGGGACGAACTCGCGGTCCGTGTAGCGCGCCACCAGAAAGCCAATGGTAGTCTTTCCTGTTCCCGGCGGCCCCCACAGAATGATCGACGTGAGTGTGCCACGCTCGATCGCTTCGCGGAGCGGCTTCCCTTGCCCGAGCAGGTCGTGCTGTCCGACGACCTCATCGAGGCTTCGCGGCCGCATTCTCGCAGCCAACGGCTCCGCCTCGCGCCGTCGACTGAACAGTGTGTCTTCACTCGCGCCGGACCCACGGTTCGATCGAGCCATCACGCCACCATGGCCCGCGCCAGGAAGAACGCTGCACAGCCCAGAAAGAAGATGATCGCGTTGCGCCATCGACGCGTCTTCTGCAGCTCCGGAACCAGGTTCGACGCGCCCACGTAGAGCGAGACACCAGAGGCCAACGGCAACCCGAGGCGACTGAGTGGCTCGATCGATTCCGTCAGAAGCACACCAGCGATGGTCATGCCGCCTAACGCTGCGGCGGCCATCAAGGCGCGACCTCGCGACGACCCAGCCGCCAGGAACATGGAAGCAATCGCCAGCCCTTCCGGCAGCTTGTGCAGCGCCACGGCAACAAACACCAACGCACCGAGGGCCGGGCTCACGTCATAGCCCGCAACGATGGCCACCCCATCCACGAGCGTGTGCAGCAGCAGTCCGACCAAGGCCGACACGCTCACGGAGGCCGACACGGCGTGCCGTTCCTCCCCAAAGTGGAAATGTGCGGCAATCGTGTGCTGCGTGAAATGCACCAGCAGGTAACCGAGAAGAATCCATCCCCCGGCACCAACGCCATAACGAGCAACGGATTCTGGAATGAGCTCGACCACAGCCACGCTCACCATGAAGCCCGCCGCAACCGCGAGCAGGGCTTCCAAGGCGCGCGAGCTCCAACGAGCCCGCCATGTGATGGCCGCGGCGCCTAACACGTTGCCGGCGGCGGCGAGTGCCGCGTACCCCAAGGGCACCAGGGTCACGACGGACTCAACTTCAGACGATCGGCCGCGAGTGACAGCGCGGAGGTCAGCTCGCGCACCGGCGGAAACTGGTCGGGTGCCAGGTGCCAACTGCGTGGGGCGAGCGTCGCTCGCTCCGTCAACCCAAGGCCTCGGAGCAGGTACACCCAGCGTTCCGTGCGCGCGAAGCAGAACAATCCCAGTTCGCGAGTGAGCGACACTTGCTCGTCGGAGGCGACGACGCTGATCTCTGCTCCGGCGTACGTCGTCAGGGGGAGTTTGAGCCGTCCCATGACTTCCACTACGTCTGGGAGCGCCAGCGACTCGCCGGACCATATCCCGTCAGATCGAACGTCCGTGATGGTGACCGACACCGCGGGGGGGAGTTCTTCGATCAGCGCCAGGAATAAGTCGACGGCTCGGCTCGCCGAGGTCCGGACCACCGTCTCCACCAGTGTGCCGGACCGGCGAACGGCAAACGCGTCGCCAACCGCGCGGAAGCGGGGCCACACCGTCGACTCGGGTTGACGACCACGAAGGAACATGGCAGCCGCTACGCGGGAGGAAGGCGCCGAGGCGACAGCTCGGCGGCCCAGCTGAGGAGTTGCTCTCGTGTATTCGCCGAAGGATCCTCCAGCACGCGGTCGAGCAACGTCCGCAAAATCTCGCCGAGTCGCGGTCCCGGCGCGATACCCATGGCCAGCAAGTCTCCACCGTGAATGGCGAGGTCAGACACGCCAACGGGGTCGCGATACGCCACCCGGACGGCGCGCCGGTACATGGATCCGACGTCGCGGGCGGATAGCGGCACCGCGCCGAGGGTCCCTTCCGCGGCCCAGCGAGCGGCGAGTGTTCGCAGCAATAACGGCATGTCCGTGCGCCCGGTCACCGCGGCCCAGCGCCGTAGCGTCGCGTCGGTCGTAGGCGCGCCAGCACCTAACGACTTGCGAATTCCTGGCTCCAGGTCACGTCGCCAGGTCGCCAGGTGCGAGATGGCATCGATATCGCGATTGGCGCACCGGAGACCGCGGAGGACGGCGGCGACCTTCGCCGGATCCAGGCCTACAAAGCACACCGCCAGCCGCACCAGCTGCCGGAGTGAGGCACGCTCTGGACGCGTGGTATCGTCGGGGCGCCCGACGAAGTCGGGGGCCACCAGCGGCAGGTCCCCTTGGCCGTCCAAATCCGGCAGCAACGCCTGCAACGCGCCGCTTGACTTCCAGAGCAATAGCGAACGACTGGGACAGGCCAGCTGTTGCATGGTCTTCTCGAGTTCCTGCTTCACGCGTTCATTCGACAGGCGTGTGAGGAACGGCGCCGACGACTGAATCGCCTTCCACGTAGCTGCCTCGATCTCCAGGCCAAACCGACCGGCAAAGCGCAAGGCACGCAGCGCTCGCAACCGATCCTCGCGCATTCGGTCTTCCGGTACGCCAACCGCCCGCAACACCCGGCGCTGAAGGTCCTCCCTGCCACCGAACGGATCGTGCAACAGATGTCGTGTGGGTGAGTAGGCGATGGCGTTGATCGTGAAGTCGCGACGAGCCAGATCCTCGTCCAGCGAGGCGCCAAACTCCACCACGGCGTGGCGACCGTCCGTCTGCACGTCGCGGCGAAACGTCGTGACTTCATGCAGCACACCAAAACGGTCGCGCACGCCTACCGTCCCGTGTTCTATCCCGACGGGGACTGTCTTCCGAAAGAGCGCTTGCACCTGCGGTGGCGTGGCAGCCGTCGCAAAATCCCAGTCGAGGTGAGGGTAGCCAAGGAGCACGTCGCGTATCGCGCCACCAACGCACCAGGTGTCATACCCGGCGCGTTCGAGCGTCTCGGCGATCTCGCGCACCCCACGCGGGGCCTGCAAGGACGGGGGAATGGGGTCGTTCGCCATGCAGTGCGGACCGTCAGTCGGCGAACAACGTGGCGAGTGCATCTCGATCGTACCCAGCACCTAACGCCAACGCCAGGTCCAATCGCGCTTGCTGCGGGCGCCTGGCGCCGGTGAGCAACGCGCCAAGCGTCGCGAGGTGACGGCCGCCACCCTCGTAGGCGTAGGTCCCCGCGACACGACCACACCACGCGCGTGACGACACCACCACGGGTGTTCCCGCGTCCACGGCATCACGAATACCGGCGGCAACGCTCGGAGGAACATTCCCGCGGCCAAGCGCCGCAACGACGATTCCCCGCGCCGTCTTCGCGCTGGCGTCCACCAGGCGGCGGTCGGCACCGGCAAACGTGAGCACGATGTCCACCGGCATGCCTAACGCCGGAGGGTCGATCACCGGCGGCAACGCGGATAACGCTCGGCGGAAGATCACGCTTCCCTCGTCGATCACGCCCACCGGCCCGAGCCCTGGACTCTCGAATGCGTCCAGCAGGTGCGTGTGGGCCTTGGTCACGTCCACGCCGGCAAAAATGAGCGAGTTCAGGACCACCAGCGAGCCATACCCGCACGCCTGATCGCTGGCGGCCACTCGAACGGCATCCGTCAGATTCGACGGCCCATCCCAGCCAAGCTCGGACGCGCTACGCGTAGCGCCGGTGAACACGATCGGCTTGGACGTATTGATCGAACGCGTCATGAGGTACGCGGACTCTTCCAGCGTGTCCGTACCATGCGTGACCACGACGCCAGCAATCGCAGGGTCAGCCACCAGCTCCACCAGCCGGCAGCGGAGCTCCCACATCCGTTCCAGCGACATGTGAGGACCTGGAAAGCGTCCCCATTCTTCCACGCGCAGCTCAGCGATGTGCTCAATGCCTCGCGCCGCGGCGACGATCTCGGCCGCCCCCAGCGCAGGGACAGCGCCACCCAGGGCCGCGTCGACGCGCATCGAGATCGTGCCGCCCGTGAAGACGCAGGCGACTATCCGCACAGGACACTGCCGCCGTTCACGTTCAGGATCTCCCCGTTGACGTGCCGCGCCTCTGCAGAACAGAGGAACACAACAGGTGCTGCAATGTCCTCCGGGGTCGCGATACGCCCGACAGGAATACCAGCTGCAATGCGATCTCTTCCGCCAGCCGCAAATGGCTCCACGCACATTTCCGTGTCCACCCAACCGGGTGCCACGCTGTTGCAGGTGATCTGGCGCGCTCCCACCTCGACCGCCAACGACTTCACGAACGAAATCATGGCACCCTTGGACGCTGCGTAGTCAGCGTGCATGGACTCGCCGCGCTGACCCGCGGTGCTGGAGATCAGTACAATGCGTCCGCCCGGCCCCATGAGCCGCAAGGCGGCTCGTGTGCTGTAAAACATGCCGTTGATATTCTCGGCGACCGTGCGCGACCATCGCTCGTCCGCCATCTCCGAAACAGGCACCTCCTCAACAGGCCAGATTCCCGCGTTACCAACGAAAATGTCCAGCCCACCCCACTCCCGCTCCACGCGGGCAAACAGCGCATCGACCGCCGCCGCATCTGACAATTCGGCGGCGTGCGCGAAACTCCGGACGCCACGCCCCATCCCGACCAACGAACGGACCATTGCCTCAGCCTCGGCGGCGCGATGTCGGTAGCTGACGGCGACGCTCGCACCGCATCGAGCCAGCAATTGCGATGTGGCAGCGCCAATCCCACGCGATCCGCCCGTGACCACTGCACGCTTCCCCGTCAGGTCAATCATCTGGTGTTCTCCAAGGCGTCCTCGACGATCTCGCAGATCGCGTGTTGAATGCAGAGATGTAGTTCTTGGGCCCGATCCGTCCGGTCGGTTGGAACCACGATGGCGTGGTCACAAAGCGGTACCAGCGCGCCGCCGTCCCGCGCACTGAGCCCAATGACGACCAGCCCGCGGGCGCGCGCGACTTCGGCCGCCCGGATCACGTTCGGCGAATTCCCGCTGGTGCTGTGGATGATGAGGCAGTCGCCGGGTTGCCCGAGCGCCTCGACTTGCCGAGCGAACACTTCGTCGAAGCCCAGGTCGTTCCCTGCCGCCGTCAGGAGCGACGTATCCGTCGTGAGGGCAATCGCCGGCCAGGCGCGCCGGTTCCTCATGTAGCGCACGACGTACTCCGTTGCGATATGCTGCGCGTCGGCCGCGCTTCCTCCGTTTCCGCAGAACAGCAGCTTTCGGCCGGCTGCCAGTGTCGTGCGGATGGTCGTCGCGACGCTAGCGACGTCGTTGGCGAGTGTTGCCGCGGAGCGCGTCGCCACCTCGGCCAACGCTCGCATCCGTTCCGCGATGCGTTCTGCCTCTCTGGGCGGACTCACCATCTAACCCTCCGAATCGTGAGTGACGGGCTGCCGACGGCGCTGCCACCACGCACGCAAGCGCGCCAAGGCTCCCTGCTCAAACCGGACGCCGTCTACCGGTAGCATCGACTCGTCGCGAAGCAGGCGCCCCGGGTTCGTTTCGGTGAGCAACGTGGCCTGCTCGGGAAATCCAATCTCGGACAGCCACCAGCGAGCCATCTGGAGCGTGCGACGGTCGCCATGATTGTCACTCGCCAGCACGTCGATCAATCCAAGTCCCAGCATCTGCTTCGCCAGCTCGCACATGTCGCCGCCCGCCACCAGGACAGTCGCGTCGGACTGCATGACCGCCCCAAACTCGCGCCACTCCCGGACCAACTCGAGCGTGATGCCGCGGTAGCGCTCCACGTGTGCCACGAGGGGAACAATCCCCAGGCCGCGCAGGCGGAGCAGCTCAGCGGACGCCCAGTCCGGGACGGTGGCCCGCGGCCACTCCACCAGCGTGGCGCGTGACGTGCCAAGGCTAAGCCCTGCCTGGCGCCTGAGTGCCCCGGGGGCGTCCAGCATGATCTCCCATCCGGGTAGTAGCGTCACGCCCTGCGGGGTCAGCGATTGCAGCTGGCGGAGAAGTTCCAGGTGTGCGTCAACCGGCGCATGCGGACTGTCCGTCGCCGCCAAGTGCGGCGTGCAGACGACGGTCTGCACACCTTCTGCCCCAAAGCGGGCAAGCACCATCGCCGAGTGCTCCAGCGTGGGCGATCCATCGTCGACCCCGGGCAACAGGTGCGTGTGAAGGTCGATCATGTGGACGACGCATGCGCGGACAACCGCCGCATGGCCTCGGTCGCGATGCCATCCAGCTGCTCCGGTTCGTCCGCCGCCAGCTCAAAGGCGTAGGTAACCAGTGCGTCCGCGGCCAGCAGGTCCAAGGCCCCGTCACGCTGCGTGGCATTGGACTGCAACAAGGCCCGCAACGTTCGCTCAGCGCCGTCGATCAGCCCGTCCGGCGACGGGGGCATCTGGGCCTGCTCGCGCAGGATGGAGGCAATTCGCTGGGCCAAGGCGGGCGGCGGCTCGGGTCGTCGACCCGCCAACCACTCAGCCGTGGTCACGAAGCGCCGGCCCCCGCGAGGATCGACCGCACCGTCGGCTCCAACCGCGCCAGGGCGTCGGGCAACCGCGTTGCGTCGGGTATGCCAGCCTGCGCCATGTGCGGCTTTCCTCCGCCGCGACCGCCGGCTGCCGTCGCCAGCTCCTTCACGATCACGTCCGCTCGCAAACCACGATCTCGCGCATCGTCCGTGGCCACGACCAGCATCGTCGACTTGCCGTCGCCAAAGGACGCGCCGAGGGCCGCCACACCGGTCCCGAGCTGTTCGCGCAGCGCGTCGCCGAGCGCCTGGAGGGTCTTGGCGTCATCCGCCTGCACCATGCCCTGCACCAGGCGGAAGCCATCGACCTGCACGGCACTACTCACCATCTGTCGGACCTGGTCTCCCCCGCCCCTCAACGCCTCCTCCAGCTTCTTTTCCAGCGCGCGCCGTTCGTCCACCATCGCCTGCGCCTTCTTCAAAGCGGTGTCCGGCGTGGTCTTGAGGACATCTGCAATTTGCGCCAGCAGGTGTTCGCGTTCGCGCAGCAGCTCAAACGCGCGCCCACCGGTCGCGGCCTCGATGCGGCGAACACCCGCCGCAACGCCTGTCTCGCTCAACACCTTGAACACGGCGATTTCCGACGTGTTGCGCACGTGGGTTCCGCCGCAAAGCTCCACCGAAAGCCCCGGAATCTTCACCACGCGAACCACGTCCCCGTACTTCTCGCCAAACAGCGCCATCGCGCCTTCGGCCACGGCATCCTTGTAGCCCTTCTGTTCGATCCGCAAGGGAACAGCCGCCCAGATTCCGCGATTGACCTGCACCTCGATTTCAGCGATCGCCTCAGCCTTGATCGGACCATGATGCGTGAAGTCGAATCGCAGCCGGTCGGGGGCCACGAGCGACCCTGCCTGATGCACATGGTCGCCCAGCACACTGCGCAGGGCGGCATGCAACAGGTGCGTCGCGGTGTGGTTGCGCTCCGTGTCCCGACGTTGAGCCACCGGCACACGAGCCACCACCGACCCGAGTTGCGGGCTTCCAGAAAGCTTGCCTAACGCTGCGATACGCCCGTCAATCCGGCGCACATCATCTACGGCAAGCCGCCACCCCTCCCCTACAACCTCACCGCGGTCCGACACCTGACCGCCCGACTCCGCATAGAACGGCGTTTCGCGCAGCAGCATCGCCGCGCGGCCGCCGTCCTGGCGATGCAATGCGGTCAGCTGCGTCTGCACCTCGACGCCGTCGTATCCGACGAACTGCGGGATGGTGGTGTCGCCCGTGGCGCGCTCACCGTCTGCCGTCTCCCACGTCCAGTCGGCAGCGGCGTCCGCCCCCACACTCAGCTTGCGCGATCGTCGGTCCTCCTGCGACTGCGCGCGCTGCGCCGCCAGGGCCGAGTCGAAGCCGCCGATATCGACGGTGTATCCGCGTTCCCGCGCCATCAGCTCCGTCAGGTCCAACGGGAAGCCGTAGGTGTCATACAAGCGGAAGGCGTCGTCGCCGCTCACCGTGCCCCGCACCGCCGTGGATCCCTGGGTCGTGTGCTGCGGCGCGATCTCCTCGAACCGTCGCATACCGCCGTCGATCGTCGCCAGGAATCGCTCCTCTTCCGCGCGCGTCGTCTCCGCGATGTGAGTCGCCCGTTGCCCCAGCTCGGGAAAGACGCCACTCATCGACGAAATCACGGCCTGTACCACATGCGTGAGCGTTGGTTCGCGACGACCAAGAAGCCATGCGTGCCGCACCGCTCGGCGAAGGATCCGACGCAACACGTAACCACGCCCCTCGTTCGAGGGAAACACGCCGTCGGCCAGGAGGAAGGCCACCGCACGAGCGTGGTCCGCCAAGACTCGAAAGGACGCAGGGTCAACTGCGTGTTTCCGCACCGACGCAGCCACGCGCCCTTCGTAGGGAAGACCAACCACCTCTTCGATCTTCGCAATGAGCGGCGCAAAGACGTCCGTGTGGAAGTTGTTCGTCACGCCTTGCATCACCGCGGCGATGCGCTCGAGTCCGGCGCCGGTATCCACCGACGGCTTCGGCAGCGGAACAAGTGTGCCGTCGGGCTGACGGTCGAACTGCATGAACACCAGGTTCCAGATCTCAAGGAAGCGTCCTGCCTCGGCGCCCTCGACAAAAGCGTCTACGGAAAACTCCGTGCGCGTCAGATCGGTCCATTCGCCGCTCGCCCCTTCAGGGAATTCCCAGTCGGCAGCGAGACGTGCAAGGTCAACATAGAGTTCAGAACATGGCCCACACGGACCCGTGTCTGCCATCTGCCAGAAGTTGTCCTTCTCGCCAAGGCCATAGATCCGGGAGTCGGGAACGCCGGCTACCTCGCGCCAGAGCTCGCGCGCCTCTTGATCGTCGCGGAACACAGAATCGCGAACGTGTCGCGGGTCGATGCCCAGATTGCCCTCCGCGCGCGGCCCCGTAACCCACTCCCACGCAAAGCGAATCGCGTCTCGCTTGAAGTAATCGCCGAACGAAAAGTTGCCCAGCATCTCGAAAAACGTGTGATGCCGCGCGGTATGTCCGACTTGTTCGAGGTCATTGTGCTTCCCACCAGCGCGGACGCACTTCTGCGACGTGGTGGCTCGACGACCAAAGTCGGTGTCTTCCAAGCCGAGGAAGACCTTCTTGAACTGGACCATGCCAGCGTTGGTGAACAACAGCGTGGGGTCGTCGCCGGGAACGAGCGACGAGCTCGGTCGAACCGCGTGGCCGTGTCGCTGGAAGTAGTCGAGAAAGCTTGAGCGAATTTCAGAAGCGCGCATGGTCCCATGAATATAGGGGACTCTCAATTATCACGAGACCTCGCGCGGCACTACCGCTACTCGTCGCCCTGCTCCTCCAGGTCCTCACGCGCCTCTTCGTCGTCGGATCCGATCTGGTCGCTCGCCAGCTCCTCTCCGAGAGCCTTCATCGCGGCCGCAACGGCGCTCGGGTCGTAACCGCGGCGCGCCAGAAAGCCGTAAAGCCTGCGGCGGCGTGTGGCACTATCGAGGGCCCGAAGAGAACGGAGCCGCTTTCGCGCGAGCGTGAGCGCCGATGCGGCCTCGTTGGCCTGGTACTGATCGGCAACCTGCGCCAGTGCGGCATCGGCCACCTCTCGTGACACGCCCTTCTTGAACAGCTCCTGCTGGACGCGTCGCCGTGAGGCGCCTCCGTCAATCAACTTCGTCCGCACCATCGCGTCGGCGTAGGCGGAGTCATTCAGGTATCCGAGAGCCGTGAGTCGCCGAATGGCGGCCTCCACATGCACCTTGCCCGCTCCTGCCCTGATCAAACGTCGATGCAACTCCTGCGTCGCCCGTCGACGCACGGTAAGCAACTGGACGGCCTTGTCAAAGACTCCCTGCTCGGCGACCGCGTCCTGGAGGCGGTCCATAGCACGCACATCGAGTGTGCTTCCAATTCGCAGGCTCAGCGACGCGATTGAGGCCGCTGATATCACTCCCATCGGGCTGCCGTCAACAAGGACGAGATACAGGCCGGAGCCGGCCGATTTCTCTCGGATGTCGGTGATGGTGCGCAGGGTACCGCTCACTTTGGCTCCGTGTCCCGATCGAGGTGGCGGATGGAGGAAAAGCGAGAGGCCGGAGTGAAGCTTTCTGAGAAAAGAGGTGTACCGGGCACCATCTTACTCAGAGAGCGACCCTCCGGCCCCAAAATCGCTTGGCCGAGTGGTGTTGCTGCTGCTACTCGTCCGCCACTTCCGGTTCAGGAGAAGAACCACCGGCGCGCAGCCCGAGCACGCCTTTCACCTTCTCCTCAATTTCCGCCATCATCGCTGCGTTGTCCTTCAGGAACATCTTGGCATTCTCGCGTCCCTGACCGATGCGCTGGCCGTTGTAGCTGTACCAAGCGCCCGACTTCTCGATAATGCCCGACTCCGAGCCAATGTCCACGAGTAGCGACGTGTGGCTGATTCCCTCGGCGTACATGATGTCGAACTCCGCCTGCTTGAACGGGGGCGCCACCTTGTTCTTCACGACCTTCACTCGAACCTGGGAGCCGGTGACCTCTTCCTTTTCCTTCACCGGGCCGATTCGCCGAATATCCAAACGCACCGACGCATAGAACTTCAGGGCCTTGCCGCCGGTTGTCGTCTCCGGATTCCCGAACATCACGCCGATCTTTTCGCGCAGCTGGTTGATGAAGATGACCGACGTTCGAGACCGAGCGATCGATCCGGTCAGCTTTCGCAGCGCCTGACTCATCAGGCGAGCCTGAAGGCCGACGTGAGAATCGCCCATCTCGCCTTCGATTTCTGCTTTCGGTACCAGCGCGGCGACTGAGTCGACCACAACGATGTCGACGGCGCCCGAACGAACCAGAATCTCGCAGATCTCAAGCGCCTGCTCGCCCGTGTCCGGCTGCGACACCAACAGATTGTCTACGTCCACGCCGAGCTTGCGAGCGTACTCGACATCGAGCGCATGCTCAGCGTCGATGAAGGCGGCGACGCCGCCGGCACGCTGCGCATTAGCGACGACGTGCAGACACAGTGTCGTCTTGCCGCTCGACTCCGGTCCGTAGATCTCGGTGACTCGGCCGCGTGGAATTCCACCGATGCCAATTGCTGCGTCGAGATTGATCGCACCGGTGGGAATCGCCTCGACACGAACGCGTCCCGATTCGGCGCCCATCCGCATGATCGAGCCCTTGCCACAGCTCTTCTCGATCTGCGCGATAGCCAGAGTCAGCGCCTTTTTGCGATCTTCCTGGAGAGCGGAAACCGCCATGTACTCACCCGAGGGTTTGGTGTTGAACTGCTCTGGCCACCGACCGGAATCTACCGACGTGGCCCGAAAGAGACGATACCCCGAACAAAATACGAAAGTCCCCTACGATTTCAACCGCGAGTTGCCATCGAGAAGGCATTGGCGACGTGGCGGACACGGACCCGCTCGCCTTGGATCAGAACCCCGATGACATCGAACCGGTATTGCTCGCCGGGCCGGCCATTCCGGTCGATCCACACGGAGGCGGAGCGTACTAACTCGTTCTTTTTTCGCCAGTTAACGGCCTCGACCGGGTCGCCGAACCCCTCGCCACTCCGCGCCTTCACTTCCACAAACGCCACCAGCCCATTTCGCTCAGCGATCAAGTCGATGTCCCGGTGACCGGAACGGAAACGGCGCTGCAGCACCTTCCAGCCCCGTTGGCGGAGCCACCGCTCCGCGACCCGTTCCCCCGCCAGCCCAAAGACCTGTCGCTCGTTCGACATGGGCCGAAGCTATGGGCGACCGGTCACGGCACCGTCACCGTTTTCACGCCATCCGTATCATTTCGCCGCTGCCGTCAATCGGTCGACGACGAGGGTTGTCCCTGACGGCTACGAAGCGTCGATGCGGTCCAGGTCCTCGAGCCCGACGAGAATCTCGCGCGGCTTCGATCCGTTCGGCGGGCCGAGCACACCGGCCTCATGGAGCTGGTCAATGATCCGTGCCGCGCGGCCGTATCCGATCCCGAGCTTACGCTGGAGCAGCGACGTCGAACCGAGCTTGTGCTGGATGCACGTCTCGGCTGCCCGCCGGAACAAGTCGTCGCGCTCGCCGGGGGTTCCCTCTTCGTCTTCGTCCATCCCCATGGCGGCGGCTTCACGTAGCCGAACTTCCTGCAGGATGTCGGGCTCCTCGGCTTCAAGGGCGCCAGCGCCGCGTGCCTCGAGTGCCGCACGACGCGCGAAGGTCCGCGCCTCGAACCACTTCGTTAGGCGCTCGGTGTCGTCGCCAGGAATGAACGCGCCCTGCAAGCGCTGCGGTTCCGACTTTCCCGGCGGAATGAACAACATGTCGCCGTTGCCTAACAACGCTTCGGCACCCACTCCGTCGATGATGGTGCGGCTGTCCACCTGGGAGGCGACCCGGAACGCAATACGGCTTGGAAAATTCGCCTTGATCAGGCCCGTGATGACGTTCACGCTGGGGCGCTGCGTCGCGAGAATGAGGTGGATCCCGATGGCCCGCGCCTTTTGCGCGAGCATGGCCAATGGTCGCTCCACCTCACCGGCCACGGTCATCATCAGGTCCGCCAACTCATCGATGACCACCACGATGTACGGCAGGATCCCCGCGCGATACGTGCGGTCCTCGAAGGAAACGTCGGGGCGCTTCGGTGTCAGCAGCGCGGCGCCATCCTGCACCCGCTTGTTGAACTCTTGCACGTTGCGCGCGCCGTTCGCGGCCAGCAATTCGTACCGCTCCTGCATTTCGATGACGGCCCACTTGAGCACATCCGCCGCGTCGCGATTGTCCGTGATGACTCGGTATTTCAGGTGCGGGAGATGGTTGTAGACCGACAGCTCAACCATCTTCGGGTCCACCATCAGGAATCGCAGCGTCTTGGGGGTGTGCCGATAGATCAGGCTCGTGACAATCGTGTTGACGCATACGGATTTCCCGGATCCCGTTGCTCCGGCGATCAGGAGGTGCGGCATCTTCGCGAGGTCGGCGACGATGGCGCGACCCTCGAGATCCCTTCCAAGGGCGATGGGGAGCGATGCGCGGGCTCCCTGAAATTCCCGGGATTCGATCATGTCGCGAAATCCGACGATCGATGCCGTGGGATTTGGGACTTCCACACCCACTGCCCCGCGTCCTGGAATGGGGGCCACGACGCGAATGCTCGGAGCGCGCATGGCCAAGGCGAGATCGTTGGCAAGGTTCGCAAACTGCCGCACCTTCACGCCGGGCGCGGGCTCAATCTCATACTGCGTCACCACGGGTCCCGTCGTTCGCCCCACCAACTCGCCGTCCACGCGAAACGTGCGTAGTGCGTCCATCAGCTTCTGCCCCATCGCGTCGAGTTCGCGTTGCTCCAACTCGACGTTCGAGGTCGGTACGGCGGTCAGCAATTCCGGCGATGGCAGCTCGTCGGCGAGCACATCGCCTAACGGCATTTCCACCTGCGGTGGCGTGGCGGGCTCCTCGACCTGCGCGGTCGTCGTCTTGCGGGGGCGGCGTGTGGGTGCGGGAGTTTCGGCCGGCGCGGCTATGGGGTCCCGCCCCGAGCCAGGCGCGATCGCCGGCATTTCCTCGGGAGGCGGCTCCATGCGCGAGGCCAACGTCGGCCCGCCATCGTTCGCACGCGAAAGCGCGCCACCCGGTCCCACCAGCATGCGAACGGGGTTCCATCGGAGGGTGATCGCCATCAGGGCGGATCCGGCGAGGAACACGAAGATCCACGCCCCTACCCCACCCAATGCCTTCGTCAGGTAAAACGCGACGAAGTTGCCCCAAACGCCTGCCACGAAGGTCGCGTCAGGCGGGGCCCCGGTGGCAAGCCCGGCCACCACGGGAACGAGGATCGCCGCACCGAAGAGGAACACGAGCCACGACCGATCCGTCGACGACTGCAGGCGTCCAAACAGGCGAAGCGCGTGTATCGCGCCTGCCAACGGGATCAACGCAGCGCCGATCGCGCCGATGGACGCCAGCAGCCCCTGCTTCAGGCAGGCACCGACCGGCCCAAAGAAGCCACCGACGTGCAGGCATGACTGACCAACGGGCAGCGGCTGCAGGAGCAACGCGCCTCCCACGAAGACGGCTGCCAGCAGCAGGGCGATCCCCGTCAATTCGCGTCGCAGCGAATCGCCCACGCCCTATTTCTCTCGCTCGTGTCCCATGCGTGTAATCAATCGGTCGGCATACACAGGGACAACCGGATACGTGTCGGTCGCCCCACAGACCGCGAGGTCATCCGCGTAGCCCGCGCTGACCAAGGCACGCGCGTGATCGGCATCCTTGAACAAGCGCGCCATGTTGTCGCCATAGCGCTTGTCCAGCACGCGCACGGCGCGCGAAGCGTCAGTCAGCTCCAACGACCGGTCGCTCGCCGCCAAGTCACGAACAAACCGCCCGGCACACACCGCGTCCTCCAGCGAGAATCGGCGGTCGTTACCCGCGCACACGAGCGTCACCTGCGCCTCCTTCCGCTCCGGCGCTCGCAACACCTCCAGCACCGCCGAGAGGTTCACGAATCCGCCGACAAACGCCTCATGGGCGCCCTGAGTGGCAACGAGAGCCGCCGTGCCATTCGAGGTCGTCATAAGCACAGTCCGGCCCTCCACGGCCGACGCGGAGAAGCTGCTGGGCGAATTGCCGAGATCGAACCCGGGTATGGGTTGCATGCGCCGCTCGCCAGCCAACACGTAGTCGCTGCGATCGAAGGACTTGGCGCGGGCCACTGCTTCGTCGGCGCTCTCGAACGGCACCACCGTGCGCGCCCCGTTGTGCAACGCCACCGCGATCGAGGTGGAAGCACGGAGAACGTCGATCACCACCACAATGCGACCGTGTGCATCGGCCGGTGCAATGGCACCGGCGCCAAACACCACATCAACCTTCACCCTACACCGGCTCCTTGAACAGGCTCGACTCGCGCTCCAGAAACTTCGTATCCACATCACCCGCCCTGAACTTCTCGTGCATCATGACGCGCGCGAGGAATGGGGCAGTCGTGGTAACTCCCTCGATGATAAAACTCTCCAATGCCATGTGCATGCGACGAATCGCCTCTTCGCGATCGCGCCCCTGCACGATCAACTTGGCCAATAGCGAATCATAGTAGGGCGGCACGGTATAGCCCGCATACACGTGCGTGTCGAGTCGGACACCAGGACCTCCCGGTGGGTGGAACACATCGATGCGTCCGGGCGAGGGCTGAAATCCCCTGGAAGGATCCTCCGCGTTGATTCGGCACTCGATCACGTGCCCACGCAGCGTCGGTAGCTCCAACACGCTCAGCCGCTCACCCGCGGCCACCCGAATCTGCTCCTTCACCAGGTCAATCCCCGTCAGCTGCTCCGTGACCGGGTGTTCGACCTGGATCCGGGTGTTCATCTCCATGAAGAAGAAGCTGCGATCCTCATCCAACAGCATCTCGATGGTGCCGGCACCGACGTAGTCGATGGCCTTGGCGCCCCGCACCGCGGCCTCGCCCATCACCGCGCGCAACTCGGGAGTCATCGCCGGACTGGGGGCCTCCTCGATCAACTTCTGGTGTCGGCGCTGCACGGAGCAGTCGCGCTCACCAAGGTGGATCACGTTGCCGTGCGTGTCCCCGAGGATCTGGAACTCGATATGACGCGGCCGCGTGAGGTACTTCTCCACGTAGACGTCACCGTTGCCAAACGCCGACAACGCCTCGGATCGGGCCAGCGAGAATGACCGGATGAACTCGTCGACGTCCTTCGCGACGCGCATCCCCTTCCCGCCGCCGCCGGCTGCGGCCTTGATGATGACGGGGAATCCGATTTCCCTCGCGAAATTCATGGCCTCGTCGGGATCTTCGACGGGCCCCGGCGTGCCTGGGACGATCGGCACGCCAACGTCCATCATCGCCTTGCGCGCAGCGGCCTTGTCACCCATCACCCGAATCTGATCGGCGGTGGGGCCGATGAACGTGATGTTGGACGCCGCACAGGTCTCGGCGAACTCCGCGTTTTCCGCGAGAAACCCATAGCCTGGGTGAATGGCGTCGGCGCCGGTGATCTCGGCGGCGGCAATCAATCGTGGGATCTTCAGGTACGAATCACGTGCGGGGGCCGGGCCAATGCATACGTCGTCATCGGCAAAACGCACGTGCAGCGATTCGCGGTCGGCCTCGGAGTACACGGCGACCGTCTCCACACCAAGCTCGCGACAGGCGCGAATGACGCGCAGTGCGATTTCTCCGCGATTCGCGACGAGAACTTTCTTAAACATGGTCGAGGCGAGTGGGCCGCGCGTTTGCTACGCGGTCTGGTCCTTCTGAAAATCGTCCCAGGAGGTGTCGCTGGATGCGGCCACTCCCTGCACTCGCAACGCGAATTCGCTGGGGTTCGTCGCCGAGAAGACGGCATTTTCGTACGAGATCGCGCCCCGCGAATACCACTGCATCAGCGATTGATCGAAGCTCTGCATTCCGTACTGCACCGTGCCCTCCTTGATGAGTTCCGGAATGTTCAGCGACTTCGCCATGTCTCGAATCTGTTCACGCACCGCCGCTGTGTTGATCAACACTTCGCAGGCCGGCACACGCCCCGGTCGGTCGGCACGCGGCACCAGCCGCTGGCTAATGACCGCCGCCAGCGCACTGGACAGCGCATACCGCACCTCATTCTGCTGGTGCGGTGGATAGAACGACAGGATTCGGTTGATCGTCTGCGTTGCATCTGTCGTGTGCAACGTGGAGAAGACCAAGTGCCCCGTGTCAGCGGCCTTGAGGGCGGTGTCGAGCGTGTCGAGGTCTCGAATTTCGCCGATGAGCACGACATCGGGGTCCTGGCGGAGCACGCGTCGCAGCGCCTGGGCAAAGCTCCCGGTGTCCGTTCCGACCTCACGCTGGTTGATGTGGCACTTGAGGTCGCGGTGCAGGAATTCGATGGGATCTTCGATGGTGATGATGTTCGCGTACCGCCGCTCATTGATCAGCTGGATCATCGACGCGAGCGTTGTGGACTTCCCAGAGCCCGTGATTCCCGTGACGAGCACGAGGCCGCGCGGCAGCAGTGAAACCTCTTCGACGATCGGCGGCAAGTTCAACTCGCCGATGGAACGTGCTTGATGTGGGATGGTTCGAATCGCGAACGCGATCGTGCCGCGCTGTTGGTACGCGTTCACGCGAAATCGCCCGATGCCTGGCACGCCCGTCGCGAAGTCCGCCTCACGGTACTCGGCGAACTCCTTCACCTGCTTGGGCGCCATGATCTCCTTGGCCAGCGTGCTCAGGTCTTCGGGGCGCAGCGCCGGCAGCGGCATCGGAGAGAGGTCGCCGTTGATCCGCAGCGTGGGAGGACGCCCAACCTTCAGGTGAAGGTCCGACGCATTCACCTGCACCATCTGCTGCAGGATTGCCTTGAAGTTGAACGGCTGTCGCGCGGAACCCGGCGCTGCGCCGCCATCGGGCGCGATGGACGGGTTAGCCATTCGGATCGATCCGGAATAGGACCTGGCCGTATTCCACCGGGTGCGAGTCCGCGACGCAAACCTCGCGCACGACGCCTGAGAACTCGGACTCGATCTCATTCATGATCTTCATGGCTTCGATGATGCACAAAACCTGGCCCTTCTCGATACGCGAGCCGACAGGCGCATACGGCTTGGCGCCCGGCTCCGGCTGAGCGTAGTACGTCCCCACCATCGGTGACTTCACCTCGAGCCACGTCGACGCCTTCGGCGGCTCTGCGCGAATCTCTGGCTCCGCAATCACCTGCATCCCCTCCACGGGCGTCATCCGGACCGCAGGCTGCGGGCTGAGGATCGCCGGAATCGGGACCTGTGTTGCGATTGGAACCGCTCCTCGCTGCGGCGACTTGGAGATGCGGATTCGTTGACCCTTGTCCGTCAGGATCTCGAGCGAGTCGACGCTGGAGCCGTCGAGCATTTCGATCAGCTTTTTGACGTATCGGAGATCGATCATACGCGAATGGTAACGTCCGGAATCGCCTTACGAGAGTTCAACGAGGTCACGAGGAATGTCCGTCAGCAGGTCAGCACCGTTCAACTGCAGGACCACATCATCTTCGATTCTCACGCCGCCCCAGTCCGGTTCGTACGCCCCAGGTTCAATGGTGACTACCGCTCCGACTGGCAATGTGGCATCGGCCGTCCGCGACAGCCTCGGCGACTCGTGCACCTCCAACCCAATACCATGTCCCAGCGAATGACCGAATGCCTCGCCCATCCCCGCCTGCTCCATCACACTGCGCGCCAGTGCATCAGCGTCCTTGCCTTTCATGCCGGCGCGCACACGGGCGCGCGCCGTCTCGTTGGCGTGTAACACCAGCGCATAAACTTCGCGCTGGCGATCGGACGCCTTGCCGACAACCACGGTCCGAGTGATGTCGCTGCAGTACCCGCCAAACGTCGCTCCAAAATCCAACAGCAGGAAGTCGCCGAGCGCAATAGGACGGCTCGAAGGACGTGCGTGCGGTAGTGCGCTCCTTGGTCCAGACGCAACAATCGGAGGAAAGGGATGACTTTCGCTCCCGGCAACACGTAGGGAATGCTCCAGAACACCGCACACGTCAAGCTCCGTCGCGCCAACTCGCACCTGCGCTAGCGTGCGATCCAACGCGGTCCGTCCGATCTCGGCCGCCTTGCGTATCGCTGCAATTTCGTCCGCGTCTTTCCGTTCTCGGAGTTGCTCGACCTGATCAACCACTGGGCGCCATTGCCAGCGGCGTCCCTTGTCAAGCAGCCGTTCGAAGTCCCTATGGAGCATGTGCGCCGACTCGAAGCCGATCGCGTTGATCGCAGCGGCTTGAGCCAGTTCACTCCAGAGGCCAGTCCACAACGAAGTCGGCTCGATCTGGACGCGTGACGCATCTGCCGATTCCGCGGCCGCCTGCGTCTTGTATCGAAAGTCCGTGAGGAGCAACGAATCGCGTGGCCCTACCAGGAGCAGCGCATTGGACCCGGAAAACCCGGTCAGGTATCTGATATTGGGCAGGCTGGAGACGAGAAGGGCATCCAGATGGCTGGTGCGCAGGCACTCACGAAGCGCGGCCTGGCGTCGCAGGAACGCGTCAGCCACGGCGCGTTAGGCGCGCCACGAGTCCGCGCAGGGCCAGCTCGTAGCCCTCTGCCCCCAAGCCGCAAATGAACCCAGACGCACCACCCGCCAGCGCGGAGTGCCGTCGCTCCGGTTCACGCGCGAAAATATTGCTGATGTGAACCTCGACGTACGGCATTTCACACGCCGCAAATGCGTCGCGGATAGCCACGCTGGTGTGGCTGAGCGCCCCCGCATTGATGATCGCGCCGGCAACACGACCCCGGTGCCCCTGGATGGCGTCGATCAGGACGCCCTCGTGATTGCTCTGGAGGAACTCCAACTCCACGGAAAGTTCGCGACCAACCTCGCGCAATCGAGTTTCGATTTGCGCGAGGGTGGTCGTTCCGTAGATGTGTGGCTCGCGAGAGCCGAGCAAGTTGAGATTGGGGCCGTTGAGAACGGCAATCTTCACTTCTTCTTGAGTCCTTCGAGCCACGCCGTGAACTGTTCGATGTCGCCCGTCCGCTCCTCGGGTGCCAAGCCATCGGCCTCGAGTGAAGCGGCGTCGCCGCCGGGTGCGGCGAAGAATGCATCCAGCGTCACGGCGCTGGACGATTCCGGAGGAACATCGCGAAAGAGGTGGTCCAAGGACAACTCCGAATCGGCAGCTCGCGTCGGTCGGCCGACGGCGTCGGCGGTAAAAGCGCTGGCCAATTGCGTGGCTGCTGCGTCGTCGGCTGGGGCTTGAGGCGCCGCCGAGAACAGCTTTGACAGCGCCGAAGGCTGAACTTCGAATTCCGTGGCGCTGGCGCGGTTTGCGTACTGTGCGCCGAGCGACGACACATCGAGCGCACTCGATGCGACCGCGGCACGACGACGCGGCCGGTGGGATGCCACACGGCCGAAGAACGTGCGTACCGACTGCCCGTGCCGATCGATCAGGTGTGCGGCGTCTGCGGCGGCTTCCACCGTAGAGACGGCACCAGATTCGAGCGCGACAATCCGCGCCTGGATCCCTTCGTCACCCGGATTCTGTTCGGAGCCTGGTAGATCCCAAGCGCGCTCGTCGGTGAACCCTTGCTGCAGGTACAACTCCGCCATCGTCTCGATTGACGAACATTTGCGGTCTCGCTCTCCGTCGCCGCGTCCTCTGGCGCCATGCGTCCCAACGCTGGGTCAGCAGAAAGCGTCGACGCAAGCGCCAAGTCCGCCGGGATGCTCGAATCCTCATCGACCGGTTCGTCGTGCAGGGTGATCGAGCCAAAGACATCTTCGCGATCGGTCATCCCACGATCGATCGCTTCGAGCTCCAAGCGCCCTCCAGTTCCGCGCTTGGCGGCATGTCGTGCGCAGCGTCTACCTGTTCCTCATCCTCGGACAGAAGCACAGAGGTCGCCTCGGCGCGAATCTCGAACTCCTCGGTCGCCTGGGCCGCAGCTGCAACGATCGCAGCGTCCTCCTCCGATGGCTCAGCCGACGGCGACTCGGCCGTCGCCTCCGCCTCGACTTCGGCAATCGCTGATTCGCCAGCGATCGGCGTCTCTTGGGCTTCAGGCTCCGAGGTCGAGAAGTCAGCTGGCTCGAGGTCCAACGCTTGCTCCGTGAGCTCGGCGGTCGGTTGACTCGGCTCGTCGATCGGTTGAGTCAACTCGACGGTCGGCTGGCTGGACTCTACCGGCGCGTCGAACCACGACGCGGGATGCTCCTCTTCATTCGCTTGCGACGGAGGACTCAGGTCGGCCGGCGCGGACGATCCAGCCTCAATGAGGTCGAAGGTGCCAAGATCGACGGACGTCGATTGCGCGGTGGCTCCCTCCGCCGGTGTCGGAATCTGCAACGTGAGGGGCGCGGTCTGAGGAGTCGCGGGCTCGGTCGGAACCTCCGGCTCATACTGGCGAACGACACCGCGCGGGGGCGTTGGGGCGTTGAACCAATCGTCTCCCATTGGTTCAGGAAGCGCTTCGGGATCACTCAGTTCTTGCGCCGCAGCGAATGCCGAGGCGTCCTCGACAAACTCGCTCTCCGGCTGTGAGGCCGGTGAGGACTCCGCTACCGCTGCTCCCTCGGCTTCGGGCTGCGCGATCTCGCTGGCCGGCGACTCCGGTGCTGCCGCTGTGAGTTCCGGTAGGTCCAGTTCGAAGGCGTCGCTTGGCGCCGGCTCCGAGGCCTCGACGGCCGCCTCGGCCTTCAGTTCCGTCGGCTCGAACGATTCAAGTAGTTCGGCCCCCTGATCAACCGTGCCTTCACCGAAAATGTCCGATGAATCGTCGGCGGGCAAAGCCTCTGGTGCGTCCACCGTGGCGACGGGGTGTTCCGGAATTGCGACGTTCGCGATTGGCGTCTTGTCGGGATCCCAAGCGGGTTCCTGTGGCTCCGATGCGAGCGGCGCGGGCTCCGCAGCGATCACCGTGGGCGCGGGCGCCTCGCTTTCGAACGCCTCCACAGGAGCGGCGGCTACGACAACGGGCTCCGCGGCAAGTTCGCGAAGCAGCGTCGTGATTTCGTCGTTTCGCGGATCGGCGTCCAGTACCCGCTCGTACCAGGAACGTGCAGCCGCAACGTCATCTTGGGCGCGCGCGATGTCGCCAAGGGACCGAAGGGCGATCAGATTCTCTGGATCGAGCTCGAGCGCTTGCTCGAAGATCTGGCGTGACTCTGGAAGCTCGCGCGCCTCGTACAGGGCTTGTGCGAGAACGATGTGTCCGCTGATGTGTCCCGGCTGATTCGGAAGGTGCGCGCGGCAGAGAGTAATCGCCTGCGTGAGATCGCCCTGCTTGCGATACTCATTCGCCAATGGAGCGAAGTATCGCCGTGGGTTCTCGTCAAACTTCTTTTTCAGCTCTTCTAGACGGGCATTGGTGGCCATGCCTAGCCCTCAAAGGCGTTGAGCCAAGTGTTTGCGGCGAGTCCGGGGTCGCCGTCGGTTCGAAATTAGGACGAGCCATCTCGCCAGAAGTGACAGAGTAACTTGCTTTTAGACTCAGATCACAAATAGCTTTCTCGGCTCTCAGTACCCCCGGAAAGTCACGGTTTTCGCTTAGGAGTCCGCCAGTGCTGCAACGGATGCGAGCCAACGCAAAATGGATTTGGCTCTTTGTGGTCGCCTGCTTCGTCGGCGGGTTTCTGTTCGTTCAGACCTCTGGACTCCTCGGACGGGAACAGATCACGACCAGTACCGTCGTTGGCTCGGTCAATGGCGTGGACATCCCCTACCTCACCTGGGTGAATCTCTCCAACTCCATCCAGCAACAGCAGGAACGGCAGAGCGGCCGAAGCCTGACGATGGATGATCGCCGCCGGGTTGAAGATCAAGCATTTGAACAACTTGTAACGAATATCCTGCTGGATCAGGAGTACAAGCGCCGCCACATTGGCGTCACCGACGCCGAGGTGATTGAGGCCTCGCAGACCAATCCTCCGCCTGAGCTGATGCAGAATCCGGAGCTTCAGACGGACGGTCAGTTCGACCTGGCCAAGTACCAGCGGCTGCTGAAAAGCCCGGCGTCCCGCCAGCAGGGACTCCTCGTGCAGCTCGAAAACTATTATCGGAACGAAATCCCGCGAGCCAAGCTTTTTGACCAGCTCGCAGGCGATGTCTATGTGAGCGACGTGAAGTTGTGGTCTGTGTACCGCGACCTGAACGACTCCTCTCAAGTCACATTCGTGATGTTTGACCCGGCGTCCGTGCCCGACTCGAGCATCAAGGTGACCGACGCCGAAATCCGGACGTACTACGACGCCAACCAAAAGCGCTTCGACCGTCCCGGACATGCGGTGCTTTCTCTCATGGAGATCCCGCGGACGGTTACGGCCGCCGACACCGCCGCCGTTCGGACACGCGCCGAGGCGATCCGAGACGAAATCGAGAAGGGGGCGAAGTTCGAGGACGTCGCTAAGCGCGAATCCGCGGACACGATTTCCGGTGCCAACGGAGGCGACCTCGGGCGCGGTGGGAAGGGTCGATTCGTCCCCGACTTCGAGAAGGCGGCATACGCGCTCAGGGTGGGCGAGATCTCGCAGCCCGTGCTCACCAACTTCGGCTATCACCTGATTCGCGTGGACGATCGCAAGGGAGACACGCTAGCCCTGCGCCACATCCTCCTGCGCATCCAGCAATCCGACTCGTCGGCCACTCGCACCGACCGCAAGGCGGACTCGCTGGTGAAGATCGCGGCTGGCACGAGTACGCCGGAGAAGTTCGACTCTGCTGCCAAGTTGTTGAAGCTGACGCCGTCGCGTGTGCAAGCGACGGAAGGTCAACCATTGTTTGCGAATGGCAAGGCCGTTCCGAGCGTGAGCGCGTGGGCTTTTGGAGGGGTGAAGCCCGGTGAGACGAGCGAGATGTTCGACTCCGACGATTCCTACTTTATCGCCAGGCTCGACTCGCTGCGCGAAGGAGGGATTGCCCCGCTGAACGACGTGAAGAGCGAAATAGCCTCGCTGCTGGCACAGAAGAAGAAGTCCGACGCCGTGCTCCCACGCGCTCAAGCTTTTGCGAAGGAGGCAAGCCAATCCACGATGGAGGCTGCGGCAAAAGCAAAGGATCTCACCCTCAACACATCGCCGATTTTTGCCCGGCCGGCGTTTGTCCCGGGACTCGGCAGGCTGAATGCCGCCATCGGCGCGGCCTTTGCCCTTCCCGTCGGCAAGGTCAGTGAACCGGTCGTCACCGACGAGGGAGTCTTCGTCATGCGCGTCGACAAGCGCATCGACGCCTCGAAGGACGTCTGGGACAAGCAGAAAGGCGAACAGCGCAAGGAGGCGATGAATTCGCTGCGTGAGGCGCGGGTCCGCAATTACCTGGACGGGCTCCGGAAGGCGGCGAAAGTCGCGGACAAGCGGAAGTCCCTGAATGCCGCGGCGCGTGAACAGGCCGCCGCGACGACTTAGCGAGAGCTCTCGAGGGCGAAAACAAGAGGGCCGACCAGTCTGGTCGGCCCTCTTTTCTACGGGGATGTCTTAGTTCAGCAGCCGTTTTGGCTCAGGTCGAGCTTCCTCTTCAACGCGCGTTTCGGGCGCCGGTTGCGTGAGCCGCTCGTTGCGCTGCGGTTGAGCGATCTCGTTGTTGACATCGCTCAAGCTCTTCCTGAACTCACGAATTCCCTTCCCAAAGGAGGCCCCAATCTCAGGGAGCCGGCGGGCGCCAAAGAGAAGTAGCACTACGACGAGGATAAGGAGGATCTCTGTGAAACCCAGGTTACCGAAATTCATAACGTCTCCTAGAAGAGCGACCGCGCGATCAGATAAGCGATCAATACCCCAACCAGACTCAGTAGGGACACATCCATGGCGATCGGTCCCAACGAGAAACTCAAGATAACCAAATCTATCTTGACCGGGCCTAAAGCGGGGGTGACGCCCGTAGTAAGAAACTCCTTGACCGCCCCAACGGGAAGGAACCGTCGGGCAAAGACATTCATGAACCCGCCGACCACAAAACCGCTCGCCAGCACCACCGCGTGAAAGAGGGGACGATGCCGTGGAGATCCCTTGTTCATCTAGGACCTCCGGTCCATGACGTAGGCGACGGCATCAAACAGGGCCGTGCGCGCGGGGGTATCGGGAAGCTCCGCGATCGACTCCTCCGCCTCCATGGCGAACTCCTCGCCGCGTCGCCGAGCGTACTCCAGGCCGCCGGCCTCACGAACAACCTCCACCACACGAGCGATTTGCTCATCCGATGGCTCTGGCGCCCGGAAGAGCTCCTCAACGGCCGCACGTCGCCCTGGCGCGATGTCGCGTAACGCATAGATCAGCGGTAGCGTCACCTTGTGCTCACGCAGGTCCAGTCCGGTCGGCTTCCCCGTGGTGTTCGCGTCCTCCGTATAATCGAGCAGGTCATCGGCCACCTGAAAGGCCATGCCCAGGCGCTCGCCATATCGACGAAGGGCTTCACGATCGCTCGGCGCCCCGCCCCCACAAATCGCGCCGACTTCGCAGGCCGCCGAGAACAGCGCCGACGTCTTGGCGCGGATGAGAAACTCGTAGTCGTCTTCCGAAAAGGCGAGCGCGTCCAACGCCGATAGTTGCCGCATTTCGCCTAACGTGAGTTCGTTCGAGGCCTTGGCAAAGACTCGCAACGGCTCCATGTCGTCCAGACGGACGAGCTCTTGTACGGCTCGCGAGTAGAGGAAATCGCCGGCGATCACCGACACCTGATGCGTAAAGAGCGCGTTGATGGTCGGCATGCCGCGACGCAGTACCGAGTGGTCGACGGCGTCGTCGTGGACCAGGGTCGCGAGATGGATCAACTCCAGCACCGCCGCATACGCCGCAGCGCGTGGCTCCGGCCGCCCCCGCGCCTGACTCGACAGCAACAACAGCGTCGGGCGGAGCATTTTCCCCTTCATCAACATCAGGTGCTGATTCACGCCCGAAAAGACGTCGCCGCCCACAGAGACGATGCGCCACATCTCGTCGGAGACGCGGCTCAGCGCCTCGCGCACAGGTTCCTGAATTTCCTTGAGTCCAGCGTTGCGAACGGGGGTCACACGGGACTGTGTGGTCACGTCGTCTAGTGCTCCATCGCGGCGACTCGCTGCGCCACGTCTCGGAATTCAATGTCCACGGCAAAGACGCGTTGATAATAACGCATTGCGTCGCTTCGGCGCCCCATGGACTCCATCGAATATCCGAGCAGGTACAGCACCCCCACAAGCTGGGTATCGTCCACCTGCGATGTTTCTACGGCCCGCTGCAAGAGGGCACTAGCCACCGCGTGCTGGCCCTTCTCCACGAAGCACTGCCCCAACGCTTCGTAGGACCTGATCCGGTGGCTTTCACCCCGGAGGGCGCGCTGGAACTGGGCGATCGCCTCGTCGGTCAGCCCCATTTCCTTGTAGGCAACGCCCAGATCATAGTGCGAGGCAAAGTCCTCCTCCTCGACGTTCTCGGCGACCCCGCGTTTGAACCGGCGGAGCATGTCATCGAAATCCGCCTGCTCGTCGCCCGAAGGCCGCGCTTCCTCAACCACCATGCGCGTGGTCTTTTCGGGTTCCGTCGCCCGCAACCAATCGCCCAGATCGACGAAATCATCGTCCCGCGCACCCACCGGAGTGAGTGATCGGGCCCGCTTCAGGATCGGCGGTTCCTCGGTTGCCGCTGCGCTCGCTGGAGCGGGCGAGTCGGTCTCAGTCGCATTCCGACGCTCAACCGCGCGGCGCAGCGATTCGGTGTCGAGCACGGATCCTGACGTTCCTTCACTGGCAACCGCCTCGTCGCGCCCACCTGCCGCCTCGGGCGTGCCCGGACCCGCGTCGGTGGACAGCGTAGCCGCCTCTTCTGCGGGCTCGGAATAACGTCGCTCAGCTTCAACCGCCGCGCCTTCCTGCGCCTCGAGGGGACGCACCTCGCTGGGCTGCTCACCGGCAACGGCTTCGGCCCCCGCACCTTCAACCTGCTCGGCGGGCACGTCACCCTGTGCGTCGGACGGCAACGCTTCCGGCTCGGCCGTGGCTGGCTGCTCACCAGACTTGGCCGAGACAAACGAACCCAGGACGTGTGCGGGGGCTTCCCATTCGGCGAAGGCGTCTTCTGGCGTGATATACGTCAGCCCACGCGGCCGACCCACGCGCCCAGGCTCTGCGTCCTCCGTGGGAGCCGCGAAGGTGCCGAGCGCAAACGTGGCGCGCTCATGTCCGGGCGAGAGCTCCAACACCCGAGCGTAGACCGCGTGAGCCTTGTCCGCTTGCCCATCGCGGAAGAGCGCGTCACCCAGCTCCATATAGGCGTCGACCAGCCGCAACCGGTCGCCAGATCGCACCGCGTACTCAACGCGCTTCTGGTGGTGACGAACGGAAACGGGCACGAGGCGAACGATTTCGTCGGCGACTTCCATGGCGCCGTGCAGGTCGCCGGACAGCTCGTAGCCGACCATGGCCAGGTCCAGCTCATACAACCCGGCATCTCGGTCGCCAGAATCGAGGAGCACCTCGCCCAGTTGGCGACGAAGCGCCCAGTTTTCCGGCACGAGTTCAAGCCGACGGCGGAGCTGGTCTTCGACACCGCCGAACGACAAGTGGCTACGCGGCGTATGGAATGCAAAGGCCGGGTCTTCGTCCGGAGCGACAGGAGTACCGACGTCGACCGGCATGTCACGCTCGTCCGACGGCACCCACATCATGGCCGCCGCGAGATCGTCAAAGCGCTTCGGCTCATCGTTGGTGGCCGGCACCGCATCTGACACATGCTCGTCCCGCCATTCGCCGTCGATCAGGACCTCGGCCACGTCGTCATTCGTCCAGGAGTCCGGCTGCAGCGTGAGCGCCGAAAGCCGCGGGCTCGGCACAAACGTACCAGCTTCCTCGTCCCCGTCCCCGAAGCCGGGAGCGTCTCCCATGAGTGCCCCATCGGCGACGACCTCTTCCTCGGCAACCGATTCGACATCGGGCTCCACCTCGACGGCCGTTGAGTCCGAAGGAGGCGCATCCACAGCAGCCGTCTCGAACGCCGCATCGATGGAGGCTTCGTTCAACTGCGCGAGTATGGCCGCATCGTGCTCTTCGGTGCTGAGAAGTGGCGCCGCGGCGGCCGCCAGCTCCTCCGCATGCTCGTTGGCTTCCGAGAGCTCCGTGGCATCCTCGCTGGCCGATTCCGACTGGTCGGTGCCCGCCGCCGTGTCGCTCAGAGGCTCTGCCGTCGCCTCAACCAGGAGGTCGGGCGATTCGGGCTCCTCGTCCGGAATGTGGGCCGTGGCGATGACGCGCATCCCCAGGGGATCGGTCGCGACAAACGCCTCGGCCGAAGGCGCGTCGGCGACGATGGCCGCACGGTCCCCCGTTCGGGAGATCGGCGCCATCATCTCCGATTCGAGGTCGATGTCGGATGTCGCTTCCACCTCGAGTGCCGTCAGCTCAATCGGTGACGGCGAATCGACCGCCACCATGCCCGGCCCCAGGGCCTCTCCTCCCACCGGCGGCGTCAGGAGCGGAAGTTCGGTCGGAAGGAGGAGGTCGTGAACCGGGGTGGGTCGCGGCTCTGCGGCATTCTGCAGGTTCAACTCCGCGAACTCACTCCCCGAAAGCAGCGGGTCCTCGATCAACGGCGCCAGGATGGGCGTCTTTGAGGCGTGCGGCGCGTCGGTGGCCGTCGGTTCCCAACCGGACAGCTCGGCTGGCGGCTCGAG
Source organism: Gemmatimonadaceae bacterium (assembly GCA_044224875.1). Taxonomy (GTDB): domain Bacteria; phylum Gemmatimonadota; class Gemmatimonadetes; order Gemmatimonadales; family Gemmatimonadaceae; genus JABAQJ01. The sequence continues at coordinate 30,290 of JBGAJQ010000016.1, read as the reverse complement.
GACCAGGTCGATGTCGTCCTCGGCTGCAACGGCCGTTGGCTCCAGGTCCTCGATTGCCTGCGGCGGAATTTCGGCTTCCAGTTCCCCTACCTGCTCCAGCGTGTTCACCGCTTCGGGCATGGTGAGCAGCGCATCGATCGCCGCGTCGTCAAGCACCGCCTCCGGTACCGTCGCTTCCAGTCCTTCGACGGCTTCACGAGCAGCGGCCGCGTCATCCCCGTCTTCTGGCAGGAAATGGAATGACAGGCCTTCCAGCGCCGGAATGTCGGGCGTGGTCGGTCGCTTGGGTGGCGGAGCGGCGACTGCGGCCGCCGCCGGAGCCGATTCCTTCCCCCCAAGGTCGGCGGAGAGATCGAGGAATACCAAGTCGTTCGACTTTTGCGAGCGATAGGTCCCTGACGACCGGGGTTGCACCGCAGGGTCGATCGCCTTCATGCGATCGAGTGTTGCGCGCGCCTCGGCGCCGCGTCCCTCTTCCTCGAGTTTCTCGTACAGGGTCTGCAGCTGGTCGAGCGCCTCGTCCTTACGATTCTCTTTCGAGAGCATCTCCGCCAGCATCAACCTGATGTCGTCCTGATCCGGACACAGGTCGGCGAATTCCTTCAGGGCGCGGTACGCTTCGTCCCGCTGCCCGGCCTTCTGCATCCGATCGGCGTATTCGAGGAAGTTCTTCTTGGCGTCGCTCTTGAAGCCCTTGTTCGCGGAGATCTTGCCGAGCTTGTAGTACACGGCGGTGCGCGCCGGCGACTGGCGGAGGATCTTGGAACAGAGGGCGATGGCGTTGTTCAGGAAGCCGCGCTCGGCGTACACATCCACGGCCTTTTCGTAGTACGACAGGGCCTCGGAGGTATTGCCTTGGCGCATCAGCAAGTCGCCGACGCGGTTGTAGAGCTGCAGATCGGCGTCGTCGAGGTCACGCCCAGCCTCGTCGAGCAGCTGGATATACAGCTGCAACGCCTTGTCGAACTGTTTCTTCTGTTCGAGCTCGGTGGCCTTCTTCTTGAGCTTGGCGGTATTCGACATGCGCGCGGGTTACGGCGTATCCGAGCAGGAAGCGATCACGCGACGGACGTGTCGACGTGACAGGGCACACCGCGCACCCAAGTGGCGCGGCAGCGACGGTCGCCGTACCAATACGGCAGCTCCCGAACGTCGCCGATGTCAAACAAGGCAAGATCGGCCGAAAACCCCGGAGCGAGCTGGCCGGTGCGGGACGCCAGATCCAGCGCGGCGGCCCCGTTCACGGTGGCGGCAAGGAGGGCTTCGGACACAGACATGCGAAGTTGGCTGACCGCGAGCGTGAGGATGAGCGGAAAATTGACTGTCGGAGATGTGCCAGGATTGAAATCAGTCGCCAGAGCAACGGCCGCACCCGCCTCGAGTAGCGCGCGCGCCGGCGCCTGCCGATCCTTTCCGAGGAACAACATCGTGCCTGGCAGCAGTGTCGCAACCGTCGCGGACTCCGCCAACGCCCGAACGCCCTCCCCCGAGATCGCCGCCAGATGGTCGGCCGACGTTGCGCCTAACGATGCAGCCAACTCCGCGCCGCCCGACGGACGGAGTTCATCGGCATGCACCTTCAGCAACAACCCCAGTCGCTTGGCGCACGACAGGATCGTGCGCGTCTCGTCCACGGTGAACACACCCGGTTCGCAGAACACGTCAACAAATCGGGCCAGCCTCGTGGACGCCACTTGCGGAATCATCTCTTGGACGAGCGAGGCCACGTAATCGGAACGACCGGACGGAGTTGCGCGGGCTTCGAGGGGGATTTCATGCGCGCCAAGGAAGGTCGGAACGAGGCGCAGCGTCAGCGCGTCTGCCAACCTTGCGATCACGCGCAGCATTTTCATCTCGTCGGCAAGCGTAAGTCCATATCCCGACTTCACTTCAATGGTCGTCGTACCGAAGCTCGCAATTCGCCGCAACCGGCCGAGGGCCAGTTGAAAGAGGTCGTCCTCGCTTCGAGCCCGCAGGTCGCGGACGGAACTGTGGATGCCACCCCCACGCTTGGCGATCTCCATGTAGTCCAGACCGGACGCCCGAAGCTCCTGTTCCTCGTACCTCGGCTTGCCAAAAATCGCGTGGGAATGCGAATCGACGAACCCGGGGATCAGGACGCCGCCGCGACAATCCACAGGGACCGCCGCCGGATGACGTGGCTCCAGTTCGCCACGGGCCGCCACCTCCAACACCCGGCCATCGCGGACGACGACTGCCCCGTCCGGTATTATCCCCAGCTGTTGCAGCTCGTGACCGCGACGGGCCCGCGGCGGGCCAGCACAGGTGACGACCTGGGCGCAGTTCGTAAATAGCAGATCGTTAGGTTCCACGACGTCAGGCCTCGAGCGCTGGGGCCGGGGGCGCGCCAACCGCCGGGCGTGCGACCCCCCGACCCAGAGCCAACACGTCGCGGACCCGGGAGAGCTGGAGGGGTGCCTGTGCCTCGCCTCGGCACGCATAGAAGCAGGCATTGCAGGCAATCGGCGCATAGCCGCCGTACGCCGACCAGTGCCCATCGGTCGGAAAATCCGGACAGCGCTTCACCATCCCGGTGGGATCGATATGGATGGTCCGGCGTCCCGATTCACACGGTTCCGTTCGCTCGTTGCGGAGGTATCGCGGGATCTCGCTCAGGTAATGATCAGACGACGTGATGATCCCACGGCGACGGCGTTTGAAGGCCAGGAGCTCCCCAATCACCTCCGAAACACGGGTCACGTGGTCCGGTTCAATGCGGTACTGCGTGTTCCCGTTCTTGAAGTCGGTATAGAGCGAGAAGTTCACCCCGACCCCCAATTCCGCCGCTCGCTCCACGATCGGGAGGAGTTGGTCCAGGTTGTCGTTCTTGATCACCGTGTTGAATCTGACGGAATCGATCCCGCTGGATCGCATGGACTCCACCGCCGAAAAGATGCGACTGGTGAGACCCGGAATCCCACGTGCGGCGTCGTGGCGACCATCCAGGTAGTCCAGGGAGATGTTGAACTGCCCGATTCCCGCATCCCAAAGGGACTGCGCGCGCTCCACGGTGAGCATGGCGCCATGCGTAATGAGCGTGAGGTACGTGAGACCGACGGCGTCTCGTACGGAAGCCACGACGTCCTCGAGGTCACGTCGCAGGAGCGGCTCGCCTCCTGTGAAGGTGATCATGACCGGGTTGAAGAACCGAGCGGCGTCGGCGAAGCTGGCCAGCTCGGAGTCTCGCGCGCTCGTTGGCGTCTTCCAGTAGTCGCAGAAGCCGCACCGCGCGTTGCAGCGCATCGTGACTTCGAAATGCACCAGCACGGGCCGTCGGCGCATCACGAGGGACGCGTACTTCGCGATGAACAACGGGATGTGATAGGGTCGATACCGGGACGACAGCGCGTTGGCTGCGCGAGAGCGAGGTTGGTATGCGCCGCAACATGGGAAGTCGGAGACCCTCGCGGGCCGCCATTTCCACGGCGATGTCGTAGCCAGCGTCGGCATGCCGAGCCACGCCAATCCCGGGATCGTTGGTGAGCACGCGCTGCAACCGCAGTCGCATCTCGGGCTTCCGTCAGCCTCACGGCCAGCGTGCAACAATTGCCAACCCAGCGCCGCCCCCGTGATGAAACGACACCCACGAAGCGCCACTGGCGACATTCAACAAAGCGTTCAAGATCGCCCAATCCGCTATAGCGTCGGAGCCGTCCTTCATTCCCTCCGTCTCGCGGAACGGCGAGGCCACCGATCCGGTGTCCAGATGGTCGCGCCCGATGACGATCGGGGAGCTCTCCCGTGGCCACCAGATCATTCAGCGCCACGCCAAATCGTGCTCGTTCGCCCTGCCCCAGCCAGCAGATGCGCGCTGGCAACCCCTGAAAGGCGATGCGCTCACGAGCCAACGTGATCCATCGGCGTAGGTGGAGGTTGTCCGGGAACAGTTCGAGGATCAACTCATCGGTCCGATGTATGTCGCGCGGGTCACCGGAGAGCGCGACCCAACGAAATGGCCCCTTCCCCTCACAAAAGAGGGGACGCACGTAAGCGGGTACAGACGGGAAGTCAGCGTTGGTTGATGGCGTCGAGCGCCACGGTGCGAATGTTGTTTCCGTAGTCAAACGTGACACTGCCGCGCGCTTGCAGCTCCAACATCGCGCGAACGTGCTGCACGATCGAGCCCACCGCCCGCCGGGAATATTCCTGCGGATCGGCCCGGTAACGAAGCGTAAACGGGCCAACGTCATGCCGTGCGGGACATAGCCGTTTAGCGTATCGTGCGCGCTGGTCTGGTCGATGCACTACATCAGGGTTTTTCCGCCGCACGAGCTCCGGCAGTACTTCGGCCGCATTGCCGACCAGACCGACCGACAGCGCCTGCTTGCCACTCACGGCCTCGGATATCCACGCCAGCGCTTCGTCCAGACTACTGGTCTTGCGATCGCAATATCGTGTGGCGAGTCCCTTGTCGATGCGCGACTCGTCGACTTCCCGGCGGGAGATAACAGCTCCACGCTCATCGTCGCGGCAGAGTGGCGCAGGCTCCGCCCATGCCGCCGAGTCCAGCGGTAAGCGACGGCCGGCGAGCGCAGGACGCGGCCCTGGCGCCAAACGTTTCATACGTTCCCCTGGACCTGCGAGCCAATGTAAATCCACGACCCGGCCGTCATTTGGCCGTACATCGTGATGAGCCCTTCCGCTCAAATCGCAGAAACGTCCCAGGTTGCCCAACGTCCCACCAAGTTGCTGTTGGCAATCAGTACCCGAGGGGCGGAGGCGTGTGTACGGAACACCGCGACAGGCTTTCCGCTCTGCACCAGCAGCGTCTCGTCGGCGTCCAGCGACTGCAGTGTGCGGACGATGGCGTCGAACGCCTCCCAGGAGCGTGCCGCGCGACCTGTCCCCCCGTACACCACCAGATCGTCCGGACGCTCGGCGACCTCGGGGTCCAGGTTGTTCATCAACATCCGTAATGCGGCCTCCTGCTGCCAACCACGGCAGGAAAGCTGGCTTCCACGCGGCGCGCGCACGGGGCGCGGACCAGATACGCTTGGCGATGGCGCGAGTTCAGTTGTCATGAGTCCGTATGCACGACGCGGCGTTCGGCCGGCATCTCCAAGCGTTAGGTTTCATCGATCCCGCGAAATGCACCTTGGGAAATCAGCGTGGCAATTGCCGCGATGTCCGGCGAGATCATGCGGTCCTGGTCCATGAACGACACTACACCACGCACCTTGGCGTAGGCGCGCTCAACACCCACGCCGGCGCGCAAGGGTCGACGAAAGTCCAGGGCCTGGCTCGCGCAGAGGAGTTCAATCGCCAGCACGTGTCGCACGTTTTGGACGATGCGACGCGGCTTCAACGCCGCGCCCATCGCCATGGGCACCACGTCCTCTTTCGAGCCGTCGGTGGGGATGGAGTCGACACTGGCTGGGTGAGAGAGCACCTTGCACTCGCTCGTCACGGCGGCGGCGGTCACCTGCGCCATCATCAGTCCTGAGCTGACGCCGGCGTCCTTCGTCAGGAACGGCGGCAGCCCCTCGTTCAGGTCAGGGTGCACGAGCCGATCGATGCGCCGCTCCGAAATGACGGCGAGGTTCGTGAGCGCAATGGCCATGAAGTCGAGCACCATCGCAACGGCCTGCCCGTGAAAGTTGCCGCCGCTCAGCATTTCACCGGTGTCAAACACCAGCGGGTTGTCCGTGGCTGCGTTCAGCTCGCGCGAGATGACCGACGTGGCATGCTCCAGCGCGTCCCACACGGGCCCGTGCACCTGAGGCATGCACCGCAACGCATAGGCATCACGCGCGGATCGTTGTGCCGATGGGACTCGCGAATCTCGCTGTCCGCCAGCAATCGAAGGAAAGAGGCGGCGGACGTTTGCTGCCCTAGTTGACCACGCGCCGCGTGAATTCGCGCGTCGAAAGCTACCGGCGTTCCTTTCAGGGCCTCGAGGGATGACGCGCCGGCAACCTGCGCCGTCGCCCACAGCGTTCGCGCATCATCGAGTGCCAGCGTGGCAATCGCGGTGTGGGCCTGCGTCCCGTTGATCAGTCCCACGCCCTCCTTCGGTTGGAGGGTTATTGGTGACAGGCCACGCGCGCGCAGCATATCGGCGGCTGGGCCACGTGTCGATCCGTGGCACAGTTCACCTTCTCCAAGCAGCGTAATGGCGAGGTGCGCCAGCGGTGCCAGGTCGCCGGATGCGCCCACACTCCCCTGTTCCGGCACGGCGGGAAAGAGGCCGGCATTCAACATGGCCACCAGCAGCTCCAACACTTCGAGCCTCGCGCCCGTGTGACCCTTGGCGAGCACGTTGGCGCGCAGGAGCATCATCGCCCGCACTTCCGCTTCTGGAAGCAGGGGTCCCACGCCAACCACGTGACTCCGAATGAGATTCAACTGGAGCTCGGCCTGACGATGCGGCGGGATCGCTACGTCGGACATCTTGCCGAACCCCGTGGTCACTCCGTACACGGCGCGATTCTCGGCGACTGCCGCATCCACGATGGCCCGTGCCCGGCGCACTTGGGCGCGAACGTCGTCGGAAATCGTGACCTTCGCGCCGCCACGCGCTACTTGGCACACGCTCGCCACGCTGAGCGAACGGCCATCCACCACGGTCGAAAGCGTCATGGCGGAAAGGTCCAACGGGCGCGCCCCCAATTCAAGGGCGGCTATTGAGAGAGTCGAGCGCCCGTGTAGCCGCGCGGATAGTCGCGGCGATCGTAGTTGAACTTCAGGTCCGGCTCTGCCTTGAGCGCGATGAAGAAGTTGAACGCGAAGTTGCCGTTCGGCGCCTTCGTGAAGGCGAAAACGGCATCCCAGTCGTGCAATTCCCGCTGAAGTGAGACGACCTGGCTGGCGAAGTCCTTTGCCACGAAATCGTATGTCGTGCTCCACTGCGCCGCCCACTTGTCGGTGATGTGGAACGACATCGACCCCGACATGCTCTGCTGCGGCGGCACGCGGAAGAATGTTCCGCCGCGTGTGGTGTTCTCGAACTGCGTCGAATTGCTCGACGCTTGCGTCGCGTATTGATTCACGCACAGCTGGTACGTGAACGGGTCCACGCTCTTGAACTGATCGCACTTGGCGGTGGGATCGACGTCCACGATACCGGTTCCGACCGGCGGTCGCTGGCGGTTGGCCGTGTACTGCAAGCTGAGTTGCCAACCTTGCCCGGATGGGATTTGAAGCCCGGACGCACCGTTGATGCTGCCGGCGATGGGCTGTCCGGCGCGGAAGTTGTTGGGATTCGGTGGCCCGCCCCCAATTCGGCTGGAGAGCGACCGTGAGTCCTCCGACGTATCAGGTCGCGTAGAGGTGTCCGCCCGGAAGCCGAGCAATCGCGCGATGGCCTTCACCAAGCCAGAGTTCGAGTTCAGCGAGAAACTGCCGCGGAGTGACTCACGATACGGCTTGAACACTGCCGTGTCGCTGATCGGGTCGCCTTGGAAGAGGGAGTAGTCCGACCCGAAATCGATCCCCGGCAGCAGGTCGGAACGAATGCTGTACCCGAAGTTTCGCTCGGACAGACCGGTCTTGTGCGTGAGTCGCGCGCGTTCGAAGTCCCAGGACAGCGACGTGAAATTGACCGAGAGGAGTTTGAGCTTCGAAGAATTATTGCGCTGGCTGCTGGCCGTGGTGCTCAATGAGTCGGGCTCGTCGCTCTTCAGCTTTGCCTCGAACACCGTGTTGAACGACAGCGATACCGTATTGCGGGTCTTGTCGCCCAAATAGCCGACGCGTGTGTCGCCGTTGGCTGCCAAGAACTCGTCGGAGATCTTGCTGGCGGGTGTGTACGCGTACGAGAGACTTGTCTGGACCGAATGCCGGATGCGCGCCAGGGGGCCGAACCCCGGAAGGAACGCATAGAACGTCGGTGACATCGAGAGTCCGACCGCGGGGCGCAGTCCCTGCCCCACCCACTTTCCGCCGGTGCGCTCGGAACGCACGAACAGTCCCGATCGTCCGTCGATTTTCTGGAATTGCACACTCGGACCGATGTTCCACTTCCCCTGCCCAAAGCGTGGCAGGCTGAAGCTGGTCTCCCAGTTGAAGTCCGTCACGTAGGTCCGCTTGTATACGCGCACGACCTTGTTGGACGTGTCCGATGGCGACTGATAGATCGTTCGCCGCTCCGGAAAATCGTTGATCCGGTCCTGCAGGTTGAACGAGTTACGCCAGTTGAAACCGAAGATCTGCAGCGGCGTATCAAAGGAGATCCGGCTGTTGTAGCTGTCGCGATTCACCTTCGTGCTGTCCAGCGTCCCGTCGGGCCGACGAAAGACGTTGTAGGCAAAGTCCCCGACCTGATCGATGTGCAGGCGCCGGTTCGACGACGACTGGAACGACGGCGTCCACGTCAGCCATTCGCCGACCTTGATTGGTTTGGAGGTAATACCGAGCGTCGGAAAGTCCTGAACGATCTCGTCGCGCCCTGGGTACTGCGTCTGGGCGCCGCCCAGCGATAGCGAAAATGGTCCCCGCCCCGTGCTGAAGTTCAGCCGCGACGAGATGGTGCCCAGTGCCAAGTACGGATTGAACGTCGTGTTTCGCTGGACCGTCGTGTTGGTCATGTAGCGCAGGTCCGCCGTCAGGTGCGTGCGCTGCGAAAAGTCCTGCTTGTGCATCAACGAGAATTCCTTGTTGGTGTCCCCGTTGCGCAGGTAGTGATACGAGAGCCCGACGTTTCCCTCGATGAATCGATCGAGCCAGTGGTACTGAAGCAGCGCCTTGCCTCGTAGCCATCCCGGATCGGTAGCGGTCGAACCCGCGTCCGAACGCCAATCCATCGAAGTCTGGAGATCCACGTAGTCGGACAGGGCGAAGTAGTAGCCGAGGTCTTCGATCGTTCGCCGATACGACGTGCTGTTGCGAACCAGGTCGCTGAATCCGAACCGTGGCGGGATGATCCCACTGCGTCGCCCCGATCGCATGTCCTGGAACACGAACGGAAGCCAGGCGACCGGTATGTCTGCGATGTACAGGATCGCGGGCCGGGCTACCATGATGTTCTTGGAGACGAGCTTCATTTCGCGCGCCTGGAAGTGATAGTGCGGCGAAGTCTCCGTACAACTCGTGAGCCATCCGTTTCGCGCGTAGAACGCCGTCTTCGAGTCGACGGAGTTCGTGTCTCCCTTGAACGCGGCCACGTCGCCGTGCACGACCCATCGCTGTCCGCTCTCTACGGTGGTGGTGACGTTGCGCACGATGCCTCGACGCGCATCCACGTCGTATTGCAGGAGCCCCAGTGCCTCGATGTCGTCCTGCCCCTGCGCGGGATCGCGTAGGAGCAACGTGTCCCCGGTGGCGATGATGACCTTGGTCGAGTCATTGAATCGGATCGTGTCGCCCACCAGCGTCGCCGAGTCACGTTCAACCTGCGACGGCCTTCCCTTCAGGTAGATCGTGTGCTCCTTGGTCCGAAACTCGACGTGCTTGCCCTCGTAACGGGTAACGGCGAATCCCGGTCGCGAGAGCAGTGCCATCATCACGGAGTCTGGCTGCGTCCACGTGACGGTCCGCTTGACGGTTGTCGTGTCGCCCGGCTTTCGCTTACCGAGGGCCGAGTCGCTGAGGGCGCGGATCGAATCCGCCTTGAGGCGAAGCGTGTCCGGCGGCGTGTTCGCAGCAATCGAGTCTCGTCGCGCCTTCGCCGCGTCGGCCGCGAGCTTCTTCGCAACGGAGTCGGCGGCTGCCTTCCTCTGCACCGAATCCGCCTTGGCACGGGCCACGGAATCGCTGCGAGCCTTTGCGAGCGAATCGAGTCTGGCCTTGGCGATCGAGTCTGCTCTGGCTTTCGCGATGGAATCAGCCTTGGCCTTGCTCGACTTCACCTGCGCCTGCAGGGCGCCGGTTCCGAGGCATGAAAGGGCGCTGGCGAGCAGTGCCATGCGAACCACCGGCGCTCCCCACCGCCTCCACCAATTGATCACGCAGGCACTCCGACGCCTTCCGCCGCCTGACGACGCAGGCGGCGCCGGTGAATGAACCAGGACGCCCCGACCGACACCTCGTAGAGCAGATACAAGGGCACCGCCAGCGCGAACAAGGAGAACGGATCGGCGCCCGGCGTGATGAAGGCCGCACCCACGAGGCACAACACCACGGCGTGCCGTCGGAACCTCGCCAGAAACGCCGGCGTGACAACGCCCAATGCAGTCAACGCCACGATCACGATCGGCAGCTCAAAGACAGCTCCCATGCCCAAACAGAACGTGATCGCAAAATCAAAGTACTCCTGAACCGTGATCATCGGTTCGATGTAATCCGACTGGATGCCGAGCAGCACGCCTAACGTGAGCGGAAGGATGACGTAAAAGCACAACGCCACGCCGCACATGAACAACAGCGTGCCGACCAACAGCACCGGAATGACTACCTTTTTTTCGTGGCGATACAGGGCGGGCGAAAGGAAGGCCCAGATCTGGTATCCTATAACCGGGAGGGCGAGCACGGTTCCCACGGCAAGCGCCCCGCTCATCAGGATGCGAAACGTGTCCGCCGGGTGCGTATAAACCAGCTTCTTCCCGTGCAGGAACGGCGCGATCGGCTTCTCCAACAACGCGAAGATGTCCGTGCTGGTCAGAATCCACCAACCGATCCCGAACCCGACAGCGAGCGCGGCGAGCGACCAGATCAGACGCCAGCGCAGTTCCTCGAGGTGATCGAGGAAGGGCATCTCTCCACTGCTTCGTGCGGCCATCAGTCGCGACCTACCGGTTGGTCTTGAGCCACTCGCGTGCGAGATCCGCTTCGTCCGACTGTGGGAACTCCCGCGACACGCGATCCATCGCCGCTCGCGCCTCGGCTCGCTTCCCTTGTTTGGCAAGCGAGAGTGCCAGCTTGTATAGCGAGGTGGGAGCGCGCGACGTCCGCGGATAGCGCGTCAACACGTCAGAGTACGTAGAATCGGCGGCCGAGCTGTTGCCCTCGGCCGCATAGGCCTCCGCGCTCCAGTAGAGAGCGTCGGGCGCGAGGTCCGACGCCGGATACAGCCGAACAAGTTCCTGGAATCCCGCACGGGCCGTCCCATACGATCCGCGGCGCATCTGGTCCTGCGCCAGCTGAAACAACTGGTTCGGACCCGGTGAGATCGGTTGCGTGGGAGCGCCGGGCGCTGGGGCTCCAGCCTTGGTTGCCGTATCGGCTGCAACCGGCGCCACTGGCACGACCTGCTGCTGTCGCTCCTCCATCTGCGCACGCAGCTCCTGCAGCCGGCGCTGGCTCTGGCCGGTGAGCTCCTGAATCTGCAGGAGTTGCTGCTGGATGGCGAAGAGGTCGGTCTTGCTGTCTCCCCGCAACCGATCGAGCCGCGCCGAGGTGGCGCGCGTTGAATCGGCAAGGACAGTTAGCGCCGTTGACATCTGAGCGGCCACAGCCACCAGCTGCCGCGAACGCGCTGAATCGGCGCGCGCGATTTCCCCGCGCATGGCTAGCACGTCGCCTTGCAGAATGCGTACGTCGTTCCGCGTAGCGAAACAGGCGGAATTGAGAACCACCGCCATCAGGAGACCCGCGCGCCGGCTCATCATTTGGGTACGTTGTCGATTGAGCCCGCCGTGACTTCGAACTCAGCCCGACGGTTCGCCTTGAACGCCTCTTCCGTCTGTCCTTCCACCGCCGGACGCTCTTCTCCGTACGAGACGATGTCCAGTCGTCCCGCATCCACGCCCTGGTCCGTCAGGTAGCGCTTGGCCGCCGCGGCGCGGCGCTGGCCTAACGCGAGGTTGTACTCGTCCGACCCTCGTTCGTCGGCATGGCCGGCGATGCGCAGGCGCAGCTGTGGGTTCGCCCTCAGCACGGGGATCTTGGCGTCTAACGTGGCGCGTGCCGCGTCGGAGAGATCGCTCTGATCATAGTCGAAGAACACCTTCGCCTCGATCGCCGCACGCGCGGCGGCGGTCGCGCGGGCCGCCGCCTCGCGCGCAGCCGCATCGCGCGCCGCGTTCGCGCGATCGATCGAGTCCTGCCGAGCCTTCGCAATGCTGTCCTGACAGGCCTTGTCGCAGGTAGGTGTTGGCGCGCCCGGGGCCGGCGCGGGAGCCACCGCGGTCTGTGGCTTCTTCTTGCAGGCCGCGAACAGGGTCGTCGCAGCGACGATACCTAGCACAACCACGCGCTGTGTTCGGTGCATTTGCTCTCCAGGGGGAGTGGCGGGGGAGTTCAACGCTGCTGGAGCGGTGGCGACCAAGCGGCGAGTCGCGCACCGCGCCGGGCAGCGCTCTTGGTTAACTGCCTTGGCGGTCTTCCAGAATCGATATCAAGAATCCAGAGCTGACGCGTTCCACTTCTATCTGACGTAAATGCGATATGTCGACTGTCCGGCGCCCACGAGGGATCTTCATTGATCCCTTCGCTGGTGTATTGCTTGATCGTTCGGTCCCGGAGACTGATCGACGCAATCTGAAAACGCCCCGCGATCTGCGTTTGGAACGCGATCAGTCTCCCATCCGGGGACCAGTCGGGACTACCGCGATACGACTGGTCGCCGAAGTTGACCGTCAAAAGGTCTGCGTTCGTGCCGTCTGCGTCCGAAATATATACCTCGGGGTGCCCCAAACGGCTGGAGGTGAAGGCGATGCGACGCCCGTCGGGACTGAACGTCGGCTGCGTATTGTCACTACCTCGGCCCACGGTTACGCGACGGGGCGCGTCTGATCCGAATGCGTTGATCGCATAAAGGTCGGCTCCGGACTCCGACGCATGCGCGTACAGCAGGGTGTTGCCATCTGGCGAAAATACCGGCGTCGTATTCAGGCCACCGGGGGTTCGGAGCGTCCTCACGGCGCCGCCTGCTTCGCGCACGATGATTTGCGTGCCGCTCCCAGAGAACGCCATGTAGGCGATGTGCGTGGCCTTCGGGTGCCATGCTGGCGACATGGTGGTGCCGCCTGACGAGAGCGCCACAGGGTTTTCCCCGTCGCTGTCGATTTGCCAGATGCGTCCGCCGCTCTCAGTAATGAAGAACTCGAGGTCGTCTGCGGCGCTGTGAAGTGACAGGCGCCACTCGGGAGACTGCGGTGATCCACCAAGCGAATAGTCCCGGACTCGCTCAACCTGCTTCTTGACGACGTTATGCACCGCTACATGCAGGCCCACGGAGGTGACGCTGGCTTCGATCAGCACCTGTGCCCCGAGCTTCGCATAGAGCGGATAGTTCTGCCCCTTGGGACCGGACACGGAACCGCCCGCCTGCGTGATCGTCGCGCCCACACCGATGACGTTGATGCGGTCGCCGTAGTCGAAGTCGCGAGATAGGATCGTTCGGATAGAATCCGCGAAATCCCCATTAACCGGGAGCACCATCACGCCGGGCTTGCTACCAGGCGTGTAGACCAAACCAATGCGCACGCCTTCTTTGTAAGTCGTGTCCTGAGCATGCAGGGTGGCAATCCCGCCGGACGCGCTACAAAGGGCCGCGAGTGCCGTCAGCTTCCATGCGTTCATTCCCGCCCTCATGCCCAGCTCCGGTCGCCGCAGCGACGGTTTGGCACCGGCGCCTGAGACCGGGCCCAAGCTTGGCCCTCCACGGAACGCGCTTGGAGCGCGACGTCCGAACACGTCGTCGACCGCCTAACGAAGATGTGCTTGCCCGTCGAGGTTGTGGATTCCACCAGTGATTCCGCCTATCTGATAAGTTGCGGGTCGAAGCTGAAAATAACCGTGAGCACGTCGTCCCTGAATCCATCGGGCAGCGGACCGAATGAGCCCGCGGCAGCTTCCACCGCCCCTTGGGCCTCGAGGTCGAACGCGTAGACGCCCGAGCGCTGCCGGAACTGAAACCCCGTCACCGTTCCGTCACGGCGTACCAGGAACACCACTTCGGCATGCAGCGCGCCGGAATTGCGTGGTTTGAATCGCAGGGCAATCTGCCTGACGATGTTTTCCAAATAGGCTGGATATGGAAACTGAATCCCCTCAGTCCGGACGTTGGCCACATCCGCACCCTTGCCGCCGGTTGGCCCTCCTCCGGCACGCGTCGCGGCGTCATCGCGCCTCGCACCACGCGCGTTGGGAACGGGCGTTGCCTTCGCTGGCGCCTTGCGTTCCTTGACCGCCTTTCGCGCCGCGCTCCGCTCGTCGGGCGCTGTTGCGGCGCGCTTCGGCGGCTCGGGTGCGGCGGTAGGCGTCGGCGCCTCCTCCGACACCGTGCCGATCGCGCGTTCGCCGGCAGGTGCTGCCACCAGGTTCACGCTGTACACTGGCGCATCATTGCGGCGTCCCTGCAAGCCCATGTACAGCACCAGCGCCACCAACGAGCCGTGGAGCACCATGGACAACCCAATCGGCAGCCCCATGCGGGTGTTTGAGCCGCGCGTTGCTTCCAAGCCTAACGTACTCAACGGATCTCCTCGGGCTCAGCCACCAACCCAAGGTCGCCCACACCGGCGGAACGCATGACCGCCATCACTTGAACCACAATGCCGTAGTTCACGCTCGCGTCCGCCCGCAAGTAAATCCCCTGCCGAGCACGACGCTCGGCGAGGGCCTTGAAGGATGCACGGAACTCCCCCAGCGACATCCGCGTTTCGTCGACGAAGATCTCGCCGCGACGATTCACCGTAACCACCAACCCACTCTTGGGCTCCAGCGGCTTGGCGTCGGCCTTCGGAAGCACGACGTCGACCCCGCCCTGCATGATCGGAGCGGTGATCATGAAGATCACCATCAACAGCATCATCACGTCGATGAGGCTCACTACGTTGATTTCCGCATTCAAGGGCTGTCGATCCGTCTTCCGGCGTCGGCTCATGCGGATTACATCCGGCCCTCGCGAACCATCAACGCGATCAGCTCCGAACCGAATCCTTCGAGCTGCGCGTCAAAGCGGTTCACGCGGTTCGCAAAAAAGTTGTAGCCGAAGACGGCCGGAATCGCGACGGCAAGCGCCATCGCCGTCGCCACCAGGGCTTGTGCGATTCCGGGCGCCACGGCCCCGATGTTCCCCGACCCCTTGGTGGCGATCCCGATGAAGGCCTCGATCACACCAAGGACGGTGCCGAGCAGGCCCATGAGCGGAGAGACCGAACCGATCGTGGCCAACCATGGAACGAAGCGCGCAAGATCGTCGCGCTCGGCATCCGTCTGCGCATCGAGCACCAGGCGAAGCGCCTCAACCTGCGACGCACTGAAGCGCGCCGATCGCTCCGGCGTCGCCGCCATCGCTGGCGTTGTGTCCGAGATGAATTGCTGCGCTCGCAGGAAGACGCGAGAGAATGGACTCTCCGACCCACGTGCGGCAGCGCGACCCACATCCTCCAATCCGTGCGACCGCTCGAATTCGTGCAGGAACTTGTTCCCGGCCTTCCTCACGCGGCGGAACTCGCGCCACTTGGCAAACATGACCGTCCAGCTGATCAGGGACAACAACACCAGCAGCCCCAACACGACCTGGGTCACTGGCGTCGCGGAGAGGATCAGCTCCAACGGCGTTTGGGGAATCGCGGAGCCGACCTGAGCCAGCACGATCACGCGCCCCCCCCGGCAAAGCGATCCTTGAAGTACGTGAAGGTCTCGCGCAGTCCGTCGGCCAACGACACTTGCGGCGCCCAACCGAGCTCGCGCCGGGCCTTGTCGATATTCACCGTCGAGCGCATCTGTTCACCGGGTCGAGCCGGGGCATGTTGAATCGCCGTGTTCGCGCCCGCGGCCTTGCGAAGGATATCTGCGAGCTGCAACACCGTTGTCTCCTGTGCTGTACCGATGTTGTAGGACCGCGTGTCCACCTGCCGCATGGGGCCCAGGTCGGCGCGTGCCGCCGCCAGGTTGGCACGAGCAACATCCTTCACAAACACATAGTCGCGTGTCTGCGTGCCGTCACCAAACGCGGTCATGGCGTCGCCCCGCAGGATGCGATTACAGAAGATCGCCACCACACCGGCTTCTCCGTGCGGATCCTGACGCGGACCGTAAACGTTGGAATAGCGCAGAGCCACTGTTTGCACACCGTGCACCCGGGCGAAATAACCCATGTAGTACTCGACCGACAGCTTCGCGATCCCATAGGGCGACTCCGGATCCTTGGGCATGTCCTCAACCGTCGGCACCGGCACAAAGTCCCCATAGATCGCCCCCCCAGTGGAGGAGAAGATGAAGCGCCCGCGCCCCGCACGTCGCACGGCTTCGAGCAGGTTCAACGAACCGCCGATATTGACGCGGGCGTCGTAGGCAGGATCGTTCACGCTCTTCCGTACGTCGATTTGCGCCGCGAGATGGGAGACGACGTCGAACCGGCCTTCCTGCACAATCTGGGCGGCCTCGGGCGAAGCGATGTCCACCTCGTGGAAAACTGCGGCGGAGGGCAGGTTCTCCCGGCGCCCCGAGACCAGGTTGTCGATGATCGCGACCTCATACCCTTCGGCCAGGTACAGCTCGGCGACGTGCGAGCCGATGAACCCTGCACCCCCTGTAACCAGCGCTCGACGGGTCATCGCGGCCCACTCCGGCAGGGAGCCGGATCCCGCGGAGCCGCACACTCGGTCCTGCAAGTTGCAACGTTCATATGGGTCGGTGAAGGAGAGGTTCAACGTCGCGCACGAAGGCGCCGGACATAGAAACGGCGCCGGGCGAACTCTCGCCTGGCGCCGTAGCGTCACCTGCCGCCGACAGCCGCGAGCGCGACCAGCGTCGCGCCCAATCTAACGGATTCCTGCCTGACTATGCAGTCGAGCCGGGCAGAAGTGCCGTCACAGCCTCACCCTCACGAAACCTCATCCGAGATGACGACCATGCACGATCTCAGAATGGAAGGTCGTCATCCTCATCTTCGAGCGCTCCTGGGAAGTCCTCGAAGTCGCCAGACCCGGCTGCCGGCGCCGCCGCGCGCGGCCGTTCTGCCGAAGACCGCGACCGTCCGCCCGAGGGCTCCGCATCACCGCCGCCACTTCGACCGGACAGCATGAGCATCTCGCGGACGTTGATCTCGGTCGTATAGCGCGTTTGCCCATCCTTATCCTGCCACTGACGGTACTCAACGCGCCCTTCGATGTAGAGACGGTCACCCTTTTTCACGTAGCGCTCGACCACGTCTGCCAGCCCGGAGCCTTTGACGTTCCAGAGCACGCAGCGATGCCACTCTGTCTTCTCTTGCTTGTCACCTCCCGCCCCATTCCAGCTGCGGGTGGTGGCGAGATTCAACTGCGCGACCTTGCCGCCGTTAGGCGTCGATCGGATTTCTGGGTCATTCCCGACATTCCCGATCAGCATCACTTTGTTCAGACTGCGGCTCACAGGGCCTCCTGGCGAGTGGTAGTGTTGGACTCGCCGACGAGATTATGGTGATACGCACCGGGGTGCGCAAACGAATCATTGCGTGTCCGACCGAAACGTTGCATCAGGGCAAGTCCCGACGCATGACAATCGCATCCTCGACTGGCTGGGAATAATAGTCTTTCCGGCGCGCAATCTCCCGGAAAGCCTCGGATTCGTACAATCCGCGGGCGACGACATTGGACGCGCGGACGTCGAGAAACAGCGTTCCCGCCCCCCGCTGTAAAACCTGCCGAATCACTTCGCCAAGGAGGGCGCGTCCGACGCCGAATCCTCGCGCCGTGGAGCCGACCGCGATGTTGGCCAGCTCCCCGACGTCGGCCGCCACGTACGCCGCCGCATAGCCCTGCACCACCGGCTCTTCGAGCATCGCGACCAGCACGATCGCCGCCGGCGTGCGCAGTAGGTCGTGGAAGGAACGGGCGCTCCACGGTTTGCTGAACGTCGCCCGCTCGATCCGAACAATTGTCTCCACATCGTCGGCGGTCGCGATGCGAATCCGGACCTTGGTGCCCGCGTTAGGCATCGCCCCCTCGACTCGATAGGGGCCGGCCGTGCGATAACTCCCACTGGACTTGGGCTTCAGCGAGCCGCCCGTAGAGGGGTTCCCAAGTCCGGGGGTCTACCGGACGGGCGACATCGCCCAACAGCCGGGAGAAGCCCCGCGCGTGCGGCTCGCCTGCGAGCGCCGACCCTCCACCCAGCGTTCCGACGAGCTTCCACTTGGAAGTCGCCGCCAGGTCTTCCGCTGCGAGCCGACTGGACAACCGGGGCGCGCCCAATTCCTCCATGCGACCGTCGGCGCCGCGCCGGACGCCTTGAACGTACAAATCACCCCGCATGGCATCGAGTGTCGCCATGTACTCGCCAGGCGCGAGCGCATCCGGGGCCGCGACCATCAGCGTGAGGGACGAGGCAACGATTAAGGGGAGAGCCCGCGACGTCGCCAGACCCTTGGCGATGGCGCCGGCGATGCGGAGGCTGGTGAAGCTGCCTGGCCCTGCGCCACAAGCGATCGCGTCCAACTCACACAGCGCGACGCCCGCCTGTTCCATGGCGGCGACCACCGCCGGCATCAACCGCTCTTCGGTAACGCCGCGCATGGGCGCCTGCAGTTCGTGCAGCACCTCGCCACGGCGCACGAGGGCGACGCTCCCGACATACGTGGATGCATCGAGGGCGAGCACTGTGCCGTGGACCGGCTCCGCGCTCATGAACGCTTCACCTCGAAATCGCGCACGCTACCGTCGCCGGACACATGCGACAGGACGATGCGCGTTGCATCCGCCGGAAGACTCGTTCCGGCGCGCTCGGGCCATTCCACGAGCACGAGCGCTCGCTCGTTCAAAATGTCATCCCATCCGATGTTCGTGAGCTCGGACTCGCCCTTGAGTCGGTAGAGGTCCAGGTGATACACGGGCGACGCTGGTGCCGCGTACGTGTGGACGAGCGCGTACGTCGGGCTCGTGACATCGTCGGTGACACCATAGCCGCGGCAGATGGCCTGAATGAGCGTGGTCTTTCCCGCTCCCATGTCTCCGCTGAGGGCGATCAGTTGGGGAGCAACCGCCCGACGTCCGATGGCCTCGCCGCGGGCATTGAGCTCTGCCTGCGTCAATCGCTCGGGGGGCCGGGAGGACAACGTGGCCTGCGCCATAAACCCTAACGGTGGGCCCGGATCTCGGCGAAGGCATCCCGCTTGCGCCCCGCCGTTCCCGTCTGTCCATCACGACGGGTCTTCAGCTCAAACACCTCGTCGCGGCAACGTGCGGCCGTTTCAAAATCGAGTTCGGCCGCGGCGGTGCGCATTTGCTGCTCCAGCTCCGCGATCATCGCATCCAGCTGTTCCGTCGTGTAACCGGGCCCCGTCTCTGCCACGCGGCGTCCCTCGGGCTTCTGCTCCTTCTCCACGCGTGCATCGGCGACGCGCGTGATGAACCGCACCTCGTCCACGCTCTTCACGACGCCACGCGGCGTGATGCCATGCGCCGTGTTGTGACTGATCTGGGCCTCGCGCCGACGACTCGTCTCCGAGATGCAGCGCTTCATGGAATCGGTCATGCGGTCTGCATAGAAAATCGCGCGACCACTGACATGCCGAGCCGCCCGACCGACCGTCTGGATCAGCGAGCGATCGCTTCGCAAGAACCCCTCCTGATCTGCATCCAGGATGGCCACCAGGGACACCTCTGGCATGTCCAGTCCTTCGCGCAACAGGTTGATGCCCACGAGGACATCGAACTCACCCAGCCGAAGCCCCCGGACAATCTCCATACGCTCGATGGCGTCGATGTCCGAGTGCATGTAGCGCACCCGCACGCCCATCTGCTGCAAGTAATCGGTGAGATCCTCCGCCATGCGCTTGGTGAGGGTCGTCACCAGCACACGCTCGCCGCGGCGTTCACGAACGCGAATCTCGTTCAGCAGGTCGTCCACCTGGCCGCGGACCGGGCGCACCTCAATCTCCGGATCGACCAGACCCGTCGGGCGAATGATCTGCTCGACGACGACTCCGTCCGACAGCTGCAATTCCAGGTCGCCCGGAGTCGCGCTGACGAACAGGGCGCGCGGCGTCAAACTGAGGAACTCATCGAACACCAGCGGACGGTTATCCAGGGCGCTGGGCAGTCGAAAACCGTACTCCACCAGCGTTTCCTTTCGAGATCGATCGCCGTTGTACATGCCCCGGATCTGCGGCAGCGTCACATGCGACTCGTCGACGACTACCAGGAATTCCTCCGGGAAGTAATCGAACAGGCAGGCCGGTCGCTCTCCTTCCTTACGGCCGGAGAGGTGACGGGAATAGTTCTCGATTCCAGCGCAGGTACCAATTTCGAGCATCATCTCGATGTCGAAATTCGTGCGAGATTCCAGCCGTTGTGCCTCCAGAAGCTTGCCTGCATTGCGCAACAACGTGAGCCGTTCCTTCAACTCGGCGCGAATGGCGTCGACGGCCCGCATCAGTGTTGGTCGCGTGGTGATGAAGTGTTTCGCGGGATAGATCGCCGCGCGCTCGAGCAGCGTGATGGTCTCACCCGTCAGCGCGTTGATCTTGGAGATTCGCTCGATTTCGTCACCCCACAGCTCGATGCGGACTCCCTGCTCTTCATAGGCAGGAAGGACTTCAATCGTGTCCCCACGCACGCGGAAGGTCCCACGCTCGAAGGCGACGTCGTTGCGGCTGTACTGGACGGCGACAAGCTGTCTCAGGATGTCATTGCGCGCGATCTTCTGCCCAACGCTCAGCAGGACGCACTGCTCGCGGTACTCGATGGGATCGCCCAAGCCATAAATGGCGGAGACCGTGGCCACGATCACCACGTCGCTTCGCTCCATCAGACTAGATGTCGCACGCAATCGGAGTCGGTCAATGTCTTCGTTGATCGACGCGTCCTTCTCGATGTACGTATCGCTCGAAGGCACGTAGGCCTCCGGCTGGTAATAGTCGTAGTACGAAATGAAGTACTCGACGGCGTTCTGCGGAAAAAAACCCTTCAACTCCCCGTACAGCTGCGCGGCCAACGTCTTGTTGTGCGACAGCACCAACGTCGGCTTTCCATACGCGGCGATGACGTTCGCCACGGTCATCGTCTTTCCGGATCCTGTGACGCCAAGCAGCGTCTGGAACCTGTCCCCTCGCCCAAGACCGGCAGTGAGTTCGGCGATCGCATTCGGTTGATCGCCCGCCGGCTCGAATGGCGACTGCAGCTGGAACGAATTCATGGACATAGGACCCAATATAACACACCCTTCCGGCTTTTGTTCGGGTCCAAGTTGGAAGCTGGAAGTGCCGTTGGCCGGCAGTGACCACACATGAGACGCGGCGTCGCAGGCCGGCTGTTGTAGATCAGGCGATCACGACCGTCGAGGGCTTGTCCGAGGACGGCAATCACCCCGTTCAGAAGGCCTGGCTCGAGCAAGGGGCGGGCTCGGTTGCCGAACGTCCAGCGCCGCCGCATGCAGACCCGAGCGCACAGGCGAACCCTCCACCGGAGCGGTGCAGTCCGTCACGCGGCCCCTTCCGCTCGAACGTGCACGGGCGTATCTGAATCGTGACCCTTTCTCGGCCGATGCCGGAAGACACCCCTCTAGGCGGTACGCACGACCCCGCGCTCCTCGAGCGAATCACCGCCGGTGATGACACGGCCCTCGGTCGCCTGTACGACACCTACGGCGCAGTGCTGTTCGCCCTTGCCCTACGCCTAACGGGCGACCGCGATGAAGCCGAGGACATCGTGTCGTCCGTGTTTCGTGCCGTGTGGCAGGAACCGCAGGGCGCGCGGGAGGTCGGGGTGTCAATGCGCGCCTGGTTGGTCTCGCTTTGCCGGCAAATCGCTCACCAGCGGCCGCGGTTGCCCAGGCTCGTGCCTGCCGCGTCCGGCCGCTCGGGCATGCTGCCAACCGACGGGTCGGAGTTCCCCCTCGCATTTTCATCATCCGCAGACGCCGCTCGGCGAGACCGCGTGCTGGCAGCCATGGAGGTGCTGTCGTCTGCTGAGCGCGAGGCGTTGGACCTTGTCTTTCTGGACGGTCTCTCCATCGAGGACGTCGCACAGCGATTGGCGCTCCCCTCGCACTCTGCCTGCACGCTCGTGCACTCGGCCATGAGCCAGCTTCGTCAGCTGCTACAGCCAGTCGTCGCACGATGAGTGCTCGGGTGAACTTGTCTCGTGGTCGATAACGCGCCCGAGGGTCCGCCAGCGGGCGACATGAGCGAATCGGACGCTGAGGCGCTGGCCTTGATTGCCGCGGCCGCTGCGCAGCACAGCACACCACCTCCGTCTACACTGCGAGCGAGAATCCTCACGCTCGCACACGAGCGTCGCTTGTCCTACATCGCTCGGGATGCCGGCCTCTGGCTTCCAGTAGCCGCTGGGATCGAGGCCAAGGAGTTGTTCCTCGACTCGGCTGACCGCGCCACGACTCGCCTGATTCGCCTGGCGCCGAGTGCCGCGTTGCCCGCGCGGACGCTGCCCGGTGGCCGCGCGGTCTTTTTACTCCATGGAGGCCTGACAAACAACGAAACTCGCCTGGTCACTGGTGACTTTGCGGAAGTGAATGCCCCACTCGCGTGGCATGCCACTGGCGACGGCGCCCTTCTGCTCGAGTACGGGTCTGTCGCACCTCTCGTGGAGGGTGCGGTTCGGCAACAGGACGACGCTCGTTGGACGACGCTCTTCCCAGGCGCGAGGATGCGCTCCTTGCGTGGGTCGCATGGTGCCGCCGAAGAGTTGTTTGTGCTGGACATGGAGCCCGAGTCCGTACTCGGCGACCACGATCATACGGGACTCGAGGAGCTTTTCGTGCTGGGCGGATCGTGCGTCGTGGAAGGACAAACGATGGTGGAAGGCGACTATCATCGTGCCGCCGCCGGGACCCATCATCAAACGACGTCCACGAGGACCGGCTGCCAGTTGATCGTGTCGGTGCGCGACTTGTCGCGACTGCCCGGGTAGGACGTCAGGCTTGGTGCTCGTCCGCCGAGATGCGTTCGCGACGCGCCACGTCCGTGATTCCCTTGACGCGCCGCGCCGCGCGCATGATGCGCTGCAGGTGCGCGAGATTCTCAACCTCCACCAGCGCCGCGCCCGAGACGCGACCATCCACGGCCCGCAGCTCCATGCTGCGTATGTCCGTGCCCGTTGAACTGACGGCGCTGGCGAGATCGGCGTAGAGCCCCCGCCGATCGTTGCCTTCGAGGGCCAGGCGCACAACGAATCGCTCTCCGGCCTGTTCCTTCCAGTCGATGTCGAGCCGTCGCTCAGGCTCGTGCATGAGGATGAGCAGGTTCGGGCAATCGGCGCGATGGATCGACACGCCGCGGCCTCGCGTGACATAGCCGACTACCTGGTCGCCGGGTACGGGCTGACAGCATTGCGCGTATCGAACCATCAGGCCATCGGCACCCTGAATGGTGATCCCCTTGGACGTGCCGCGCACCCGGTCCATGAGCCGTTCGAGTGCCGATGGCTTTGGCACGGCATCGGGCGCGGGGTCGATCTCGGGAAATACGGCCTTGAGGACTTGAGTGAGGTTCAGGTCGCCCTGCCCCAGGGACGCAATCAGATGGTTGGCGTCGTTCAGGTTCAACGCCTCGGCCGCGGCCTCGAGTTGCGAGTCTTCCACCTTCCCCAGCCGCCGCTTCTTCACTTCGCGGTCAAGCATCTCGCGTCCGACGCGCGCGGACGTCATCTGCTCTTCCGACTTCAACCATTGGCGGATCTTGTGTCGGGCACGCCCGGTGCGGACGTGGGCCAGCCAGTCGCGACTGGGCTTGGCATTCTGCGACGTCAGGATCTCGACCGTTTCCGAATTTTTCAGCTGACGGGACAGGGGTGCAATCTTGCCGTTGACCTTGGCGCCGGCACAGCGTTTCCCGACCTCCGTATGCACGGCGAAGGCGAAGTCGATCGGCGTTGCTCCCTTGGGCAGCTGAATGACGTCGCCGGTCGGTGTGAAGACGAAGATCTCGTCCTGGTACAGATCGAGCTTGAGGAATTCCAGGAACTCGGCGGGATCCTTGGCATCCAGCTGCAACTCCAGCACCTGCCGGAACCAGTGCAGCTGTCGCTCGAACTCGTCCTTCGCCTTGGAGTCCGTCTTGTAACGCCAATGCGCCGCGATTCCGATCTCGGCCGTGCGATGCATGTCGCGCGTCCTGATCTGGATCTCGTACAGCTGTCGGCCCGGACCAAAGATGGTCGTGTGGAGCGACTGATAGCCGTTGGACTTGGGCTGGGCGATGTAGTCCTTGATCCGTTCCTGCAACGGCGTCCACCCATCATGGATGACGCCTAACGCGTGGTAACAATCCGGCACCGAGTTCACGAGAACGCGGATCGCCAACAAATCGTAGATTTCCTCGTAGGGTCGCTGACGCTTCTCCATCTTCTTCCAGATGGACCACAAGTGCTTGGCTCGGCCCGTCACCTCCACGTCCTTGATTCCCGCCTGAGTCAGCGTCCGTTCCAGTGGCTCGCGCAGCTGGGCAATGAGCGACTCACGTTCCCCACGCTTGTTCGCCACCAATCGCGCCAGCTTGCGGTACTCGTCGGGCTCGATGTACTTGAAGGCGAGGTCCTCCAGCTCCCAACGCATGCGCGCCATACCGAAGCGGTGGGCGAGCGGTGCATAGAGGTCCATCGTCTCCTGCGCGATACGTCGCTGCTTCGCCTCCGGGAGGGCATCCAGCGTACGCATGTTGTGCAGGCGATCGGCCAACTTGATGATGATGACACGCGCATCCTTGGCGATCGACAACAGCAGCTTGCGATAGTTCGCGACCTGCCGCTCCTCTGTGGAGTTCAGCGGCAGGTTCCCCATCTTTGTCAGCCCGTCGACGATCTGCGCCACCTCGGACCCGAATTCCTTTTCGAGGTCGGGGACCGTCACCTGGGTGTCTTCAACGACGTCGTGAATCAGTCCGCTGGCCACCGTCACCGAGTCGAGCTGAAGCTCAGCGAGGATCTTCGCGACTTCCACGCAGTGGGTGACATACGGATCGCCATTCCGGCGCAGCTGGCCTTCATGGGCCTTCTCGGAGAATCGATAGGCGCGCGAAAGAAGGTCCATGTCCAGACGCTCCGATATCGAATCGGGAATCGTCCAGCCAGGGATGATTTCGCTCAGGGTCGTCGCCATGATCTCGCCCGAAGAATGCGCCGCGATGGCGCACCCCTAGGGTGTCCGCCACAGCTGTATTCGAATACTTAGTGCCGCCAAGGCGGAGTGTCCATCTGTTGAGCCCCGAAAATCCCGGGCGTTTGGGGGCGAGACGCGAGTGCGCACGCGATACGCCCCATACCGCATATGGCGATTGGACGCAGCGCCGCCGCCCATGACCGACGTAGTCGCCCGAATACCGGGCTTAGTTGGCAGCCTTCAGCAGGCCCGACTCCATGAACGAGGTGTAGCGACCCCTGCCCACGATGACGTGATCCTGAACGGGGACGTCCAGCAGTCGACCTGCGAGGAATAGTTGCTCGGTGATGAGTTCGTCCTCGCGAGACGGCGTGGGGTCGCCACTGGGATGATTGTGCACGAGGATGATCGACGCTGCCTGCTCGGCGATGGCCTCGCGAAAGACCTCTCGCGGATGAACGAGCGAGGAGTTGAGGATGCCTCGCGTGACGGTGATGTCGCGCTCGAGCCGCTGCTGCGCATTCAGCACAGCGACATGAAACTCTTCGACAGGTAGGTCCTGCAGCCGCGGCGCGAACACGTCGAAGACATCCCGAGGGGCGCGCATCGCGACGCCTTCGCACTTCCCTTCGGCGGACATGCGTCGACCCAGTTCCAACGCGGCACGCAGCACACCGGCGCGAGCGGTCCCGATGCCGTCCACCGTCGTTAGGGCTGCCATGCTGCCCGTCGCCAACTTGCGAAGGGACCCCTGGACGGCCGAGAAGACGCTGTGAGCCAGCGCGAGCGCCGAGCGACCACCCGTTCCCGTGCCGAGCACGATGGCGATCAGCTCGACGGTGGAAAGCGACGCGACGCCAAGGCGGACCAACCGCTCGCGAGGGCGTTCGCTGGGTGGAAGTTCTCGCAAACTGAAGGGCGCGAGGGAGGCGCTCCCAGCGCGCGACTCACGGCCGTCTGGCATGATCGCTCACGGAATGGTTGGCGAAACGGTAGCGGGACGCGCTCCCATCCGCGTGATCATTTCGCTGCGCCGCGTACCGGACCACCGCGCCGGACAGCCACGCGGCAGGTGCAACGCACCTGCCGCGCGAGATCTAACCGGCGACGACGCCTATTGAGCGCCGTGACACTTCTTGAACTTCTTCCCGGAACCACACGGACACGGATCATTGCGTCCGATGGTCGTCCAGTCGATGTCCTTTGGCATGCCGCCGGCGACACCAGCCGCCCCGCTTCCCATTGAAGAAAGCGAACGTGACCGCCCGGCTCCAACGACAATCGGGTCAGCGCGCTTCACGGCGGGCCTCGGCGCCTCGACCTCCGCCTCCTCGGCGACTTCTTCGGCACCGTCAGATTCAACGATCGGTTCATCCTCGGGCACGTCCTCCAGAACGCCCAGCGCGTTGTAGCGCTTGGTCGGGCGAGCCTGCCCATCCGGCCCACGCGCTGGCCCCGATGGAGCACCACCATCCCCGCCCACCGGCGGATTGAGGACGAGCTGCGCCCGCAGGTATCGCTCGGTGAACGTGTGGTGGATGTCCTGCATCAGGTCCACAAACATCGTGTAGGCTTCCTGCTTGTACTCGATGAGCGGGTCCTTTTGGCCCCACGACCGGTAATGGATCGCGTTGCGCAGCTGATCCAGGTCATACAGGTGATCCTTCCACTTCTCGTCCAGCACGTTCAGCATGATGAGCGACAGCAGCTGACCCGAGTAGTCCTGCGGGCCATCCGGCGTCTCCAGCACCAACGCCTTTTCCTTGAACGAAAAGGCCGCCCTCGCTGCCTCCACAGCGGCACTCGCGACGCCCGCGATGGTGGTCGGCGTGTCGTGCCCCTCGAGTTCGGGCACGCTCAGCAGGTAGTGCATAAGCAGGTCCTGCTTGACGAGCCCAAGGTCCCACTGCGTGGCGTCCTCGAAATCAGCGAGCTGTGTTTCCACGCGCCGACCGACTGCCTTCTCCACCATCTTGAACGCCTCGCCGCGAAGCTCTTCGCCACCCTCCAGGGCGAACGAGCGCAGCGAGTAAATCACTTCGCGCTGCTGGTTCAACACGTCGTCGTACTCCAACAGACGCTTTCGCGACTGGAAGTTCTGGAGCTCGACTCGCTTCTGCGCCTGCTCGATGGAACGCGTGATGAGCGGGTGCGTCAGCACTTCGCCCTCTTCCGCGCCTAACCGATCCATCAAGCGAGCAATGCGTTCGGAGCCAAACAGGCGCATCAGGTCATCTTCCAGAGAAGAATTGCGATGTACTGCGACCGCCTGCTGCCCGGCGGCTGCGCGACGGTCGATGCGACGGGACTCGTGTCGCTCCGAACCCAAAATGTGAAGTCCCCCGCACTCATCGACATCGACCAGCTTCCCGTCGGCGTCCTTCACGCGCGAAGGCTTCGACTCCTTCACGCCCGGACCGAGTTTGATGTCGGTACCGCGGCCGGCCATGTTCGTCGCTATGGTCACGCCATTGGCGCGACCCGCTTCAGCCACAATCTCCGCTTCACGTTGGTGGTACTTTGCGTTCAGGACGTTATGCGGTAGGCCGGCGCGCTTGAAGAGCCTCGCCAGCGTTTCCGACGCCTCCACGCTGGTTGTACCAACGAGGACGGGGTAGCCCAGTCCATACAACCGCTGTGTTTCCTCCACGATCGCGTTGTACTTCTCGCGACGCGTCTTGTACACCAGGTCCTGGCGGTCGTCGCGCACCACGTCGCGATTCGTCGGGATCACGGCGACTTCCAGCTTGTAGATTTCGAAGAATTCGCGCTCTTCTGTCTCAGCCGTTCCGGTCATGCCCGCCAACTTTGCGTACATGCGGAAGTAGTTCTGGATCGTGATGGTGGCGAGCGTCTGCGTTTCGCCCTTGACCTTCACGCCTTCCTTGGCCTCGACAGCCTGGTGCAATCCTTCGGACCAACGACGGCCCGGCATCGTCCGACCGGTGAACTCGTCGACGATGAGCACCTCGCTATCCTGCACCACGTAGTTCACGTCCTTCTCGTACAAGGCGTGCGCGCGGAGCAGCTGGTGCACGATATGCAGCTTCTCGCTCTTCACCGCATACTCGCCTTCGATGCCGCGACGCGCCTCGAGCTTCTCCTGCGGCGACATATCCGGGTGATGCTCGATCCGATGCACTTCTGTGGAGATGTCCGGCAGCACGAATTGCTCGTGGTCTGACGGCGACAGCTCGTCCACACCGCGATCGGTCAGGTGCACCGTGTGCGCCTTCTCATCGAGCACGTAGTACAGGTCGTTCTCGAGGTCGCGATACTGCTGTTTGGTCGCCGGCAGCTTGCGGTCGGCGATGTACTCCAGCTCCATCTTTTGCACCAGCTGCTTAACACCGGGTTCGGCCAGTGCCTTCATGAGGCGCTTGTTCTTTGGCGAGCCGAGTTGCGCCTTGAAATAGGCCTCCGCCGCCGTGGCCGTGTCGTCCTGCTGCATGGCACGCTCGCCGTCCGCGACCAGCGAGTTGGCCATCTCAGTTTGGCGTCTTACCAAGCGTGTGACCGCGGCGTTGTGCTCGGCAAACATCGCGTCATTCTCGTTCCCCACCGGGCCCGAGATAATGAGCGGCGTTCGCGCCTCGTCGATCAGTACTGAGTCCACTTCGTCCACAATCGCGAACCAGTGGGGCCGTTGAACGCGCTGCTCCAACGACACCACCATGTTGTCGCGCAAGTAGTCAAAGCCAAACTCGTTATTCGTCCCGTAGGTGATGTCGCACTCGTAGGCGCCGCGACGCGCGTGGGTCCCTGGCTCCGTGTCATCGATGCAACCGACACTGAGCCCGAGATACCGGTACAAGTGGCCCATCCACTGCGAGTCGCGCCGCGCGAGATAGGAGTTCACCGTTACCAGGTGCGCACCCTTCCCCGGCAGGGCATTCAGGTACAACGGAAGAGTCGCCACCAGCGTCTTGCCTTCGCCGGTTGCCATTTCGGCAATGCGGCCGAGATGCAGTTCGATCCCCCCCATGAGCTGGACATCGTAGTGCACCATGTCCCACTTGAGCTCATGGCCGGTAACCATCACGTCGCTTCCCACCAGCCGGCGGGCCGCCTCGCGAACCGTCGCAAACGCTTCCGGGAGGATCTCGTCGAGCGTTTCGGCGATCGAGGAACGAAGCTGTTCTTCCAGCCCGCCCCGTCCATCTGCGCCACTCAGCTCGTTGTCGATCGAGTCGCGTTCCGTCGGGTCCTTCGTGACCTTCTTTACTTCCTTCAGTTCGGCGATGCGTGCCTCGAGGGCGCCCGTGCGTTCGGCGAGCGTGGCGCGGAACTTCGCCGTCTGGCCGCGAAGCTCGTCCTCGGACACGCCCTGGAGTCGCTCATACTCGCGGTTGATTTCGTCGATGATCGGCTGGACGCGCTTGCGCTCTCGCTCGTGGCGAGTGCCAAACACCTTGCCGATGAGTCCCTTGATCATTTCCGTATCCTAACGATAAAGAGCGGTCGCTTCGATGAAGCGCGCGACATCGTCTGTCGTGAATCCCCGAAGTGGCAACCCCGCTCGCACGCGGTCGCGGATCTCCGTGGAGGAGACGTCGATGCGCCGAGTGGGCACGATGACCGGAGCCCGATCTGGTCCGGTAATCTCTCGCACCCTGGCCATCGCGTCATCCATGTGATCACTCCCGTTGGCATTTGCCTTGCCTTCCTGCCCATCTGCGCGCTGCAGCACCGCCAACTGGGCCAGTTCTGCTATCCGCCCCGGCTCGCGCCATGACGGAAACGTTTGGAGGGCATCCGTGCCCAGCAAGAAGAAGCGGACTGCGCTCGGATACCGACGCGCATACTCGCCCAACGTATCGACGGTGTAAGATAAGGCCGCCCGGTCCACTTCGATGGCGTCGCAGGCGAATTGCGGGAGCCCCGCAACCATCCGTCGCACCATCTCGAGCCGCGCCTCGGCCGGCGCCGTAGGCCGCCCCACCTTGAGGGGCTGCTGCGCCACGGGGATAAACACCAGGGTGTCCAGCCTGAGCGCGGCAACAGCGTCGTACGCGATCAGGAGATGACCCAGGTGCGGCGGGTCGAACGTTCCGCCGAGGATTCCCAGGCGCACGGGCTACGGCGAGCCCTTACGCACCGTATCCACAGGAGGAGGCGCACGCCCACAGACGATCGGTACCTGCGGATCCTTCGCGTAGCGCTCCCAGAGGGTCTTGCAGACCTCCGTCTTGTCGTCCTTCCACCGGATGGCCTCATACGCCTCGGCCATCTTGAGGTAGGAATCCTTGGCGCGTTCCGTCTCTGGATACAGCCTAACGACGTCGCGGAAGTAGATCAGCGCAGGGTCGTATGCCTTGCGCCGAAAGTAGTACATCGCGTTTTCGTAATCCTTGGTGGCGAACCACTCCTGCATCTTCTGGATCTCGGCTACCGCCTTGTCGCGGAGC
>JBGAJQ010000015.1:0-85561 GCA_044224875.1 Gemmatimonadaceae bacterium | reverse complement strand
GTGGTGGGGGTGGTGGCGGCAGCGGCAACGGGGCCATCACCGTTGCGAATGCCATCATGGTCGGGGACTCGTCGGTCGGTGGGACTCTGCACATGATCGCCGACTACTCGCCCTCATCATCGCAGATCTTCGATCATTGGACCGGGGACACGCAGGTCCTGGACGATGCGAAGTCTGCCCATGCGACCATGGTGCGGACGTCTGCGGCCGTAACGCTCACGGCAGTGATGAAGGCGAGTGGTCCACCGCAGCCATCATTGCTCACGATCAGTGGAAAAGACCTTCGCTTCACCATCCCGTCGAATCCGAAGGGCCTGATATTCCTGTTCCATGGCGCAGGCCACGATGCCATGGCGTGGTACACGCGGCCGGAGCACTATGCCTTCGTCCGTGAGGCGGTTGCAGCCGGCTGGGGTGTCGCAGCCCTGAGCAGTGACACGGTCGGACGCTGGGCGATTGCCCCGATCTCCATGGCCAACGTCGACGTTCAGCACGTGCAGCAGGCGATCAGCGCGTTGCGGCAGTCGGGCGCAATCTCGTCATCGACTCCGATCTACGGTGTCGGAACGAGCCAAGGAGGACGATTCACAGTTCGCGTCGCACCGTTGCTTGGGTTCAGGGGGATCGCCAACTACGTGTCACAAGGCGACGGCGATTCGCTGATGTTGAGCCTGACCGTTCCCACGCGCTTCAACATGCGGGCGCGCGACTCGAACAACCTCGTCAACAACGGCGACGCCCAGCGTTACGCGTCGGCGATGGTCGCGCGCGGATTGAAGGGAGAGTATCAGCTGTACGGCGCGGCGCCCGTGTACCCGACGCTGTTTGCGAAAATTCCGAGCATCGATGCCAACGCATCGAACACGATCTTCCTGGCGCTCAAGGCCGGCGGGGTCTTGGACGCGAATGGGTACCTGAACATCGATCCGATTCGCCAACAGTCGACCTGGCGTGCGCTCGTTCCGAGCCAGTTCAGCTCCACCGCCTTGCTCTCCGTGATTCAGGATTGCCTCGAGAACAGTTACGGCGAGCACGGCTTCTTCTCTTGGGCGGACCAGGCGACCTTGGCGTTCTTCGCCGGCCTGCCGTAGGACACACGGCAGGTTGGCACCTCGCCAGTGGCATGGGCGGCGCGACAACGGAGGGCTGCAGAGCGAGTCCCCTTTGTTGTCGCCCGCCGATTGACCTCACAGCAGCGCGCACATCGACGGCATCTACCGGGCCTTGCCCTCCAGCTCGTCGGCAATACGGCCAGCATCGTAGATCGCGCGCAGCGCCGCAGGAATCGCGCGCGAATGCACACTCACGGACCGAGCCACCTCGTCCGTGAAGATGAAGTTGTTCGGCAAGGACTCGATGTTCGAGTCGAAAATCAGGCCCACGACCTCTCCCGCCCGATTGACGACAGGGCTTCCCGAGTTGCCGCCGATGATGTCGTTGGTGCTGACGAAATCAAACGGTGTGCTCAAGTCCAGACGGTCCCGGCGCTCGACCCACCGCTTTGGCAACGCGAAGGGCGGACGGCCGTCGAACTCCGCCGCACGCCCATATAGCCCAAAGAACGACGTCTTGAATGGCGCCACGGTCCCATTCATCGGATAGCCCTTCACCACACCGTCCGAAATCCGCAGCGTGAACGTTGCGTCTGGCGGAAGCATCGTTCGGTTCGCCGCGTATATCGCCTGGCCAATCTTCTCTCCATTTGCCGCCAGCACGGCTGTCAGGGCCGCGGTTCGTACGACGTGCGCCCGATTCAGCGGATCTATCGCCCGCGCCAAGACCACCATGGGATCCGTGCTGGCCTCAACCGCACCCGCTCCACCATCCACCAGCGCCTTTCGCGCTGCGGGATCGGTCATTCGCGTCGCCGAGAAGAGCGCCTGCACGGCATCCGCGGCAGAACGATCGCCCATGGCCGCCCGCACGAATGGGTCGTTCCGACCGAGCGCCGCCAAGGCGGCCTCCCACTGCGTGGTCAAGAAGGCACGCTCCTGCCGAAGATCGAACGGAATCGCTCGGCCAGCGGCCGCCTTGACCTGCGCAATGGCGGTCCCGCGCATGGCCGGCAACCGCAACGAATCCGGCTTCGCTTCCTCCGCAGGGATTCGGACCATCTGCAACACCAGGCCGAGCAACTGCGACCCGCCCGCCCCGTGAAAGCGCGCTTGGGTGACATATGAGCCTCGCTCTGCATTGGCGGCCGCGATCGCGTCCCACGCGCCTCCGAACTTGGCTCGTGTGTCGGGGTTGGCATTGATGCGCGAGCGGAAGTCGCGCTCGAACGCCGCCTTCCGCGCCATGAGCGCGCTATCCACGAGGCCACTTCGGTAGCCAGTGATCGCCTTGATCGAATTCTCGTACGAGAAGATGGCGTCCTGGTACTCGCGCTTCTCCTCCTCCCCGCCAGCGGCAACGATCGCCTTCAGCGCAGCATTCTGTCGTTTGAGCTGGTCAAGCTGGTTCGGATACTGGGCGTCGCGCAGGTAGGCCATCTGCGCCATGGTATTCAGCCGGCCCGTGCTGCCAGGATTGCCAACGACAAAGGCGAGCTCTCCATCCTGCGGCCCAGCGGCACTCCACTTCAGATAGTGCGTGGCCTTGAGCGGCGCATTGTCCTCGTAGATCCGCAGGAGGGTCAAATCCAGGTCGTATCGCGGGAAGGTGAAGTTGTCGGGATCTCCGCCGTAGAATGCGATGTCACCTTCCGGCGCCATCACCAGCCGGACGTCCGTGTATCGCTTGAAACGATAGAGGGAGTACCTGCCACCTTGATAAAACGACACCACCTGGCAGACCATGCCGGTGGCTTGGGCGCACTGCGACTGAATCTGTGACACGGCCGCCGAGCGTTGCTGTGCTTGCGCCGTCGCATCGGTCGCCGTGACCGTGGATTGCACTCGATTCGTAACGTCTTCGATCGATTGCAGCTGATCGGCCGTGATGCCCCGACATTTCTTTTCATCGGCCAAGGTCGCCGCCACGAATCCCGTCTCGATGTAGTTCGAGTCCCGCGGTGAAGCCTCCGTCGTGCACTCGCGCGCGCAGTGATGGTTCGTCATCACCAGTCCACCGGACGAGACGATCGATGCCGAGCACCCTGGAATGCGCACGGCCGACAACCGTACGTGCTCCAGCCACTCCGGGGTCGCATCGAAGCCGTACCGCGCCTTCCAGTACTGGAGCGGTGGAGCATCGAACGTCCACATCGTCCCGAACTCCTTGATCGGCGATGTGGGCGTCACCGTCAGCGACGATTGAGTCGTTGCGGCTGGCGACGGCGACGCCACCACCGCTGCCGTTCGCCCGGCGCAGGCGAGGGACGCGCTCAAACTCAGTCCCAACAGGACCGGGCGTACGGAAAGGCGGCGAGATTCGTGCATCGTGTTACTCCGCTGTGTGTCAGGGTGGTTCGCGTGCCAGTATGCGATCACCACCTATTCTATGCTCAGTCGGTAAACCGGCAGTGACAAAAACGGCTCGCCTGCTGTCGGGGAATCCCGGGAACTCAGCCGTATACGGACACCACGCTGGCAAGACCACCTCGACGAACAACGGGTCGGATGCTCGGCGCGTGGTCGGCGATGCCGGTTTCGTTCAGGGAGCTTTCACTCGGATGATAGGCGCAGGCGTAACCTCACGCGTCCGAGAACACCCACGACGCCCTGCTCGATCCAGTGCGAAGAATAAATGGCGGGCTCGCCAAACGCGTCGTTCTGACTGAGCGCCGAGGCCATACAGGAAGGGAGAGGGCCGAAGGCTCGAGAGCCGCGGATGCGCTCCCGAGCCTTCGGCCCCCATTCATACCGCGACAGGAATGCGCCAGCCGGCTACGACGCCTTCGCCAATGCCTTGATGGCGTCAGACATCGCCTTCACCCGATCCGGGTCTGTCGCCGACGACACATCCTTGTCCACTTGCTTCGCGAGGGCGCTCAGCGCATTGCGACGCGCCTTGCCACTCTGCTGCTCCGCCGCGTCCAGTGCGCTCCCGATCGCTGTCGTACGCTCGGCCGCCAGCCCCTTTCCGCGCACCAATTGGTCCAGGTACGAACGCACGACCGGGAAAGCGGCCGGCCATTCGATCTTCGGTTGGCTCTGCGGATTGTATTGTGCGAACCTAACGAGCTTCGCTGCCTCGATCTCATTCTTCGAAAGCTGGTCACTCGGCTGCAATTCGAGGATGTCGAAGCCGCGGTCGAGTTCGGAGGAGTAGATCATGCCGTTCCAGTAGTAAGCGCCCCACGAGCCGCCTATCGTGCCACGATTGCCACGACCGCCGGCGGGCGGTGGGGTCACCGGGACGTCGACGCCTGGCGGCGGATCGATCGACCCGCGATCGAAGTACGCCAGCTCCGTCGGATGATCCGCGTTCGTAAAGTCCATCACGCTGACGCCACCCTGATACCAGCCTTGCACCATGATGTCGCGCCCGGGCACCGGAATCAGGCCCCCGTTATGCGACACGCAATTTTCCTCGGCTGTTTGAGCTGTATTGATCTTGTAGTAGGCGTGCTGTGTGTACTTGCGATCCTTGTCGATCGTGAGGATGGTGTTCCCACCCATCTCCATCATCGAATTGGCCTGGCACATCGGCGACGTGCCTCCACCCCACTCGTCCGTGAACACGACCTTCTTGCCGTCGTTGCTGAACACTGCGGTGTGCCAGAGCGAGAAGTTCGTGTCTGCCCTGGCATCGAGTCGCACCGGCTTCTCCGGATTCGACACATCGACGAGAAGGCCATAGCTGCCACACGCACCAGCGAGGAGCTTGGCAGCGGGGTACGCCGTCACGTCGTGGCAATTGCGCGGGCCAGTGGGGAGCGGCGGAGCAGGACGCGCCGTGGTATCGCCCCGGAGCGCGTGGGCGCCCACCCTGCCGGCTCGCGGCGCGCGGCGCCGGGTCCAGACCGGTAAAGATGCGCGCACCCGTCACGACCTCAGACTTCTCCGGATGATCGAGCGGCACTTTGATGACGTCCAATCGGAAGAGTGAGTTCGACTCGTCTGCCGGATCTGTTCCATTCGTACATCCGGGAAGCTCCGTCTCCGGACGGGCTCCCTGACTACCGGACACATAGATGTAGATGACCTTCTTGTCCTTAGGACTCGGAATGATCGTGTGCGTATGCGAGCCTTTGCAGGTCTGCACGTTCTTCACCAGGCGCGGCTGGGTTGGGTCGGACACGTCGTAGATGCGCACTCCCGCCATGTGATCCTTCGGATCCTTCACGCCGCCCTTCGCGCAGTCGTTCCGATTGCCTGCCCCCTCGGCCGAGATGAACAGCAGGTTGCCATAGATGGACGGATCGCCCTGCGACGTTATGCAGGATACGACGGAAACGACCTTCGGCTTGGCCGGCTCGCTGACGTCCCAGATCGCGAAGCCCGCGAAGTTGCCTTGGTAAACGTACTTGTCGCCAAACGCGAGGTCTGAGTTGATAAACGTTAGGCCGCGCGCCGTGTCGAATGCAGCCGGCTTTGGGGTGAAGGAGACCAGGCGCATGTTCTTCGATGCCGTGTCGGCATCCAACCGCCCCGGTTTGAGCCTGCTCCGAGGATCCGTCTTGCTGGGGTACGTTTGGGCAGCAGCGAGCGTCGGTAGGACGAGGAATGCGGCGAGCGCAAGCGCCCGGTGGGAACTATGCATCGGGTATGACTCCGTGAAGCGGCGAAGGGGACTTACTTGTCAGGCAGGAGCGAGAGCATCTGGCGCATGGCGCCGATTTCGGCCGTTTGGACTGTGACCACGTCGTTGGCAAAGACGTTGACGTCCACTTCCTGGCCCGCGCGCGGCGTGGCGAAGAGGTCCTTCACCATCGTCAGGGCGCCTTCATGGTGCTGGATCATGTAGTTGAGAAAGGCGCGGTCGAACGCGACGCCCCTCGAGGCGTCGAGTGTCTTGAGCTGTTCAGGCGTCAGCATCCCTGCCATCATCATTGTCCGCCAGGATGACGTGTCAGGTGCAACCTGGCCGTTGGATCGGAGCCATTGCTGCATGATGCGGATTTCCGCCACCTGCGACTGGTCGATCTTGTTCGCCAGTTTGAGCAGCTTGGGACTGGCACCGTGCGCCTCCGCCATGCGCGACATGTGGATCGCCTGCGCGTGGTGAGCGATCATCCCCTGCATGAACTCGACGTCCGCCACCGTATAGATGGCGCCTTCGGGGATAGTGATATGGGACATGCCCGCCATCGAGTGCTGGGCGATGAGGGCGCTGGGAGCAGTGAGAGAGATCGCGAGCGCGACGACCCCCACGGCGATTGCGGGAGGATAGGACAAGTTCACGGGTTTGGCGGTGGAGCTGTCAAACAGGGGCTAACGGTTGTCAATCGACGATACGGTTCGCGCGGGTTGGCCGTTGTACCTCGCTCTTACGACAATATCAAGCGCTCGCAGCACCAACTCACGCGCATCGTGAAAAACCCGCGTGCGAAACCTTCCGCCGCGCAGACGAATCACGGCGGGTCGAACATTGCTCCCCGCACTTTCAGGCCCTGATCAATTTGATCTTTGGGCGCCTCGCTCTTGGTGCGTTATCCCCGCGAGAGAGGCTGCCCCGAGGAAAGGGGCAGCCCGATTCCTGCCTCCCGTGGCGGCCGCAGAATCGAAGTGCGGTCGCTGTGACCTAACTCGTTAGCGTCTATTATGTTACACTGCGATTCCGCCGGAATGCGACCGTTTGACGCCTTTTGGTGGTCGGTCATTGGACTCACGGCGCCTTGGAACTATCGCGTCGTTACTTCGTATCCGTATTGACAGTCAGAGTAGCATAATGCTACCATCACCGGCCAATGTCCGGCGAAAATCGCACCCCAACCTATGATCTCGCTCGACTGAAAGAGCTCGTCCGCACGGGGCACAAGCGCGTCACCGGAATCGCGGTTCAGGGCGCATACAGCGCGGGATTGGAGCCCTCGGACATTGTGCCCTGCGTGCTCGCTCTTGAACAGTCGTGCTTCTACAAATCGATGGAGGCCGAGAAGCGGGCGGGCTTCTTTCAAGACGTTTATCGACCCAGGTACAAGGGCGTCGATCTCTACGTGAAACTCCAGATGGAGACGAATTCGCGGGGAGACTGCGCCGTCATCATCCAATTCAAGGAACTCTAAGGTCGTGAATCCGTCTACCGAACTCGATGCGTGCCCCTTGTGCGGCGGGCATCTCAAGGAACGCCTTTCCGGCCGATCAATTCGCGTCGGTTCACGCACTGTCTCGGTGCTTGTCTCGGCACCTACGTGCGACTCCTGTGGTGAGTACTACTTGGATGACAAGTCGCTAGAGGAACTGCAGACACGCGTGGCGAACCAGATTCGGGAACAAGAAGATCTGCTCAAGCCGCAGGAGATTCTTGCCATTCGTGAACGCCTAGGACTTACGCAGGGCGACTTCGAGCAATTCCTTGGAGTCGGATATAAGACAGTAGTTCGTTGGGAACGCGGCACCGTGTTTCCCAACGCCGCAACCGACAACCTCCTGCGAGTCATCGCCAACATTCCAGAGGCCGCTGATTTCCTCTCTGCGCGATCAGGAGTGCCAATCGTCAAGTACCACAACTCCTACGCGATACCCGTTGGGGAGTCGGCTCTTCGCGTTTGGCAAGTGACGCTACCTCCCGAAAGCTGGACGAACTTGTGGGAGGTTAGCGTGACGCCCGGCACCGAATATACGTTGCAGCCAGAGGCGACACCGCAGTCCCCGGTAAATCTTCGACTTGGAGACTCGGCTGAATCAGACGCGCCAAGCTTGCGCGTTGAGATCGCGCTCGCCGCGTAGGACAGAGCTCTATGAATGAGACGACAACTGCCGCACCGAAGACAGGCTACGTTGTGGAGCGGATTTTCGCGAATGAACTCCGCTTTGTGGGAGTGCCTAACGCGGATGAATTGCCTGAAAACGATTCTAAACTTCAGTTCGGGTGGGATTGGAATCTCGAGGCCGACCATCGTTTCACGGTGCGTTTCCTGATCGAACTGAAACCCTCACGAGAACGTCCCGAAAACGTGCACGTTGCAATGGCCGCAGTCGTGCGGCGCGACGGGAACCCTACCGTTCCACTAACCGACTATGTGAAACTCCACGCGCCGGCGTTGCTCCTACCATTCTTGCGAGAGACGATTGCGTCGCTAACCGGCCGAGGCTTGCATGGTGCGTTTTATCTTCCGCCCATTAACGTCGCGAGCATCATGCGAGGAGTTGATCTAGAGCAGACGGAAGGAATGAAGCAGATCCGCGAGCGCGATGAGTTGGCCGTAGCGTTTGGCCTTGCGGAGCCGGCGGAGGTCTCCCCGAGTAAGGCCAAAGAGCACTGAGAGACAACGGACGCCCATGCAGGCTGCGTCTTTTTTCGACATGTCAAACGCTGACCTCCGCGAGATACAACGGTCGCGCAGACGCAGTGGGAGAGACGTGCCTGCGAACGTGAGTTCCACCGCTCCCGAGCTTCTGTAACCGAGCGTTGTAGGCTCGACGCCGCCGCGTCAGCAAGGCGCCGACTTGCCCAGAAGGGGCAACGAAAACGACCACCCGTTGCTTCGCTGTGGCTCGGGTGGGCTCGACGCCGCCGCGCCAGCAAGGCGCCGACGGCAAGAAGGGGCAACGAAAACGACCGCCTCGTTGCGCGCGCTTGCGGCTCGGGTGGGCTCGACGCCGCCGCGCCAGCAAGGCGCCGACGGCCCAGAAGGGGCAACAAAAACGACCGCCTCGTTGCGCGTCGCTTGCGGCTCGGGTGGGCTCGACGCCGCCGCGTCAGCAAGGCGCCGACGGCCCAGAAGGGGCAACAAAAACGACCGCCTCGTTGCGCGTCGCTTGCGGCTCGAGGTGGGCTCGACGCCGCCGCGTCAGCATGGCGCCGACGGCCCAGAAGGGCAACAAAAACGACCGCCTCGTTGCGCGTCGCTTGCGGCTCGGGTGGGCTCGACGCCGCCGCGTCGGCAAGGCGCCGACGGCCCAGAAGGGGCAACAAAAACGGCAGCCCTTGGGCTGCCGTTTGGTGCCTTGCCCCCTCGAACCAGGACTCTTCTGATCCAGAGTCAGACGTGTTGCCAGTTACACCAAGGGGCACCCGCCATCACGCACAATACCACCGCCCGTGACGGGGGAACTAAGATACCGAGTGCCGAACGAGCCGGGCAACCCCTGCGAATACTGTGTCGTCGGCCTAAGCCTTAGCCATTTCCGGTCTTGCGACACTTCGCCCCCAGTCCCACAGCCTTCTGCGCGCTCGCCCTCGTCGCCAGTCTGGCCGCCTGCCGCCAGTCGGCCACCGCACTCGGGGCCTCGCCGGAATCCGTGGCCAAGAATGCCGACGCTCTCTTCGCCGCCTATGCCTACCGCTTCGCCAACGTCCAGCGCGACGCCAAGTTCGCCCGCGCGCGGCCCATCATGGGCAAGTACGCCCTCACCCCCTCCAAACTCTTCGGCGACACATCCATCTGGACCGTCAGCAGTGCCTCGGATTCTACCCGCGCCCTCTACCTCGTCGGCAGCTACAACAATGGCCAATACCTCTTCGAGGCGCGCGGCAATTCGCCGTATCCCGTGCGGTTGGGCGACGAACGCCACTTCATGCAGCTGCGACACCTCGCTCACGACGATTACGAGTGGTACACCATTGTAGATCACGCCGTCGGCACCGTGCGCCCGGCGCAGGCAGGAGCGGCCATGAGCGCGCTCTTCACCGCCTACGAAGGGCGCTCCGGCAGTGAGGCGCGAACGGAGTCCCGCACCTTGTTCCCCCGCACAGCTCGCCACCTCGGACAACTCCTGCGCATCGACTCCCTGGTCACCACCGACCTGCGCGACGGTTCCACCGCCGCGCGTATGTCCGTGCGCATACTGCCCGATTCTGTCCGGCCACGCTATCCCAACTACGCTAGGTATCTCGACAAGTACGTGATTCCCAGCGAGTTCCGGGTGCAGCTGACGGATCGACAGGGAGCGAATTACCTCGACATCGACGGCCGTGAGGGCCGAGTAAACGCGCGACTTCGCGCCCGCGGTGGCCATATCGTGACGCTCGACGGCACGCCGAG
Source organism: Gemmatimonadaceae bacterium (assembly GCA_044224875.1). Taxonomy (GTDB): domain Bacteria; phylum Gemmatimonadota; class Gemmatimonadetes; order Gemmatimonadales; family Gemmatimonadaceae; genus JABAQJ01. The sequence continues at coordinate 75,528 of JBGAJQ010000015.1, read as the reverse complement.
GCCCCTGCCGGACACGCTGCAGATGCGGATCGACTTCTCCGCCAAGTTCAAGATCTTCCGCGTCGGCTACTCCGGCCTCGTCGCCAACTTCCTCATCGAGCGTTCCGAGCATGAACGCGCATGGGTCTGGCGATTCAATAAGGAGCCGGATTGGCACCTGCCACTCGCCGTGGACAAGCTGATCAAGACGCCCTTGCGCCGTCCATTCGAAGGGCGTGGCGCCGAGCTTCGGCTCGGCATCCGCGATGACCTGGGGCCGTCGACGATCAGTTTTCGTCAGGCGCGCCTGGCCGTGCACGAGAGCGCGATCATGCGCTTCCTCGGCGGACTCGGCGCTAGCGCGTTCGGCGACTTCGCGGACAAGACCGAGATCGAGGAGAACCGCTTTCTGTCGGAGTTCTTTTCGGCGCTTCGCCAGGACATAGTCGCCGCAGCGAAGTAGTCGGCGGTGACCGGCATGGTCGAGTCCGGGAGTGCGCGGCGATTCAGAGTCTGTCACGCCGGGTACGGCCCGGTCACGGTCGGCGCTTCTCTGGCTGAGCCAGAAAGAAAAAAGCCGCTGACCTTGTCAGCGGCTTCAGCAGATTGGGGAGTCTCGCGCTACATCGACATTGGAACTCTACGTCCTACCGATCGATGCCGGGATTGCCGCGCACGCCGTCATTGGAACTCTACGTCCTACCGACCGGCGGCGGGCCAACCTTCCGCGGCGAAACTTCCGCCAAATTTTATGGAGCTGAGGGGGATCGAACCCCTGACCTCTGCAGTGCGATTGCAGCGCTCTCCCAGCTGAGCTACAGCCCCTAAAACCCAGAGCGCGCCACAAAAGTTCCCACCGGTCGCACCCCGGCAAACGTACGGCCCCGCAGACTGCGGGGCCGGCGTTGGATCGAAACCTACCCTGACCCATCGCGAAGTCAAGCCGGACACCGGTGACGTTCCGGTAACAGACGACCCATCTTGCACTTGGTCACACGGTCGAACCACGAGCCGCACGAGCACATACGACGCGGCCCACTCGCCAGAGGTTTCATCTGCCGGCACACTCGCTCGAGTCTTCATACGTGCGCGACCAACTCGATCTGCGCACCCACAACGCCAACGAAGTCCGCGTCCAACCGGAGGGCGAGTATGTGCTCTACTGGATGCAGAGCACGCACCGTTTCGAGGAGAACTGGGGCCTTCGGTACGCCGTTCGCGAAGCGGATCGCTTGAACAAGCCGCTCATCATCCACCAAGGGCTCGACCCGACCTACCCGCACGCCAACGATCGCATCCATACAGCGATCCTCCAGAACGCGAAGGAACTCACGCTTCGCAGCGAGGCGTTAGGCCATCACTACCAATTCGTCCTCAGGCGCCGTCGTGATGATGATCGGCGGGTGGTCGACCGCTTGGCAGAACGGGCCGTGCTGGTTGTGACCGACGCGTTCCCAACCTGCGGCATCGCCGAACGGACCGCACGGTTTGGCGGACGATCGCGCTGCCGAGTGGTCGCGATTGAATCGCACGGCATTGTGCCGAGTGGAAGTTTCGAGCGCGAGGAATACGCTGCCCGAACCATCCGGCCAAAGCTCAAGGCCATTCTCCAGCACGCACTGGAGGTAGTCGAGGATCGCCCGGCTCGAAAGCAGCCGACGCGCTCGTTACTGTCCTCGCTGGAGGTAGCGCGCCTGCCGATCGGCAGATTGAACCTTCCGTCGGCGGTCGGCGAATGCGAGATCGACCACTCGGTCTCTCCAGTTGACTGGTCAAGTGGTTTGGATGCTGCGCGCGCACGACTCTCGGACTTCTGTCACGACGGGCTTCGCCGCTATTCAGAGCGTCGCCCCGACCCCAACGACTCCGATGGCACCAGTCGCCTCTCAGCGTACTTGCACTTCGGGCAGATATCAGCAGGTGAGGTGGCGCGTACGGTCCTGTCGTCGACCTCGGGCGCACGCGCCGACGCGTTCCTTGGCGAGTTCCTGGTGTGGCGAGAACTGGCGTTGAATTTCTGCCTCCGCAACCCGCACCATGACAGCATCAAGGGCTTGCCGCGTTGGGCACGCGATACCTTGCGCGCCCATTCGACCGATGCCCGCAGCCATACGTACACGCTTCGCGAGCTCGAACAGGCCCGCACGCACGACGACCTTTGGAACGCCGCGCAGCGTGAACTCGTTGCCACTGGCAGCATGCACAACTACATGCGGATGCTATGGGGCAAGAGCGTGCTGCTCTGGACGCGTCGGGTGATGGACGCGCTCGCCTGGTTGATCGAGTTGAATGACAAGTACGCGCTCGATGGGCGCGACCCGAATTCCTATGCCGGCATCCAGTGGTGCCTTGGGAAGTTCGATCGTCCATTTGCCGAGCGACCGGTGTTAGGCATGGTTCGACCCATGTCGCTGGATCGCGCTCGGCACAAGTTTGACGCACCCCGCTACATCCAGCGGTGGGCTCCCATGGCCCACCCACCGGATGCGCAAGTCGACTTGCCGCTGGCTGAAGGAACCAGCCTTAGAAAGCCGCGCGCTCGTCCCGATTCGAAGAACGCTGCGGACCGCGCGTCGCCGTAGGCGGCATGCCCTCGCGACTGACGTGCACCGCTGACTCTCGTTCTATTGATGTGCCATTGCGGGCGACGGCGTTATTCCGTCCGCGCGCCTCACCACCTTCACGCCCGATCGCCGACATGTGCTCGCGATCGCGACTGACGACCTCGCCACCTTTTCTTCCGGCGACGCGTGCCTCGTCCGGCGTCCACTCGTGTGCAGTTCCCTTCTCGTGAGCGGCTCGACCGCCCCGGCTGGCGATTTCCCGCTGACGCGCGGGATCCATCGACGCAAAGCCGCGTTTACTCTTCCCCGACATACGGCGACTCCTCCCCTCAGCGGGTTTCCGCGCCTAACGCCGACGGTGACGCACGTTCGTGCGCCCCGCCCGGCGCCGTAACAACCTCTGCATTTCACCTGCCTTTCCCGCAAGAGCGCGGCATGAACGCCACGCCCGTCAGAGACACTCCGTGCGGGGTCTCCACCCTGCATCCGGAAGCAGCCTCGACTGTATCTTGTCGGTCGGCTATTCCCCGGCACTGTGGTCGACGCGGGAATCTTGGATTGCGCCAATTCATCGCGCTGGAATGCAGGTCACAGACGGGTCTGCTGCACTAACTTTCGCCCCCTCATGCCTCTCTACCTTCGCTTCCTTGGCACTTCGGCCTCGCGACCCACCGTGGAACGCGGCGTCGCTAGTGTCGCCCTCGTGCGAGAAGGCGAGACCTTCCTGTTCGACTGCGGCGAAGGCACCCAACGCCAGATGATGCGCTACGGCATCTCGTTCAACCTGGAACACATCTTCTTCACGCACTTCCACACCGATCACTTCCTCGGCGTGATCGGGCTGATGCGAACGATGTCGTTACAGGGCCGCACCGAGGTCCTGCACCTTCACGGACCGCGCGGCGCGACACGGCTCTTGCGCCGGAACGAACTCCTGGGTGCCGACCGCCTGACCTTTCCACTCGAAGTACACGACGTTGTACCTGGCGATACCGTCCCGCGCGACGACTATACGATCCAGGTCTTCGACCATGACCATCGGGGGACGCCGAGCGTGGGCTATGCGCTGGTCGAGCATGAACGCCGTGGTCGATTCAACCCCGCACGTGCTCGCTCGTTAGGAATCCCGGAGGGTCCGCTGTGGGGGCAACTCCACCGCTTGCAGCCCGTGACCCTTCCCGATGGGCGCGTGATCGACCCCTCCGAGTTGGTCGGACCGGCCCGCCGCGGGCGTCGCATCGTCCTCACCGGTGATACGCGACCGCACCCGGCGACGGTCGAGGCGGCCGCGCAGGCCGACGTGCTCGTGCACGAGGCCACGTTCAGCGAGGAAGAAGCTTCGCGCGCCGCCGAGACGGGTCATTCAACGGCTCGTGAGGCCGCGCTCGTTGCCAGCCGTGCGGGGGTTCGGCGCCTGGTGTTGACCCACATCTCGGCGCGGTACACGCGCGACTTCACCGACCTCGAGCGCGAGGCGCGTGCGGTCTTTCCGGAAACTGTGGTGGCTCGCGACGGGATGGACATCCCCGTCAGGTTCGACGACGAGTCGGACGCCGACGCGCCCGAGCCACCGGCCAACGGCTAGACCAGCGTGGCGTCGTCCAGCGTGGCAAGGACTGCCGCCGGCTTCAACCGTGCCTGCGGATCGTTGGCGTCCGCAGTGTGCGAGTTGAGCCAGGCATAGCGATCGCGGCGCGAGGTACTCCCGTCCGGGTGCGCAAAGACCACCATCGCGCTGCTGTGGCTCGGGCACTTTACGGTCACACCCCACCACGTGCCGTCGGGTGATCGATAGCTCTTCATGGCTGACTGACGGTTAGGGAACGCTTGGAACGGGAGTGAGTGGCTGACGGCCGGCGAACCCATCTTCCCGCGCGTGCCAGTGCGCCACAGTGGGCTCGTTCAACTTCCAACACAGCAGAACTGGCTGGCCATCCCGCTCGCTGGGGAAATCGACCAAGCCCATGTCGAATCCCTTGAACTCCACGCCAAGGGCCTGCAGTTCACCGACAAAACGCTCGATATCGCCTGCCAAGCGTTCCGCCAGCCGTTGCAGCTCGATGGCTCGTGGAGTGGCCGGCACGGTAGCACTCGCCACCTCAAACTCGCCGACGACTTGCTGCCATTCGGCATAGTGGCTCACGATATCTTCGACAATCCGCCGGACGAGCGGCAGCATTCGATTCGCCTGCTCGACCGTGAAGGTGCGATTCATGGCAGGAAGCCTCGCCATCGTCACGACGTCGGTCAAGGCGTCATCCCTGCCCTTCGGCCTGTCTCTCCTCGAGACGCCGGCGGCGGCGCTCGACGGCCGCGCTGAAGCGGCGCCTCTCGTCGGGTGTTTCTGCCACCACCTCTGGAACTTCCACGGGTCGGCCGTTCCGGTCCACCGCCACGAACGTCAGGTAACACGAATTCGTGTGACGGCGACTACCGGTGAGCATGTCCTCAGCCTCCACGCGTACGCCGACTTCCATGGATGATCGCCCGACGTAGTTCACCGACGCCTTCATCACGACCAGGTCGCCGACGTGAATGGGTTCGCGGAAGTCCACGCGATCGATGGACGCCGTCACGCAGGTGTTTCGTGCGTGGCGAATGGCCGCCACGGCCGCGGTCGTGTCCATCATGGCCATGATCACACCGCCAAACACGTGCCCGAGGTTGTTGGCATGCTGCGGCATCATGATCTCGGAACTTTCATGCTGCGACGCCTGACACGGCCGACTTGGACGCGTGGTGGAAGACACGATGCGGAGGTCAGGATGCGGGTAGGAGCGCCACGCGCGGCGTGAGCGAAACAGACGCGGTACGCGCGTCACCCGAATAAAGTACCGCGTCGTCAAACGCTCGTCGCAGCGCGCGCAGGGTCTCGTCGCCCCTCTGGGTGTCGACGCGCAGCACGCGCCGCACTGGGCCCTGGACGCGCGCCACATGTACCGCGTGCTCGCTTCCCTTCGCGCGCACGTACACGTCGGCAGCTCCATCGGAAGAGTCGTACCGTGCCACCACGTCATACTCGCGACCGTGCCAGATGTCGGAGCCGCCGGGTTCCGCCGCGGGAAGGGTCGTCCGTGCGTCGTTCCACCAGGTCCCCGCCGGAATGTCGATGGGGTCCAAGGGCAGCGCGTATCCGCCAGCTCGAAGTCCGTGCCCCGGCACATAGAACGCGATGGCTGGTGCGCCGGCGCTTTCAATCACCGAGAACGAACTCGAATCGAACTCGAACCCACCCATGGCCTCCTTGGCACGCGCCGCACGAGCATCGGCCATGGAGCCAATCGAGTCGCGGGCCGAGCCAAGGAGCGATACCCCACGCATCCACAGCGTCGCCGCCGGTCCCTCGCCCACCAATGAAGCAAGGGAGACAGGTTCACGTGTCCGCAGGTCGATAACCCCCCGACGCGTGGTATGTGCTGGCCGCAGCCAGGGGCCGTCCAGGTCGAGATGCTGCTCGTAGGTGAGGTACGGCCCCAACACCTCGATCACCTGTGTATCGGTGCTGGCGATCGCTTCGGCGTCAGGGTTCTCTTCCTCATCAGCATCCAACTGGCGCTCGTTAGGATGCGTGCGCTGGTACTCGCGCGCCACGCCGCCCGCGTTGTAGAACGACTGGTCATCGTCCGCGACGAAGATCTCGTGAAACCGGCCATCCACCGACACCAGAAGAAAGGGCGCGCTGCGCACCTTCGATGCTGTCGCCGACGTCGTCACCCAATAAGTCGAGTCACCGGCGTTGATGACAAAACTGCTTTCCGGCGTGGGCTGCCTGCTGGTACGGCATCCCACCGTCGCCAAGAGCGACAGAGAGAACGCGCAGGGACGGCGGAAGAGCATTCGGGGGGCAGGGATTGAGCGACGTGGGGAGGGTTCCACAAAATACGATTCAAGGGCGCCATCTGGCACCCCAGACATCGCAGACAACGCGGAGATGCAAGTTCCTCGCCTCGACCTACTTGCTGGCTATCTCAGCGACTGCCGACACCAATCGATCCACCTCATCGGACGTGGTATAACACGCACAGCCTGCTCGCACCACGCCGTCAACCGCGTGGCCGAGTCGTTCAATGATCGTGGCGGCGTAGAAGTCTCCGTGGGAGACGAAGATACCGCGTGCAGCTAATCGGGTAGCCACGTCGCCCGACGCGATTCCGTCCACCACAAACGAAATCGTCGGCGTCCTTGGCGACGACCCCGGTTTGGGCCCGTACAGTCGAACCCGGGGGAGCGCGGCAAGGCCCTCCCACATCTGTTGCACGAGTTCGTCGCCGCGATCGTGCAGTGCGCTCAACACACGCACCAGTCGCTCTCGCCGGCTTCCGCCGGCCAGCGCCAACGACGCCAGGAAATCCACGGCGGCCCCAGTTCCAACAATCCCCTCGTGGTTCTGCGTCCCCGTCTCCAGACGGTCGGGGATTTCGTTAGGCGCCGGATCCAGCTTTGGCACATCGAGCGACGCAAGAAGATCCGCACGGATGTACGCCACGCCAGCGTGGGGACCGTAGAACTTGTAGGGTGAACACACCAGCAGGTCGCAGCCGATCGCGCGTACGTCGGTCACCCCATGTGACGCAAAGTGCACGGAGTCCACAAAGCATAGCGCCCCCGCGGCATGCGCCAATCGGGAAGCGGCCGCAACGTCGTTGATCGTGCCAAGCGCATTGGACGCGGCACCGATCGCCAGCAACCGCGTCCGGGGGCCAAGGGTGCGCTCCAGTGCCTCCCAGTCGAGCAACCCGGTGGCGGGATCGAACGGAATCGTCCGGACCGTCACGCCACGTTCCTTCGCCAGATCACGCCACGGGGCGATGTTCGCATGATGGTCCAGCTCGGTGACGATCACCTCGTCGCCCGCGCCCCAACCCCTGCCTAACGCTCTTGCAATGTGAAACGTGAGCGTCGTCATGTTGTTCCCGAACGCTACCTCGTCCGAACGCGAATTGAAGAAATCCGCCATCGCCGTCCGGGCCTCGGCAATCAGGACGTCCGTTTCCGCCGAGGTCGGGTAGTTCCAGTGCGTGTTCGCGTTGTGGTGTAGGAGATAGTCGCTCATGGCGCGGACCACGTCACTCGGTACCTGTGTCCCACCAGGTCCGTCGAAGTACGCCACCGTGTGCCCGCCGTGCTGCCGCTTCAGCGCCGGAAAGCGGGAGCGAAGCTCGTCGACTGTCATCACGCCCGAGAGCGCCTCAACCGGTGTCGCCATGCGCTGTCTCCTCTTTCAACCCGTGATTTCCTGACGCGCGTGGCGCTCGATCAACCGTACGGCCTCCACGTGATCGGCCTCCTCGCCTAACTCCACGCGCGCCAGCCGAAACAACTCGGCGATCTGCTGCAACACGGGTGACGCCACCTTCTGGTCGCGCAGGAAGTCCGCCGCGATCGCCACGTCCTTCTCCAGCAACGCCAGTCGGAACGTGCGAGGGAATGCTCGTGTCAGGACGCGCTGCGGAATCAGGTTCTCCGAGGCATTGGACCTCCCGCTCGAGGCGTTGATCACTTCGAGTGCTGCCTTGGGAGAAACGCCGGCCTTGGCCAAAGCCGCCAGTCCTTCTCCTGCCGACCAGATGTGAACGGCAAGGAGTGCGTTGTTGACTGCCTTGAGCGCGTGACCGGCGCCCACGGGACCGGCCAAGACAATCTTCTTTCCGTACGTCTCGAGCACGGGCATGGCACGGTCGAGCGTCGCTTGGTCGCCGCCAACCATGATCGTCAGGGCACCTTTCTCTGCGCCCACCACGCCTCCGCTCACGGGCGCATCGATGAATCCGATCTTTCGCTCCGCGAGGAGCGCCGCAATGCGTCGAGACGAGGCCGGGTCCCCGCTCGTGGCATCGATCAGCGTGGTGCCACTCTCCAATCCGGCGAGCAGGCCGGCGCCCTTTGGCTCATGCAAGATCTCCTCGACCTCGCGTGAGGTGGGGAGGCAGGTGATGACGATGGAAGCACCGCGCACCGCATCGGCTGGGGTTGGAGCGCTCTTGGCGCCGTGTTGCGCGGCAAACGCGACGGACTTTTCACCCGTTCGGTTCCACACGACGAGATCGAAGGTCTTGGCGACGTGCGAGGCCATTGGGGCGCCGATGGCGCCGAGCCCGAGGAACGCGACACGCATGAGAAGAGAGGCAGAAGGTGCGCGCGAAAGGTGGGCATTCGTCGCGCCGGTTGGAAGGGCGCGCACTCCGTCGTCGATCGAGATCGGCGGTTGGAACTGTGACGCGACCTCGGCTTGTTCATGCGTTTGCTCGCCGGTAACTTGCGCGCGCGTTGCGTCGATCGGCGTGACAGATGGTCCGATCTCTGTTGCAGGACGGGTGCTATGATGATCTCGCCGCGAAACCCGGAGCGTCCGATCGCCGCCCTTCTCGCGCCGGACATTCTCGCGCTCCTCGAGGAGTCGCCGAACGATGTGGCGGCGGAGACTGAGGAGATGCACCCGGCCGACCTGGCGGACATCGCCGAGTTGATGCCGCAGGAGAAGGTGACGGAGTTCCTGCGCGCGCTGGGGAATGAGCGGGCGGGCGCCGTGCTCGAGTACATCGACGAGGAAGTGCGCGCGACGCTGCTCGAGGACATGAACCCCGAGTTGGCCGCACAACTCGTGGGCGCCATGACGCCAGACGAGCGGGCCGACGTCCTCGAGGAACTCGAGGAAGAGACCGCCGACGAGATCCTGTCGGACCTGCCGAGCGCGGCGCGTCAGGAGACCGAGCGCCTGCTGCAGTACGAGCCGGACACGGCGGGCGGCCTGATGACGACGCAGTTTGTTGCCGTCCCGCAGGGCCTAACGATCGAGGATGCGCTCACGCGTGTACGTTCCGCCGCCCGTTCCGGGCAGCGGGAGTCGATGCACGCGATCTACGTCACGGACGACGACGGGGTGCTCCTTGGCGTCATGTCGCTACGCGAACTGGTTGCAGCTCCCGAGGGGAGCATCGTGGCGGATGTGATGACGGGCGAGGTGGTAAAGGTGGCGGCGAACGCCGACCGCTCGGATGTCACCAGCCTCACCTCCGAATACGACCTGGTGGCCGTGCCCGTCGTCGACGGATTCGGAAAGCTGGTCGGCGTGATTACGGTCGACGACGTCATCGACGCCATCGTCGAGGCGCAGACTGAGGACGTGCAGCGGCTTGGCGCCGTGCAACCGCTCGAGGAGCCGTACTTCAGTGCGGGATTCTGGAGTGTGGCCAAGAAGCGCGTCGGCTGGCTGGTCTTCCTCTTTGTCGGGGAGATGTTCACCGGCACGGCGATGCGCTATTACGAGGACACCTTGGCCGCGGCACTGTCGCTCACCCTGTTCATCCCGTTGATCATTTCCTCGGGTGGAAACTCGGGTTCGCAGTCCGCTACCCTCATTACGCGCGCCTTGGCCGTGGGTGACGTCGAGGTGCGCGACGCCCTTCGCGTTTTGCTGCGCGAACTCGGTCAGGGCGTGGCGCTGGGATTGCCGCTCGGGGGCATCGGGTTTTTGCGCGCCCTCATGTGGGGCAGCCCCACATCGGTGGCGCTCGTGGTTGCCAGCGCGCTGGTGGCGGTCGTGCTGGTGGGCACGGTCGTCGGTGCCATGCTCCCCCTCATCTTCCGCCGCCTGGGATTCGACCCTGCCGTCGCGTCCTCTCCGTTCGTCGCGTCGCTGGTGGACGTCACGGGCCTGGTGATCTACTTCAACATCGCGCGTACCGTCCTTCACATCGCCTGACGCCCGGGGCAGTCGCAACATTTCGGTCACCATGACCGCTCGATTGACAGTGTGATCGCCGTTGCTCATTGTTGCGCGAGGCGTCCCGGGCCACCGGAGCGCCAGATGACCGGGGGCGCGCATGTCAGGTGTTGGCAATCTCTCCGTAGTCCGCCGCCAGTTCGAAGCGTGGAATAACCACGACTGGCCGGAACTTACGCGCGATGTAGCTGACGGATTCCTCATGGACAGCGACACGAACGTGTCGCCGATCGTGGGAAGGGACGGGCTCCGACAGTACGCACGCGTCATGAACGTCGCATTTCCCGACCTGCACTTCGACCTTATCGAGGTGTTTGGCGATGGCGAAATGGTCACCGCCACCTGGATCGCATCGGGCACGCATCGTGGTGATTTTCGCGGCATGTCTGCGACGGGGCGTCGGATCGAGATTCACGGGTGTACCGTCACTCGCTTTCGGGCCGGCCGGATCGCCCGACAGCACACGTATTGGGACGTGCATACGTTGCGACGGCAGCTGGGCGCGCCGTCCATTCGGGCACCCCTGTCCATTGACCGCGAGATGTCCCTGGGTGAGGCCGGCCGAGACGCCTAACGGCTCGACGTGGACACCCGATCGATCGGCGGCTGGACGATGCGCCCACCGGGCATCGACGCAACGTACGCCATGAGCAGGTCCACCGTGCGCGGCGCGCGCCCAAGCCCGGCGCAGGCGTCGCGAGAGGCGTCCACCATCGTATACCCGTCGCCCCCGTTGCACGCCATGTAACCAACCGCCGCCAGCCGCAAGCGATCGGTATCCAGGATCGCTCGGCCATCGGTGCGACTCAGGTGCAACACCTCGCGCTCGGCACTCGGCCTGGTGGCGTCATAGCCAAACAGGATGCCCGAGACCTGCAAGTACCCGCCCACCCCAACTTGTGTGCGGACGTTCTGTGTCAGCTGCTCCTTCAGCAACGCGCCAGTCACCTCAAATACGACGACGCGCGTCTCGTCGGCAAAGAGGAAGATGGATTCGAGCTGATGGTTGGTGATCGGACCGCCCTCGATGAGGTCGTCGAGCCGCAAGGCGCCTCCATTGAGCAGGGCGACGTCGGCCCCGGTGCCGGCGCGGATCGCGTCGGTGACCAGGTTGCCAAATCGTCCCTCGCCGTTCCGCCCCGCCGAATCGCGCAGGTCCAGGGGCTCGGCGCTTTGGCCCAGGACGCGCACCGGTCCGAGATGCCTAACTAGTGAGTCGGCCCACCTCGCGGCGATGCCCGCCGTGGCGGGTTCGCTGGGCAGCATCGCGTTGATCGGCACCAGCTGATCCACCACGCGCCAACGGTCACCCTGGGCGAACGCATCCACCAGAACGGCGGTACGGGCGTCAGAGTCGGCCTTCCGCACGAGGCGCTGCCCAATCTCGACGCGTTGCTGTGTGTGCTCGTGTCCACCGACGATGAGGTCAATTCGCGGTTCATTGGCGAGCAGCGCGGAGTCCGACCGCACCGACAGGTGCGTCAGGCCAACGATGAAGCGCGCCCCCGCGCGCTGAAGGGTGTCCAGCGCCGCATGGACCGCGGTCTCGGGCTCGGTGCACCTGACCCATCGAGGATATCGCGTCACCAGCGTGGCGCCGACGACGCCGACCAAGACGCCCGCTGTTCGCACGGTGTCCCATCCTCGCACATTGGGAAAGGACGTTCCGTCCGCGCGCCGACAGTTTGCCGCAACCCATTTGAAGCGCGATTCCCGCAAACGGGATTCCAGCTGCGCCTGGGTGATGTCGAACTCGTGATTGCCCAGCGTCGCGTAGTCGAGCTTTGCGGCGTTGAACACTTCGACCATCTGCGACCCACCGTACCACTTGCTCAGCAGGCTCGGGGCCAGCACGTCCCCCGCCAGCAAGAACAGTAGCGGACCCCGACGAGCCAACGAGTCGCGCAGGTAGGCGACTCGTGCCACTCCCCCCGTGCCGTCACGCAGGGCATCGGCGACGTAGACGTCGTTAAGAGAGAGTACGCGCACGACCGGCTCTACCCGCTCTGCCCCCGGTGACACGCGCACCGGACGACCACAGGATGACACCCCGACCACGGCGAGAATCGCCAGCAGACGACGCATGATTTCACTCCCCCTGTGAACGGCGACGATGACCATTGGTTGACTACTTCACGCGACTGACCTACACCTGCGCGCTAGGCGCACGGCAAGTCCCAGAGATTCAGCGCACGGCGGCGACTGGTTCGCCGACCACGCTCGAATGCTGTGCAGGGGTGCTGGCTGTCGTTGTGGCCAGGTCCCAGCCCGCGATCCCTGCCTCCAACCAGGCGTGCTTGCCCTCGAGCACCTGCTGCGCCAGACGATAGTGCGCCACATCGCTGGGTCCGTAGAACGCCCGAAATGTCTGCGCGATCCGGCCGCGCGCGCCCCGGCAGAACACATCCGCCAGCTCATACGCCTCGGCTCGACCCCCCCGTGCCAACATCTGGGCCCTCACACAAGCCGCCGACATCGCGAACAACTCGGCGCCAATGTCGACCGCTCGGAACAGTACCAGTTGTCGTCGCTCCAACTTGGGGCCAAATCGCACCATCGCATGGAAGATCGAGCGACCCAGTCGATTCGTGGCGCGCTCGATGAACCGCACATGCTCCGCCAGCGGACCAAACTCGCCATGCGCGGTCGGCCTGAGTTCCGACAGCCATCGCTTGGGATACCAGGTCGCATAGAAGGGCGCCGACTTCCGCATGGCCGCCAAGCGCTGCGACATGGTGGAATCGGGGTTCACGATCGGGAACGCCAGGGCAAAGTGCTTGTCGACCGCCTCGCGCGCGATAAACAACCGCATGATCTCCGACGAACCCTCGAAGATCAGGTTGATGCGAAAGTCGCGCATCGCGCGTTCGATCGGGATCGGTGCTTCGCCGCGCGCCTCCAGCGACGCGGCTGTCTCGTAACCACGACCGCCGCGGATCTGCAGCGCGTCGTCAATGATGCGCCAGCCCGTCTCGGTGTTCCACAACTTGGCAATCGCCGCCTCCAACCGTATGTCGTATCCTCCGCGTTCGTAGAGCGCGGTCGAAAGCTCGGCGATCGATTCCATGGCGAACGTGTCAGCCGCCATGCGGCCGATCTTCTGGGCGATCGCGTCGTGACGGCCGATCGGCTGACCCCACTGAACGCGCTCGTTGGCCCAACTGCGAATGACGCGGAGCATCGCCTTGCCGGCGCCTGCACAACCCGCCGGGATCGTCAGGCGCCCAGTGTTCAGGGTGACGAGCGCCAGCTTCAACCCCTTTCCTTCGCCCCAGAGGATGTTGGCGCGTGGCACCTTCACGTCTCGGAATCGAATCCAGCCGTTCTCGATCGCCTTCAAACCCATGAAGCGGCAACGATGGAGCACTTCGACGCCCGGTGCGGCGGCGTCCACGATGAAGGCCGTGATCTGTTTGCGCTTCTTACCGCCCGGAAGGACCTGGTCGGGTGTGCGCGCCATGACGACGAATAGCTCTGCGCGCGTGCCGTTCGTGATCCAGAGCTTCTCGCCGTTGATGATGAAGTGTTCGCCGTCTTCCGTGGGCGTGGCCGTGGTGGCCATGTTCGCCGGATCGGAACCGGCGTTCACTTCCGTCAGGGCAAACGCGCTGATCGCGCCCTTGGCCAGACGCGGAAAGAAGCGCTGCTTTTGCTCCTCCGTGCCAAACAACGCCAGTGGCTGCGGAACGCCGATGGACTGCGACGCCGACAGCATGGCAACGAGGCTGCCGTCTTTGGCCGTCACCATCTGCATGGCGCGGATGTACGTCATTTGCGACAACCCGAGCCCGCCGTACTCGCGCGGGATCTTGATGCCGAATGCTCCCATGTCGCGCAGTTCTTGAACGACGGATTCAGGAATCTCGCCGGTACGGTCGATCTCCTCCGAATCCAGCCGCTCCATGAAGGCTCGAAGACGCGTGAGAAAGACCTCGGCACGAGCTTGCTCGTCTGGATCACGCCGCTCGGGATGCGGATGGATCAAGTCAAGCCGAAACCTCCCGAGAAAAAGCTCCTGCACGAAGCTCGGGTGCTGCCATTCAGTTTCGCGCGCCGCTTCGGCAACGTCGCGGGCCTCTTTCTCGGTAGCCGGTTGTGGCGAGTGTTCGCTCATTGGTCGTTGTGCTCGCTTCTTTCAGTGCGGAACGCGTGGGTCGCAAGGCTTCCCACAGTCCTGAGTCTTACACTCCCGTCACGATCTCGGCGAGGGGACTTCGGTTGAGGACTTCCTCGCCTTCATGAGCACGGCACCGATTCCCACCCATGCAATTACGGCGAAGGAGAACCACTGGATTGCGTAGCTCTGGTGCGGACCATCGTCGAGCGCGGGGAGCTTCAGGCGCGCCGGATGGTCCTGTCGTTGCGCGCTGTCGCTCGTCTGGGTAACAAGCATGGCAGCGATGGGGTACGGGAGACGCGATGCCAGCGAGTCGCGATCATCAAAACGCAGCCCTCGCGGCGCGTTTGGGACAGACGCGGTTCCGGTGGCCCTGTTGTAGGTCTCCACAAAGCCGCCGAGTGCGACGGAGTCCCCCTCGTGCCACTGTGCGAGGTCGACCGTTTTCCCGTCGGCCGCATAGATCCAGCCGCGCAGTACCAGTACCGCAGTGTCTGTCCCTGCTCGCAGCAAGGGAGTAAGCAAGAACACTCCGGGCGAGCCACTTCGCGCTCGTCCGGTCAGGATCAACTCCTGCGAGTAATCGAAACGGCCAGCCAGCGTCGTGGAGCGGTAACGAAGTGAGTCGGGTGCGCCGCTGAGTGTGGGGAATGGTACGGCGGGGTGTGCCAGCCGCGCGGCGATGCCCGCGTTATGCGCGCGTCGCTCCTTCAGTCGCGCCAATTGCCACACGCCCAAACGGAGACAGGCGAGCGACACGGCGATCGCGAAGACGACAAATCCAATCGTTCGGCGCGGAACGGGCATGCGTCATGGTGTGAGGTATGCCGAAAGATACGCGGCGCCTCGGCACATGATCATGGACCGCGATCGATCTGAAGGATCAGACCGGGTTCGACGAGCGGTTCTATGGCAAAGTCAGTTGGACGGCGACGGCGAGGGCAGCATGAAGACGGCGGAGTCGGGCAGCAAGAGTCGGCTCCTCGGCTCCAATCGCAACGCCACCCGAATCGAATCGCGGTCCACGGCCGAGAGGAATACGCACGAGCGGTGCGCTGTGGCGCCGGGCTCGGACTCGTGACAGCCGGTGCTGTGCAACACCTGGCTGACAGGGCCCTCAGCCAGCAGGTCGCTCTCACGCACCAACGCGCTCCGCAGCGCAGCGGTCGCGTGACTCACGACAAGCCCGCGTCCAAGGCTGAGTGCACCGAACGACAGGCACGTGCACGCCACGGCCAACGCGGTGAAGACGACGACGTCTGGGAGGCGACGCGCTGCACGCATGGCGTTCAAAACAGTGACATCTGTTCGCCGAGCTGGTTTGGCTCGACGACCGGCATGCCCAGCTTGTGTTGCAGCTCGCGGACGGTAGCCGGACTGTGACCGGCGAAATGGTTATTCGCGTAGCCATAGACCGTCTGGACGCGTTTTGCCAACAGCGGGAGGACCTTGACCCACGCGTCGATCTCGCGCGTACGATCGACCTGTGTGCGCGAGTAGTCCACGATGTCGCGGTTTGGGCCCATCCACCGCACGTAGGCAAAGTCCGCGGTGGGTCGTTCGGCGAGCGCCAACATCGCCTTTCGCGGAATCCACCGTGCATCGGTGAGGGCGAGCGCCACTCCGTGTTCCGCGAGCAGGGCGATCACTCCTTCATGGATCCACGCGCGCTGGCGAAACTCGATCGCGACCTGGGCGTCCCGCGGCAACTTCGGCAGGAATCCAGCGAGCGCCGGCAGCTCAGACGGCGAAAAGTCTGGTCCGAGCTGCACCAGCACCGGTCCCAGCTTCTCTCCCAATTCACGGGCACGCTCGAAGAACAGCTTCAACAAGTCGTCGGAGTGGCGCAGGCGGTTCTCGTGCGTGATTTCCTGCGGCAGCTTGAGGGCAAACGTGAACCCCGCCGGCACACGGTCTCCCCAGGCTCGTATCGTCTTCGCCGGCGGAATCGCGTAGAACGTCGAGTCCACTTCCACCGTGTCGAACGCGCGAGCAAAGACGGTGAGGTAGTCGGTCGGTCGGGTGCCCTCTGGATAGAAGGGACCAACCCACGCGTCGTAGTTCCAGCCCTGAGTGCCAAGTCGAAGTGCCGCGGTCATTCGCTGAATCGAGCACCAAGGGTGTGAGTGTCAAGTGACTGCCCTGCGGAGGGTTGCGAGCAGGTATCGCGCCACGAACTCTGGCAGCGGCTTCGGCTCCTAGTCCCCCCTTGCGTGCACATATCAAAGTGATATCATTCTGATACCTCACTCGACTATTCGGAGCTGATCCATGTTCCGCGAAATTCGCCGCACGGCCACCAATGGCCTCCTGATGCTGGTAGTCTTGCTGGTGCTGCTCGCCCTCGCTGGCGAGCGGTTCGTGCACGGACTGCAGGTGCAATCGACGGTGCTGGCGGTCTCTATGCTGGTTGCCATGGTGCTGCTGGCATTGGGCTTGGCCGGCCTGTTCACCGTAAGCCCGAACGATGCGAAGGTCCTGACGCTCTTCGGGAAGTATGTGGGAACGGTGCGCGACCCCGGACTTTGGTGGGCGAATCCGTTCTACTCCAAGCGTCGCGTGTCGCTTCGGGTGCGCAACTTCGAGACGACCAAGCTCAAGGTGAACGATTCGCATTCCAACCCGATCGAGATCGGTGCGATCGTCGTCTGGAAGGTGGTGGACACCGCCGAGGCCTTGTTCGAGGTGGACGACTACTCGGCGTACGTCCAGATGCAGAGCGAGTCCGCGGTGCGGTCTCTGGCACAGACGTATCCCTACGATTCGCACAAGGAAGGGGAGGTGGCATTGAGCACCAACCCAGTAGAAATCGCCCAGGGTTTGCAGCTGGCGATCCACGAACGACTGGCCAAGGCCGGTGTGGAAGTGATCGAGGCCCGTATCGCGCACCTCGCGTATGCCCCGGAAATTGCCTCGGCCATGTTGCGACGCCAGCAGGCTGCAGCGATCATCGCGGCACGCGCCAAGATCGTCGAGGGTGCTGTGGGCATGGTAGAGATGGCCCTGTCCATGATTTCCGAACGCTCCCTGGTGCAGCTGGATGAGGAGCGCAAGGCAGCCATGGTGAGCAACTTGTTGGTCGTGCTTTGCTCCGATCGTGACGCCACCCCGGTCGTGAACGCAGGTACCATCTACCAGTGAGTGGTGGACGCGTGCCGCCAGGCCTCGGGCGGCACGCGTCGTCTCCCATGACGCATCGCGCGCGGACGAATGCCGATACCCTGCCCACTCTGTGGCTCCTGCTCAAGACCACGTTGTTCACGATCGTGGCGCCCGCCACGATTGGGACGTTCGTACCGCGCTACCTGGCGGCACGAACCGGTGTTGGGCCAGCTGACCTCGTGTGGCGCGCTGCCGCAGCGCTCCCACTGCTCTGCGGCGGGGCCACGTACCTGTGGTGCGCGTGGGACTTCATGACATTCGGCAGGGGAACACCGGCACCAATCGACGCGCCAGTTCGGCTGGTGGTGCGCGGTCTCTACCGCTACGTCCGCAACCCCATGTACGTCGGCGTGCTCTTGATGGTGATCGGCTGGGCCGTCTACTACCTGTCGCGCGACCTCGTCTGGTATGCGATCGGCCTCGCCGCGGCGTTTCACGCCTTCGTGCGGCTGTATGAAGAGCCGGCGCTGACGCGGCGGTTTGGGCCGTCCTACGCCGCGTACTGCCGCCAGGTGCATCGCTGGATTCCGGCACGCCGACCACGTGGGGGCGCGCAGACCGATGTCTGAGCGGAAACCCTTCCTGCTGCGTGTCGACCGCGAGTTGCTCGATGCCCTCCAACGTTGGGCGAATGACGACCTGCGCAGCCTGAACGGGCAGATCGAGTTCCTGTTGCGGCGCGCGCTCCGCGAGGGAGGGCGCGATCGTGCCGCTCGAGAGCCTAACGCGACTCCTTCGGACCGTCCGATGCCGGGCAGCACCCCCGATGAGCAGACCTGATCCCGAACCCGTGAGACTCCCATGGTCGTGATGCACAGCGAGCATTCCACTCGGGCATCGCGCGATCTCGCCGAGCATGTCGTGGCGACCGTCAAGCGATACCGGAGTGAGCATCCCAAGACGTCCGACGCCGATGTTCAAACCGCGCTAGCGGCCGCCACGCAGCACCTGTCGCCGGGGTTGAGCGCTCCCACCGTGGTGCGCCTGGTGGCGCTCGTCGCCGCGGCGATGGCGGTGGCCGGTCTGGTCGCGCTTGGCGTGAACCCACGGACGCGCCTCCCCCTGCAGCAGGCACCATGGTTGATCATTGGTGCCGTGGTGCTGGTTGTTGCAGCTGGCGTGGCTTTTGTGGCCGCCCGGAGTCGGGAGTAGCGAACCGCTAGTCGGCCATCAGCTCGACAAACACGCGCTCGGCAAGGGCAACGCCGACCTGGCAAACCCGTGTTCCGACACGGAGGGTGAGCGGGCCAGCGAAGGGCGCGCGGTCGTCCAGCGTCATGACCACACCGGGTCGCAGGCCTAACGAGCCGATGTAGCGGAGGAGTTCCGGATCCTCATCGCCGACCCGGGTAATCCGCGCCCGCTGGCCAGGCTGCATATCCGACAGCCGCCGGTGCCGGCCTTCATCCACACGACCGTCGCGTGTGGGAATCGGCGCGCCATGCGGATCGGTGCGCGGTTCGCCGATGGCCTTCGCCATCCGGTCGATCAGGTCGTCCGTCGCTGCGTGCTCGAGTCGTTGGGCCGCCGCGTGCACCGAGTACCAGCAGTATACCAGCGCCCGGACGAGGTAACCCGCGATCACGCGGTGCCGACGGATGGTGCGCAGGGCGGCGCGACGTCCAGCGTCGGTCAAGCGGACACCGCGGTACTTCTCGTAGTTCAGCAGGCCCTGCTCCGCGAGGCGCCGCACCATGCCGGACACCGACGCCGGCGCGATCTGCAGGCGCTGCGCGATGTCGTTGGTTGCCGCGGCCGAACCCTCCCGGCCGATGTCGTAAATGGCCTTGAGATAGTCCTCCACCGGCTCCGTCAGCTCCATCGTACGAGCCGGAACCGGCGGTCGCAGGGGCGTCTTGCGGGCGGTCTTGCGAACGGGCGTCATGGTGCGGCCTGCTTTTGCACGTCGGCCGGCGACCGCACGAGCAGCACTGGGACCATGCTCGTATGCCGGACCGTGTTCGCCACGCTTCCGTAGACAACGTCCCCGATCAGTTTGTGGCCGTGGGTGGCCATGGCGATCAGGTCGCAATGCTCGCGCTGCGCCGCCAGTGCGATCTCCGCAGCCGGATCGCCGGTGGCCAGCAGGGCTTCGGCCTTCAAACCGTCGCGGTTGAAGTCCGCAGCGAGGCGCTCCAGGTACGCGCGGTCGTCCTTCATTTCCTCGGACTCGCGCAGGTCCAGGTGGCGAATGTTCCTCGCCGCCCATCCGTCGGCCACGTGCATGAGGATCACCGACGCGCCGGAAAAGCGGGCCAGGTTCCGCACATGTTCCACGATCGTCGCGTCCGTACCGGTGTGCTCTAGCGGCACCAGGATGCGTTGGTACATCAGGACATCCACCCCCGGAACGTCTGGATCAGCAGCCAGGCGTTAAGCGACGCAATCACCAGCGCCACGCTGTACGCCAGCAGCTTCAACCACCGTGGATTCACGAACGTCCCCATCTTCAACCGGTCAGAGGTGAAATGGACCAAGGGAAAAACGGCAAAGGACAACTGCAAGCTCAGCACTACCTGACTCAGGATCAGCAGTTGGGCCGTGCCACTGTCGCCGTACAAGATGGCAACGATCGCGGCCGGCACAATGGCAATGCCACGGGTGATCAATCGCCGCACCCACGGACGCAGGCGGATGTGGATGAATCCCTCCATGACGATCTGTCCCGCCAGCGTCCCGGTGAGCGTGGAATTCTGCCCGGAGGCGAGTAGCGCCAAGGCGAACACGCCGCTGGCGATCTTCACCCCCAGCAACGGTGTGAGGAGCTGGTAGGCGTCCTGAATCTCGGCGACCGACGTGTTTCCCGTGGTGTTGAACGTGGCGGCAGCCACGACGAGGATGGACGCATTGATGAACAGCGCGATCGAGAGCGCGATGGTGGAATCGATGAACGCGTATCGCACGGCTTCGCGCTTGCCGTCCGCCGACTCGTCGTACTTTCGCGTCTGCACGATGGACGAGTGCAGGTAGAGATTGTGCGGCATCACCGTTGCGCCGAGGATGCCGATGGCGATGTAGAGCATCTCGCGATTCCGGACGATCTCCGGGTTTGGCACGAACCCACGCAGCACACCGCCGATGTCGGGCTTGGACACCACCAGCTCAAACAGGAAGCACAGGCCGACCGTTGCCACCAGGGCGATCACGAGGGCTTCCAGCAGCCGGAATCCCTTGTTCTGGAGGTAGAGCACCACCAGCACGTCCAAGGCCGTGATGCAGACCCCCCACGCGATGGGGATGCCAAACAACAATTCGAGGGCGATGGCCGTCCCGATCACCTCCGCCAGGTCGCACGCCGCGATGGCGATTTCGCACAGGATCCACAGCGCAAAGGAGACCGGTCGCGAGTAGTGATCGCGACACGCCTGCGCGAGGTCGCGTCCCGTGACGATGCCCAGCTTGCTGGCCAACCCCTGAAGCAGTACCGCCATCAGGTTGGACATCAGGATCACGGACAGCAACGTGTAGCCGAACTTCGATCCGCCGGCGAGGTCGGTGGCCCAGTTTCCGGGATCCATGTAGCCGACGGCGACCAGATAGCCTGGTCCGGCGAACGCGAAGATCTTTCGCCACCAGCTCAGGTTGCTCACCGGAATCGTTCGATAGACCTCGGCGAGGCTTGGCGTTACCCGCGCGCGCCGCCATCCCGGATCGGGATCGCCGGGGGGCGCGGTTGGTTTTGGTTCGACCTGTGCGATGGGAGGCATGTTCAGGGAGCGGCTCGTTCTGGAAACCCGACGAGCGGCTTTTGCAGAGCGTAACACATGATTTAGGTGCCACTAAATCTTAGTATGCAGCTTCGCTCACGCAAGGGTCGGGGACATGCGACGCGAACGAGCGAGCGCTCGACTAGGGTTTCCTCTCGCAGAACGGACCGCCTCGACACCAGCCCGGAACAAAGACCTCGGCCTGGATCAGCCAGCGCCCATCGACGCGCTGCCATTTGCCAAAGTAGGGCCCGCCGATTTCGATCTTGCGGTCACCCAGCGTCCACGAGCCTTGCCAGTGGCCGAACTCAGCCGCCATGCCCCACGGGCTGTAGACCTGCAGGGAATCGGGCGTGCGGACGTAGACCACGTCGGGGCGATCGACGAACTGGGCTTGCAGGGCGCGTGCATTCTCGGCCCGTCCGCTCAGCTGCAACCCGGCCGAACTCACCCCATGCACGTCGGGCATCCACTCGGCGGCGATGGCCGACGTATCGTGCCGGGCAATGGCGGCGTTCGAACGGGCGCGTGCGGCCCGGATCGCGGCTTCCGCCTCGCGAAGGGTTGTGTCGGCGACCGCACCACGTACCGCCATGCGTGGTGTCGGAGTCGACAACGGTGCACTCAGGCGGGCGTTAGGCGCCGCGAAGGCAACGGTCGCGGTCGGCGTCCGATCGAAAGGCACCCCCCGCTCCACGTCCTGAGCACGCAGCATGGCGACGGGTGCCAGGGCGGCAAGCGCTATCTGCCACTGCCCACGCGGCACACGGCGTGTCATCGGCTTGATGGCTCAGGTACGCGCGAGAATACGATGGTGCCCCCGAGGTCGGCGCGCACCTCGGTCACGCTACCGGTGGCATCCACGGAGAATGTCACCAGACTGGTCCCTGACCGTTCGTCGTCCCAGACGGCCTTGAATGTGTCGTAGTGCCAGTGCTCGAGTCGACCTTGAAATCCCTTGCCGGCGCGGATGCGTAGCATGCCATTCTCCAATGCCACCGTGGCCCTGCCTAACAAGGAGTCCGCGTACGTCCCCGCGTACTTCTCCAGCGGCAGGGACGGGCGCGTGCCGGCCACGCGGCTGGCGTTGAACTCCTCTTCTGCGGCCTTCCCGCGCACAGCCAGCGAGTCGTAGAGGGCCTTGAGGTCCCGGCTCCAGTCCCGCCCAGCCCCTGAGGTGTACAGGTCAAACACGCGCCACATCAGGGCGTGGCGCAGTTCCGCGTGATCGCGGTTGGCAAGAACGAACACGCCGAGCCGTTGATCTGGGATCAACCCGAGGATTGCAATCATGCCGTCGATGCTGCCGGTGTGCATGGACACCGCCTGACCGCGGTAGTCCTGGAGGAACCATCCCAGGCCATAGGCGGTGTAATGAGGCCGCGTGAGCCGTGTGGTGGGATAGAAGTCCGTGGGCGGCACGATCACCTGGGGTGACATCCACTCGCGGTAGGTCGACTCCGAGAGAAGGCGCCGGCCGCCCACACGGCCGGAATCGAGCACAAAGCGCATCCACTTGGCCATGTCCGACACGCTCGACCAGATCGCTCCGGCAGGCGCAACGGGGTCCACCGGGCGGTTCTCTATGACGCGCAGCGTGTCGCGGATGACCATGTGCGGCGTGGCGACGTTGGGCATCGACGTGGTGGCGGCCAGCGACGGCACCGTCTCGCGCATGCCCAATGGTGCGAAGATCCGTTGCGACACGAATTCACCCCATGGCGTCCCACTGGACGCGCGGAGCACTTCGCCCGCCATGGCATACTGCACGTTCATGTACGAGTAGCCGTTCCGGAAGGACGTGAACGGTTTGACGAATCGCATGCGGCGCAGGATCTCCTGCGTCGAGAAATCGCCACCGGCCCACAAGAGGTCCGTCCCCGGCAGGCCACTGTGGTGCGTGAGGAGGTCGCGCACGGTCAGTTCGCGCGTCATCACGGGATCGTACAGCTGCAAAGATGGGAGGTACGTGAGGACTGGCTCGTCCCAGCGAACCTTGCCCTCGTCCACCATCATCCCGAGGGATGCCGCCGTCATGGCCTTGGTGGTGGAACCGATGGCAAACAACGTGTGCTCGTTCACTGGTTCGGCTCCACCCAGTCGTCGTACGCCGTAGCCCTTGGCGAACACCACGGAGTCATCCTTGACGATGGCGACAGCGAGCCCTGGAATGCCCCAGTCCTTCACACCCTGCGCGACATACGCATCGAAGGCGGACAGGTCTGGCGCCGCCGGCGGCCGCGCCTTGGCACGCGATTGCCCCTCCACTGCACCCGCCACCGGCAGGCACAACAGCACGAACATCAGGGCATGAACCTTCCAGGTGTGGCGTCGCATGGGCGTTCAGGTGAAGGGGAGAATCCGCGCTCTGCAGGCACCGGAGTACCTGTGCGGCTTGCGCGCGGCGAGGAATTCGAGTGCAACGGACTCGCTACCGCTTTCGTGACCACGGACCTCACCGGCAAATGCCCGCCGCCAGGTGCGTCGCTCGGCCGCAGACGGCCAGGGAACGCAAATGAAGCACGGCCGTGGCGTCCGTGCCCGGGTCATGTGGCAATCATGGCCAGCAGGTTGCGAAGGATGCGCTCCGTCAGCCCCCACACAACCTGGTCGTGCACCACGAAGGACTGGACGCGCCATGGTTCGCCGCGCGGGCTGACGACGCTCTCGCGTGTGACGTCAGGATCCTGTAGGACGCGGAGAGGCACCCAATAGACTTCGGCGACTTCGGCGCTCAGGGCAATGGAGGCCGGACCCGTCAGCGCAAACACGTACGGCCGGATCACGATGGGTGGCAGCACGGGCGTGCGCGGATGCAACTCGTCCAGTGTGCCTAGCACTTCGCCGAGCGTGCGGAGGTCAACGGCCGTCTCCTCCCACGTTTCGCGAATCGCCGTTTCCATCAGGTCGGCATCGGTGGCATCGAAGCGTCCTCCCGGGAGTGCCATCTGTCCGCTCCACGGATCGCCAACGCGTTCGGCGCGGCGAATGAACAACACTTCGAGGTCATCTCCGGCAGCTCGAAACACGAGGGCGACGGCGGCACGTGCCGGCGCGCCAGAGACGTCAATGAGCTGTCCAGGCCGGTCGGCAAGCGCCCGTCGAATGCGCTGGAGTTGGGGGTGACCCGTCGACGGCTCAGTCACCGGGGCCCGCCATGACGTTGTCAGTCGACCTCACCGCCAGCTTCCACCCAGCCGCGAAACCCAGAGCTCATGGACGCAACGTCCTCGTACCCCATGGATCGCAACGTCACCGCGGCCAGCGCCGATCGGTTGCCACTGGCACAGTAGAGGATGACCTTGCGGTCGCGGGTTGCCGCCCCTTCGATGTTCTGCTCGATGAGGCCACGCGGAATCAGGTATGCCCCGGGGATCGCGCCGAGGTTGAATTCGTTAGGCTCCCGGCAGTCGACGATCACGGTCCTGGGGTCGCCGCGCAATTGCATCGTCTCCTGTGGGGTGACTTCAGCGATCGTGCGCTTTGCTTCGGCGACGAGGTCAGCGTACGTCTTGTGCGGCATGTCGATCGACGGGTGAAGGGACGAGGAAAGCTGGCGACGCACCCACCAGCGCGCAATTCACGCGTCTCGCGTGTCACGACGACGCGCGGTACCTTCGGCACGTGTCCCTGACGACCAAGGTACTCATCGCGTTGATCGCCGGCATGGCGCTGGGCGTCGTGGCGTCGGCCTCCGGTTCTGAACGCCTGGTGGCCTTAGCCACCGGCATAGAGCCGGTGGGAACCATATTCATCAACGCTATTCGCATGACCGTGGTGCCGTTGGTCGTCGGGTCGCTGGTCACCGGGGTGGCCTCGGCGCCCGATCCACGCGTCATCGGTCGGTTGGGGGCGAGGGCGTTGGGGCTGTTCGTCATCACGCTCGTGCTTGGGGCCACGTACGCCGCCCTCGTCACACCACCACTGATGCAGCTGTACCCCATCAGTGAGGCAGCGCGCTCGACCTTCACCTCTGGAGCGGCCGCCGCGGCAAGCACCGCGGTCGAGACGGCCCGGAAGATCCCGACCTTCTCGCAATGGCTGGTGGACCTGGTTCCGGTGAATCCCGTGAAGGCCGCAGCGGATGGAGCGATGCTTCCGCTCATCGTCTTTTCGCTGGTGTTTGGCCTGGCGATCGGGCGCCTGAGCGCGGACCGCCGAGAGCCACTCGTTCGCACCTTTGACGGCATAGCCCAAGCGTCGCTGACGTTGGTTCGCTGGATTCTCCACACAGCCCCAATCGGCGTTTTTGCGCTCGCCTTGCCGCTCGCCGCGCGCATGGGCGTGTCCGCCGCTGGTGCCGTCGCCTACTACATCCTGCTGGTGATGGCGCTCTCGGTCCTCTTCGCCGTCCTGGTGCTCTACCCGCTCGCCGCCGTCGGCGGCCGCCTGCCCTTGAGCGTCTTTGCGCGCGCGGCCTTGCCACCGCAAGCCGTGGCGCTCAGCGCCCGAAGCTCACTGGCCGCACTCCCCGCCATGATGGAGAGCGCCCGCACGCGACTCGGCCTGCGCGAGGAGGTGGTGTCGTTCCTGTTGCCGCTGGCGGCTTCGACCTATCGGGTGGGAGGAGCGGTCGGTCAAGTGATCGGCGTCGTGTTTCTTGCGCATCTATACGGGGTTCCGTTAGGCGCCACCGACCTGGCGACCATCGTGCTCACCGTCGTGGTCGCGACCTTCAGCGTGCCCGGCATCCCTGCCGGTTCCATCGTCATCATGGCGCCGGTGCTCATGGCCGCGCACATCGACGTCGCAGGCCTGGGCATTCTGTTGGGCGTCGACACCATCCCCGACATGTTTCGCACCGCGACCAACGTGACCGGCGACATGGCAGTCGCCTCCGTGCTTGGCCGCGAGCGGCCGAAGTCGACGCCAACGTCGTAGGGCTTAGACGGCTGACTTGCGATTGCAGTTCTCCACCAACTCTGCGCGGAGGTCGCGCGGACGATCGAGGAACTGGTAGAACTGTTGCAGGTAGTCCTGCGCATCCCGCTGGTAGCTCTTGTCGAGTCCCGGGACGCTCGGATACAGGGACATCACCTGATCGCGAGAGGCGCGGAAACGCGCGATCGTGGGCGCCCACTCCTCGACGGTCTTGCAGGGTCCACGGTAGAGACGCTCGCGAACGGACTTGATGGGGAGCTTGGGGTCCGGCATGCTGTACCGGGTGGCGACGAGTCCCGAGAAGTCGAAGTCGTACGGCACCGGGCGAACCGTCCCGCCGAGCGACTGGATCAATCGAACGTTGTGCAGCGCGTATATCGAAAAGTCCGTGTTGCCGATCATGTACTCGAACAGCGTCAGTGTCAGGAGCGCATCCTGATCCACGTCCTCGAATGACGCGCCGCGCGCCTCCTGGATGAAACTCGAGGCGCGCGCCGCCATGTGATCCTCGTTTTCCACAAACATCGCGTAACGCGAGTCGACCACCTTCCCGGATGCCGAGTCTACATAGGTGGCCTTGGCCAAGCGCACGCGAAAGGCGAGGGGCGACACCAAGGCATGCACGCGATAAGCCAGGTACTCGCGGAGCACGTACTGCTCCATAAGATCGTTGTCGGCGCAATGCGTCCCCAGCTTCAACGCCTTCTGGCCCTCGAAGGGAGTAGCCTTGGCACTCTTCTTGGGAAACTCCACGCGCAGGGGCGCGAACGTGCACTTGGCCAAGCGGTAGTGCCCGCGCGTGCGCAGGTTGACGTCGAGCGTATCATTGGTGGCATTGCCGCCAGCCACAATCAGCTTCGCGGGGAAGCGCTTGGTGGAAAGCGTGTCGCGATCCTTGGACAACGCCTTGAAGTTGGCGATCAGCGTGAACGGCAGCACCTCGGTGGACGCGAACAGTGGAAGTGCCTCGGCCTCACGCCGTCGAGCTGCTATCTGCTCTTCCGTCGGAATCGACTTCTGTTTCGGCTCGCCAGTGGTGGTGTCGCGTTTCGCTCCTTTCTCTCCCTTCGGGGCCTTCGCGCCCTTGGCCGCCTTGGCCGCGCGCGAAGTATCCTGCGCGCCGCTCGTGGTGTTGAGGCACAGGACAGCGAGTACCAGGAACAGGCGGATCACAACCAAGCCCCCGCTTCGGCTGAGTTGACGTGCGGCGCGGCATCCCGCGCGACAATGTCCTTCAACTCGGCCAGGGACTGCCCTCGTTTGAGGCGGACGGCATACACCATGTCCGCGTCGGTGTCCCGCCGGTCTACGCGCACTTGCTTCCAGCGTTTGAGCTGAGCGGCCAACACCGCCTCGACGACCGGCTGTGCGATCGCTGGATCGGCAACCGTCACCTTGAGCCGCCCATCGTATCGCGGCCCTTCTTCGGGCTCGGCATCCGTGTGCAGCTCCTTGCGACGCCGATCGACTCGCGCCGCCAACGAATCGAGCTGCGCCGGCGCCATCGACTCGATGATCTCATGGTCGAGCCGCGCCACAAACTGACTGGTACGATTGGCCATCGCCATCGCCTTGGCCAATCGCCGCTCCGCCATGGAACCTTCCAGCGCCGGTGGCGTGCGCGCAAAGTCGGTGAACCAGAAGGACAGCGTGATGATCACGAACATCACGGACAGCACGGCCGCTACCTCCAGCTGTACGCCGCACGCCAGGCCTAACGCCGTCACGACAAACATGAACACGGCATCCTTGCTGTCATCGAGTGTCGTGCGGAAACGGACGGCCGAAATGATCCCGGCGAGCGAGAACGCCAGCGCAATGCTATTGCGCACCAGGGCCGCGATGACGGCAATGACCACAGGCATCAGTACCAACGCCTGCACCACGGACTGCGAGTAGCCTTTCCGCTGGCGCGTGAACATGTACACCCACGCCACCGGCAGGGACAACGCGAAGGCGGACACGCCTGCGGCGAGCGTCATCACGGCGACCAACGCCGGCGCCAACGACGGCAGCGCCGGCTGCGGCGTGTCCAACAACGATCCGCCGCTCAAGACACTCTCAGGGGTGGTGCCAAGGAGCGGGGCCATCGCCTTCCTGAGCACGGCCTCCAGCGCGTCCGGCAAGGCGAGCCACAGCAGTGTGGACGCGATGGCCAGCGCCACGTAGTACGAGGCCAGCCGCAGGAGCGGATGTTGATCCATCGACCAGGGTCGTTTGGACATGGCGATCGAAGCGGGTACGACGGACAATGCGGGGAATCCCGCAGCACCGGACCTCTCGACGATAACCTGACGGTGGCCGAGAGGCGAGCCTAGGGCCTCTTCTCGCACTACCGCGATGGCGACCGTTGGAGCCGCGCGTGATTTCGCTGTGGGGTGCGTTCGGACGATGACGGCGTACGCGACCCGCGCTGGTAGCCTCGCTGGGTGCCGACTCTCGCCGAACTCAGAGACGCCCTTCATGGCGCCACCACGCCGTCAGGTATGCCGTCCCTCCTCGCTGCCCTAGGCTTCCCAGCGCCGCATCCCGCGGATGAACACACGAGAGCAGCTGTTGGACTACCGGAGGACATTTCTCAGGCCGGCATAGCGCGTGGCCGAGGAGCCCTTCGTGCCATTGTCGTTCAACTTCAAGAAGCACCGACGCGCGATGTCCTCGTCAGAATCGCGCGGCGCATGGCCGCGCGAGCGCCGCACCTTCTATGGTTGCTGGTGACGCACGGAGATGACGCGCTCGGGCTGGCCTGCTGGAGTGCGACCACTCCCACGCCGGCCGTCTCCGCCCTTCTGGTCGCTCGCGACCATGTCACCGAAAGCGATGTCGAGTCGTT
The DNA here is from genome assembly GCA_044224875.1 of Gemmatimonadaceae bacterium. GTDB lineage: Bacteria > Gemmatimonadota > Gemmatimonadetes > Gemmatimonadales > Gemmatimonadaceae > JABAQJ01. Next base: position 46,562 of record JBGAJQ010000015.1, on the reverse strand, counting down.
CGGCGCCCTCTGTGCCGCATCGCGCGGCGACGATCGCATCGTTCACGCACGATGGCGTGAGATCCTGGGTCGGGAAGCCCTGTCACAGCGCTTCTACCGCTCGTTGGAACGCGCCGTGGATCGACTCGCCTCCAACGCGAGGGGAAACGCACCACCGAACGTTCGGCGCGAGTTGTCGCTCCTAACGACCTCTCGGCTCCTGTTCCTCGGATTTTTGGAGGGGCGTGGATGGTTGAACGGCGATCGCACCTTTCTGAGCCGGGCCTTGGACGCGTGCCTCGCTGCCGGCGACAGCGTACAGCGGCGCGTCTTAGAGCCGCTCTTCTTTGGGACGCTGAACACACCACCGTCACGCCGTGCGCCGGCCGCCAAAGCTTTTGGTCGCGTGCCATTCCTCAACGGCGGGTTGTTTCAGCGCACCCCGCTCGAGGTGCGCTATCGTGGCACGCGCTTCTCGGATGACGACCTGGCGTCACTCGGCGAAGACGTGCTGTTCAGGTACCGCTTCACGTCGCGGGAGGATGACGCGGGATGGTCGGAGCTGGCCATCGACCCAGAGATGCTCGGAAGGGCTTTTGAGTCGCTGATGGCCTCGGACGAACGACGGACCACGGGGACGTTCTACACGCCGCAAGCATTGGTGGAACGGGTCACCGATGCCGCGTTCCGCGATTCGTTAGGTGCGCGCGGTGTGGACGTGGACGCGGTGGAAGCCGCGGTTCGCGGTGGCTCGCTGGATGCGGTCATGTCACGGACACTGTCCGACGCCGTGACTGCCATTCGTGTGCTCGATCCGGCGTGCGGGTCTGGCGCCTTCCTGGTGCACGCCTTGGAGCGCCTCTCCGCTTACGCACGTGTCGCCGGTGACCCCGTGGACGAGACTACACGCCGCGCCCGGATCGTCGCGCGGAACATCTACGGTGTGGACCTGCATCCGACGGCCGTGTGGCTGTGCGAGCTGCGGTTGTGGCTGTCGGTCGTTCTCGAGTGCACCGTCACGGACCCGATGTCGGTCCCCGCCCTGCCCAACCTGGACCACAACGTGCGCGTTGGCGACACCATCCGCGCGCCGGCGTTCGACACCTGGCGGCCGGATCAGCGCGCCACCGCCACCATGAGCCGGTTGCACCTGCGGTACGCCAGGAGTGTCGGTGCTCGAAAGCGTGCCTTGGGCCGATCCCTGGACCGGCACGTGCAGATGAGCGCAGAACGCGTGTTGATGGCGACGATCGAATCGCTGGCAGCCCAACGGCGGGACTTGGTGGTCGCCGCTCGGGGCCGGGACCTGTTTGGCGGACGACGCGGCGCTGTGGGCGCCGAACCAGAGGCGCTGGTGGACTTGAAGGCGCGCTCGCGGGCGTGCCGCCAGCGCCTGCGTGAGATTCGCGATGGGAGGTCCATACCGTTTTCCTTTCCGTCGCACTTTCCGGATGCCGCCGCCAACGGCGGATTCGACGTGGTGCTTGGCAACCCGCCGTGGGTGCGGCTGCATCGCATTCCGCCCGACGTGCGCCCCGAGCTCAAGCGCACGTACCGCGTCTACAGGGAAGCGTCTTGGGAGCGCGGCGCGACGGACGCCGGGGCCGGTCGCGGCTTCGCCGCACAGGTAGACCTTGCCGCGTTGTTCACCGAGCGCGCGGTGGACCTCGCACGTGAGGACGGGACCGTCGCCCTGCTGGTGCCGGCCAAGCTGTGGCGATCGCTCGCCGGCGGCGGGGTGCGACGCCTGTGCACGGACTGGAATCGGTTGCAGCTGCTAGAAGACTGGTCCGAAGCGCCGGCATCCTTCGACGCGGCGGTGTACCCATCCCTCGTGGTGGTGCGGCGGGGAACGACCGCCGAGTCCAACCCGGTGACCCTTTGCCTCCACCGGCGAGACCTGGCGATTTCGTGGCGCGCGCAACGCGCCGACGTGGCCCTCGACGACTCCCCCGGGGCCCCCTGGCTCATCCTGCCACCCGACGCGCGCACGGCCTTCGACCGTATTGCGCGCGCCGGAGTCGCGCTCGCCGGGAGTGGGCTCGGGCGACCAACGCTCGGCGTAAAGAGCGGCTGCAACGAAGCCTACCTGGTCCGGGTGCTCGACAGTGATCGTGGCGAGTCGCTCGTCACCGACGGGTCGCGCCGCGGCCGCGTGGAGAACGTGGTGTTGCGACCCGTCCTGCGGGGCGAGGCGGTAAGGGCGTGGGCTCGGGATGCACGAAGCGAGGCCATCGTATACCCACATACGAACGGGGGGAGCGTGTTACACGACCTGCCCCCGGGCGCGCGTACGTGGCTCAACCCCTGGCGGCGCCGCTTGATGAGTCGTTCGGACGCACGGGGGGCGCAGACCTGGTGGTCACTCTTTCGCCTGGAGGGCACGTCTCCGCTCAAGCCGCGCGTGGTCTGGGCGGACATGGGCCGGGCACCGAGTGCGCTCGTCCTGAACCCGGGAGATCCCACGGTGGCCTTGAACAGCTGTTACGTGCTCGCCTGCCGCGACCTCATGGACGCCTTCACGTTCGCCGCGTGGCTCAACTCACCGCTGGCCGCGGCGTGGCTGAGCGTTGTAGCTGAACCGGCTCGGGGCGGATACCATCGCTACATGGCGTGGACGGTCGGTCGGCTGCCCGTACCACGGGATTGGGCGCGCGCCCGCGAAGTACTGGGACCACTGGGCGAGCGAGCGTCGCGAGGCGAACGCGTTGGACCATCGGAACTCGTTGACGCCGCCGTGCGAGCCTTTCGCGTGCGCGCGTCCACCGTGATCGAACTGATCGCGTGGCAGTCTCGCTAGAGCCGGCGACGGAGTATTCATGGCGCGCCTTGTCGCCGTCCGACGCCCGCCGCCGTATCGCCCACGCCCTCATCCCCTGTTCAAGCGAGCCGATCACGCTCGGAGAAATCACCCTGCGTCCGCACCAGGTAAGCGCCCTTCGCGCCATCCAGCAGGCGCTGTCACACTTGGGCGGTGCGCTGCTAGCAGACGATGTGGGCATGGGGAAGACCTTCACGGCGCTCGCCGCATCTCGTGACGCGGTTCGACTGCTGGTCCTTGCGCCAGCGACGCTCCGGGAGATGTGGCGAGATGCAGGCCAGCGCGCCGCTCGCACCTTTGAGTTTGTCTCCTATGAACAGCTGAGTCGCGGACACAAGCCGCGCGAAACACCGGACTTCGTCATCCTCGATGAGGCACACCACCTCCGGAATCCGCGGACCAGGCGCCATGACGCCGTCGTTCACCTGACGGTGAATGCCCGCGTGTTGCTACTGACGGCCACGCCGCTCCACAACCGGGAACGCGACGTGCGTCACCTCCTCTCATTCTTCCTAGGTGCCCGCGCTCACCACGTGCCCGACGACGTGCTCCGTCGCTGTACGGTCCGGCACACCGCAGCCGACCTCGGCGTCGCCGAGCGACTTCCAGCGACCGAACCGATTCATTGGCTGACGCTTCCCCATGGGGAGGCGCTGCTCTCGACACTGACGCGCATCCCGGCGCCCGTCCCGCCAAGCGATGGCGGAGCCGCCGACGCACTCCTGGGGCTTCTGTTGCTGCGTCTCTGGATGTCGAGTACGGCCGCCCTGCGTCACGCCATGCGTCGCATGTGGATGCGTGCCGCCGCCCTTGCCGATGCCCTGCAGGAGGGCCGCTACCCGAACCGCGCGGAGCTGGGCAGCTGGCAATTGTACCCCGAGGCGTTGCAGCTGGCATTCGCCCCACTGGTCGTCGCGACAGCGGCGAGCCCGTCCGGCACCTCAGTCCTCCTGGAGCGACTCGACGCACATATGACGGGCTTGCAGCTCGCGCTGGACGCGCTGGCGACGGGCCCAGACGTGGATGCGGCACGCGCCGCGCATCTTGGTGCGCTCATCGAGCGCGATCACGAGGGCGGCGTGGTGGCGTTCACGCAGTACACGGAGACCGCTCGCATGCTCTTTCGACGCCTGCCGTCACAGCGGGGCGTGATGCTGCTGACGGCCAAGGGTGGCGTCACCGGCGCCGGCCGCCTGTCCCGCGACGACGTGCTCGCCGCCGCTCATCCGGCGGCGGCCAACCGCCCCGACCCACGCCTCCCCGTGCACGCCCTGATCACTACCGACTTGCTGAGCGAAGGCGTCAATCTCGGTCGCTTCCGAGAGCTCCTCCATGTGGACCTGCCCTGGACGCCCGCTCGTGTCCACCAGCGCGTTGGTCGCCTTCGGAGGCCGGAATCCTTGCATTCGTCCATCGGCGTGAGTGCGTTTGAGCTGCCGGTAAGCGCCGAGGAGTTGGTGGGCATCATTCGGACGCTGCAGCGGAAAGCCGCGGCAGCGCAGCGACTGGTCGGCGCCGGCGACATGCTGCATGGGGTACCTTGGTCCGGCACTCATCCCGCCGACGGAAGTGGCCAGTTCGAGCTGACTGCGAACATGCAACGACACCTTGCCAAGTGGCGCGGGCACCCGGACGAAGCACTCGAGGAGCACGTGCTGCCAGCCGCCTGCGTGCTTCACCAACCCAACATCTCCCACTGGATCGCGCTGTTGCTGGTGACGGGACCACAGCCCCCGCGACTGCTGGTCGCCACACCCACGCTCGTCGGTGAGGACCCGGAGGAGATCGTTCGATGGCTCCACCACTTCGAGCGTAATGCCGCGGGCGACCCATCCTGCCTCGCCGAAGTCGCCAAGCGCTTCAGTGACTGGAGGTCACGAGAACAGGCGCGTGCTGCGGTGTCGGCCGTGGAAGTCGGGGACTCACCAACGCACAGGGCCGCGCTGCGGCTGCTCGCTGATCTAGAGGTGGGCCTGCGCCGCAACGTGCGGCTACGTGCCGCCGGGCGCCTAACGATCCTTCGACGCTGGGTACAACAGGCCCGCGGCGCCGGCGCCGAACGCGCGTTGGCCAATGCCTTGGCCGAGGCACGAACGCATCCAACTGGCTTGGCGCGCCTAGAACGGCTCGAGGCGCTGTGGGCGGGCGGTCGCCCGGACCTCGTCGAGCCCGACGAGACGCCGCACCTCGAACTGGCGCTCGTCGTGACACCACAACCGCTCCCCGCGTGACGAACCGTGTCGTCGGCTGCTAGCTTCACCGCATGCCTGCACCCGCGCTCACGGTCCTGTTCGACCTCGACGGCACGCTGATCGACTCGATTGCCCTGATCATCCAGGCCGCCCACTTCGCCTTCGACTCCCACGATGGCCCGAGGCCGACCGAGGAGGAGTTCATCGCCGGCATTGGGCGTCCCCTCGTTGCGCAGTTCGGGCCGTATGTTCGCTCGCCAGAAGAAATGGCGACGCTGATCGCCAATTACCGCACCTATCAACTCGAGCACCACGACCGCCTAACGACTCTTTACGACGGCGTGGAGGACGCGGTGCTGGCCCTCCGGGCCGCGGGACACCGATTAGGCATTGTCACGTCCAAGATGGATGCGATCGCTCGACGCTCGCTTAGCCACGTGCGCCTGGAGCACCACTTCGAGGTCCTCGTCGGCTGTGACGCCACCGAACGCCACAAGCCGGACCCGCAACCGGTCCAATTCGCCCTGGAGCGGCTCGGGGGCCATCCGGGGCGGGCGGTCTTCGTGGGTGACTCCCCTTTCGACGTCCAAGCGGGCAACTCGGCGGGAGTTACGACCATCGCTGCCACCTGGGGCGCCTTCCCCGCTGACACTCTTCTGGCCGCGACTCCGTCATATGTTGCACATCGGCCGCGGGAAATCCCCGAGCTCATCGACGCAGTTTGGCGGCGCGGCCCTGCCTGAAGCGTTCAAACCTTCCTGTCGAACGCGCTATCTCATTGGCGAGCGCAGAAATCGACAGTCTAGATGACGGTGCCGAGAGTCGACGACGAGGCCTTTGAAGCGGAGCAGATCGCGGCTGACGTCGCCTTGGCGGCGGCGGGGGATCGTACCGCATTCGAACGCCTGTACCGCGGCAACGTCAACCGAGTGTACGCCGTCTGTGCTCGCATGGTGGGCGACAGGTCGCGAGCGGAAGAGCTGACGCAGGACGTGTTCGTTCGGGCGTGGCAGAAGCTCAACCTGTTTCGTGGGGAGAGCGCATTCAGCACCTGGCTGCATCGGCTGGCCGTGAACGTGGTGTTGAACGCGCGGAAGTCGGAGGGTCGTTCGAACCAACGGATCAGCGACGATGGGGACGCCATCGACGAGTTGCCGCACGCAACGCTGACGCTTGCGCCTGGGGATTCGCTGGACCTTGAACGAGCCATCGCCGGTCTTCCGCCTGGCGCACGAAGGGTGTTCGTTCTGCACGACGTGGAAGGATACAAGCACGAAGAGATTGCCGAGATGTTGGAAATCACGTCAGGTGGGAGCAAGGCGCAGCTTCATCGCGCCAGGATGCTGTTACGCGAGGCACTGAACCGATGACACCGATCAGCATGACGTGCACAGGGTTTGACGATCGTCTCTCCGAGTTGCTGGAGGGGACGCTCGACGCGCCAATGCAGGAGGCGATGAACGCCCATCGCGTGTCCTGCCTGCGCTGCGCGGCCCTGATGCGTGACCTGGAGAAGCTCCAGCGCGATGCGTTGAATCTGCCGGTGTTGGAGCCGACTCGCGACCTCTGGGCGGGAATCGCCGCCAGGCTGGATCAGGAGGTCGTCGTTGCCCCGGTCTTTGGCGCCGCTCGTTCGTCGCGTGACACGCGACGTCACTTCATGGCGCCGGCGCGCGTGGTGCGATGGGGCGTCGCCGCCGCGGCACTCATCACCATCAGTTCCTCGGTGACGTACTTCGCCACCAAGTCGCGACTTCAGTCGGGCGGCCGGGACTCCAGTCAGGTGGCCGCGACCGCGCCTAACACTGATTCGGTCCGTGAGGTGACACCGGCCGGAACGCAGGCTCCCGAGGGAGCTCCTGTGGTTGTTGGGAGCACCGCGCAGCCAGTGGCCAACAGCGCCGCCGCACGCGTCCGCGTCCCGGTGAAGGTCACGTACGACCGGGAGATCGCCGACCTTCGGCAGATCATTGACCAGCGACGGTCGGACCTCGATCCGTCGACGGTTGCGGTCATCGAGAATTCCCTGACGACGATCGATCGAGCGATCGCCGAGGCGCGTTCCGCGCTGGCGACCGACCCGGCATCGAAGTTCCTGAGTGAACAATTGAACAAGGCCCTCGAGAAGAAGCTCGGGTTGCTGCGCACGGTGGCGTTACTGCCATCCCGTGCCTAACGGTGAGTGACATGAAGACACGAACGATCTGGATCGCCGGGGTGGTGTTCGCCGCATGCGTGGCACCTTCCGCACACGCGCAGGACGTTGAACGCCGCATCGAGCGGATGGCGGACCGTCTGAGCGCCATCGCCGAGCGCACGGCCGAACGTGTCAGTCGCGCCGTGGAGCAGGCGATCAAGGAAAGCGACTGGGAGTTCAGCGATCGCCGCGATCGCTCGGGCTACATGGAAGAGAAGATCGACACCACCTTCGCCTTCTCGAAGGATGGCGTGGTAGACCTCTCCAACATCTCCGGGGAGATCGTGGTGAACGGATGGAGCCGGAACGAGGCGCGCGTGCGTGCCTACAGCGAGCGCGGACGGTTCCGGTCCAATCTCTCGTCGTCGCGCATCACCGTGGAAACAGAGCCAGTGCGCGGCCGCACCGGCGACACGCGGATCGACGTCTCCATCCCGGAGGGAGCGCGCGTCATCATGCGCAGCACCTCGGGCGACGTGACGGCGCACGACACACGCGGTCCGGTGGAAGCCAACAGTACGAGTGGCGACGTGATCGTGAAGAACGCCAAGGGACGTGTCACGGTCGAAAATGTGTCTGGGGATATCCAGGTCACTGAGGTGGACGGCGACGTGGAGGCCAACAGCGTCAGCGGCGATGTGGACCTGGAGGATATTCGCGGTGGCGTGCGCGTGGAAACCACGAGTTCGGAAATCACGCTCACCGACGTGCGGTCGACGGACGTGTATGCCTCGACCGTCAGCGGCGAGGTCACGTTCAGCGGCAGCGTGGAAGGGAATGGGCGATACGAGTTCCACTCGCATTCCGGTGAGGTTTCGTTGGACCTGCCGAAGTCCATCAGCGCGCGCTTCAGCATCGAGACATACAGTGGGGGGATCGATTCGGACTTCCCCATGACGTTACAGCCGGGTGAACGCACCAACCGTCGCCCGCGGCGATTCGAGTTCACCGTCGGAAACGGCGAGGCACGCATTGTCGCCGAGTCCTTCAGCGGCGACGTGAAGATTACGCAACACGGCGCAAGCCGTTAGGCAGAGGAGATTTCCCGTGCAGAAGTTGACATATGCCCTGGCCCTGTTGTCCCTGACCTCGCAGCTGGCGCTCGGCCAGGAGCGCAGCACGGAACGCGCGTTCTCCTGGGATGGGCGCATAGAGAGCGGGCACTGGCTCTACATTCGAAACCTGAACGGTCCGATTCGCGTGGAGCGCGGCGATGGCGACAAGACCACCGTCACGGCAGAAAAGAAGTGGCGGCGCGGCAACCCGACGATTGTTCGCTTCGAAACACTCAAGGTGGGAGACGGCGACATGCTGATCTGCGCCGTCTGGTACGAGACCACGCGTTGCGACGAGAACGGCTATCACCGAGAGCGCGAACGTGGCTGGCGTGACGACCGCAACGAGATCAGCGTGGAATTCGTGGTGAAGGTGGCCCAAGGCGTGCGGTTGGACCTGAATACCATCAACGGTGGACTGCACATCGAGGGCGCAACAGCCGCCGTGGAGGCGAGAACAGTCAACGGCACCATTTACGCGCGTTCGACTGGCGGCCCGGTTTCGGCGTCCACCGTAAACGGCAGCATCGAAGCCCACATGGGCACGTTGGGTGAGAAGGATCTGGAGTTCGAAACCGTGAACGGGTCGATCGAGGTGTACGTGCCGGAAGGATTGGACGCGGACCTGGACATGCGCACCGTCAACGGCGGAGTGACGTCGGACTTCCCGCTGACGGTGACCGGGAAAATCAGCCCAAGGCACGTGCGGGCGACGGTAGGTAAAGGCGGTCGCCGCTTGGAGTTCCGGACGGTGAACGGAGGCGTTCGCCTGTACAAGTCTTGAGTGCGGCTGGGGGCCTTCGGGCCCCTTCTTCACATCCACAACCCAGTATATTTGAGTCAACCCGTTACTACGGAGTCTGATTCAATGGGTGTGTCTTACCGCACGATGGACAGTGCCGTCGTTCGCACCGGATCCGAGCGAGCGACCCTGGTTCGCCGGACCTACACGTTGGTCTTTGCGAGCGTGCTCGTCACGATCGCCGGCACGGCGTTCGGAATGAGCCAGCCGGCCATCATGTCCGCCGTAGCGCGGCATCCCTTCATCACGATGCTGCTGACCATCGCGCCGCTTTTTGCCGCGATGAGTTTTCGAGATGCCTTCCCGGCCAATCTGGGCCTGGTCTTTTTGTTCACGTTCGTCGAAGGCGTGGCAATCTCTCCCGTGATCTATGTGATGGGGCAGACGCAGCCGGGTGTGGTTGGTCAAGCTGGCCTGCTGACGGCGAGCGCCTTTGCGGTGCTCACGGCCTTTGCATGGATCAGCAAGCGCGACTTCAGCGCCTGGGGCAGCTTCTTCGTCGTCGGCCTGTGGGTGCTGATCGCCACATCATTGCTCAATTTGTTCTTCCGCAATGACACGGCTTCCCTATGGATTGCCGGTGCCGCCGTTGTCGTGTTCAGCGGCCTGCTGATCTTCGATACCTGGCGCCTGCGCAACGTGTTTGGACCGAATGACTATGTGCGCGCTGCGGTCACGATCTACCTGGACCTACTGAACATGTTCATGGCGATTCTTTCGCTGTTAGGCGGACGACGTCGCTAAGCAACTGATCTACGGAAATGCAGGAGGGCGCCGATGGTTGTCGGCGCCCTCTTTCTTTTCCGGTGAGTCAGGCCGCGTCGATGGCCTGCGCGAGCCGGAAGTCGTTCCCTGTTATGCCACCCGCATCGTGCGTGGAGAGGTGCACGACCACCTTGTTGTAGCGAATATCGATATCAGGATGGTGGTTGTGCGCGTCGGCGATAGGTGCGATGCGATCCACGAACGCGATCGCCAGCCCGAACGATGAAAACTCGAAGGTGCGTACGATCTCATTTCCACGGCGCGCCCAGCCCTGGAGCCCGGCGAGCTGGCGGTGGATCTCGATGTCCGAAAGGGGTGTCGCCATCGTCAGCGGCTTGAAGTCGTCACGAACCCAACCTCCTCACGAAAGGAGCGTGCATTCAACCGGCTGCTGCGAAATGAAATCTATGCGAGCCCAGCTTCAAGTCATGACACCGCATTTGCGCCTCACGATCCACGGAGGGGCTTAGCCGAGCAGCGGCCGGCGACGATGCCAGTCCGTCTCGCGTTGAAAGGCGCTTCCGACGGTGAACAGGTGGGCTTCCTTCCCTTGGTCGGCGATCAGCTGCAAGGCTAGTGGCAGGCCAGAGGCGCTAAAGCCGATGGGCAACGAGAGCGCGGGATTGCCCGCCATGTTCTGCGGTGAGTTGGCGCGCGTGAAGGCATCCACCGTGTGCGCGTCTCGCCCATTGATCTGCACGGCGTGCGCTCCGATCTGTGGAGGGAGTGCTGGGATCGTTGCCCCCACCAGCACATCCACATCCTCGAACGTCGCGCGCATGGTCGCTTCGAACCTCCGTCGCGTGTGCATCGCGTGGAGGTAGTCCACAGCCTTCCATGCCGATCCCCCCTCGAGTCGCTGGCATACCAAGGGGCCGAAGGCGCCTGGGTCCCGCTCCAGGGTCGATTGGTGGTACGCGAACGCCTCCGACGCGGTGATCACGACGGACGCTGCTTGTACGTCGTCGATTCCAGGAATCCGGACCTCGCGGATCTTGCCGGTCAGTTTGCGAAGCACACGCAGGGCGCCGTCGATAGCACGTTGCACCTCGCGATCGAGGTCCCGCACGTGGTACTCGGAGACAGCGATGCGGAGCGCCGATGCGCGCTTGCGTGTCGACCGCATCCACCCTTCGATCTGTTCTCCCGTGCCAGCCATCCCACCGAGCATGACGGCCGCGTCGGTCACCGATCGCGTGATGGGTCCGACCGTATCGAGCGTTGGACTGAGGGGGACCACGTCTGTTGTCGAGACCAAGGCCCTGGTGGGTTTGAGTCCGACCGTTCCACAGCACGCCGCCGGGATCCGGATGGACCCACGGGTATCGGTTCCCACAGAGGCCGTACACAACCCACCGGCCACCGCAACCGCCGACCCGCCGCTCGAGCCACCCGCCACGTGGCCGGTGTTCCAAGGATTCCGCGCGGGCCCAAAGTGCTCGTTCACCGACGTGACGCCTAACGCTATCTCGTGGAGATTCACTCGGCCGACAATCACCGCGCCTGTGCGGCGCAGCCGGCGGATGACCGGTGCATCGTGGTCGCTGCGCAGGCCATCTCCAAAACAGCGGGAGCCCGCGGTGGTGAGTTGATCGCTCGAGAGGATGAGGTCCTTGATGGAGATCGGCACCCCGCACAGCGAATGAACGGGTCGCCGCGATCGCAGGGCCCGTTCGGCACGCTCGGCGTCGCGATCCGCGTCCTGACGAAGCGACAGGTACGCGTTCAACAACGGATTCAGGCGCTGGATGCGCGCCCGCATGTGCGCGAGCAACTCCGTTGGCGACACGGCTCGCTTCCGAAGCAGAGCCGCCACCTCCATGATCTCGAGCTCGTGCAGTTCCACGTCCGGCCTCGGGTGAGCGCTTCCCGGAAACGTAGCCTCGCGCCACTTCCCGCTCCAACCCGTATCGCCGCTCGTGCCCGCATCGTATCATGGTGCAGCTCGCCCCTGGCCAACACCCTGAGATTCCCGCTATGCGCAGACTCATCCCAACCCTGCTTATTCCAGCGATCGTCGCGGTGCCTTTAATGGCTCGTGCTCAGTCCGCGCCTCCCCCAAAGGATGTGCAGATCGCCGGGGCCGTGGCACCACTCCCCGCCAGCATGCGCGCGACGGCAGCCGTCCTTGGATACGACGCCTCGATGAAGTTGGTCTCGCTGCGAACTGGAACGAACGGGATGATCTGCCTGGCCGACGACCCTCGGATCAAGGGATTTCATCCCGCGTGCTATCACGAGTCCATGGAGCCGTTCATGGCGCGTGGCCGGGAACTGCGCGCCCAGGGGGTGAAGGGAGACCAGGTGGATACCGTCAGGTTCGCCGAGGCCAAGTCAGGAAAGATCAAGATGCCGACGCAGCCCGCGACGTTGTACCAAGTCTTTGCACCTGACGAGGCCTTCAATCCGGCCACTGGAGTGGTCACCGGCGGCGATGCCTTGTTCGTCGTATACATCCCCTACGCGACGGAACAAACAACGGGCCTCACGACCAAGCCGCAGAAGGCCGGACCGTGGCTGATGTTCCCCGGCACACCCAAGGCGCACATCATGTTGTCGGAGAAGATGTAGGCTCGCCGCTTTCGCGAGCCTGCACCCCTGGCACTGATATCGCGGCCCATTCACCGTGCGAAAGTAGCCAACAATCGAGTCAACACCCTGCGCCCAGATGGTAGCTCGGCAGCGTCGCGCGCGAGGTTCCTGCATACCGAGCAGCTTCCTATGAACGGCCTGCCATGAGCTTCGCCCACGCCCAGGTGCCGGCAGCGCGCTAGAAGGTGAAGCCGCTGGCGAAATAGAACCCCGTTCGCTCGCGCCCGCGCGCAATCGACGCACTCACGGTGTAGTTCCGCATGAGGGGAGCGAGCCACACGCCGCCCCCGAATCCCTGGTGCCACGTATTGGACTGCTCGTTATCCGCGCGCACGCGTCCGACATCGGCGAATCCTAACACTCCCATATCGGCAGGTACAACGATCGAAACCTTTCGCAGAAAGAGCCGCAGCTCGGCACTGCCGTAGAGCGCGGTGCGCCCAGCAAAACGCTGAACGTCCCACCCACGCAGTGTTCCGGCTCCGCCGAGAAACGCCGACTCCTGAAAGGGAAAAGTCCCCCACAGGTGCTCGGCGCCCGCGCGAAGGGCCAACGTTGGACGAACCGGTCCCGCCGCGCTGACGTATGCCGACGCCGCCGCACTCCCCTTCGCAAAGGGCTTATCCACGCTCCACAGCGACGGATAAGCCGCCGCGTCCAGCGACAATCGGAATCCGCGAGTAGGTGCAGTGGGAGAGTCGCGCCGGTCGATCGACACGCCGACGCGTCCGCCAACCTGCCCGAATGTGCCGCTACCATATGGAGCCGTTTCGGCCACCAATGTCCGGGCGTCGTCGCGTGTCGTCGTGTACTGGCCTACCGCACCTAACGAGATGGAGACGGCAGGCGACAGCGGAGCACGCCATTCCGGTGCTATCCGGAATAGGTTCTGGAACACGCGATAGTAGGAAGTCGGGTCCTCGGCGGGCGTCTCGTTGCCGAGCCCGTGGAAGCGAATGACCTCGATTCCAGACGCCATCACTTCGAGCCCGACGGAGCGCGGCGAGTTCATTGAATTGAAGGTGCCGTCGTACGTCAAGCGCGGCCGTCGTTCGCCGAGCGAGAAGTCCAGGCGGTACGTCGAACGCGATGCGAAAGGGTTCTTCCGAAAGCCGTAGGCGTTCCGCACGTGGATGAGCGAGCCGACTACGCCGAGGCTCGGCGCGAAGCTGACCCCCCGCATGGTGTAGTTCCAGCTTCCCCAATCTCGGATGGCGTTCTCTGGACGTGGCACCGGAGGCGGACGATATGGCGTCCGGTCAATCGTGTGCTTCCCTTCGCTCGAAATGCTGTCCGTGCCGGAAGAGTCGTAGAGTGCGATTGCGCGATCGCCGCCGGCCAGCGCGTCGACTACCCGGTCGTCACCGTCGCCCGTAAGCGAACGGACGCGAATACCGCCGCGAGCCGATGCCCCGCGAATGACCACTCGATCATCGCCGCCGTGGAGGAACAAGCGAACCTCCTTGGTCTCCCTCGGATGGAACGTCCTCGCGAGATAAGGCGCATCTGCTCCCCGGCGCCCCTCGCGAGCGACAGCATACAGGGCAACGTCAAGCGTTCCATCCGTCCGTCGCTCCACCGTCACCGAATCGGGGCCGTCGGTTCCGGCAAGATCGGGCTCACGCGCGAGGATTGCGTAGTACGACGCGGCCGCATCGCGCAGGTGCGACCGCCGTGCAATGAGGGCGGACCGAAGTTCAGGGGCGTTCCGTTCAACGAAGGGGCGCGGCATGCGCGCGAGCGCCGCGTCGATGACCGAATCCGTCAGCTGCGACTGTAGACGTGTGACCGCGGAGTCCCAGGCACTCCACTCGAGACTACTCAGGAGCCGCCGGTCGATCTCCCTTGCATTCCAGTTCAGCCATACCATGTCCGGGTACGTGCTCCCAAACGTCACCAGTTGCGGCACGATGCCGCGGATCACCCATGGGCCAAGTCCTTCGAACTTGGCAAAGGGCATGTCCCGGTCGCGCGGGATCGGCTCCCATAACGCACCGTCGCGAGACGAGAAGCGGCCCCACCGCCATTGATCGCGATGGCGATCGCGATCGCCAACGAGGATGTCGAGCAGTCGCGCGGCGAGATAGGCGCGCGTATCGGGCACATTCGAGGAACTCTTCCTCATGCGTTCAAACAGTCGCTCCGAGCTGATGACATCGATCGCGCCGAGTGTCTCGGGGGTGTCATCGAAGTCGCGGCCTGGTCGTTCTTCAAACGTGCCGAGGACGCCGCGGAACTCCGCACGGAACTCCAAGAGTAGAGAGTCATCGGGCATCACTACCAGCCGTGGCTGCGGATGATGCAGCCCGGTGGCATCCAACAGGCTCGACACCACCAACGGAGCGCCGGGGTGATATCCCACTACTTGATCCTGGGCGATGTCCCGCACGAGTGTCTCCCGCAATTCGGGAGGCAAGCCCTTGGAGAAGTCCTTTTCGAGCGGCCGGAAGACGTACTCGCGGCCGTCAGCTCCAGCAAACCGCAACGAGTTCGTCTGCATGCTGCCGCCGCGCTGCGTGGGTCGCAGGCCGCCCGCGACGGAGCGAAGGTTGAGCACCTCTACTTCAATGGGCGACGTCCACAAGGCGCGGTAGTCCTCACCCAGGATGGCGCGTCGCAGCCACCCCGCGCCGTACCTCGCCCCGGGTGTCCGGACAACCGTCTGCGCCGAATCCGAGACCGACGTCTGCGCCATGGCTGAATTGAACCCGCCGAGCCATGCGCCGATCGTAAGGGCGGTCCCTACGAGCTTCGTAGTACGCCTTGCCCAAGAGGGAAACGAATGCGACCCCATCGCGAACACCTAACGCTTCTTGAGTGTGGTGCTGCGGTAGCAGGCGATGGTGCCTCGCCCGTTCCCGCCTTCATCCGCAATCACGAGCACCGAGTCACCAAGCAGCGTCAATCCCTCCGGCCGCCGATGCACGTCTGGTCGCAGCTTGGCGGTCGCCAGTACCTCGCCGGCGGTGGTGACTTCGGCCAATACGCGTTCCGGCCCGGCAACCATCAGGTAGTGTCCGGTGCGCGGGTCGCGTTCCAAGCTCGCCGTCCGGAATGACTTGCTGCCGATCGCCTCGACCAGTGGCGCCCTGACGATAGTGACCCGGTCTGGGTTGGCCGGCGCGTTACGATCCACCGACCAGCGCCAAAGCAACACGGGTGGGTGACGCACCGCTTGTCTTGGTTCTTTGCATCCAAACAACAGCGACCGATCCGCCGGCTCAAACGCCAGCCCCTCGAGCTCGCACGCCCGCCCGAACCCTGTATCGATCGAGGTGAAGGGGACCGTCGCTCCGTTCGCACCTTCCTTGAATTGCAGCAGGATCCCGGTGCTCGTCACCATGAACATGCGATCGCCGGCCACGGCGATGCCCTCCAAGTCCGCGCGTAACGGAGGTGTCCCAAGGGCGAACGACTTCACCACACGGCCCGTACATGGCTCGATTTCCGAAACCACGGCGTGCTCGTCGTTATGCGTGAACACCCTTCCATCTGGGGTGACTGCCAATCCCGAGATCTCGCGCAAGCCGTGCGGCAGTGCGTGACGGGCGGTCGGGCGTCGCAGGTCGAATCGTTCCAGCGCTGTCTCGGCCTTCGGCGAACCTGCGGGGCGCTGCGCCCCACTCACGGCCGACAGCAACAACGCAGCCAGACTGCCGCGGATCGCTCGCCGGCGCAGTGGACGGCAGGGTCGGTGCAGCGCTCGTAGCCATGTCATACGCGACTCGCGTCCGTCGTAACCGGGGCGTACTGGCCAAAGCGGGTCTGGGCACTTCGCGGGTCACCGAGTCCTGCTCCACGCCTGACGTACTTGCCGTCCGGTGTGAGGTCCCACGCCGCGGGATCCGACAGCTCCACATCCAGCACTTCGTCCAGTCGTTGGCGCAGTACGGGGTCGTGCACGGGCGCCAGCACTTCGACCCGACGACGCAGGTTGCGCGGCCGAAGGTCTGCCGACCCGATGAAGTACTCGGGGTCCCCATCGTTCGCGAACGTGTAGATACGCGCGTGCTCCAAGAACCGACCGAGCAAACTCACGACCCGAATGCGCTCAGATACAGATGTCGAAAGGGTGCAGATACCTCGCACCACCAGGTCAATGAATACGCCAACCTTGGCGGCGCTGTAGAGCGCGTCGATGACCTCAACGTCCGAAAGTCCGTTCACTTTCATGCGAATGCGTGCCTCGCGACCGGCCTTTGCGTGCGCGGCCTCGCGAGCGATGCGTGAGAGCACGCCCGGCAGCAATCCATGCGGTGCCACGAGGCACTCCCTGTACGCGACCGCGGTCGGTGAAGAGCTCCCGGTAAGCGTGTTGAACAGGTCCGTGATATCGTCACAGATCTCGGGACGCGCGGTGAACAACCCCAGGTCGGTGTAGACGCGCGCCGTTCCCGCGTTGTAGTTCCCCGTACCGACGTGGACGTAGCGCTGCGGTCGGCCCGCCTCCTGGCGCATAACGAGCGCGACTTTCGCGTGATTCTTGTATCCGGGAAGGCCCTGCACCACATGCACGCCATCGGCCTCGAGGCGTCTGGTCCATTGGACATTGCGCGCCTCGTCGAAGCGCGCCTTCAATTCCACAAACACCGTCACGTCCTTACCAGCGGCGGCGGCACGCCGCAGTGCATCGACAATCGCTGACCGCTCGCCCGACCGGTACAGCGTCGCCTTGATCACGGGTACATCAGGATCGTCGGCGGCATCGTTGAAGAAGCGAACCACCGTACTCGAGAAATCCTCATACGGGTGGTGGACCATGAGGTCCCGTTCCTTGATCGCGTCCCACAGCGACGAAACGTCGGCGAACGGAGCCGCCGGAAGCACCTGCGGAAAGGCGAGAGCGGGCTGGGGCAGGTCCGCCAGCTGCTTCAGGCCCTCCAGATCCATCATGCCCGGCACGTCGTAGAGGTCGTCGCTTGTCAGGCTCCCCGCGCCGACGCCCGGCTCGAGCAGCAGCTCACGCAATAGCAGTCCGCGAACGGATCCCGACATCTCCTGCGCGACTTCGATGCGAACAATCGGTCGGTGTCGCCGTCGCTCGGCGTGTTCCTGTACTGCCTGTCGCAAGTCGCCTGCGCGCCCTTCATCCACACCGAGATCGGCAAAACGTGTCACGCGAAAGAGTGCCGCCTCGACCACGCGACGGCCGGGGTACACGCGCCCGAGTTCCTGCCGAATCAGGTCCTCGACCCTGACGAACTCCATGCGATCCGAAAGCGGCACGAAGCGTGGTACGGCCGCCGGCAACGTCATTTCCGCCAGGTGCAATGGGCCGTCACTCCCTTCACGCAAGGCCACCGCGAAGCACATGGCGCGGTCGGCGACCACCGGCAGCGAATGCCCCGGGGTGGCAGTTATCGCACGTGGCGTCAGGTACGGCAGCACCACGCTCCGAAAGTAGGCGTTCAACTGCTCACGTTGCGCCGCCGTCACTTCGTTCATCCCACGCACGTGGATCCCAGCACCCGGGAGTTCGGCGAGACACCGCGTGGCCGTCTGGCACTGCCGTTCGGTCAGGGCGCGTGCATGGCGGGCAGCGTTCAGCAACCGGGACTGCGCGCTCCTGGTCGCGTCCGATTCCTCCCCTGCGTCACCGCCGTCGTACTTTAACCCGCCAGCTTGAACTGCGAAGAATTCGTCCATGTTCGACGACACGATCGCCAGGAAGCGCAGTCGCTCCAGCAATGGCACCGCCGGATCCTCGGCCAACGCCAGCACCCGCGCGTTGAATGCGATGAGACTCTCTTCGGCGTTGAGTCTCGGGCCGTGTTCGTCAGGCGTCCACGCCGCCGCCGGCGTATGACGCTCCTGTCGTCTGGCCTCGACGCCATCGGCGGACGGCCGCGCGACGAGTTGTCGCAAGACCGGCGATCGTGCCAGCGTCGTCAGCGCAGCGAGCGTCGGCGGGTCCGAAATCTCCGATGACCCAATCCGCGCCAACATCTGCTCGATGGGCAGCCAGACCAACCCTTCGCTGGCTTTCGCCGAGCGATCGGCATGGGTGCAGATCCACAGCTCCAACGTCGCCAGCCGGCCCTCGCCGTTGACGGTTGTGAGAAGCCTCAGGTCCCCTACAGCACTGCCAAGGGTGCGACGGAGCAGGTGCCGACAGGCCTCCTCACCACTTCCTTCCGCACTCGGCAGGCGCTTCGTGCCAGGGGATGTCAGCGAGGCGATGTGCGCTCCATCGAGCGCCGCAATGACCACCCAACGCCCCTGCCCCACCTTGCGCGCCAGGGCCTCGCTCTCTGACGCCAGACGCAGTTGCTCGCCGCGCTCGCGACGGTCCACGGTCACCGTGCGCAGGGAGAGCTGCTGAGCCAAGGCGTTGGCGACCTGCTCGCCCGACGGCCGTCCGTTTCGGCGACGGTACAGCAAGATCTCGTGGAATGTGTGGGCAATGCCCGCGGCCCGCACCGTCACGCTGTCGTACGCCACCGAATAGCGCGCGTCCCACCACCAGCGGCCACCGGCTTCTCGCGTATGTCGTTCGACCTCGAGTTCGAGCTGTGCGCTGAGCGATGCGGGATTGATGATGGACGACAACAAGTGGGCCGCCGGGTTGGCCCCCGTCAGCAGGCCGGGGATATCGGTGCTGGACCCCGTCGCCTCGGCCCGAAGGCGATCGACTTCCGAACCTCGCTCGTCCAGGAACGACACCGTCAGCTGCACGATACCGTCCGCCTGGTGCCGTAGGCGGCAGGTCACACTCCGGGCGCGCAGGCTCTGGTCGGGGGTGTCGTAGAAGACGTCGCGAAAGAACGTGCGCTGGGCCTCGGAGGCGCGCAGGCCCAGCGGAAACGGCTCACGCCGATGGCGCAACAGGACCTCGGCGGACGGCACATCCCAGCGGGCAACCGCGGCAGGGTTCATCATTTGAACACCGTCACCGCCATTCTGCGCCGTCGACCGTCGGCGTCGAGCGGAGTGTCTCCAGGAAGGCGGCGCGCTCGCTGCGCTTCATGCGAACGCGGTACTTGAGCGTGCTCGTCTCGCCCTCACGCACGACCCCCGTCAGCTCCCACCGTTTGGCGCGCGCGCCGAGGATCGGCTCGACTGCCTGGCGCGTGGCGTCCGGTGAGGATGAGCGGATGTGCAGTTGTGCCGTCGCCGACTTGGCCGGCGTGGCGGCACGAAATTCGGACGTGATTTGGAGCTGGCGACGCCAGGCGCGGGCAGCTTCCGCAAAGACGGCGTCTCCCTCTTCGCGCGCTTCCGCCGTGCGCTCCGCCGTCGGCGTCGACGGGGCGGCGACCTTCGGGAGTCGCGCGAACTTTCGCCAGCCCTCACGCGCGTCGGGTGTGGCGCGTCGCGCAAAGTCCAGCCACCACAGCAAGAGCACACAGGCATTGAACACGGCCGAGGTGACGAGTCCGATGGCCAATGCACCCACCGCCGCCGACATCCCGATGCTCACCGCGACAAAGACAAAGACCCCGTCCTTCACGTCCTCGAGGGAATTGCGAAAACGCAGCACGGCGACGATTCCCGCCAGGCTGAACGCCAACGCCAGGCTATGCTGGATGAGCACGACCATTCCCGCGACGGCAATGGGCAGCAACAGCAGCAGGTGAACCATCGACTGGGCAAAGCCCTTCCGGCGTCGTGTCAGGGAATACACCAGGGCCACTGGCAGCGCGGTCGCCAATGCCCCGCCTAACGCAGCAAGCGTTGCGCTCGCTTGCGTGGCGGCGGGTGCGAGCGGGGCGAGGACCTCAGACTGCAGCCCCGACCGCGAGACCACGTCGCCCGGTGCCCCCACCAGCTGCGCCGCGCCCTTGCCGCCCAGCGCGGAGAGGGCGGCTGGCGCGTACCGCCACGCGATCAGGATGCCGATCGCCACAGCCACGTAGTACGCGGCGATCGCCAGCAACCGGCGACCGGCCAGGGAGAGTCCCCTCTCCGCCTCACCGTGAGTGTTCATCGATCCGATGGTTCAAACGTGCCGTTCTGGTACCGCGGGGGGCGGCCGTGATAAATTGCCGACGTACAATACGGCAATCTGAACCCGGACCCGGGCGCCGCAAGGTGCTGCCTCACGATCGCGTCCACGAGGCGATGCCTGCGGGCGGCTCGTTTGAACTGGACGGACGCCGGGGCGGGACGTTGGCGACGGTTCGTCACGCTGCTGCCTACCTACGCCCTCACGCCCTCACGCCCGCTACGTAGTTTCGAGCTGCTCAAGACCCGCTCTCCGTTGCATCGCGGCCAACGCGCTAACCTCGAGTGACCATGTTCTCACTGACGCTGAAGGACTTTCAGGAGGTGCGCGATCGTATCGCCCCTCACATCAGGCGCACGCCGCTGCTCACGAGCCGGCAGTTGAACGAGCTGACGGGCTTTGACGTGCGCTTGAAGGCCGAGCTGTTTCAGCGTGTAGGGTCATACAAGATCCGTGGACCATTGAACAAGTTCGCGCTCATGTCCGAGGACGAGAAGCGTCGCGGCGTCGTGTGCTCGTCGGCAGGGAACCACGCGCAGGGCGTCGCGCTGGCCGCGCGCATACACGGCATTCGTGCCGTGATCTGCATGGCTGAGAACGCGACTCCGGCGAAGATTGCGGCGACCAAGGCGTACGGTGGCGAGGTCGTGCTGCACGGCACCATCTGGGATGAGGCCAACGAGAAGGCGAAGGAGCTGGTGCGCACGCAGGGGCTGACGTATGTGCATCCGTTCGACGATGAACAGCTGATTGCCGGGCAAGGGACGTTAGGCCTGGAGGTGGTACAGGACTGGCCGGATCTGGATGCGATCGTGGTGCCGATCGGTGGCGGTGGGCTCATTGCCGGCGTGTCGATGGCCGTGAAGAGCCACAATCCGCGAGTGCGGGTGATTGGCGTCGAGTCCTCGGATGGGCCGGCGATGCTCCGCAGTGTTGAAGCTGGTACGCTCCAGACGATCGACTGCAAGACCGTGATCGACGGGCTCCGCGTCAAGCGGGCTGGGGAGATCAACTTCTCGGTCGTTCAGCGTTATGTCGATGAGATCGTGACCCTACCCGACCGTGACATTTTCGACGCCGTGGTGTGGATCATGGAGCGGTGCAAGCTCGTGGTGGAGGGAGCAGCGGCGGCCCCAGTGGCGGCGATGCTGCACGGATTGGTGAAGCTGCCGAGTGGGTCGCGCGTGGTCGGTGTGCTCTCAGGTGGGAACCTGAATCTCGATCAGCTGCGCGGGTTGCGCTGGAACTGACGTCAGGGGTGGCTGGTACGCGTGGCGGCCGAGCCGAGCGAGTTAGCGCCAGAGGAGTACGCTGGGCACCGTTGTGACCTGGCCGAGACCGTCCGTCGCAGTCGAGCGCCAGCCGTATGGGTCCACGACCATCGCGGGCGCTGCACGGTTCATGAGGTTGCGGTAACGCCTGACTTCGAAGTGCAGATGCGGCGCCACGGGGCCAGCTGCGCCCGCAACACCGACCTGCTGCCCGCGCCTAACGATGGAACCCTTCTGCACGCCAACCTGCAGCTGGTCGAGGTGCAGGTAGATCGTCTGGTAGCCGTTGCCGTGATCGATCACCAAGGGGTGTGATGCCGCGCTCGCGCCGGGGCACTTCGGTGCCGAGTTCCATTCGCATTCCACCACGCCGTCGGCGACTGCAAGAACCGGGATCAGGCCACCGGGGTCTTGATCGGCCTCGGTGGTCTTGAAGTCGAAGCCTGGATGTCCATCGTAATTGAGTTCGTCCGCACGCCCCCCGTCCCCTACATAGTGTCCATTGACCTTGAACGGCGTAAAGTCCGCCTTTCGATACGCCCAGAGCACGTTCGACTGTCCCGTGCTCGAGCATTTGAACGTCACTGGCATACCAACGCCTTGCACGGTCCCGGAATCGCCGTTGAAGTCGACCACGCTTTGGTTTGCACAGTAGACGCCAGGGGACACCGCTGGTGGCGAATGGTCCACGACGGATACCACCCCCACCACGGGCGTACCGTTGCCGGGAGATTCGGCCATTCTGTTGCTGAGAGGAAATGCGAACATCCCGGGCGGGAACGCGATCGTATAGGGAACGTCCGGCTCGCCCGGGTCATTAAAAGCGGTGACGCGCAGGAAATAGGTCCCTGCTGCCGCCTGAAGTACAATCGTCTCGCGCAGGTCGTTGCTACTGACGGAACCAAAGCGATTCGCCGCCGCGACCACGACGTTTCCCGATGCATCGAGCAGGGCCAAATCGTAGTCGTGCTGGGCAGGCGGTGTCAGTTCGGCAACCACCCGCTGCGTTGTGGTGAAGCGCAATCGATAGTAGTCAACGTCGCTTCCGGAGCAGAGCTTGGCCGTGGCAATCGTTACTCCCGTGTTGATCGTCGTCGCCTGCGCCCGCGTATCATTTGGCTCGAAGATGTCGCATCCAGCGGCGGGAGACCCAACGGCGATATCATCGAACCGCGTCCGATACTCTCCTGGCGTCGGTGTGTCAAAGCTGATCCCGGCTTGCCGGTCCACGACAAAGACTTGGTTCGGGCTGGCGAGCGTCGGCCCCGACGCGGTCACGCGACCGAGGAGAAACCCATCGGAGAGGCGTGTGACAACCGCGTCAAGCTGGCCATTCCCGGCAATTGTCAGTGTGAGGCCGTAGCGCTCACCCGACTCGAATTGCTGGCTGGTGACCGAGGACGCAAGGGTCGTCGGAACTCCCATGACGTAACGCGCAAGGTAGACGGTCGAATTCGTCGACAACCAGCTGGAACGCCCTACCTCAACTCCGACGCCGTCGAAGGGCACCGCAGTGTTCGTTAGGTCAGCCGGCGAAGGGTCCGATCGAAATCCCTGATTCCCGTCCATCAACCCAATGCCAAACGCGAGGCGTTCATCTGTGGAAGGTTCGAACGTGAAGGACAGCGAGGCTGGCAGCGTCGCTGAGCCACCTAGTGGGCGGTATGCGTACGGTCGCGCGAAAGCCGTCGTGAAGACATCGCCGGCACGCGCTGTCGTCCCTGTGTAGTGAAACGACAGCGTCCCCTGATGGCGCTCAATGAAGGATGGGTCAATTTCAAAGCCAGCCGGCGAACAGCACGTCGTGACCATCACCTCGTTTCCCTCGAGCCACCCGGCGCCGAGGGCCAGCGCGTCCGGACCATTGAACGCCGAGAAGAAGGCCACCGATGCAACCTGCAGGCTGTTGCCGGCGCCGGGATTCAAGACAGTGCCGTCGGCGTATGGACCTGCCGAGTCCCGGCATCCAAAGCTTGCGCTCAGGAGCAACCCGACGAGTCCCACACGTGTTCGGGCGAGTCGGAAATCTGTTAGCATGCCTGTTGAAGGAGACAAGTTGAGTCCTACAGGCAAATCCTAGGCGTGAGTGGGGCAACGCGCTCGATTCGCTCTTGGGCGACGGAGAGTATGAAGCGGACCCTCCCTGCGGAATGAACAGAGCCTCTCGGGCAAACATGTCGCGACGACCCCGTCACCGCAAACGGCGTGGTGCCATCGTGAATCCGCCCGTTGTACCTAGTGGAGCCTCGTCCCTAGCAGAAATCACACGCCTGTAGCTACGGGCGCAGGGGAGCGACAGGCGACGACGCGAAGGAAAGGGCCGTCGGTCGAAGGCTCTACCGAATAGCGTTCACGGGAAGATGACCGCGCGTGCCTTCAGCCCCGTTCAGCTCACACCAACGACCTTCCCGGCGAAGTTGACGCCATAAGCGGCGCTCCCACTACCCTCGGCGACCGACAGGGTGCCGAGGTCCTTCATCCCGGTGGATTCGCTCCAGATGAACGCCCGCTCGATATTGCCGGTGTTCCGCCCCGACGAGCCGACGATGTGCCCCTTGTTGCTGATGGCGCGTGCGATGCTCCAGTCCATCCCGGGCAACGCACCGAGGTCGCGCATCCCTTCCGTTCGGCTCCACCGGAAGGCGCGTCGAGGGCCGGTAACGGAACCGCTCGCACCCACGACGTAGCCGTCGTCGTTGATGCCTAACGCGACGCTTTCCTCGTCGCCACTTAGGGTCCCGAGTTCGGTGGCCACGCCAGTCGCCGACCAGTAGAGCGCGCGACGCGACCCGCTGAGCGCCACAGCGTACCCGGCCACCTCGTCGTTCTCGTTCACCCCGGTCGCTCGCGCGTCACCGAGCGGCGAAGGTGTCGTCAGCCCCTTCAAACCGCCGGCCTCTGTTCCGCGGAAGGCGACGGACCGCCCCGTCGCATCGAGCCAACGTCCGATGACTGTCCGATGGTCACTGATGTCGTACGCTTCGCTGGAGAGGACGTCGGCCGGCAGGGGCAGTTCGCGCATACCTCGGTCAAAGCTGAACGTGAACGCGCGCGGCGTTCGGGCGGAATTGGTGGCCCACCCCACAATGTCGCTGGCCCCGTTGATGGCAAAAGCGACGGCATACGGACCGCCTAACGATCCGAGATCGCGCACCCCGCCAATGGAGGTCCAGGAAAAGGCATGCAGCTCACCCTGCGCCGTGATGGCTTCCCCAACGACGCGCCCGTAGTCGTTGATGGCGTGCGCGATGGCCCACGTGCCACTCAGCCCACCGACGTCGGTGAACACCGGATCTGGCGTAACGACCGGGCTCGGCGCTGCCGGATCGCCACACGCCATGAGCAAGAGACAACTCGCGCCAACGAAGAGTGCGCGGCGTGCGCCTATCGACGCTTCGAGCCGTCTTCCAAGAGCGAGCGCAATGACCCGTGGTGTCCCGAGCATCGGCCGGCCTCATGCGTGTCCGACGCCTCCAACCTTGGGCCGTCGGCGGCGCCCTGCAAGAGCGAATGGGGTAACGCGGTGTCCACCTTTCGCCCACTGACTTTCAGAGGACGTGGTTTCATCAACTGTCCCGACGGCGCTCAAACGTTTCCTCCACTACTCATATAGATGCGGGCTTAAGGCAGTAGATACTGAACGTTCGTACGGGTTTGAAAGCGAGGACCCAATGCGAGTCTTACGACCTTGTTACGCATGGTTACTGGTGGTTGCCATCGCGGGCGCGCGACCAGCCACAACGCAGGCCCAGTCACTCACGGATGTTCGCGCGGGGAGTCGCGTGCAGCTGACGATACGCGATTCGTTACGACAGACGCCGATCTGGCCTTCGCGCCAGGTCATTGTCGGTCAATTCATGCGCGCGACGTCCGACTCCGTCTGGATTCGCCCGGTCGGCGCCTCCGAGTTCAGCGTGGCGACGCGCAGCATCACACGGGCGCAGGAGAGTCGAGGAGCATCACGACTGCGTAGCGCGCTGACCTATGCATTCGGTTGCGGATTCGGATTCGCGGCGGCGGTCGCAATCGACCGCATCGATACGGATCACGAACACAAAGGGAGAGATGTGCTGATCGCTGGTGGTGTGGGCTTTGGTGGAGGACTGATCATCGGCGCGATCAGCCCATATGAACACTGGCGGACGCTCAAGCGGTAAACACACAAGAGATCCCGCGTGGCTTGCTGACCTGCGCCATCGGCCTCAACGCAACGACTAGAGCAAGTTCTCCCGAAGTGCCTTGGCCACCGCGCCACTGCGATTGTTCACGTGCAACTTGGTGTAGATGTTCCGCACGTGACCATCGATCGTGTGCGCGGACCAGACTCCCGCTCAATCTTCAGGAACTCAGCCGTTCACGCTTCGGAAGAATGCCGGGATATCGATTCGCAACACAGCACCCGCGGTGGCAGGCTGCCACAACAGGAGATCCAGCATGACCTCTGGTTGAGAGTCGTTAGGGCGCCAACGCTCGATCGTTTGCGCGGCCTGGTCCACGACCCAATACTCCGCCACACCGAACGATTGATACAGCTCCCGCTTCTCACCTCGGTCCCGATGCGACGTACTGGACGAGAGGATCTCGACGGCGAGCAGGAGTTGCGCGAGTTCCAGTGCGTCCGGGAGCAGCGCTCCCGGTGTGTGCGCGAACACCACGAGGTCGGGTTGAACCTCTCCCCTACCCGCGAGTCTCACCGTGAGCGGAGCGCAGAGTGCCATGAGCCCCTGAGACCTCGTGAAGGCGTCGAGTAGCGCCCACAATCGCACCGATGCCGCCTGGTGTGAAACGCTCGGACCCGGCGTCACGAACAGTTCCCCATCGATGAGCTCGTACCGATTGCCGTCGTCGGGGAGGGCGTGGACCATCTCGAGGGTCCATGAGCTGCGGGAACTGGGCATGGCCATAGCGTACGCTCGGCGGGCAGGGACGGGCAAGCGAACATACGCCGAGACTACCGTCACTGCGTGACAATGCGTCACCAGCGCATCGCACGGCGTACCAAAACGGTGCGTTTGGTGCCCTGCACCACGCTACTTCGCCATCGTTCTGGCGGAGCAGACAATTCGCTTCCTCAACGAAGTTGCATGAGTGCGAGCAACACGCCAACGCAGATGCCGATGTCGGCCAGGTTGAAGGCCGGCCAACGGCCGACACAGATGAAGTCGACGAACGCGTGATGGCGGAGGCGATCCCACAAGTTGCAGCTCGCCCCCGCCAGCGCGATCGCCAGGCCAACGCGCGCGAGCGGCGCGGTGAAGAACGCTCCGGCAATCGTAAGCCACACCACGAACGCCGAAGTGCAAGCAAGCAGCGCGATCAGCCACTCTCTTTGTCGATCGACAACCTGCGGATTCAATCGATGTCGCACGTGCCGCAGCTGCAATGCCGCGCCGAATGTGAGTGCACGACCGGGGCGCATCCGCCGCGCCACGACCGCCTTCGTCAAGCGATCCAGCGCGGCGAATGCGACCGCGACAGCTATCAGCAGCAACCCAGCGATCACGACTTGTCCTTTGCGGACTTTCGCTTCGGCGTCGCCTTCAGGATCACCGGCCCGGTGTCGAAGCCACCCGGCTCCGGACACTTCTGCGGCAGACACGCGGGAGTCTCCGGCTTGGGCGGACAGCACGCCTCCACCTGTGCCTTCAGTGCCTGCTCACGTTGCAGCACCAGCGCCGCCTCGGCGTGCGACAGGGCGTAGAGGGAAGACAAGGTGTCGGTGTCCGACGCGATCGCCGTCTGCAACCCGGTCTGCTTGTGCGACTCGTTCACCAGCCGGCAGGTGTTGTCGGCGATTTGCTTCAGCAGGCAGATGACCGTGTCCAGCTGTTTGATCTGATGGACCAGTGCCCCGTTCGTGACATTCCCGATGGCGATGAGCTGCCCGGTGTTGAACTCCATCGTCTCCTTGAAGTCATTGAGATCGTCATTGATCGACGAGAGATGGAGATTCGCCTTCTGAAGTTCCTGGAAGAAATCGGTACTGGATGGCATGAGTGGACTCCTCGGTCGAGGCTATTGGTTGAAGGCGCTCATCAAGTGAGAAATGATTCGGGGCTCCGGAAGTGCCTTGTCGTAGTAGGCGACTTCCTGGATCTTCCCAGCGAAGGGGTACATCAAGCGGGTCGGCCCAGGGAACGGGGCGATCAGCGACCGCCTGGGGCCCGTGATCCCGATCGTTAGGCCACCATCGGTATTGGGGACATATGGTGGCAGCTGCAACTCGTACTTCACGTGCTCGATGTCGCGATCCGCCGAGTAGACCCAGAGAAAGGCTTGCGTCCCATCGAACGTCACGGCGACGTAGGTCGGCACGGCCACTACGAGAGGTGCTTCTTTCTCAGCGTTGGGAACGGGCACCAGCTCCTTCACCTGAACGAAGCCGGTTCCATTGCCGACCCAGAGTTGCCACCGATACGGCGTGTTAGGCAACGAGGGGTCTTCGGGACCGGCATAGAGTGCGAAGCCAAGCCGTTTGGACTCCGTCGCCCCTGCCGGGACCCCATTGCTCGACTCGAAGACACAGTAGTAGCGCCCGAGGGCGAGTGGGTCCGTCACACCCCACTCAGGCTGGACCAGCATTTCGATCGTGAAGTGCGGCGTGTTCAGCTCGGGCTGCTGCGGCACACCCACCAGGCCCCCGCGCACGCGAAAGCACGTGGCCGCAGGGTCCATCGCCACGAGCCCCGGCGTGACCCCGATCTCCAGCAGCAACGGATCGGCTGCCGGCGAGAGGATCGCCGGGTCGTCAGGTAGTGGGTTCCCGGCAATCGCCAGTACGCCGTCGAGATTGGGCGTCTCGGACTTGACCACGCCGTCGGGGACCGGGGTGGTCGGCGTGGTCTCCTGCATACGCCAGTAGGCGATCGGGCCGTCCTTCATCACTTCTTCGGGGTAGGGACCGAAGGTGACATCGTCGAGCGGGAAGACAAGATCGCACCCGACGAATCGAAACAGCAGCAGCACGGCCAGGACTGCGACTGGTGTCAGCCACAACTG
This sequence comes from Gemmatimonadaceae bacterium, assembly GCA_044224875.1. Classification (GTDB taxonomy): domain Bacteria; phylum Gemmatimonadota; class Gemmatimonadetes; order Gemmatimonadales; family Gemmatimonadaceae; genus JABAQJ01. Next base: position 17,944 of record JBGAJQ010000015.1, on the reverse strand, counting down.
CCAAGTGCTCATTCGAGGTGACCTCCGGGGATCAACGGGCGAATGGGGGACCTACGGACCTCCGAAAACCAATGCCAGGATGGCGGCTCCGGCGAGTGCAACCGAGATCCACCGATTCGAATTCATCAGGTGTTTCTGGTCGAACGTGTCGCGCATCCCTTCCAGCACAAACCGACTGGCCGCGTATCCCAGTGACGCCCACCAGAACAACGCGCCGTCGAAAGGAAGATGTGTTGAAGCTGCAAGCAGCGTAACCAGCAACGTGAGGGCGAGCGCGCTTTCCAGCAGCTGTGCCGGTGTCCGCTTGAAGCGACCGCCGTCACGTCGCAGCTGCACCCCCCACCACGCGGTGGTGGGTCGACCGGCGCAGCATCCGTTCAGGTGGCAGCCGATCTTCGTGAGGACCATGCCCACCAGGATGACCACTGCCGCACCGTCCCAGAAGCGCGCGGGGGGAATGTCGAGTGCAGTGAGCAACGGCCACGAGCACAGGAGGGCGAGGAGGAGCCCGCCATAGAGGGCGAGCCCACCGTCGTTGCGGGCAAGGATCAGTTGTGGATGCTGCCGGTAGTGTCGCCAGTACCGGATCACGTACAACACACGCGCGCCGAGTAGCGCGGGGATGAGAAGGACGGTGTAGGCGAAGTACGTGCGGTCGACCGGGAGGCCACGTTGAGCGGCGTAGTAGGAGCCGACGGCGACGCCGGTGGCCATGCCCAGGAAGAGCATGGTCGGATAGGGCAGAAAGCGGATGGTTTGCGTCGTGCCGAACAGACGCAATCGCAGTGCATCCAACGAGATGGCCTCACGGGGCTTCGCGCTGCCTGAAGGGGCCGCGGGAGGGTTGATTCTCGGGCCCTCGCAGGTTGAGGCGCAATGGGGGGCGTGGACGCCACAGTCGCGCGAGCGGCTCGGCGTCTGGGCGCTCGCGCCTAGCCGCCCCATGGCGCACCTTACGTTTGATCAGGCGCCCTCTTTCGAGGCGCCGGCCACCAACACCGTCAGGACTCCGATGAAGCGTTGCATCACCGCGTGGCTTGCCGTGGTCGCCATCGCCGCCTGCCGAGATGCGCAGGCTCCCGTTGCTCTTGTGGACGCCCAGGCACGTGCCACCGCGGCCATCGACGCAGCCGCCAGCAGCAATCGCTTTGCCGTCGTCGATATCCAGGGGTCCCTGCGAGCCGGTCGCGGGGTGTCCAGTGTAACCACGCGTGGCGCTGGCGTTGTGGAGGTGTCGTTCACGCAGGACGTGTCGCCGTGTGCGTACGTCGCTACGCCGACGAGTGCGTACGCGGATGCCATCACCGTCTCGACGTCGGGGGGACAGACGCCGAACAGCGTCGCTGTAATTTCGCGGACGCAGTCTGGCGCAGCTATCCCGAGCCCATTCCACCTCCTCGTCAGCTGCAGCACTGTCATGCCCTTTGCGGTCGTGACGTCTAACGGGCAGGTCGCCCGGTCATCGGGAGGCGTAACCATCGCCGCGCCAAGTACCGGGATTTATCGCGTCACTTTCCCACAGAACATTTCCAGTTGCAGCTATCTGGCCACGGTGGGCGACGCGGGCTCGGGGCCCGTGCCGACCGTCGCCGGCGTCTACACCGCCTCGTATGTAGGCGTGAACACCGTGCGTGTGGAGACCAGGGACGCCAATGGTGTGACGCAGGGTGGGTTGCCGTTTCACCTGATCACCCTCTGTGGCACCGCGCCGAACACTGCGCAGGCCGTGTTGGCTGCGAGTGGCTTGGTGGTGCGTGGGAGTCCGGCCGGCGCCGGTACGGTCACGCACACGTCGCTGGGTCGGTACACGGTCAACAGCACGGGGAGCACTGCGAATTGTGCGACGCTGGTCACGCGTGGATCGTCCGGGCGCGGGATTCCGGCTACAGCTGCAACGGTGGAGATCGGGGCCGGGGCCACGGCGCACGCTTTTACGGTGGAGTTACGACGGCTCGTCTCACAAGGTGGGGGCGATGTGGACGAAGACTTTCATCTCGGTGTGGTTTGCTGAGTGAACTGTGAGCCGTCACGCACCAGTTCCAAGTCGGTCGAGTACCAATCGCGTCTTCCGGCGACGCGTTTTGAGCGGGCGCGCAAGCCCGATCAGCACGCCCTTTGTTCCGCGCACGGCGCGATCGATGGAACACCCTCGCCGATCTTCGGTTGGTGAGAGGTGAGCTGATGGTGTCCGCTGACACGCAAGCCTCTACGCCATGACCCTCGCGCTCCCGGGGAAGAGCGCGAGGGTCGGGTTCCTCCTGGGCGGAGGCGTGCTACTGTGACGCCGGCGAAATGAGGTTCGAGGCGACCGCCACCAACTCGGCGAAGGCGGACAGCACAGACTCGAGCTCAGATCGGCGACTCACCGTGCGATGGTGTTGAGAACGACGGAGGAGAGATGGAGCGGACGACGTAATCAGGACATGGCCGACCAGTTTGCGCGAACCGGTGGAGCTGACGGTTGGCCATGGACAAAGCAAGGGTAAGGCGAGGAGACTGTTCACGGTTCCTTCTTGACAATCGCGGAGGATGGCAGTGACCAACTCATCGCGTTCCTTGCCTTCTCCAATGCGGTAGTTCTGGAGCTGTGGGTGCCAGTCGGACACTTTGGGTACAAAGACGGCTTCGGGTGGACCGCCGGGGATGTCATAGAGATCTGCCGGCGTACCAGCTGGCTGGTGCGGGATTGGCCCGAAGGCGGCGGCATGAACGATTGCCGGAAAGTCCGTCCGATGGATCGTCGGCAGCTGGTCCTCGCAACCGTCATGCGCCACGCGGGCGACGAGATGTGTCGGCGGGCGGGCGCGCCGCGGCAGAGTGGGCGCCTCATGCATGCCACCGACGCCGTACGGCAAGACCATGAACAGCGAGTTGTGGCTGTCGGCAGGAGAGTTCAGCAGCGCGGCGCCAATCGCCGAGAAATGAAAGAGCGCTTCCTGCAACACCGGGTGTGAGTCCACCACCTTCTGTGAAATCGCGCGCGCCGTGCTGTCCACGATCCGTTCGCGCACGACCTCCAGGTCCGGATGCCTCTCGTGCGAGTCTCGCGAGGTACTCATCGTCTCGTCTCCGGATGGAAGAAGTTGGCGGCACTTCCTTCCACCCGTAGACGTAGACGCTAACTCAACTGTGACACAGGCGACACAAATCAGGTGCGGACGTTCAACAACGCTTTGACGTTCATCAACCGTTCGGCGGTTTCGCGAGACAACTCCGGACCATCCTTCGAATCTCGATCGTCCTGGCAGGTGCCGCACCAGTTGAGGTGTTCAGATGCCCAGCTGGGGAGCTTCTTCGGCGCCACGATACTCAGCTGCAGCGTCTCCAGGTCCAGACAGCGCAGATTCTGTGGGAACGATTCAGACTTGAGTTGCCGCCAGCGTTCCGGGCCAAGCCATGCCATGGCTCGAGGTCCGCATCGGATGCAGGACGCCAGGTGCGCTCGAAGCGACTGATCGGTAGGAAGGGCCTTCGACTGGCGAATGCGTGTCCACTGTAAGTCGCTCGGACAAGAGCGCCCGGCGAGCGCCGTTGATGGGGGCGCATGTGTCCCGTAGTGCTGAATGTATTCGTCGACAGTCATTCCGAGCGCGCGCGCGGTTCGTTCCAACCGGTCGGCTGCCGCGGACGCCGGTTCGTCGCTCGTCTGCGGAGGCGCGGCGCGCTGCGCTGCTTTCGCGGCGAGCAATTCTGCCGTCTTGGGTGCCATCGTCAGAGTTCCTCTTGAGTGCTAGAGACAAAAAGCCCGGGGAGGCAGAGGTGCCGTCCCCGGGGGTGAAGGGAGGGCAGGCAGGTCGCCCGCCCATCATATAGGACGTAGTCGTAGGCGCTGCTGTGACGCCGAATCTTGTTGGAGCTATGGCTCATAGCCCTACTCAGACGGATGACGTGAACGCTTTGTGACAGGAGATTTCCCCTGTCTCTGGATCCAATCGCCTTGAGCACTCAGCACTGCCGCAATATGCACCAGTGCCCGCTTCTTAGCCTGCCGGACGGCTGCATCGGTCGTGGGCATTCCGCCGGCGGTAAGTCGCTCGGCTATCTCTCCCGAGGAATACCCTTCCGCCGTGTAGGAGATGATGGCCCATTCGCGAGCTCCAATTTTCTCCTCGAGGTAGCTCCGAAGATTGTCGGCGATCAGCTCGTCCAGCGGGTCCTCGGCGCGCGCGGGAAGAATCGTACCTTGATCGGCCGACCCTCGCTCATCCGTGCCCGAGATGATGACACCTTCAGCGGGCGGGCGAACCGAGCGCTTGCGGAGTAAGTCGATGGCCGTGTTGCGAGCCACCATCGTCAGGTACGACCACGGCGCATCCAGTCGCTTTTGTTCAATGTCGCCCGTCAGATGCAGCAAGAGTCTTTCCCACGTAAGGGCGAGGGCGTCGTCATAGTCGGACTCCCGACCTTGCCCGAGTACTCTAGCCACCACACGCCGCAGGCCGGGCCCGGCTACCGCGTGCAAAGTACGCCAAGCGCGCTCGTCACGCGGCTCCTTCAGGACGGCCGCCATGGCTTCAACGAATCCTTCCGGTGCGGCTGAAGATGGAGACGACTTTCGGCTAGCCACGGTTCAGCAACCAACGGACGAAGATGTCGCGGGTCAGCGTGGAAAGCGACTCCGGCAGCAGCGCGCGCCGCGGATCGTCCGGCCCCGACGGCTCAAACGTGTAGCCGTCAGCTCCATAGCGAGGTTCGCTGGCCTTGTACCATGCGTCGATCGCGCGTCGTGCCTGGATCACGAACGTCCAGGCGATCACGACTTCATAGTCCGGGATATCCTCCTTGAACGCGGCGAGCAGGACCCCGTCGGAGCGCGCCGAGGTTTGGAGCGACGTCACGATGAAGTCGGACGGCCGTACGGTAGGGGTACCAGAATACATCCAACGTGTCGTCGTGGAGCCACCGTTGCAGCTGATCGGGATCTACCTGAGGCATCGGCTCATCGGGGCGCCGCACCAACGTTCGCAGTGACTGCAGGTACGCCGCCCAGTACGCCGGTTCCCAGCCCAACAAGAGCGGGAACCAGTAGCGATGCACATCCTGCCGGTTCACCGATGTGTGGTCCCAGCCGTTCACCGCCCAGGTGTGCACCGGTGTCGCTGGCTCATCGTGGCAAGACCGGCACGTCCAGGTCTTCGGCTTGTCGGCATCGGCAATGGTCAGATGGCCGCCGCCAAGACCAGCGTTGCGATACGTCTCTGGTTCTTCCAATCGACCCTTGCCAAAGCCACCGTGATGCGGCGGTACGTCGGACTCGCCGCCTAGGAAGCGTCCCAAGGGTTGCATGAGCCAAGCGAAATTCACGATCGGGTCGCTTTCGCCGAGTAAGCTATGGACGCTCGCGTGTTGCCCCCGCAGAGTGTTGAACGGTGTCGACTGTCGCAAAGGCGACCCTCGCAGGAGCACGTCTTCAACCACGCACTGGCGATCGCGCAGGAACCGGTAGACAAGAACCGTTCCATAGCTATGTGCGATCAACGTGGGCCGAGGCCCCTGCCAAGCACGAGCCGTTGCTGCCAGTGCCTCCGGGAGCTGGCTGAGCACTTCCTCCGCGATTTGAAGAAAGGTGGTCTCCCGTTCTTGCTCACTGCTGGTCCAGTGATGGAATGTCTCGGCCCAGGTTCCGAGCTTTCCGTACTGCGTGACGTGCAGGGTGAAGAATGGTGCGCACGCCACGATGGCCTGGGGGTACCAGCCCGAACCGGTAGACCAGACGCCATGTACGAGCACGAGCGGCGAGGGTGCGTCACGCCGGTTCTGCATGAATTGAAAGACGTCGTCCGAGGATGGCATGTGGTCGATCGAGGAACTGGTCCGCAGAGCCGCGCAGGTAGCAGAAAGCGAAAGCCAGCCCCACCGCCCGGTTGCCACGTCCTCTTGAAAGATGGGGCTGTCAGGGCGACGTCGTAAAGAGTGCACGCGAGAGAGAGGCGTGCCTTGGAGCTGAATCAACGACCTGCTGGCTGCGGAACCGCCAGTCCGTGCCATCCAAGCCGTGTCGACAGCCCGGCAGATCGATTGGCGATCGGAGGGCGTGATGCGACGCGCACCGCCCTGTCTGGACGGCTGTATCGGGCGAAGCTGCCCGTCAGCTACACCAGTGCAAAGGGCACGATACAAGTTGCGATCACGTCGAGCGGGCGACCGGTACGCAGAACAAGGAGTTCACCGCCGACATCGTGAACACCAGCGGCCTCCCAGTTGAGCCGGCACCCACGGTGTATTCGAGTCCGGTCGCGGCACCACCAGCCTGGTATCTTCAAGTGGATCGTCGTACAATGGGCGCTTCCGGTGACTGATCGGCATCTTGACCGCTGAATCCAACGCATTGGTCCGTGTGCTCGCGGCCGTCATCCAGCGCGACGGCCGCTACCTGGTCTGCCAACGACCGAGTCATAAGCGGCACGGCGGGCTCTGGGAGTTCCCAGGTGGAAAGTGCGAACCCGGTGAATCCGACGCCGACGCAGTTCAGCGAGAACTGGCTGAGGAACTCGGCGTTGATGCCAGCGTGACGGGAATGGAGCTCTTCGCTGTTCACGATGAAGGATCTCCCTTCCTGATTGCGTTCGTCCCGGTGTCGATCTCCGGCGAACCACGGTGCCTCGAACACGCGGCGCACCTTTGGGGAGGGCTGGCAGAGCTGGCGTTGCTACCACTCGCGCCTAGTGACCGGCTGTTTGTCGAACATCGCTTACGGGTCGGCGAGCCCTCGACCGAGGCTTGACGTCGGAGCATGAGACAGACATCACTTGCGTGAGCTCGAACGGTGCTCGTTAGGCGACCGCTGCAGCAAATTGTGCAAACAAGTCGCCGGGAAGCGGGTGGTGCAATCTCCAGGTAATCGCCATCGGCATCTCGCGTTCGTGCCGGACATACGTCGCCGGGCCCAGGAACCAGAACGCTCGTTCATCCGCTCGGAGTCGGGCGAACAGCATCACGGACGTTCCCATTCGCAGGTGATCTTGATAGCGACGCCCTGTTGGGCTGTCGGCGCGAGTGCCGGCCTGGCTCTCCCAATGAATCAACTCCCTGCTAATTGCGTAGTCGCGGTATCGCGTCGTCGGCGAGAACTGGCCTGATGTCTTGTCCAGGGTGAAGGCAAATAGATCCGCCTTGGCATCTTCGACCCACCGCACGCCCTCCCGCCACGTGGCGACTCTGGCGCCAGCTGCAACGCCAAACGCCGCCAGGATTTCGATGCGTGTGTATCGCGCGTGCACTGCCAGTGGCACATCGGGATAGCCACTGAGCGTCGGTTGTAGGTGATCGACGTTTCTCGTCAGCACGTCCAGAAGTTCGATCAACTCCGCGCGCACCTGAGGGTGGGACCAGAGCAGAGCGCACGCATCGCTCAGTGTCGCCTCCCTTTCAATCGCCTTGTCGGTCAGGGAGGTTACGAGCATGCGAATGAGCGCCAGCTCGCGCGCCGGAAGTGCGTCCACGTTAGGTGGCTGGTCTTCGGTCAGTAGCCGGCGGTACGCATCCAGGCGCGCATAGTCGTCAAGGTGAAGGAGACGGCCGATCGCGCTCCTGAGGGCTTGCTCGGCCGGCCCTTCCGGGAGCACGGGGAGACCAGCAGCAAGGCGAAGATCCGAATAGCTCCGCTGTCCACCGTAGACGTCGCCCAACTCCAACCCGGACTCCTCGAGGAACTCAGCAAGCGTCACTTCGCCCTTGCTTCTCGCCAGCTCTCGAAGCTCAGCGGCCTTCTCGGTCCAGCGCGACGGGACCGCCGCGCGAATATTCGCCAGCACGATGTCGCGCGCGACGGGATCAAGCTCCATGTGACAGCCCGCGGGGAGAAACGGAAACGCGAGCTCGACCTGTTCCAGGAGTTCCTTCCGTGTGCCGCCGAGAAGCGCTCGAAAACGTCGATCGAACCGGAACTCCTTGCGGTGGTGCCCGACGAAGTCGAGAACCGTGCAATGCGATTTCCCAGCGAGACGTCGCAGTCCTCTGCCGAGCTGCTGCAGGAACAGCGTCGGACTGTCGGTTGGGCGGAGAAGGAGCAGCGTGTCGACGGCAGGGACGTCGATGCCCTCGTTGAACAGATCGACTGAGAAGACGACGTTCACGCGCTTGGCCCGCAGGTCGGCAAGGGCTCCTTCTCGCTCGATCTCGGGGCTATCTCCCCACACCGCCACCGCAGCGATACCCGCTTCCCGGAACACACGTGCCATGAAGCGCGCGTGTTCGACGCTCACACAAAAGCCAAGCGCGCGCATCTCTCGGTGGTTGTCCACGCGCTCCGACACCCGCGAGAGAACCTGGCGCGCCCACACGTCATTCGCGGTCAGCAGGTTCGAGAGCCCATCAACGTCATAGCCTCGACCGCGTCTCCAGGGGATGTCACGAAGGTCCAGACCGTCATGGGTTCCGTAGTACACGAACGGAACAAGGCGCTGTTGGTCGATTGCATCCCACAGCCGCAACTCGGCGGCAATGCGATCGTCGAACCAGCTGAGCAACGGGAGCCCGTCGCTTCGCTCGGGAGTCGCCGTCAGCCCGAGCAGCTCCACCGGCTGAACGTGCTCTAGCAGCGCGCGGTACGACGGTGCCGCCGCGTGGTGAAACTCGTCGACAATCACCACATCGAAGTGCGAGGGATCCAGGGAGCCCAGTCCAGTCGCGCTCAGGCTCTGGATCGACGCAAAGACGTGTTCGAACCGCTTGGGCCGCTGCCCGCCTACCCAGAGTTCCCCAAACGCGTGGTCACGCAGGCAATGCCGGAACGTCGCCAGGCTCTGCCCAAGGATCTCCTCACGATGCGCTACAAAGAGAAGTCGCGACCGTTGCAGCTGATCCCGCAGACGCGCGTAGTCGATCGCGGCCATGACGGTCTTGCCAGTGCCCGTTGCTGACACGAGGAGGTTGCGATGATGACCCCGTTCGCGTGACACCGCGATCTGCTCGAGCAATCGCTCCTGGAACGGCTCCGCCCGCAGCTCGATCGGACTGAGAATGATCTTGAGTTCTGGTGCCGATGACTCGGTTTGCTTGGCGAAAGTGTCGGCGTCGAATGAAAGAAAATCTCCGCTGTTCCAGTAGCTCTCGAAGACAGCTGCGACCTTCTCAAGGGCGTCGGGATTCCTTGCGCCGGATATGCGAACATTCCACTCCAATCCGGTGACGAGCGCCGAGTGCGTCAGGTTGGACGATCCGATGTACGCCGTGGAGTACCCGGAGTCGCGGTTGAACAGCCACGCCTTGGCGTGGAGGCGGGAACTGCTCTTGTCATACGAGACGCGAACATTGGCGCCTAACGCTTGCAGGGCTTCCAGTGCCTGCAGCTCCGTAGATCCAGTGAAGGTCGTAGTGAGCACCCGTAGCTCGCGACCGTTCTCACAGTGGCGGCGAAACATATCCAGGAACGGCGCGATTCCACTTCGCCGAATGAACGCCATCAGTAGGTCGATGCGGTCGGCCGATTGCACCTCACTCCACAACTGGCTGCCGACTCTCGGCTCGCCTGGCGAGTTGGTGAGGAGAGTCGTGTCGAGCAGTGGGATCAGTGGTTCGGGGATGACCTCCGGGTTGCCGTCCGGTGTGCGCCGTCGGAGGGCGCGCAGCACGGAGCCGGACACGTTCGGCGCCTCGGATCGGGCATGCGATTTCTCTACAGCGTTTGCGATCTGCTCAACGAGCGTGCGTGCGAGTGCGATTCCGGCCTCCACACGTTCGTCGTCGGGAATGGTCGCGAGCGCCTGCTTCACCACGCTGCTGAAGTGAAAAGCCAATCGGTCGGGTAGCTCAGCGCTCCGAACCTTGGTCGTGAGCGCATCGAGCTCGGCACCGAGCTGCTCCAGCTCCGCGGCGATCGCGTCGGTGATCAAGGCCTCGTACAGACCACGTGGTCGATGGCTCATCACGCTCCCGAGCAACGTGACGAGGGGCGTCGCGATCGCTAGGTCCTCACCCCCCGGTCGCTAGCGATTCACGCATCGCGACGCGAGGAAACTCGCCAACGGTGCCGCTGTCGGCCAGGGCGGGCGAATTGGTGAACGCGAACGCGTCCAGTCGCTTTGCGTCGATTCAGCGCCCGGAAGGGTTGACACTTTGCCACTGTGCTGTGAGATCCAGCCGTGCAACCCAATCCTCGAGGTAGCGTCGATCCACCTCTTCGAATGATGAGGTCTGCCTTCCAGCCCGACTCAGGGTCGACCACGTTGAACATCGTCCGGGCGGCAAGCGCTTCGCGAGCAGGTTCGAGTGACACGTACGCACCGCCACGGCCGACGCGCTGAACAAAGTCAAGGAGCTGCTCCGGCGTCGGATCGACAACGACGTTGATACCCATCGTGGCTCGGCCGGCCCCGTAGTACGCGGCAGCGACAGAACCTGTCAGCATGAACGGGATGTTCGACGATCGCAACGCCTCCGAGAGGTCGCGTAGCATGCCCTCGACCGACATGCGCGATCAGTTCCGTGGAATCAGCTCATAGCCGAGGAGCAGCTCAACGAGTTCCAGCGTCGATTTCTCGGGGTGTAGCTGCCGGAGCCGAGAGAGCGCCAGCTCACGCATCGCCTCGCTGAGTTCCAGGGCGGCTTTGACCCGTGCGGAGGGGTCCTGTCGTTGCACCGCCGCTCGGACAAGCGCTTCAGCCTCGGGCCGTGTGTCGGATACCATGCCTTCCAATCTCGGGCAAGACAGCGAACATTTCCAGAGAGCCCTCTTCAGTTCGCGAATACCGATTGTTCTTATTGGAATGTGGTCACATGTGACCAAAATGATAGCGCTGATCCGCCGTTTGAGCAGCGACTAGGCGTCCGCGCCGCGGTTCCAATTCGCAAAGAGCGCCTCTTCATCGGGCCAGATGCCGAGGATCACCCCATCGATGATCTCGAACCTCAGGCGACCACCCGCACGACGGTTTGGAGGGAATGCCGCTCTAGGACTCAGGATCCGTACGAGTGGCCCTCTCCCATTCACTCCCAAGGTTCAGGCGCGTGAGCCAGGTGGTCAACTCCCATCAATGAGGGAACCGCTCACGCGCAGCATCTTCGCGACGTCGATCAGGTGGCGTTCCGAGCGCCCCTGTCGGTAGTAGTCAAGCTTTCGAAGGATGACGTATTCAATCGGTGAGAGCCTAACGAGATCGGGGCCGACGTGCACCGAATGCGAGCGCTCGAGCGCCCAGGCGTGCAGTGGGTCGTCACCGGCGACGTAGCAGTCCGCGCGCCATGCGGTCGACTGATGGATGATCTTGAAGCGACCATGCATCGAACGTGCGCTCTCCTCTCTAAGCACCTGAAGCGGCGGGACGTAGAACGAAGCGACTGGCCATGCGCGCTCGATCGATTCTGCGTCTGCTGGTCCCAACGAAATGACCAAGTCGATGGCACGGGTAAATCGAGCCTCGCCGAACACGATGGCCGCGACACCTCCGGTCACGAGGTAAGGCAGGCCGAGCGTGTTGAGCGGCCGAACAAACAGGGCGATGAGGCTATTGTCCTCCACTCAGCGCCTGCCGAGTGGCGGATTCGACCTGAGCGTCTGACCACTCGGGGTGACGCGAACGGAATGATGCCGCCTTGAGCCGCCACGCGTCGCGCCAGAGGGCCTCAGACACGGCGAGTTTCTCCGCGGGAGACATGGCGCGAAGGCGCTCGAGTTCACGTTCGGCGAGCGTCGCTTCTGGCATCCGACGGAAGCTTCGGAGAGCGGCGGTGCAAGTCAAGGCGTCATCAGTCAAAGAGCGAACCCTAGGCCCGCGGCGCATCAATCAACGGAATGCCCAGCCCCACTAGACTCGCGCGGACGCGATTGTCGAAGGTCACGACGACGAGGTCCCGGTATGCCTCGTGCGCGATCACGGCGCTCGCCACATGAATGGCGTCCAGCGTGCGAAGCGGCTCAGCCGGGAACGGCGCTCGGGCGACGCTCAGGACGCGCTCGGAGACTTCGAGCCGGTGCCATCCTTCCTCGGCCTCTGCCAGTGCGAGACTCAGGCGGCGCGCATCGGTCTTGGAAAGTTCTCCGAGATGAGCCGCGCGAACGATTGCCCTAGAACATTCCACCCCCGTTAGAACGGACGCGACGACGTGATCCGCTCGCTTGAACGCCGATGCCGCTATCGCTCCGTCAGGTTCACCGAGCAGCCAGGCAAGCACCGCGCTCGATTCGGCGTACGCGACCATCACTCACCGCGGGTCCAGTCGAGCCACGACTTTGCCGTACCACGCTTGGCCTTCACTCCGGTGGCACCGTACTTCGATGCAGCTCGCTCGGCGACGCGCAGTTCACCACTCGCCGCCAGGCGCAGCGTCGCGCGATCAGCTTCGGACAGTTCCTCAGTATCGGCCGCGGTTGGAGCGCGCAACTCGGCAACCACCCGACCGCGGTCCGTCACGAGATAGCGTGTACCTCGCTGGACGTCTCGCAGCGTCTGGCTCAGGTGTGCCTTCAATTCGCGTATGCCGATGGTTCTCATGGGAATGTGGTCACATGTGACTACAATGCTAGTCGCTGGTCGCCATGGGGGGAAGTTCTACGCGTGCTCGCCGGGGTCCCAGTCGGCAAAGAGCTCCTCTTCATCCGGCCAGATGCCGAGTATCACGCCGTCGATGATTTCGAACCGAAACGGGTCCGGGCGACAACACGGCATGACGGTTTGGAGAGAATGGCCGGCTCTAGGACTCGGGATCCGTACGAGTGGCCCGCTCCCATTCAGTCCCAAGGTTCAGGCGCGTGAGCCAGATGGCCAACTCCCGTTCATCAATGAGATCACTGCTCACGCGCAGCATTTTCGCCACGTCAATCAGGTGGCGTTCCGAGCCGCCCTGGCGGTAGTAGTCGAGCTTTCGAAGGATGACGTATTCGATCGGAGCAAGCCTAACGAGATCGGGGCCGACTTGGACCGGATTCGGGCGCTGGAGGGCCCAAGTATGCAGTGGATCGTCTCCGGCGACGTAGCAGTCCGCCCGCAACGCGGTCGCCTCGTGGATGATGTTGAAGTGACCGTGCATCGAGCGTGCGCTCTCCTCTCTGAGCACCTCGAGCGGCGGGACGTAAAACGAATCAGCCGGCCATGCGCGCTGGATCGATTCCACGTCTGCTGGTCGCAACGAAATGACCAAGTCGATGTCGCGGGTGAATCGAGCCTCGCCGAACACGATGGCCGCAACACCTCCAGTCACGAGGTAAGGCAGGCCGAGCATGTTGAGCGGCCGAACAAACAGCGCGATGAGGCTATTGTCCTCCACTCAGCGCCTGTCGTGTCGCGGATTCGACCTGAGCGTCTGACCACTCCGGGTGACGCGAGCGAAATGATGCCGCCTTCAGCCGCCACGCGTCGCGCCAGAGGGCCTCAGACACGGCGAGTTTCTCGGCGGGGGACATGGCGCGAAGGCGCTCGAGTTCACGGTCGGCGAGCTTGGCGTCTGGCATACGAAGGAACCTTTGGCGATCGCCCAGACAAGTCAAGTCATGGCACGGACTAGGTGATCTGCTGGCGCTGCGAGCCGTGATGATGATCAATGTCTCTACTCGAAGACCGTCCGGAAGTACTCGGCCACATCAACGTGCAGTGCATCGCCCCCCGGTGCCGGTTGCCACGCGAAGCTGGCGCGAACGATCGCCGGCTCTGCGTCATACGGTCGCCACCGTTCGATCACGTGGGCGTCGAGGTCCACGATCCAATACACGGCCACTCCGCTCGACTGATAGAGGCGCAGTTTATCCTGACGGTCGTGGCGGGCCGTACTCGGTGACAAGATCTCGACCACAAGCACCAGCGATGCAACATCGACCGTTTCGGGCAGATCAGCGCCTCGCACCCGCGGGAAGGCCAACAAGTCCGGTTGCACCTCGCCACCATCCGGCAGGCGCACCGCGCACGGCGCGTGGAGAAGTTCCAGCGATTGCGCACGCGTGAACTCCGCCAGCAGAAGCGCGAGCAGGAAGCTCGCGCGCTGGTGGCGCGTCGCTGGCGACGGCGTCACGAAGAGCTCTCCGTCGATGAGCTCGTAGCGATTGCCGTCGTCGGGGAGGGCGTGGACCATCTCCAAGGTCCAGCGGTCTTTCGCGTGGGGCATGGCCATAGCGTACGCTCGGCGATCTGGGGCGAACAAGCGAACATACGCCGAGCGTAACGATCGCACGCCGAGTTGCCTCATCGAGACATCGCAGGGGTGGAGCAAGGATGGGCCGAATGTGTGGAGGGCTTGGTCTTCGCCGACGAATGCAGTCAAGCACCCACAGCGGCCGCTCGATTCATCGGGAACCCGCGCGCGGCTTACGCGAAGAACTCTCCCTCAGCCGCACGACGCATGAACTCCTTGACCGGCAGCACGATCACCCCCCGATCCTGCAGCACTTCTCGCCCGGTGTACACCAGGTAGCCAGCCGATAGAGTCCCTTCTTCCAGCAACTGGTTCAGCGTGGTTCCGTACTCTCGTCGCCAGCGCGAACTCGCCTTGACCTCGAAACCCACGTTGTGGCTGCCGCGGCTCCAAACGAAGTCGACTTCGGACCCGAACGCGCTTCGCCAGTAGGTGAACTCTCCACCCGCGTTACGCACGTTGCGCGCGGCGCGTAGTTCGTGCAGTACGAGCCCTTCGAGCAAAGGGCCGCGCTCCGCGTCACCGAGTGGATCGCGCAGCTTGCCAAGGAGGCCTCGAACGACACCGGGATCGAACAGATAGAACTTGGGATGATGGCGCTCCTTGATCCGCGCGCGAGGACGCCATGCGGGCAGCCAATAGCCGATGAGGGTATCGACGAGGACTTCGAAGTAGCGAGCGACCGTCGGGCGAGCGACGCCGGAGTCGCGGGCGATGCTGGAGACGTTGACGACCTGACCGCTGGCGAGGGCAGCCACGGTGAGGAATCGCGTAAACGTCGCGATGTCGCGGGTGAGCGCCTCCTCGCGTATCTCCTCGCGCAGATACGTACTCACATAGGCATCGAGAATATCGACGCTGTCGGCGGGCGCCGTGCGCACCGCGGGGAGCGTTCCAAAACGAAGGAGGTCGTCCAGCTCAAACTTGTAGTTCAACTCGGCGCCTGTCAGCGGGAAGAACTCACGGCGGATCACGCGTCCGGCGAGCAGATTGGCGTCCATTCGGCGGAGCTTCCTCGCGCTGGAACCGCAGAGCGCAAAGCGGTAGTCGTCACCACGGTCGGTGATGAGCGCGTGGACCTCGTTCAGCAGTGCCGGCATGCGTTGGACCTCGTCGAGCACCACCCAGGAGCCGGGAGGCATGGCCAGCACGCGCGCGCGAAAGAAGTCAGGTTCTCTCGTCAGCTCCAACACCGTATTGAGTCGCAGAAAGTCGAAGCGGAGCGCGTCGGGCAGCTGCTGCCGCAGCCATGTACTCTTGCCGGTCGCGCGCGGGCCAAAGAGGAAGAAGGAGCGCTCAGGCAGCGGGAGGGTGCGTGTATACATAGTGAGCAAAATGACAGGCAAACTGCTCACAGTCAATACAAGACCAGAGAGGCGGACGCGCCGTGCGAATGTATGTAAGTTGTTGTTAGTAAATAATTTTACCGTCGACTGCTCCAGCGGAGGAATTGCGGACCAAGGGATCGCCGGCTCGCGCCCGTCGCCAGTCCTCCAGTAATTCTGCTCGGCAGAGGAGAGCGTGCCTGGGCGCTGGTACTCTGCCGAACAACGCCGATGCGCAGCACATGAAGCGCGCACGGATCAGACGGTCAACACGAGAGAATAAGCCGATCTACCCGGCGACTCGCTCCACTTCGGCCGGAAGCCTGCTCAGCGTCAGGTGATGCAGCTGAACCTTTCGGCTCGCGTTGTCGATGTCGATTCCCACAAGTACGCCCGCCGCATCGTAGTCCAGCACGACGCCATCCGACACCTCACGACTCTCGACGCTCTCGCGTTCGGTGAGGTCGATATAGAGCGAGTCCGTCTCAGGGTGGTAGTTCAGTTTCATGGGCACCTCCCGCTCAAAATACGGAGTGAATCGATGTTCGGGCATTCCCGGATGGTGACCTGCCACTGTCACACAGACGTCCCCCCGGGTTTTGGCTCACCTCGGCGGTGCCTCCCTCCGACCACCCTAGCCGAGGCCAGCCCCGCGCCGTACAGTAGAGCCGGGTTTGGCACGACACCGGGGTGGGCGAGGCGGAGGACTAAAGACCGCAGGCGACACTCCGGGGACGACCCCCTACCGGAGCCCGATGTCCCAGCTCGCCCCGCCCCTCGCGCGACCCGCGGTCCGACACCTACTCGGCGTGTGGAATCCGTCGTATGAGTCGGACGCGATGGATGCGCACATTGCCGTGTTGCTGCGGCAGGCGCGCGCGTTCGCGGAGCAGAAGATCCCGGAAGACGAGGTCTACGTGTGGTGGGGGAAGCTCCGCTCCAAGTATCGTCAGGAGCCACTGCCGCACTTCGATGACATCCTGGCGCTGGACGACGTGCTGAACGCCGAGCATGAAGCTGACGGCGTTGAGTGCCACCTGTACCTCACCGACTACCGGTCGCTTTACGTCGCGCACCTTGGGGCCATCTCGAAGGACGACGTGCGGGATGACGCCAGCGAGCGTGCCCAGATCCCTTCCTATTATATGGATCGGGAGCTGCATGCCGACTGCTGGTTCCAGCTGTGGGACATCCGTCGGTTGGTGCTGGACGACACGATGGCGGTGTCGCAGGAGCTCCGGAAACTGCGCGACACGCGATATCACGACATGCGCGTCTCCCTCTATGGCGGAATGCGGGACCTACCGCTGATCGTCACGCGACCGGATGATGTGCGCTGGTTCGATCCGGGGACGCGGTCGCAGCTGACGGATGGTCACTACTGGGTGGAATTCGACGCCGAGCGAGCGGGGACGGGAGAGATTCAGCGCGATCTGCGCGACAACCGGTTTGGCGCGACGCTGTGGGGGAATCTCGATCCGGCGGCGCGCGGGTTCATTGCGACGGCGGAGCAACTCTTTCGCACGCATCGGAACGATGCGGCGTTTGACCTGTCGATGGTCATCGTGGACTTTGCGAAGGCGTTCGAGGTGCAGGTGAACCGGATCGTGCGGACGTCACTGGCGAGTGCGCCACCGGAGGTTCGCTACATCAATATCGATGGACGGAGCAAGGACCTGGTGCGCGATGGGCCGTGGGGGTTGGGTGAGCTGGCGATCGCGATTGGGGAGGATAGGTGGAGGAATGATTGGTTCAAGAAGCACTTGCACAATGGGGAGTGGTTTGCGGTGAGTTTGCCTCCGGTGATGGACGAAATACGGCGAATTCGCAATGACGGGGCGCATGGGACGCTGGTGGAGCGGGAGCGGATTGTTGCGATTAGGAGCAGGATTCTCGGTATCGGCTGTGTGGGCAACTTGGTGGAGCTGGCGGCGCTTTTGCCAAAGTAGGACTGCGACAATTGGACAATTTGGCAGGTATCTTCGAGACCGAGGTGAATGTGCGTACGCGGAAGATTAGAGGAGCCGATGACGATCTTTACGAGCCTGACTCGCGCGCACACCATGCAGCGCTCGAGCAACTTCGACCTGTGCTGTTGGACGTCGGCTACAAGGTTGTCAAGAAGTCGCCTCGCGAACACACTCTGAGGGTCTATCCGTTCAGGCTGTTTGAATACCCGCTCTTGAACCCTGTCTTCGGCTGCGGGCCCATCTGCTCAGAAGGCCAGTTCAGCAAGGCAGACCACGAGACATTCAACTTCGCGGTCTACTCTCGAGGGAATACACTCGCACTCGGTGAACGGTTGTCGCGGTTCGAATCCGGTGCTGACTGTCTCTACAGTGGTCAGGCTGGCGAAGGGGACCGGTACCGTCGACATGGATTCTTCGTCTTGCCAACGCGGTTCAAGGGGGAGGCGAATGAGTGTGAGGTCGACTTCGAAGCGCTACTTCCCGGGTTGGAACGGCTGCTGGGGTATCTTCGCCGCTAGAGGACACCTCGCTACGAGCAAGGCGGATCATCTAACAATGGGTTGGGACGGTGGAAGCCAATGAAGGTGC
>JBGAJQ010000098.1:0-12764 GCA_044224875.1 Gemmatimonadaceae bacterium | reverse complement strand
GAACGGTGACCGTCTTGTTCAACGTGTTGTTCGCTGGCGCGGTGTCCGTCTGTTGCCCCGTGAGCGTCAACGTAACGGCAAACGTGCCACGCTGTACGGCCTTGAACCGGAGGGAGAAGTTCAATTGTCCGCCAGCAGCAACCGGGCCAAGCTGGCAGCCAAGGCCGCCGACCGCGGGCCCACAGGTCGCGCCAGTGGCGCTGACGTACCGGAACCCTGGGGTCCCGGGAATGAACAGCGTCGCGCCCGTGGAAGCGCCAGGTCCAAGGTCTGAATCTCGCAGATTGACGGTGATCGTCTGATTGAGGAAGATGGGCGGAGGCGCCTGCGTGAACGACAGGGCCAGGTTTGCCCCCGGGTCTGCGTCACACACGTCACCGATGCCGTCCTGGTCGAAGTCGGCCTGGTTCGCGTTAGGCACCGTCGGGCAGTTGTCGATCACGGTCGGGACGCCGTCGCCATCACCGTCGATCGGCGGCACGTTATAGGTCCACTTCGCGGCCTTGATGGCGCCGGGCACCGACGAAGTCCCCACGAGGTAACCGCCACTGCTGACGTCCAGTGCCTCGCCTTCCGTGTCGCCAGAGAGCAGCGGGAGCACCTCGCCCGTGAAGCCGCCGATGCCGTTGTCATACCAGACGACTGGTGCCTGCCCACAGACTCCGGCAATCAGCGTGCGGTTCGCTGGGGTGACTGCCACCGCATTGGCACGAGACGACGTGGTCGCGAACGGACAGCTCAGGAACTCGGGAGTGCCATTGCGCCAAACGCCGGCTGAGCCCAAACAGACATCGCCGACGATCAGACCTCCGTCGGTGACATCCCGCGGGACCGATCCAAGGATGCAGCCTGGCGAGCCAGGGAGCGTCGTCATCACTCCGTTCTGCCACATCCAGGGCGTGTTCTGAGGCCCACCAACGGACGCAGTGCCCACGACGATGGTATGCGTGCCCGAGCTATTCGGCGCAATGCCACCAACGTATGCCGCCGTCGCGTTAGGAACGACCAACTCCTGGACCGTATAAGTCCCTACCGCCGGCTGCCAAAGTATCGCGTGCGCTTCCGAGACGCTCACGTACGACGTACCGGCCACATCGCCGGCGTTGTTGATCAGCCCCAATGAGTTGCCGATGTCGGCGCCGCCAATCGGAGGCGCTGGCAGAAATGCGGTTCCTCCTCCCTGCACCTGCGACGCGAACACGATGCGATCGGGGTACCCTGCGCCGCTTCCAGCGATCGCTCCGGCGTCGTTTATTGACCAGGCGCGATATGGACGAGACCAATCATTCGGGCCGACGAAGCCAGCGATCGAATCCACTGGCTCGAACACCAGCGCAGCGCCGGCATTGGTCGACCAACACGGGGCTCCGCAGAACTTCTCATAGCCAACGGCCTTGCCGCTGGCGTTGACGGATGTGGCGTACACCTCGGTCGATCCGGTGACGGTGCCTAACGGGACCACCACGGCGTTCGCCGTCGACGTGCCACCAACCGCCCTGCTCAGGCTCGACTCCGTTCGCCGTATGGTCGGCGACGTGGCGGAGTCAGTGGTGCAGCCGGCGACAACGGCCACGGCAACAAGGAGGCTGATTCTAGGCGACATGTGCGACCCTATGAGGCGGTTGAACCTGAACCGATCGAATCTGCGCGATCCGCGCGAGCCGGCCTCAACTATGGGAAAGCTGTGGGGTGTGCGCAAGTTCAACGCCAAGGGCGGTCGGTCATCGTGACCGACCACCTGATGCGGAACGCAGCCAACTTACTGAAAGTTGAAGCTCCCCGTGCGAAATGACCCCGCCGAGATCAGTGCACCCACGATGATCACGACGCCCCCCAAGAGGAGCACCGTGCGAACGAGGTCGAGTCGCACCGCCTGGATCACGACACCCGACGATACGGCGAATGCAGCCTCCCGATATCGCGCCTGCGTCTTATCCGTCAGCTTCACCACGACATTCGTCAGGCGGACCGAGTCCGACCCGGCCCGCGCCAGGACGCCGTCGGCCTCGATCGCCTGTGCAATCACGGCCCGCGTGCCATCCTGGAGGATGACGTTGACCGTCGCAGGCGCGCGGCTTCTCACGTGAGCCGCCTTCCCGGTCACCGGCGGTGATGTGGGGGAGAACTGGACACGGTGGTGACACCCGGTGGTCCATGGCACCAAGGTCGCGGTCAAGAGTGACCCGACCGTGCGACGTAACCCAATGCGCATTTTCATTGCAGACCTCCGCCCCAAGCCGACTCACCACATCGACGGATCTCTGCTACGCTTGCGTCGCGCATCTCGGCAGAACATCGGGCGGCTACCCCCTCTCAGTCATCGGGAACCCGACCACCAGATGGCTTCAACGCCGCCTTCGGCAGGTGCGGGCAGGTGTGCCAACGCTGCGTGCAACAGCGTTCAAGACGCGCCCGGCGCCGGCTGGCGATCTTCGCTTCCTAAACACCCACGTCCAACACACCGCACATGCGAGTTCGCCACCTGATCCTGTCCGCGGGGCTGGCCGGCGGCACCGCGTCGTTGGCGGCGCAGGTCCCCGCATACTCGGGACCCACGTTTACCCGCACCGAGGTCGCGCCGGGCGTCTATGTCTTTGTCTTCGACAACGCACTCAGTGGCGGGGCCAATGTCGACGGAACCGGTGTTGCCATCATCAACGATGAGGATGTGGTCGTGGTTGACGCCCAGTGGACTCCCGCCAGCTCCAAGCGTGTGCTCGACGAGATCCGGAAGTTGACCACGAAGCCAGTGCGCTATGTCGTCACCACCCACTGGCACGGTGATCACTGGTTTGGCAACCAAACGTACCGGAACGCGTTTTCGGGGGTGGAGTTCATCGCTCACCCGAACACCCTGATCGACCTGCTGGAGGAAGAACTCCCCGACATTGACACGACGCAGACTCGCGACATCCCGGCGATGATCGAATCCGCGCAGGGTTCGCTGGCCAAGGGCGTAGGGCGAAGCGGGCGGCCCATGACGGCGGCCGACAGCCAGTCCGTCCTGATACAGATCGGCATGCTGCAGTGGGCCAAGGCGGCCCTGCACGAGATCGTGCCGGTGACGCCAACACTCACAGTAGCCGATTCTCTCGTGTTGATTCGCGGTCAGCGCCGTATTGTCGTGCGATACATCGGCCGAGGGAACACACGCGGTGACCTGTCGGTGTGGCTACCTAACGAGCGAGTGCTCGTCACCGGCGACCTGCTGGTGAATCCGGCGCCCTACGCGTTCGGCTCGTTCCCGAGTGACTGGGTGCGAACACTCACCGCGCTCCGGACCCTGCCCGCTCGCGTGGTGGTGCCCGGACACGGAGCCATCCAGTACGACTGGGCCTATCTCGACCTCGTGGTCGAGGCGCTGCGCGCCACCATCGAACAAGCATCGGCCGCCGTGGCAAAGGGGCTCGACCTGGAGGCGACGCGGAAGGCGATCGACCTCTCGGCGATTCGTCAGAAGTTCGCCAAGGCCGACCCGCAGCTCGAGCGCGCGTTCGACGGGTTCTTTGTCGCTCCCGTGGTGGAGCGCGCCTGGCTCGAGGCGCGTGGTGAGATCGACCGCCATCCACGATAGGAACGGTCCGCGCTTTGGTACGGGTGAAAGCTGACGCCAATCACGCGTTGCCACCCCAGAGCGGTCGAGCGACATCGTGGACTAGACCCGGTCCGCGCGGAAGCCAACCGTTATCTGCGCCAGTAACGGCGAGCGGCACAGCCCAGTAACAGCGAGCCAGCATCCTGCGCCCGACTTCTGCTCCGAGGCGCAGCGACGTCCCATCAAGAGACTGGGTGACAATCAGTGCTCGCGGAGGACCTCGACATGGCCCCCGCCCCGTCCTGTCACCACGGGCGCTCGTTGGACACGTGAGTCCCTTTCAAAAGGCGATGCGACTAAAGCGTCTCGGGCACAGCAGCGTCGTATCGACTCTTACCAACCTGGAGGTTCCATGAACAAGCAGCTGGCCAGTGCCCTTCTCGTCGCCGTCGTTTGCGGAGGATGCTCGGACAACGCCCTTAGCAGTGTGGGGTCCGTGCCTCTGGCACCCATGACCACGAGCGCCGCCGATCCTTCCATTGAGCAGATTCCGAACGAGTACATGGTCGTGCTGAAAGGCGGGTCCGACCTACGGGCCGAGGTGGCGCGCGTTCGCACGCTCGGCGGTGAGGTGATGGATCAGTGGCAAGACGCCATCCTCGGCTATTCCGTGCGCCTTTCGGGATCGCAGCTGGCGGCGCTGCGCTCCAGCCCAGTGATCGCGTGGGTCGAGCCGAACGCCGTAATGCATATCAGCACGGTCTATCCCTGCTCCGCTGGCGGATACGCCAACTGCTCGTGGGGACTCGATCGCATCAGCGAGTCGAACCTCCCACTGGATGGGAACTACGTCATCTCGAACGCCGCACCCAGCCATGGCGCGAACACCACCGCCTACATCGTTGATACTGGGGTTCTCCTCACGCATTCGGAGTTCGGAACGCGGGCGCGCTTTGGGGCAGACTTCGTCCGCACGCCGCCGGCTCCGGGTGACGACAACGGGCACGGTACGCACGTCAGCGGTATCCTCGGCGGCACGAACTTCGGTGTTGCGAAGAACGTCCAGTTGGTTTCCGTGAAGGTGTGCGCGGCCGATGGCTCCTGCACCACAACGGACATCGTCAACGGTGTGAACTTCGTCACGGCCGACGCGGCAGCGCACGCGCCGGCGGTTGCCAACATGAGCCTCGGTGGTGGCGCCAGTGCCACCGTGGACGCGGCTGTGTCCAACTCGATTGCATCGGGCGTGGTCTACGGGGTCGCCGCCGGCAACAACGGCGGCCTCGACGCGTGCGCGCAGTCTCCGGCGCGCGTACCGACAGCGCTCACGGTCGGAGCCACCGGCAGCTTCGACGGCCTGGTCCCACCGCTTTCCCCGGACGAACGCGCCGACTATTCGGACATTGGCCCTTGCCTGGACCTCTTCGCACCGGGCTCGCAGATCCTCTCGGCGTATAACGCGGACGATTCTTCTACGGCTTATGCGTCAGGGACATCAATGTCCACGCCATTTGTCGTTGGAGCTGCGGCGCTCATTCGCTCCGAACGACCCGCGTGGTCCGTTGCCCAGGTCAGCAGGATTCTAGTCAACCGGGCGACCACCGGGGTCGTCACCAACGCCGGTCCCGGCAGCCCAAACACGCTGCTGAACACATCATTGCCGACGATCGCACTCCAGCCGTAGGATACCGGCGAGTGGGGCGGGCCGTCTGGACATCGGGCGGTCCGTCCCCGCGCTATTGGCCTCCCTCGGTCAGGTTATTGAGCGTTCGGGACCTTGGCCCAAACCCGTCGATCGAGGACATCGACCGACGGTAGATAGGCAGTCGATACGGTGGCGAAGTGTCGGTTGCCGTCGGGCCAGTACCCGTCGGGCATCGGGCACGTCTCCGGACGCACCACGAAATCGTCAGTCCTCACTGATTCGGACCAACGCAGCGGTTGCCCGGCCACGACGGCGACCCTAGCGGCCCCTCCGTCTCGTGGCGTCGGCCGCCGCTACGAGGCGTACTCCGTCGCGACGTGGCATGCTTGGGTCGCGACAAATCGGGCAGATCGCCATCCCCGGCTCCGTGCCGTACCGAACCACCTTGGGTCCAAGCGTCAGCGTTTGGTGCACGATCGTGTCGTCGACCACGACGCGGAACGTCACGCTGTTCCCGTGGAGCTGTCCCGTCAGGTGCGCCGGAACCTCGGGTCCGAATGGGACGGGATACGCACGTGGCTGGTAACGTCCCGTCACATCAAACCTGCCCTGCGCGTCCAGGTGGATAGGCGACGGAAAATTGCCATTCGTGCATCCCACGTGCACGTGGACCACCGTGTCGCTCACCAGCACGCCCGCCTCGGCACCGCCCCAAGTGCCAATTTGCAGCTGCTCCGGAATCGGCGTCGGCATGGAAGCCTCGGCGCACGCGACGAGAATCACGCTCGTTAGTGTCCTCAACAACGACCAACGCGGATTGGCTGGCACGGTCACCTCCTGTACCAACTAGAGACTGCCCAGTCCAGGTGTGTCCCTGACCGGCCCCTCCTTTCCCGTGATTGTCAAATGGCAACCAGTCCAAGGCGCAACGTGTAAGTGCGTTCGCGGTGCGGGCAACCAGGAGAGTTTCGTCATCGGCCAGCGCGAAGTCAGACGCAACACACCGCTCCATCGATCGCCCGGCACTTCGGAACGCGCGACTGCGACGCGCCCAACAGGGGCGCGTCGCGAGTCCGTGAGTGCCGTTACTGCCCGCTGGGGCTTTAGGGCACGACCTGGACCACCAGCGACTGAGTGCCCGTCGCTCCGTCCTTGTCGGTGATCTCCAGACGGTAGGTATACGTTCCGACCGCGCCCGCGGTGAGCGTGACCGCCTGTGTGGCGCCTGACGGAGGCTGAGTGGCACGCGTTCCTTGCTGCAGCAGCGTGGTGTTCCGGAAAAACTTGTACGTCCAGGTCCCGTCCGACGTCCCCTTGTCGCTGAAACCGGCACGCATCGTGAACGGCACGCCGGTGTGAATCGGTGGGACAGACTGCAGGGTCAGCGTTGGCACCGGAGCGACATTGCCGATCGTCGCCGTCGTTGTCGCCGTGGCCGTCCCTGCCGCGTCGGTCACGGTCAGCGTCACCGCGTACACGCCGTTGTCAACGTAGGTATGGCTTGGCGTTGCACCCGCGCCGTGCGCGCTCCCGTCGCCGAAGTCCCAGTCAAACGTCGTGGCTCCCTGGTTGTTACTGGCGGAACCGGCAAAGCTGACGGAGGTCCCCTCGGTTCCGGCCACCGGGGTTCCCGCACTGGCCGACAGTGCGCAACCGCCACCGATTCCGACGCTATACAGGCCAAGAACTTCAGCACCCGTCAACACGCGCCCATACATCTGGACGTCGTCTATGCGCCCCTTGAACGCACCGGCCAAGCTGCCGCCAAAGCTGTTTGTCGGACGATTGCCGATGTGCAAGTCCGTGCTCGTCTGCGACGTGAAGACGGGGAACATCGCCGTCTGAACCGGGGCCCCGTTGACGTAGACTACGGCCGCGCCGTTCGTCTTGTTGTAACTGACGGCGATGTGGTTCCACACGAGCTGGGTCAGGGCCGTCGGAAGGGCAATGAGGTGCTGGGTCCCGTTCAGCTCTACCAAGTTGACATGAAGCCCGGTCGTCCCGCCGCCCGCGTTGAAGTTTCAGACGTGAACGCCATTCACCCATTCGAGGATCGGACCAGCGCCGCGATTCCCCGTGTTACCGGATCCCTCGGGACGCACCCACGCCTGAAGGGTGTAGCCAGTTCCGGCGCCAAGGTTGAGATTCGCCTTGGTCCCCACCAAAACGTCGTCGTTGAGGCCGTCGAGCAGGAATCCGTTGTTGACCTGTCCCGGCGCGAAAGCAACACCGTTCAGCAAAGTCGCGTCGTTTCCACCGACCGCGTCGGAGCCGGTGTTATCTCCCTTCCACCACGAGACGAGCCCCGTTGGCGGCGCCGGGCATATCGCGCCAAGGACCCCCGCGGCGGCAGTGAGCGACGGCCTGGTGACCGTCACCGGCTGCAGCACCGCGTTGGACTCGCAGGCAGCGACGAGGATGGTCAACAGCGTGAGGAGGACGAGTTTTCGCATGGGGATCTCGGGATGGAATGACGGGACTCAAATTGGTCGGCTGACGACTCTCGATTCGCTAAGCGGTCGATTGCCCGCGTCGCTCCGCCAAACTCGCGTGGAGGAGAAATGAGGCGTCACCCCACAAGGCGCAATGGGAGCAGAAACCCGGACATCGTGTCGCGGTTCGTTGATCGAACGGCCTGAGTTCACGTGTATATCGAGGATGGCTCACTTCGGCCGAAAGCGCTCTGGTCTTCCCCTCGCAGGTACCGGCCTCCCCCAGTCCATCCGCTCAAATCCGAAATGGGCTACTCTGCACTCTACGGTCTCTGGGACCCGTCCCTCCAACGCGGTGGCCCGCTTTCAGCCGGGAGTGCCTAGAATCCGTTTCGTGCGCTTGTCGGGTGCAGAGTGCACCAGACTGGGTCAGGGCGCCGAGCGCCTGGCAGGGAACGACTCCAGGAACGCCATCGCGTAGGGCGATCGCTCCACAGCCGCCTCGTCGAGCCGCGTAGGCCACTTCAGCGCATCGCTATTGGCGAGCAGGATCAACGTCAGGCGGTCCGCAGGATTGTCCGCGAGGACCTTCAGGTACAACGCCGAGTACTGTCCGTCCCAAAGTCCCGTGTGCCAGGCGAGTTGACGGCCGGAACGCGTGGCCAGAAACCAACCCAGGCCGTAGGGCAACAGCTCCCCGCTTGGCGCCCGTGCTGGCGTCCACAGGCTCGCACGCAGTGCCGGGGTAATGAGTCGATCACTGGCGAGCGCGATGTCGAAACGCGCCAGGTCCATAGCGCTGGCGATCACGCCGCCAGCTGCACCGTCGCCCTGTGGTGGGGGGGGATCCGATCGTACCACTCGCCCGGTTGAGTCGACATGGTACGGGATGGCGAGGCTTGCCGCAATGGCTGGCGGAAGTTGGAGCCGACGATGAGTCCGCGCCGCGTGCCGCATACTCGCCGGCCGAAAGACGAGTGAATCGACGAGGTCAGAAAATGCGCGGCCAGACACTTCGGCCATCGGTCGCGATGCCCACGAGTACGAGGGAGGGTTGTACCAGAAACGACTGCCCGCGGTGCCGTTCACGGTCATCGAAAGCACGTGGCGAAGCGTCAGTCGTTCGCCTTCGCATGCGTAGTCGCTGAAGAACGGGCCACCTTCGGCTCGCGTGGCGGTGCAGAACTCGGCGAAGTCGCGATAGCGCTGCATCGGTTGGTCGAGATCGAGCAACCCATCCTGAACGAGTCGCAGGGCAACGACAGCGGATATCGGCTTGGCGACTGAGGCGATGTTGAACGGCGTCTCTGGGGTAACTGGCGTATTGTGCTCGATATCGGCGACGCCGAATCCGCGCGCGAGAATCAGGGTGGTGTCCCGGAGCACGACTGCGGCAAGCCCGGGAATGCGTTGAGTGGTGCGCAGCGAGTCGAAGCGGGTGAAGAGCGCCTCCGCGGCGCTCTGGTCATTGACGCGAAGGTCGGGGGTGCCCGGGCGTGGGTGTACGCAGGCGACGGATGGGCCGAGCACGATCGCAACCGCAAGAGTCGAAGGGATGTTCCTCATGCGACTCCGTACGTGCCAAGTCACGCGTTGGTTACGAATCGCCCTTCTCGCAGTGGCGCATCATCGTGTGCGCGGTCGCTCCGGCGCACTTGGCGGCACCTCGAGTGTCGCTGCGCGATGTCCATGCC
This sequence comes from Gemmatimonadaceae bacterium, assembly GCA_044224875.1. GTDB lineage: Bacteria > Gemmatimonadota > Gemmatimonadetes > Gemmatimonadales > Gemmatimonadaceae > JABAQJ01. Next base: position 3,458 of record JBGAJQ010000098.1, on the reverse strand, counting down.
CAAGACGTTCTGTCGCCTCCAAGGACAGGCCCGGCAGTAAGCCGCGCCCCGACCCTGGCGGACACTTACTATGACCTCCACTCTGCGCTGTGGCTCCCTGTTGTTGCTCGTGGCGGCTTGCCACGAACCGACCGGGATGGCGAAGCACGGTGAGCCGAGCATGCGACAAGAGATGACGCTTGTGCGAACTCCGACGGTCGCGCTAGCTGCATGCACGCACCACTGGGCCAGCGCCATCAACGGTGCGTGGACGAACCCCCTTCGGTGGACGCCCGCGATCGTTCCGGGGGTGGCCGACGTCGCCTGCATCGATGCCTCGGGGTCGTACACGGTGACGATCGGAACGGCCACCGCCGCGGCTCCGAAGGAGCTGCACGTCGGCGATGGCAGCTCCAACATTCGGTTGCAGGTGGACTCCGGTGGACTGTTGCTCCCGTCCCAAACGGCATACGTGGCCGCCGGCGCCGCGCTCATCCTCCGCGGATGTACTCCGGCACTGGGCCCCACCGCAGCCGATGTGATTGTCGACGGCACATTGCGCGTCGCCGCCGCGTGCGCCGGCGCCTCAACCATCCTCGCCGGATCCATCGTCAACAATGGCACGCTACAGCTACGGTCGTCAGCCTCATTCCTGCTATCCGCGACAGAGGCGTTCACGAATACGGGAGATGTCATTGTGGACGCGTTCACGCCGATTGCTCTGAACGAAACCCAGCACATCCGCATGGAAGGGGGAACCATTTCCGGGAGCAGCCAGCTACAGGTGAGTGGCCAGGTGAGCGCGACCGATACGGCTCGCTTTGTCTGGACAGCGGGTCACATCGCTCCGCAGACGCCGAACGGAACGCTCCCCACGGTGCGTCTCGTCAGCATGAACCTGCGCCTGAACACGACGACCATGGCGGGCTTCGTTCAGGTCGACCCGGCGTTCGACGCGATCACGGTTACGGGACACATCGGGGACAGTACTACTATTCAAGCGTTCGGCGGGCCCGGGGGCTCGACCACCCTCCGGACTACCAGCGGCGGCCCCGTGATCGTCAACGGTGTCCTTGAACTAAGTCACGGACTCGCGCCGGGTCATGCAACCTTCAGTGCGCCATTCGGCCTGATCAATCGCGGAACGACCGAGGCAGGCCTTGGCCCAATCGACCTTGCAACGGACAGCCTGGTGAACGAGGGAACACTGCTCGTCACCGACACGCTTTCGGTCGGCGCCGCGGGCGATCTCTTGAGAAATCGCGGACAGATCGGCATCGCTGGGGGAAGGTTGCAGCTGATCGGAACGACGTTCGTCTCCGAGGGCGCGGTGACCGGCGAGACCTACTTCTTCAGCTCGCATATTACCGGATCCGGCGGACTCGTCGCGCCAAACCAGTTCGGCTCCCTGGCGTTTGATGACCTGCTTTTGGGTCCGCTCACCACAATCGTGGTGGAGTTGGGAGACACCGCCAGTGGATCGTTCGATGAATTGCGGTTGTCCGGCGATATCACGTTCGATGGAACCTTGGACCTGCGGACGATTGCGCCATTTGCCGGTGGTTCCTGTGGCCAGGTCATCCCCTTCATTCGGTATGTCGGCCCACAAACTGTCGCGGGCCAATTCGCCACGGTGACTGGCACGCGACCGGGGCCGGGTCGAGGCTGGCGGCTTGGCGCCGGCGGCAGCACGGACTACGTCGTCGGCTTCGACCCGACCGTCCCGATTTCGATCTCTACCACGACGCTGGCTCTTGCCGAAGGGGGCGTGGCGACCAATTACGCGCTGTGTGCGGGTTCCGCGCCCACCGCGGTCGTGACGATGGGAATCACGTCGAACGGGACGGACGTGTTGGTCACACCGTCAGCTCCCACCTTCTCGCCAGGAGACTGGGAGCTTCCAATGCTGGTCCTCGTGGTTGCCAATGATGACCCGGTCATTGAGCCAACCGAGACCGATACGCTCCGACATTCCGTCACCAGCACCGATCCCGCGTTCCGGTCAGCGGCCATCTCGCTCCTTGAAGTCACCGTCACGGACAATGACGGAAGCGCCGACCTCGCGCTCTCGATCACCGTACCGCCGCCGCCGCTCGTTGTGGGACAAATCTTCCCGGTCACATTTCGCAGCAGCAACAGTGGCCCGACCCTGTCGACGGGCGCGACATTCTTTGTGCCGATTCCGACGGGCGTGCGATATGTGAGCGCCACTGGTGCCACCTGCGCCGCCAATTCCGCTGGGCTCACATGCCAGGTTCCGGGGAGTGCCAGCGGAGGATTTGTGGATTTCACGATCACGGCCAAGGCAACCGCGACGGGGACACATCCGGTGACGATGATCCTGACGGGTCAGCAAGCGGATGCGAATAGCACGAACAACACACTGGTCAAGAACATCGTGGTTCAGTAGTGCCGTTCAATCGCCGGAGAACGTTGGCACCGCCATCGCCGCTCGTGCAGTTATCGGGGCTCCCGGATCGCTGCCGCGACATAGTCGGCGCCCTGCCGATCCAGCATCACCGTCACGACCTCGCCAGCCGCAACGGTGAACGCGTCCGTTGCCGCCAGCAAAGGCTCGGCGCTCGCCGGAGCGTACCGAGTGAAGTAGACGCGGTACGCCTGCGGCGGGCCGCGGAAGAAGGTCGTGATGGACGGAGCTTGGTAGGGCGACTGAGTACTTATCCAGGGTTGAGCCACGGCCAGACTCACGTCGGCGGGGAGCACAAAGCCCTTCACCAACGGGGCATCTGGCGCGAGCAACGCCAAGCGAATGTTGGCAACGTCGGCACGAGGACCAGCCGTGTCACCGGCAAACGCGAACGCGGGCTGCGACGACGACCCGAACAGCAAGACGGATTGCCCAACGCGGTTGAACGAGATCCCCTCGATGGAAATCCCTGCGCTCGTAGTAACGATTATGCCGCGCGGTGCAGGTCCAAAGCCCGTGCCTCGCCGATCGATGAGGCGCTTCGCCTCGCCATAACGCAGCGAGTCCGGATCGACGTCACCGGAAACCAACACGGTGGATCGATCGCGTACGAGATTCATCACCACGAGGGTGACGGGTGTTGACTCTGTGACCTCGCTCGGACTGGCGCACCCTGAGAGTGCGATCAGGAGCAAGGCGACCAGGCGATGGCGATTCATGGTTCTCCTCGGACTCACGACGCAATTCTGACACGCGGTGCAGAAGGGGACCCCACCTGAGCGGCCCTCACACTTCCAGCAGCGGCACCTCGTACGCGCCCATCACGGCGTCGCGCGTGGCAACGCGCAGCCCTCGCTCCATTGCTTGTGCGACGATTATGCGATCGAAGGGATCGGCGTGGTGCCACGGCAGTCGAGCACTCGCCTGCGCGACGCTCGCAGTCACCGGAAGCTCGAGGAACCCAACCGACCCGGCCGCGTCGAGCCAATCCGACGGCAGTACCAACTTCCCTTTCTTCGCCTTGATCTCGAGTTCCCACGCCGACGCAGCG
>JBGAJQ010000097.1:0-13297 GCA_044224875.1 Gemmatimonadaceae bacterium | reverse complement strand
TGCCGCTGAAACACCGGTGACGGGAGTCGGCGTTTGCCAGGCCGCTGGTTCCGGGCCCGCGGCCGACGTCGCGTCGCCAACCTCGCGTCGCGTGCCCGCCCGAGACAGCAGTGCTGCTCCAAACCCCGCTGTCGCCGCCACCGAAGTCAACGCAAAGGCCAGCGTCCTCAACACCGCAGCCGGCACCGGCGCCCACGACAGTCCTGCCGCAACGACCCAGAGCCCGAGGTACACCACGATGCCGAGGAGAAGCGAGCGCAGTGTACTCCCTCGCGCCGATAGCCGACTGGCCGTCGCCGACCCGATGCTGTTGCCCGTGACGCGGGCCACGGCAAGGAAGCCGAGTGTCGCCAGACCGGCGGCGGCAATGAGGTACGCGACCGCGGCAAAGGGTATGAGCAGGATGCCGATGATGGACACCGCCAGTACGACGATCAGCAGCACCAGCAGTGGCACGAGGCCAAGACCGCCGACCAACCCCACACCTAACGAGCGCCAGAAACTCTGCTCCAGCACGTCCACCACGCCATCCAGGTAGGAACCGGCAAACACCAGGACGCCCAGGCCGATGAGCAGCATAACGATGAGCCATCCCATGGAGAGTCGAAGCGCATCGCTGGTGGAGCGCGCGCCGTTGGCCGATGGCTTAGCCTTCGCATCGTCAGAGAAATTGGTCGTGACCGTGCTGAGCGTACGCGCGGTCCCGCCGATCGTGCCGTTGGAGTGCACCGTGCCCAACGCGGCAATGGCGTTGCCGGTCACGCGACCGCCCGCCGATACCACCACGTCACCGATGATGGAAATGGCGTCGCCTTCGATCGTGCCAGCGACCACCAAGTCGCCACCGGCCACCACTACGGGCCCGCGGACGTGTGTTCCGCTCGCGATGGTCTTGCCCCCAAAAAACAACGTGTCCTCGCCCACGACGAGGGGCGAGGACTTTGTGCTATCTACCGTTGGGCGAGGGGTGGAGTTGGACTCCGCCTGCTGTGCGCCAAGCGCGTGGCACGCCGCCCCTGCGAGGGCGACGACCAGAATGACATGCCCGCGCATGTTACGACCTCCGCCGTCGGGAAGTGTCCGCGACTCGACGCAATCCGAGTGCGGCTCCGATGAGCGTGAGAAGAAGGACCGACGAGGCGATCGCGATCGACACGTTGCCGTTGGACCGTACCAGCGCCGCACCGCCGTCTCCCAGCAGCATCGAACCGAGTGAAGACGTCAGCTCCAACGCCACGTCCCGCAGTCGTGCCGCACCTACGTTGAAGACAAAGACCGCGCTGTCGTAGCGAATCACGACCCATGTACTCAGCAGGGTCAGCGTCATGCCAACCATCGCTGCCAAGCTTCCGGCCAACACCCGACCAACCCGCGACTGCGGAACAAATCGTCGCACCGTGTCCAAGGCGCTCACGTGCCAAGGCTCGAAGACCTGCACGTTCTTCATCACCTTGTATGCAAACAAGGGCGAAGGGCTCAGGTGCGGCAGTGATTCCAACTCGGCCACGACCCGCCGCTGGGCATCGAATTCACGACGACACGACTCGCAACGCTCGATATGTGCAACGAGCGGCGCCGTGCCGAAGCCTTCCTCGCCGTCAACGAGGAGCTCGATTTCGTCGGGTAATAGGTGGCGATGTTCCACTGGTTCCTCCGGGGTGACTTACGATCCGGGTGTGGGTGAGGTTTCAACGAGGCAAGAAGGGGGCCGGAAGTTCATTCCCGTTCCCCCTCCAAGGCTTCACGAAGCTGATGTCTGGCGCGGTGGATGTAGGTCTTAACGGTCCCTAAGGGCAGGTCGAGGGTGGCCGCGATCTCCTCGTACGACCGGCCTTCGACGTGCCTCAGGAGGATGCAGGAGCGGTACTCGGGTCGGAGTGAGCTGATGGCGCGTTCGATGGCGCCTCCCAGCTCACGGGCCTCCAGCTCGTCGAGCGCCGTCTCCTGTCGCGCCGCTATCTCGATGGAGGTAGCCTCGACCTCTGCTTGAGTTGCGGCGTGCGGCGAGCCGTCCAGCGAGACTGTATCCAGCTGTCGTCGCCGAAGGTGGTCGATGGCGACGTTGTTCGCGATTTTGAACAGCCAACTGGAGAGCTTGAACTCCGGCCGGTATCGATCGATGTGATTCAGGACCTTGATGAAGCTGTCCTGAGCCAGTACCCTCCGCGCCGTTTCGATCCCGCACCATGCGGAAGATCAGGGAGAAGACGGGCCGCTCATATCGCCTCACCAGTTCGCGAAATGCCGCTTCTCGCCCTTCCTGGGCAAGCGCAACCAGATCCGCGTCGGGGAGGTTAGTTAGGTCGAGTCGCGGCGCCATCCCGGTAGGAACGTGTGCGGCGCGAACGACGCACGATCGGCGGAGCGTGAAGTTGGACAAGCTAGTGAGCGCGTACCACAGGGGCCAGCGCGTGGGTTGCCCCCCCTCCGGCTACCCGCGAAGTTTCGCGCCATGACGGTGACGCGTACGCAGACGATCGAGGCGCAAGAGGCAGCGGCTGGAGGACTTGGGAAACGTGCCTATGTCCAGCGCATGTTTTCCGAGATTGCACCTCGGTATGACCTGCTCAATCACCTGCTGAGCTTCAACATCGACCGGCGATGGCGCGCCGCCGCGCTTGCGGAGCTGCGATGGCGAGAGCGTCCCAATGGTCGTTTTCTCGATCTATGCGCGGGCACCCTGGACGTGGGGGTCCAGCTTGCGCGGGAACCTGGTTTTTCCGGCTACATTGCCAGCGCCGACTTCGCTGAACCCATGCTGCGTGCGGGAGTGGACAAGGCATCGGGTCGACCGCTCGCTCCCGTGGTCGCTGATGCGCAGGACCTTCCGGTTCCCGACGAGTTTTTCGATGGCGCCATTGTCGCTTTCGGCATTCGGAATCTTGCGGAGCTCGATGTTGGCCTGAAGGAAGCCCTGCGCGTGCTGAAGCCGGGTGCCCGCTTCGTGATCCTGGAGTTCTCGACGCCTCGATCGGCGTTCGTGCGTTATGGATACCACGCGTATTTCCACAATGTGCTGCCATTGGTCGGACGCCTGGTATCACGGCACCCGACCGCCTATCGGTATCTCCCGCAGTCGGTGGCAGCTTTTCCTGAACAATCGCAGCTGGCTGATCGCATGACCCACGCTGGATTCGCCAAGGTTTCCTGGCGACCCCTCACGCTTGGCATCGCCGCGATTCACGTCGGCGAGAAGCCGTAGGCACGACCGGTTTAACGGACGACATGAGCTACGACTCTCTGCAGGACTTTCTCGAGGCGCTGGACGAAGCGGGTGAGTTGGTGCGCGTGAAGGCGCCCATACGCGCACATCTGGAACTGTGCGAAATCGCCGATCGTGTGATGAAGCAGCCCGGCGGCGGTCCCGCCCTGCTGTTCGAGCGCGTCTTGCGGCACGATGGCACACCGGCGACGATGCCCGTAGCAATCAACCTGTTCGGGTCCAAGCGCCGGATGGCGATGGCGCTGGGCGTGGAGGCGCTGGATGAGATTGGTGCACGCATCACCCGGCTGCTCGACCTGAAGGTTCCCGACGGTTTGCTGGGAAAGTTGCAGCTGCTACCACGGCTGCTCGAGGTCTCGAAATTCCCGCCGCGGACGTACAAGGCCCCGGCCCCCTGCCAGGAGATGGTGTGGCGTGGGGCGGACATCGACGTGATGCAGCTGCCGGTGATCACCTGTTGGCCGGAGGATGGCGGGCCGTACATTACCCTGCCGATGGTCATTTCCGAGGATCCGGTCCGCAAGATCCGGAACGTCGGGATGTACCGTGTTCAGGTGCTGGGGCGGGATTCCCTGGCCATGCATTGGCAGCGGCACAAGGTTGGCGCAGCGCATTGGCGCGAGATGGCCGAGCGCGGCGAGCGGATGCCGGTGTGCATTGCCATTGGCGCGGATCCCGCGTCCGTGTATTCGGGGTCGGCTCCCCTTCCGCCGACCATCGACGAGTTCATCTTTTCCGGGTTCCTGCGCCAGGCACCGGTGCAGCTGACGAAGGCGGTGACCAACACCCTGGACGTGCCGGCGCACGCAGAGATCGTGATCGAGGGGTACATCGACCCTGCGGAACCCTTGGTGACCGAGGGGCCCTTCGGCGATCACACCGGGTTCTACTCCGAGGCGGACCTGTATCCGCGGGTGCAGGTGACCGCCATCACCATGCGGCAGCGTCCGGTCTACGCCACCACGATCGTCGGACGGCCGCCGATGGAGGACTACTACCTGGGCCACGCCACCGAGCGGATCTTCCTGCCACTATTGAAGCTGACGGTGCCGGAGATCGTGGACTATCACATGCCGGCGGCGGGCATCTTTCACAACCTCGTCTTTGTCTCGATCGACAAGCAGTATCCCGGGCAGGCCTACAAGGTGATGAACGCCATGTGGGGCGCCGGTCTGATGTCACTCGCCAAGGTTCTGGTCGTGCTGGACAAGGAAGTGAATGTGCAGGACGAGCAAGAGGCGTGGTGGGTGGCGCTCAACAACATCGATCCGGAGCGCGATACGCGCTTCACGATGGGGCCTGTGGATGTGCTCGACCACTCGTCCAGGGCATTCACCTATGGGTCCAAGATGGGCATCGATGCCACGCGAAAATGGCCAGAGGAGGGGTTCACTCGTGACTGGCCGAAAGTGATCGAAATGGACGCCGCGACGCGCGCGCGGGTCGACGCCCTCTGGCCCACGTTGGGCATCAAGGGGCGTTAGGCATGCGCGCTTCCACCCCGTTGGCGCCGCGTGAAGGACAGACGTTTGGAGGGGCGTCCCGGTTCGTCCGGTATGCGAACTTCGTCAAGCTGCCGCACACCGTGTTTGCCCTGCCGTTCGCCCTCGTTGGTGCGACGCTTGCCTCCTATGGCAAGGCCATCGAGTGGTCGTCCATCGTGTGGATTGTCGTGGCCTTCACATCGGCGCGGTTCGCGGCCATGGGATTCAACCGTGTTGTCGACCGGGAACTCGACGCGCGGAATCCACGTACCGCCATGCGAGAGCTCCCCGTCGGGTCCCTGGGTGTGCCGGAGGCGGTCGGTGCGATTCTGGTCGCATCCGCCATCTTCTTCATTGCCGCCTGGCGATTGAATCCCCTGTGCCTGTGGTTGTCGCCGCTGGCGTTAGGCTGGGTACTCTGGTACAGCTACACCAAGCGGTTCACCCGTCTGGCTCACCTGGTGCTGGGGCTTGGACTGGGCATCGCCCCGGTTGGCGGATTCCTCGCCGTCACAGGCCAGTGGAGCGAGCCGTGGTGGCTCCTGGTTGCCCTGGCCGCTGCGGTCATGACCTGGGTTGGAGGCTTCGACATCCTGTACGCCCTGCAGGACCATGACTTCGACATCGCCCATGGACTCCACTCGATCCCCGCGTCGCTTGGCATCCCACGCTCGATTCAGGTGACGCGTGCGTTGCACCTGCTGACCGTGGCGTCGCTGGCCGTCGCGGGCCTGGCCAGCCCGGTCGGCGTGCTGTACTGGATTGGCGTGGCGGTAGTCGCCGGGCTCCTGCTTTACGAGCACCGCCTGGTGCGAGCCGCCGACCTGTCCCGGCTGAATGCCGCCTTCTTCACGATGAACGGCGTCATTTCGCTGACGTTCTTCGCGTTTGTGCTGGCGGGCCGGCTGTTCGAGCATGGCGCTCCATGACAGCGCCACCGCGACTCCCCATCGTGATGGCTGTGACGGGTGCCTCGGGAGCGCCCTACGCCGTTCGACTCATCGCCGCACTGGCCGCGGCCGAACAACCCACCTGGCTGATCGTCTCGAGTCATGGCTGGCGTTTGTTGCACACCGAGGTGGGGCTGGCGTCCCCAGACGCCCTGCGCGCGCACGTGGGCGCTGCCCGCTGGGACGCCTCAGTGACGCTTTACGACGACGGAGATCGTGGGGCGCGCCCCGCCTCGGGCTCGGCGCGGACCGCCGGGATGGTGATCTGCCCTTGCTCCATGGGCACCGTGGCTGCTGTGGCCCACGGCACGTCGCGGTCCCTGGTGGAACGCGCGGCCGATGTGACGCTGAAGGAGCGACGTCCACTGGTGGTGGTACCCCGCGAAACACCGCTCAGTGAAATTCACCTCGAGAACATGTTGCGGCTGACGAGAGCGGGCGCCGTGGTCCTCCCGGCGGCACCTGGCTTCTACCATCGACCGACCCAGGTATCCGAGTTGGTGGATTTCGTCGTGGCCCGCATACTCGACCACCTCCGCGTCGACCATGGGATCGCCCCGCGCTGGGGCGAGTCGTCGCTGGACGCCTGAGCCGTACCCGGTGGTCATCGGTCTCATTTCCGACACGCACGGGCAGGTGCGAGCCAGCGTCCATACCGCGCTCGCGGGCGTCGATCTCATTCTCCACGCGGGCGACGTGGGCGGCGACGACGTCCTCGACGAGTTGATGCTCATTGCGCCCGTGTCGGCGGTACGCGGTAATTGCGACGACCCGAGTGATCCCCGCCTGCTTGGGGCCATCGAGCGGACGTTTGACGGCGTGCGAGTCCACGTCAGCCACGGACATGAAGTCGGCGCCCCCACGGCCGAGCGTCTCGCCGATGCCTATGATGCCGACGTCATCGTGTACGGGCACACCCACCGCCAACGACTGGACGAGGTGAACGGCCGGCTCATCGTGAACCCTGGCGCCGCCGGCCCACGGCGCTTCGACATCGTGCCGTGTGTTGCCCGTCTCACCGTTGCGGCGGGACGACCGGCCATCGAGTTCGTCCCGCTGACCTAACGCTGGAGGTCGGCGATCCGCGTGAGCGACGCCGTCTGGTGCAACTCCTCTGGCCGTGTGCGGAACCAGGACGTCAGGAGCAACAACTCATCCACCTCGTGACCGGGGACCGCATTGCTTCGCTCGTCAGGCGCGATCAGGCGTTCGGCCACCTCGCGGAGGGCGCCCCATTCGTGCGGAGCCGCCGGTGCTGGCAGCTCCGCGCGCACGCGGCCGCGTCGCACCAGATACACGCGGTCGTCGCCGTCCACACCGGTGACCCGATATGCGAACGTCAGGGCCTCCACGCCAAAGCGCAGCCGCATGAACTGCGAACGGAGACTCTCCAGCCGCGCCAGCTTGTCGCGAAGCGCTGCCGCTCGCTCGAACGCCAGCCGTTCGCTCGCCGCCTCCATCGCCTGCTGCAACACATCCAACACACGCGAGTCGCCGCCGTCCAGAAACTCCCGAGCTTGCGCTACCCGCTCGTGGTACTCGTCCTCACGGACCGCCGCGACGCAGGGCCCCAGACACTTCCCGATCTCGTACCGCAGGCAGCCCGGCGTGCGCGCCGGAGGTGGGAAGATCTCCCGTTGGTCCGAGTAGGCCATGCGACCGTCGTGCGCGCAGTCGCGCAACCCCAGCGCATCGCTCAGCTCGCGGAGCGCCTCGCGCAGGCGCGCCGCGCCCACAAAGGGCCCGTAGTACGTGGCACGCTCGTCGCCACTCGCATTCCGGACAACGGCCAGGCGCGGCGCCTTGTTCCGGGTCAACTTCACGAACGCGTAGTTCCGGTCGTCGCGCTTCATCGCCACGTTAAAACGAGGGCGAAAGCGTTTGATCTGGCGGAGCTCTTCCAGTAGCGCCGAGAACTCACTCGGCGTGTAGACCCAGTCGATCGCCGCCGCCTCGCGAACGATCCGCGCCCCCTTGTCCTGCGGGTATGAGCCGCGGAAGTAGGACATCAGGCGCGCTCGAATCTTCTTGCTCTTTCCTACATAAATGACCTCCCCGTTGGGCGAGCGCATCTGATAGACGCCCGGGCGGTTCTGGGCTTCCTTCTGAACCCGTTGCCGAAGGGAGGCGAGTAGATCCTCCAGGACCGCGACTGATTCGAGTTCGGGATCCGCGGCCTTGGGCTTGCTCCGGCTCTTCCGGCCGCGTGGGCTCACTGCTGGCACCGATAGCAGAAAACGGTCGATCTGCCATCGATGGCATGTGTCTCGATCAGGCGAGCGCCGCAGCTGCGGCACGGAGCCCCCGCACGGCCATACACGGCCAACCGTTCCGCAAATCCCCCACGCTCGCCTTTGGCGTCTCGATAGTCACGGAAGGTGGTGCCGCGCGACTCTATGCTCGCACGTAGCACACCCACGAGAGACGCTTGCAGTCGCCCTGCTTCGGCGCCCGAAATGGACCGACCGGGACGAGAGGGATCGATCCGAGCCCCCCACAGCGCCTCATTGGCGTAGATGTTCCCGCAGCCGGCGAAGCGGTTCTGGTCCATCAGCAGCCCCTTGATCGATTTGCCACTGCCCCGAACAATTCCCGATAATTCGGCTGCGGTGAACGCTGGGTCAAGAGGCTCGACGCCCATCGATCGATCGAACCGCCGGAACTGGTCCGCGTTTGCCAAGGCAAAGGTTCCAAGGCGACGCACGTCGGTGTAGACCAGGTCACCCTGCGTCAGCTGCAACCAGACGCAGGCGTATGCCGGTTCCGTCGATGGGGTTTCGGCAAAGGCCCGCAATACACCGGTAAAGCGAGGCTGCACGAGCAGGCGCTGATCATCACTCAGGTCAATGACCACGGTCTTCGCACGCCGCCAGACCCGCACGATGCGACGCTGCTTCAACCGCCGGCCAAGCGACTGGGGTGTGCAAAGCCGCAAAACATCGGACCGGAGCGTCCGCACACTGACGATTGCCTGATTGACGATCAGGCGATCGAGGTCACGGGCGATCGTCTCGGTCTCAGGAAGCTCCGGCACCGCGTGCGAGCTCCCGCCATCCGATGTCCCTGCGGTGGTACGCACCGTCGAAGGCGACGCTTGCGACCCCATCCTCACTGGCTCGCCGAGCCTCCGCGATGGATCGTCCGAGCCCGGTCACCGCGAACACCCGTCCGCCAGCGGTGCAGAGGGCGCCGGATTCGTCGCGCTTCGTGCCGGCATGGAAGACTATCGCGTTGTCCGGCGTTTGACCAAAACGGATCGGCGACCCGGTCTTGGGCTTGTCGGGATACCCGGGCGCGGAAACGATCGTGGTCACGGCCGCGGACTCGGCAAAACGGATCGGCACCGCACCACGAAGGCCGTTCTCGGTTGAAGCTGCCATCATGATCTCGCCGAGTCGCGACTCCATGAGCGGAAGCACCACTTCCGTCTCGGGGTCGCCGAATCGGCAGTTGAACTCCACAACTCTCGGCCCCGCAGCAGTGAGCATGATGCCAGCGTACAGCAGGCCGCTGAACGGCGTGTCCAACTCGCGAAGCGCCGCGAGCGTCGGAGCAACGATCTCAGCGCCCACACGGGCTACGAGATCTGCGCTGGAAATGGAGACCGGGGCATACGCTCCCATCCCACCGGTATTCGGCCCGGTATCGTGTTCACCCAGTCGCTTGTGGTCCTGCGCCGGCAGCATCGAGAGGAAGTTGGTGCCGTCCGTCGCGAAGAAGATCGACAGTTCTTCGCCGGTCATGAACTCTTCCACCAACACCTCGGCGCCGGCAGCTCCAAGCGTTCTTTGACGGAGCATTGCGTCAAGTGCCCTGTCTGCGTCGTCTGTTGTTTCGGCGACGACCACTCCCTTGCCGGCCGCCAAACCAGCAGCCTTGATCACGACCGGCGCTCCCAAGACTCTCACCGCGCGTTTCGCGGAATCCACGTCCGAGTGCCATGAAGCGTTGGCCGTGGCGACGCCAGCGCGCTGCATCAGCGCTTTTGAAAAGGACTTCGACGATTCAATGCGAGCGGCCGCGGCACTGGGCCCGAAGCAACGAAGCCCCTTGGCGCGTAGCTGATCACAGAGGCCGTCGGCAAGCGGGGCCTCTGGTCCCACAACGGTGAGGTCGGGTCGTTCGCGCTCCGCCAGTGAAACCAGAGCGGCCGTGTCTGCAGCGCCAATTGGAACGCATCTGGCAATCTGTTCAATGCCAGGATTTCCGGGGGCGGCGATCAGTTCAACCGCGTCGTCGTCACGTTTGAGCTTCCATGCGATCGCGTGTTCGCGCCCGCCCCCGCCGACAATCAGGATCTTCACGAAGGTGTCGAGCCCTCGCCACTCGTTCCGGAATTCCCGCCCGTCTTGAAGGCCGTGCTGAACGCATCACGGGCGCGATCGAAGATTCCGCTGAGGGTGTCGACTGCGCCGCGGGCCTGTTCCCCGTAATAACCGACCGCATCGGCATAGTCATCGGACAAAGGCGGAGCGGCCGTGTCGGATCGCCGACGGTAGTCGCCCTTCACGATCTTGTCGTATTCACCGGATTCCACCCACCGTGAAAGTTCCGCGGCACGAACAGTCCCGAAGGGGTGCGTACGGAACGCGGTGTTGATGACCTGCCAGACCTTATCCGCCACATCGTCCGTGGTCTCATAGGCCTTGGCCTGCTCCATGAACGCGTCGATGGAGATCGTGTCATCGCCAGCGCCGCCACCAGCCATCTTGAGGAACGTACCCATGGAAACGCGCTTGTCCTGCGTTACCAGCAAACCGGCGCGGTCCGCTGAGAGCTCTGCCTTCCGATACCACTCCAGGAGAGCGAGTTGGAACGGAAGCAGCGCCATTCCGGCGAGGAATGGAAGGTTGTTCAACCCGACCGTCATGATGATGATGGCGATCGTCGTGTAGGTCGTGTGGCCACTCATGATGTGGCCCAGCTCGTGACCCAGCACATCGCGCCGCTCCTCCTCGTTCAGGAGGCCGATTGTTCCCGAGTTGAGGACGATGAACGGCTTGTCGAAGCCGACGGCGGCGGCGTTCACCAAGGGAGTCTGCGAGACGTAGAGCTCTGGGACTTCGGGCCAGTCGAGCGTCTGAAGCACTTCCTGATATTGAGCCCAAAGCTTCGGTCGCTGGTCGGGGCCTACCTTCACGGCGTTTGCGAGGAACAGTTGGCGCACCCCTCGCTCTCCGAAGAAGCCCGCGATCTTCCGCACCACCGTGTCAAAACCGGGAATGCTCCTGAGCGTATTCAGCGCGGCGCGGTCGGCGGGGTGCTCCCACGCGGTCGAAGCGATGTCGGTGAGCTTGGTGCGTTCTGGCATGTGAAACCTCGGGACCCGGAGAAAGATGGAGCCGCGGCGCCCAGGATCGGCGCTTGGTCGGCTCTCGCCCTACGCGAAAATCGCTCGAAAGGTGTCTGAGGGCTACACCCCCCGGAGGGCCTGTTCGAGGTCGGCCAAAAGGTCGTTCACGTCCTCCACACCAACGGAAAACCTCACGAGGCCGTCTGAGATACCGATCGCCGCCCGGCGCTCGGGGGGCACGGAAGCATGGGTCATGGACGCTGGGTGGCAGGTGAGGCTTTCCACGCCGCCTAACGACTCGGCGAGCGCGAAGATCCGCACGCGAGACACCACCTGGTCGGCGCGCTCCCTGGTGCCGAGCTCGATCGAGATCATGCCGCCGAACCCAGACATCTGCCGCTTGGCGAGGTCGTGCTGTGGGTGGGACGCAAGGCCGGGATAGATGACGCGCTCTGCGCCTAGGCGTTCCGCCAACCACGCGGCGACCTTACGACCGTTAGCATCGTGCGCTGCCATTCGCAGGTGAAGCGTCTTTGTTCCACGAAGTACCAGCCAGCTGTCGAACGGTCCCGGCACGGCACCCGCCGCATTGAGGATGAATTGCATTCTGGTTGCCAGGTCATCGTCGTTGCAGACGGCCACACCGCCCACCATGTCGCTGTGACCGTTCAGGTACTTTGTCGAGCTATGAAAGACGATGTCCGCTCCGTAGCTGAACGGTCGCTGAAACACCGGTGTTGCGAATGTGTTGTCGACGATGAAGAGTGTACCGGCTCGCTTGCTGATGTCGCCGACTGCCGCCAGGTCGGTAAGTCGCATCAGGGGGTTGGTCGGCGTCTCGCAGATGATTGCGCGAGTGCGCGGCGTGATCGCGTCGGCGATTCGCTGCGGGTCGCGCGTATCCACGTACTGAAAGGTCAGGCCGAAGTTGCCGAGAATCCGGTCGAACAGTCGCGGCGTCCACCATTACCTGTTCTCGGCGCAAATCACATCATCGCCGGATTTGAACAATTTCATGATGGAGTCGAGACAACCCATTCCGAACCGAAGGCGAAACCGTGCCGCCCGCCTTCGAGCGGGGATATTGCGCTCCAGCGCTTCGCGCGTTGGATTTTCCCCGCGCGTACTCGTATCCCTTGTTGCGACCGAGTCCGTCCTGACGTAGGTCGATGTCTGATAGATGGGCACCATGATGGCGCCTGACGCGGGATCTGGGCGCTGACCTGCGTGCACCGCGCGGGTTCCGAATGCCACCTGCAAGTCTTCGTCAAAAATGCGCGACATGCCCGATCTCGTGGTTAGCGACGGACAAAAGATAAGGCGCGACTTTGTGGAGCGCCGTCAACTCAGTTTGGGGGTTGCTGATGACCGCTTCCGTGCGACACGATGCGATGTCGGCGCTGCATTGCCTGATTGTGGACGATGAACCGCATCTGAGGTCCGTACTTGTGCGGCTCATGCGCGCGGACGGCTTTCTTGCGGCAAGGCACCCGATGGGGCGGCGGCGTTGGTCAAGATGGCGCAACATCCGGCGTCACTGGTGCTTTCGGACCTGCACATGCCGGTACTCGATGGCATGGAATTGCTGCATGAGCTCCGGCGCCAGTATCCCGACGCGGCCGTCATGATGATCACGGCCGTCGCCGACGTTTCGACGGCCGTCAGCTGCCTGAGCAAGGGCGCGATGGACTACCTGGTGAAGCCCTTCCACCTGGAGGAGGTCCGTGCGCGCGTTCGCCAGGCCTTGGATCGACGCCGGCTGGTGATCGAGAATCGCGATTACCAAGAGCGGTTGGAAGGCAAGGTCATGGTGCAGCGCGCCGCCCGAAGAGCTCTTCCTCGCGAGCATCCAGTCGCTGGCGGATGCGCTCGAAGTCAAGGATCCCTACACGCTGGGCCACTCCCTGCGCGTCTCGCGGCACTCGGTCGCCATTGCCCGCACGTTGAAGCTGGAGCCTGAAGTCATCCGTCAGATCGAACTCGGCGGGCGCGTGCACGACATCGGAAAATTGGCGTGCGCGAAGCGGTTCTCAACAAGCCAGGTCCGCTCACGGACGACGAATACCAACACATCATGACCCATCCCGTGGTGGGCTGGCGCATCCTTTCGCCGCTCCTCGCGGAGCAGCCGATGGCGCTCAACATCGTCCGCTCACATCACGAGCGCTTCGACGGGCGTGGAATTCCGGACGGACTGGCGGGAGAGGAAATCCCGTTGGAGGCGCGCATCGCCGCCGTGGCCGACACCTTCGATGCCATGACGAGTGTGCGCCCGTACCGCCCGGGGTCGCCGTATTCGACGGTCGCGGAGCTGCAACGCTGCGGCGGGTCACAATTCGACCCCGTG
>JBGAJQ010000014.1:0-91349 GCA_044224875.1 Gemmatimonadaceae bacterium | reverse complement strand
TTCGCGAGCGGCCAAACTACCGTGTTTGGAATCGTGCGCTCCGCGCTTACGAGCTCCCCAAAGCCCTCGGGAAGTGTGGCGGTCTTCGAGGGACCGTCCGACACGAACATCGTCACGTCGTGCGAGCGCAGTGCGGGAAGGAGCAGGTTTACCGCGGCGTTCGCGTGGATGTCGCGATTGCAGAGGAGGGTTATGCGCACCGTTTACAGGCTCACTCGCTGCGGGGCCGGGTACTCGGCACACGCGAGTCTCGGCACCACCGTCAGCTGATGCCCTTGAAGGTGTCGCACGATGCCGCTTGCCCGCTCTGGTAGCCGCGCTGGAACCATTCCATTCGGTCGCGGGAAGATCCGTGGGTGAATGCGTCGGGATTCACGCGTCCGGTCGACTGCTTCTGTAGCCGATCGTCCCCCACAGACGACGCCGCTTGTAGTCCCTCCTCCACATCCCCCTGTTGCAGGAGATCGCGCCGGGCGGTGTTGTTCGCCCACACGCCGGCATAGCAGTCAGCCTGCAGCTCCAACCGAACGGATAGCGCATTCTGGGCGCCCGGGTTGGAACGTTGCAGCCGACGGACCTGCGCGTCGGTCCCGAGCAGGTTCTGCACGTGATGGCCGAGTTCGTGCGCGAGCACATAGGCCTGCGCAAAGTCTCCGGGAGCGCCAAAGCGGGACTGCAGCTCCTCGTAGAAACTCAGGTCGATGTACACCTTCTGATCGCCGGGACAATAGAACGGCCCCGAGGCTGACTCACCGTAGCCGCACGCCGTCTGCGTGGCGTCGCGGTACAGGACCAACTTGGCATTCGTCCACGGCTTCCCAGAGGCGGCAAACACCTTGGCCCACGTGGACTGGGCATCATCCAGAACGAAAGAAACAAACTGGACCAGGGAGTCTTCCTGCGGGCTCGATCGCACAGGCGCAGAGGTCTCGCTCGCAGAGGGTCCCGGCGCCGCTCCACTCAACAGGCTGAAAAAGTCCTGCTTGAACACCAAGCTCAGGATGAGCAGGATGACCATCCCCCCCAATCCCAAGCGTCCAGCACCGCCCGGCAAGCCGCGCATCCCACCACCACCGGCTCCGCGCCGGTCTTCAATGTCGCTGCTGCGTTCTCCTGGGGTCCACCGCATGAGCCGTCTCCCGGTTCGATCACTTGCATGACGAGGGGCTTTAGCCGCCCCCTTCCACGCTCACGGTAATGCGCGTCGTACCCCGCGTACAGGCGCAATCGTCCTGAATGCTACCTTGGCATCCATCCTTTGCGTTCAAGCCACGGCTCCAAGCCCCACCGATCCACGGATTCGGGCATGGCCATCACGTACAACACAAGGGCCACCCGCGGCAACAACTGCAGCGGAAAGTCATGAAGCGGCTCGCGCACGAGAGCGCCTAACGCCATGGCCAGGATCGTGGCCGAGACCGCCACCGACGCCCCTCGCACCTGCACACCGAGCAGGATGAGGGCTCCCGCGATCAGGTCGACGAAGGGAATGGGAAACCCGATGAGCCACCGAAGCCAGATCGGGATCATCGTGCCCGAGAGCGGGGCAACGAACTCCTGTCGTGCTTGGGCAAAGGGGCCGACGTGAAACACCCTCCACATCGCGGGAAGCAACGTGCTCACGCCCAAGAGCACGCGAGCCACCAGGACCGATAGGGCGGCCCCGGTATCAACCCCACGATGGGTGACGTCCAGCCTCGCATACGGTGTAATGTCTTCCATCAGCCTCTTCCTCGCAGTGGCAGTTCCGCCATCGGTATCCTAACGACGGTTCGTACGGTTGCCTCGATCGCGCCTCGGCATCAAGGCGACGACACGCAGGGGTCCCCCGGACCCGCCCACGATTCGAGGGGCAAGTGCCACCACGTACGCTCCCGTCGGGGGCAACTCACTCAGGTCGGCGAGATTCTCGAACCCCGGCACGCCGGCCTCACCAAGCAGCCGGTGCACCGGGAATGCCGATGCGGTCCCCGCGTCGGTCGACGCCACGTCTACTCCGACAGCTGCAATCCGCCGCTCGTTGACGAGAAACCTGACGGCCGCTTCGCCCAGGCTGGGAAAGTGCGTTTGAACCGGCGTCTGGGTGGAATCCCACCCAAAATACCGCGCGCGATTCGGCCAGTACGCGGCGTATCCTGTGCGAACCAGCACGATCGTGAGTTCCGGAATTGGGCCGTGTTCCGCCTCGAAATGCTCGATGTCTTCCCGTCTGACCGTGTAGTCGCGGTTGGCGGCCGCCGAGTCGCTGACGTCGATCACAACGGCTGGTCCCATAAGTCGCCAAAGCGGAATCTGGGCCGGTGTTGCCCCTCGCTCGTCGAAGTGATGCGGAGCATCCAAGTGCGTCCCGAAGTGCTCCGGCAACGACAGGGAGAACATCGCCGCATAGCGCCCCTCGGCGTTGCGGCCGGCCGCGATCGTATCCAGGCGAAAACCCTGGGGCGAGCCCGGCCAGCTGGGTGTCGTCGCCCCCAATTCGTGCGTCAGCTCCACCAATCGCGGATTCGCGATCCCTGCGACGGCCGCACCGCCGGCACGCGCGCCACCCTCTTGCTCCGGGCGACCCGGCTTCCGTCGCTCCTGCGCGTGGGCGATCGCCGACACGCCGTTGAGCAGCCACATGGCCGCAAGCCACGCGATGCGTCGCGTCATGGTTTTACTCCGGTTTGATTGATCGTGCCCGAACCTCCTCCTCCGTCAGCCCGTAAAGTGGCGGCGTGGGAACCTCCAGCATGGCCAGCATGAGGTAGATCTGACCACGATGATGCGCCTCGTGTTCGACCATGGCGCGTAACCACTTTGACGTGCTAATCGACGTCCCCGCGGGCGTCAGGCACTTGCCCTCCCACTGTCCCGGCGTCATCGCGCGAAAGAGCTCCATCGAGACCCGGTGGCACTGCTCGAGGTAGGCCAGCGTGGCATCATAGCCGTCTGCCAGCAGACGGTCGTGACCCGGATACTGCGACGGACGCCCGTGCACGGTTTCCGCGTACATGCCGCGTTCGATTCCACCGAGATGGCGAACCAAGTCGCCTAACGACCACCGCTCCGGTGCCCACGTCCATTCCATCTTGTCGGCGGGGATGCACCGGACAACGCGCGTCGTGCGGGCACGCACTGACTCCCAATAGTCGAGGAACGATTCCAGTGAGTTCATACCGGAGAAAGTATGCCCCGGCCTCGACCTCGCCTACTCCGGAATGAGTCGCGCCCGCCGAATGTAGTCCAGCAAGGGGAAGTCGCGCTTGAGATGGACATTCCCCTCGGCCTCGATCCGCCCTTGCTTGCCAGCACGCATTCCGCCGCCCGCGGATTCGTCATATCCCGCATACAAGCGATCGATGACCTCAACTCCCTGCACGATCTCGCCAAACGGGGCGAAACCCTCGGCGTCGAGCCGAGCATTGTCCGCGAGATTGATGAAGATCTGCGTGCTCCGCGTGTCGGCCGTCGTGAAGGCGTAGGTTAACGTTCCGCGCCGGTTGGAAACGCGGCTGGAGTCGTCGCGCATCCGGCGTGGCTTCCAGGCTGCAATGACAGCCGGGTCCGGGTGCAGGCCGAACTGCGCGATGAAGTTCTTCCGTACGCGGAAGAAACGCTGCTCATCGAAGAACTGGTGACGCACCAAGGCGTAGAATCGGTCCGCTCCCAACGGGGCCCAGTTCCGATGCACCAGCACACGAAAGGTGCCTTGGTTTGTTTCGAAGCGAACGGCGAAGGAGTCGGGCGCGTGAGCGTCGGCCAGGATCGCGTCGGGGTCCGTCAGTGATGCTGGGGACGGTGCCGGGCGTTGGGCGGCTCGGCAGCCCCCCAGCACGATCGCCGCGACGAGTGCCGCGCGATAGCGAACGGCGCGAGCCTGCTGATGCCTAACGAGCACTCCCGGGGTTGTCGACCAATGTCGCGGTCTCGACCTCACCACCATTCACGAGGATACGCTGGTTGTTGCCGCTGGTATCCACCGGCGTGAGGAAGAAAAAGCCAGTTGGGAGGGGATAGCGCATGGAGAGGGCGGTAATCCGTTCTCCATCCTTGAACTTCACTTCCACCAATCGCGCGCCCCGTAGGCGGGCATCGGTTGGCGCAATGTGGTGCGCGTCAGTCCGCTTTGGATCTCCCGCCAGCGAACGCACGAAGAAGAGCGCCTTCAGTTCAGACATCTGCACTTCGACCATCGCCCCGTCGCCCGTGCGAATGTGACACTGAGGGCGTTTGGGATCGACGTCCAGGCTCGTGCCCTTGAGCACTCGCCCGTCCAGAAAGCGCGCAACGACTTGGTTGGTCATGCGGTATTGCACTCCCTCGTGAGTATCGAGACAAGCTAAGCGGCCTGCCGAGGGAGGCAAGCCGGACGGCGCGACGAGACGGTACGCCGCGACCTAACGACTGTTACCGCAGGCCACACGTAACGCACGCACGCGTGCCGTACTGCGTTGGGCACCGGCGTCAGCCACCATGGCCTCGGCCACACCATGTAACGTATCGCCAGCCACGGCAGTGGTATCGAACTGGATCACGACACCCGCGGGCCACCACTCCGGAAAGAGATACAGGCGCGCGCCATTTGATCGCTCGTCCCACGCCATCCCGTCACCATGGTCACGGCCAGGTTGCTGCAGGAAGATCGAGTCACGCAACCGCCGGACAGCTTCACCGTTGTGCTCGGCGCTGCCCGCGTGCCCGGCCCCTTCCCAGTCCAACGGAGGCCGCCACGGGCCGAAGGCGAAGCGCAGGCACGGCGGCGTCCTGGTCGATTGTTGGCTCGCCAGGGAGGACGGCAGGGCCACGATGCCCACCACCAGCGACAGGATCGGGACGCACGGGACGGCCACGACAAGCCTTCGCCTAACGAGACTGATTGTAGAACAGGGTGGCGCCAGTGGCAGGCAATGCGAACGCCGCGGCACCAACGATTGTGCAGAGTACGCCGCACCGCGCGGCGTCGTGAAAGATGCGCCGGCCGGCCCACACGAGGCCCGAGGCCGCCACACCGCCGACGACGGTCCCCGCCACGGACGCTGGGTAGTTTCCACCGCGCAAGAGGAGCGGCGGGACGATGGACGTCCCGACTCCGGCCAGCGTCCAGGCACCGATGTAGGCGGCGTTCCGCGCTCCGTCCTCGCTAGCCCCAGCTCGGACGGCCAAGGCACGTGCGGCAAGTCCACCGGCCACAAACGCCAAGGGCGCCACGACAGTGCCCGTGACGATTTGTGCACCCACGCGCACCCCGCTGGGGTCCGAGCTCCGCTGGGCCCCTACTGGCGAGGAAAGGAGGAAGACCGCCAGTGTTGCCAGGCCAGCGCGAGTCCAGACAGGAAATCCGTGCATGCTGTACCTTTGTCCGGCGCACGCCGGTTGCGCAAGATACCACGGTCCTGGTCCCTCATACCCGGACTCCCCATCCTCAAATTCGTTAGGTGTGCGGCATGCTCACGACCTACCTGGGCACCATGCTGGCTCGCGACCTCGCTGCGCTACGCCGGGAAGTGGAGGCCTATCCCGACGACGCGGCACTCTGGCAGACCACGGCGGGCATACCAAACTGTGCTGGCACGCTGGTGTTGCACCTCGCCGGGAACCTGCAGGCGTACGTCGGTGCGCAGCTTGGGGGCACCGGCTATGTTCGCGATCGCGATGCGGAGTTCGCGCGGCGGAACGTCTCGCGCGAGGACTTGCTCCGCGAGATCGAAGCCGCCGCGTCCGCGGTATCGGCAACGATGCCACGGTTGACCGACGCCGACCTGGCCGCGCCATATCCACTGGCCATCGGCACTGTACGACTCAACACGCTGGACTTCTTGTTGCATCTGGCCACACACCTGACGTATCACCTGGGTCAGATCGATTACCACCGGCGAGCCGTCGTGGGACAGGCGGGCAGCATCTCCGCCGTTTCACCCGCACAGCTCGCGTCCGCCGTCAAGGCGTAGGGTCCGCGGGGGGTAGTTGGGCGAGCGTGCGCCACGCTTCGCGTGCCAACGTCGCGGCTCCGGTCCGGCCGTGTCAGGTGCCCTGCCGCAACTCCCCCAAGCGCCGCTCGACCAGCGCGACGAGGTCACGCATGGTCGCCGCGTCGAACACGAGATGCGCGCCCGCCGTCCGGTAAATCTCGGGAAGTCCCTGCGTGCCGCCTAACGCCAGCGCACGACGATAGCGCACGACGGCCGCCGCCGGATCCTTCAGGCTCTCGCGCCAGATCTGCAGAGCGCCCAGCTGTGCGATGCCGTACTCGATGTAGTAGAAGGGGTATTCGAAGATGTGCAGCTGACGGTACCAGCGAATCACGCGCTCGGCATCCAGCCCACTCCAATCGACGCCGCGTTCGAAGCGGCCGCGGATCCGCAACCACGCGGCGTCGCGCGCCGCCGCGTCGCGCCCCTCACCGCTGGTGTAGATCCACCGCTGGAAAGCGTCCACGCTCGCAATATGCGCGAGACTCGTGAGGATGTCCTCCAGCTGCTCGATCTGCGCCACCCGGGACTCGTCTGGCGCGTAGTAGCCCACCGGACGCGAAAGATGCGGCGCAATGAGCAACTCCATGCTCATCGACGCCAGCTCAGCGGCTTCATGCCCCACGCTGCGCTGCCAGATCAACGGCTGCGCATGCGAGGCAAAGTCATGAAACGAATGGCCGGCCTCGTGCACCAACGTCACGACGTCATCGTGCACGCCAACCGCGTTCATGAAAATGAACGGCACGCCACGGTATGACAGCTTGGTGCAGTATCCACCGGGTGCCTTGCCCGCTCGACTCTCCAAGTCCAACAATCCTTCGTCCGCCATTCGTTGGAACTGCGCGCCCAGCACCGGATCCAACGCGTGGAAAATGCGCTTCGCAGGATCAAGGAACCCCGGCAGGTCCGTGAACGGCTTCATCGGGCGCGTGGTGTCCAGCTCGATCTGGGTGTCCCACGGGCGCAGCTCGGATACTCCCAGGTGCGCACGACGGTACTCCATCACGCGCTCCAGCGCCGGAGTCACGGTCTCTTCGACGGCCTCGTGAAACCGCGCCACATCATCCGGCGAATAGTCCACTCGGTGCTTGGCCTTGAACGCATAGGCCTGGTAGTCGCTCAGGCCGGCATTGCGGGCAATCTGCTGCCGCAGCTCAAACATGCGGTCGAACAGCGATGACAGCTCCGCCTGGTGCTCGAGATACGCCGCGGCGCCGGCCCTGAATGCACGCTCGCGAATGGCGCGATCCGGATCCTTCAGGAACGGAGCAAGTTGGGGAATGGTCTTCTGTTCACCGCCCCACTCCACCACCAAGCCGCCCGTGATCTTCTGGTACGCCGTCGTCAGCTCCTCCAGCTGTGAAAAGAGCGCGACGTTCTCCTCGCGGAAGATCTCAATGTCCGTTCGAAAATTCTGGAGCGTCGGCTCCAACCCAGGTTGCGTGTAACCAAAGCCCAACAAGCGCTTCGCCAGGCGGACCTGTTGCTCCGCCGCCTTGGGAAAGATCTCAGAAGTCCAACGCAGGTTCGCGGCTTCTTTCTCGCTGTTGCCGGTGTCGCATGTGTATGCGATCACGGCAAGCGTGCCCGCTTCCTCCACAACCTCCTCGAGGCGCGACCACGTCGAGACCCACTCACCGACCTGATCCTCGGCGACTTCGACCTCGGCCAGTCGCTCGTAGTACGGGGCTACGTCTTCCCAACGAGCGCCGCTGAGCGCCTGGGGATTCTCGGGTATCGGAATGATCACAGAGGTCGTGGTCGCGCGTGACACGCGGCCCCATACGATTTCGGTGGCCGCCAGTAACTCGGCAAACCTAACGCCTGCTCGAGGGGCATTCACCTGTTGTTGGGCAACAGATCCTGCGGCAGCAGGCTATGAACGCCGTCTAATGTACGCGCCGGCCACTCGCGCGCACACGTGTCTCAATGCGGGCTCAGTCGCTCCAACCGATCGAGATGCGTTCGAAGCCGAGCAAGGAGTTGCGGCACCTCCCGAAGGAGAGCCTGTGTACCGGCGCTGGCTCCTGCTTCCATGCTGTCATGGACCAGTCCAGCAACCGTTTCGGTCGTTGGGTCGCTGATTCGGAGTGCCGAAACAACATGCTCGTAATGTTGCACCGCCAGCTCGAGATCGCGAAACGACTCGCCGAGCCGGACCAGTGCTTCCTCGGCCCGCTCGGTGTCCGTCGGTTCGCTCACTGCCTGACGAACGCCGAACAAACGGTCGCGTAGATCCTGCGTCGCGAGGCGCTCACTGACCGCATCGCGGTACGTCTCGGCATACGCCCCAACAGAACCTCGGCCGTCGGGCAGCGGGACGAGTCGCACGGTGCAGAGGGTGACGGCACCATCTGGCAACCTCACCCATGCCTCTCCCGTCCACACCCCGCGCTCCCGGGCGATGCGATAGGCCTCGGCATCCTTCTCGAGTGAACGGAGCGTGGGGACAAAGACGTCCTGAATGCTCCCACGATGCCGCTGGAACAGGGCGAGTGCAGCCGAGTTACAGTCGCGCACTCGCCCATCAGATTGGACGATAAGCACCGCCTCGCTCACGGCGTCCAAGGCGAAGGCCCTCGCGCCGCTCATGACCGCCCAATCAGCCGCCGCGTTCTGCTCGCTCTGCGCGCTTGCCTGCGAAGCAACGCCAACCGCCCGGCGATTCCGCCTCCCCAACGCATACGCCCCCACCGCAACCGCTGCGATGGTCAGTGCGACGTCAGGGGTGAGGATGCCCGTTGGCACGGCTGAGTTCAGGTGACGAAAGGTGACGGGATCCTGTGACGAAGAGCGACCCCGATAGATCAGGACGCACACGCGTGGCGCAGCGTTACAGCGGCTCCCGTTTGCAGTGCAGCGCTACTGGCCATCGACGGACGTGCCGATACTCATCGAGGTCAGGTGTCTTCGATCCCGAACATGTCCGATATCTGCCTCGTACGACAGCCCATCTTCGATCGCAAAGACGCCGCTATCGGCTACGAACTTCGTTTCCGAGATAGCGGCGACGGGACCGATCCATTCGCACGCAGCTACTTGAGTGGCTCGTTCGACGTCTTTCGATCAGGACTTCCCGCATACGTTCGGGTGACCCGGCACCAGCTGTTAGAGCGCGTGGTGAACGCGCCGGATCCTCGCTCACTCGTGGTCCTGCTGGCGCCAGATTTGGCGCCGGAACCAGAGGTGCTGGAAGTGCTCACCGCCCTGACCGCGTCGGGCGTGACGATCGGGCTCGACGAGTTCAAGCTGCCGAAGGGCGCCGGGAGTCCGGTGTTGTCACTCTTGGCGCACGCCAAGCTGGTGCGCATCGACCTTCGGGAAAGCGATCCCGCCGTGCTCGGCTCGCTGGTTGCGGGACTCAAGCGGCAGGGGAAAGTGGCGATCGCCGATCACGTGAACGACGCCAAGGTCCACAAGCACTGTATGGCGCTCGGCTTCGAGGGATTTCAGGGACCGCACTTCAGCCGTCCGGAACCGCTCCCTGCCGCCGAGATCCCGACTTCCACCGCGACCGCGATTCGATTGCTGGCGCTGGCGCGGGACAGCAAGACGTCGGAGCGCGAGCTCGAAAAGGTCGTGAGCGCAGACCCGGGGATCACGTTTCAGTTACTCCGCATCGTGAATTCCGCGGCGGTCGGTGGCCGTGGCATCACGTCCATTCAGCACGCGTTGCGGCTGGTGGGGCGCAACAACCTGGTTCGTTGGCTGGCGTTGGCGTCGTATACAGCGCGCACGGGGAAATCCGGAGTCGACGACGAACTGGTGCGTCAGGCCGTGCAACGTGCGCACTTGTCGGAATCGCTCGCCGCCTTTGGCGCGGGTCGTGATCGCGGCACGGCGTTCCTGGTCGGGTTGTTCTCACTGCTGGACGCAGTGTTCCGGATGCCGTTATCCGAGGTACTCGAGCGCGTGAACCTGGCAGATGAGGTCAAGCTCGCGCTGTTGCAGCGGGAGGGGATTTACGCGGATGTGCTGCAGGTGATCGAGTCCTACGAGCTTGGCCTGTGGGAGTCGGCCACTGAACAAGCGAGCCAGCTCAATGTGCCCACGGAAAAGTTGCCAGAACTGTTCGCGGAGTCGTTGCGCTGGGCAGAGGAGCAGATCCCGTCTGGCAAGGCACGTGTTGCCAAGGCGAGCTGACCGGCGCTACTCGTAACGCAGCGCGGAGATCGGGTCGAGTTTGGCAGCGCGACTGGCCGGGAACAACCCGAACAGGATACCCGTCAGGCACGAGGCGCCGAGGGCCACCGCGATTGCAGCTGGCGGCACGGACGCGGCAATCGGCGTGGCACTGCGCACGAGGAACGCCACCAGCCATCCGAACACGAGGCCGCACACCGCGCCAATTGCGGTGAGGGTCGCCGCCTCCACCAGGAATTGCCAGAGAATCACGCGTCTGGTCGCACCCAACGCCTTGCGCACGCCAATCTCCCGCGTACGCTCGGTCACACTGATCATCATGATCGCGACCACGCCCACGCCGCCGACGATCAATCCCACTCCCGACAGGACGATCATCACGAGGAAGAAGACGTTGGTCATCTTGCCCCACGTCTCGAACAACTTGTCCTGGGTGATGACCGCGAAGTTGTTGTCTTGTGCGGGGTGCATCCCACGAGCCCCGCGGATCACCGCGGTCACGTCGTCGATGACCTCGTCGCGCGCAATGCCGGTGCGAGGACGAATGGTAAACTCGATCCAGTCGATCCAGGCGTTCAGGTAGCGACGTCCAGTGGTGAGCGGGACGGCGGCTCGTGGGCGCGGGGTGCCCAGGAACCCGCCAGCTTCCTTATACAGGCCTACCACCTCGAATGGCGCCTTGTTGATGGCGATGACCTTGCCGATCGGGTCTGATTCGCCAAAGAGTCGGTCGCGCAGCACGTCATTGATCACGATCACGCGGGCGGCGCCCGCCTCCTCCGCGGTCGTGAAATTGCGACCCTGTACGATGTCTCCACCGTTGACCTCCGGCCAGTTCGCGGTGAGCGCTTCGACCTGAATGCTGGGCAGAAACCGATCGAAGTATTTCGCGGACACGGAGGCGCCGGTCGAAACCGTGATGCCCTTGACCGTCGGCAGCCGGCCAATCGCCGCGGCTTCCGTCAGACGCAACGGTGGGTTGTTCCGCCACTTGCAACTCGTCTCGTCGGCGTCGCTGCACGCTTCCAGTGAAATCGGAAAGCGACTCACAAAGAATGTCGTCGGGCCCGCCTGCTCAAACTCC
The DNA here is from genome assembly GCA_044224875.1 of Gemmatimonadaceae bacterium. Classification (GTDB taxonomy): domain Bacteria; phylum Gemmatimonadota; class Gemmatimonadetes; order Gemmatimonadales; family Gemmatimonadaceae; genus JABAQJ01. The sequence continues at coordinate 80,168 of JBGAJQ010000014.1, read as the reverse complement.
TTGGCCACACCCGCATTGATGCCGTGAATCGCCGCCGACATCACCACGACCACGAACACACCAATCGCGATTCCGAGTATCGTCAGGGCCGCCCGCACCTTGTTGGCGCGCAGCGCATCCACGGCAATCGCGATCCCCTCGATGAGCGACGTGACCCCCGACGACAGTTGCATCGCTACTCCTGGCGCAGGGCAATCACGGGATCGAGGCGCGACGCGCGACTCGCCGGATAAACGCCGGCCGCAATCCCGACGCCTGCACCAACGGACACCGCCACCACGACGGACCACAGGGCAACTTCAGCGGGGAGCGGCGACACCGCGGAAATGGTCTTGGCCAACCCCGCTCCCGCCAGGATCCCAAGGATCGAACCGACGATCGCCAGCACGGTCGATTCCACGATGAATTGACTGAGAATATCGCGACGACGGGCGCCTAACGCCTTGCGCACCCCGATCTCGCGCGTACGCTCGGCCACCGCCACCAGCATGATGTTCATGATGACGATCGCCCCGACCACCAGGCCGATTGCCGGCAAGGCGATGCCGGCCCACACCAGGAAGCCCTGGATCTTGCGCCAGAACTCGAGCGCTGAGTCGGAGGTCTCGAGGACAAAGTTGTCGTTCTGGGCCGGGCGCAGCTTGCGCAATTGTCGCATCACCTGTTGCACGTTTTCCATGTTCACGTGCATGGCCGCTTCATTCGGTGACTGCACGATGATCGCGTCGATCACCTTGAAGCGATTCACGAGGCGGTGTGCTGGCGACTTGTACGGAGCGATGAGGAAGCTGTCCATCGACAGCCCAAACGCACTGCCCTGCTTCTCGGCGACGCCCACCACGGTATACGGGAGGTCGGCGATCTTCAGTTCGCGACCAATGGGGTTGAGCCCCGGGAAGAAATGGGTCCGCACGTCCTCGCCGATGATCACCACGTGCGCCCCGGTCTCGTACTCCTGGGGTGCGATCAATCGCCCCTCGGTCACACCGAGATTCTTGATGGTCATCCACTGCTCGGACACCGCATTAAGAAACGGTTTCCGCGGCCGCGCATAACGAGACTCGACACTGACTGGATCCGACCCGACAACGGCCCAACGTGAGCCAGGGAGAAGCGCGTCGGTGACAGGCTCAATGTCGTCTTCGGTCATTCTCGGACGCGTCGCGTACTCGCGCCACACCGACTCGTCGACGTCGCCCATGTTGATGTTTGGCCGGCGGCGAACCTCGAACGAACCCTTGGTGATGATCTTTCCGACCAGATCATCCTCCATGTAACGCCCCATGCCCTGCACGATCGACACGACCGCGATGAGGAACATCACCCCAATGGTCACACCCAGAAGCGTGAAGAAGCTTTTCAGCTTCTGGACGCGGATCTGTGCGAGGGCGAGCCGGATGGCCTCAAAGAGCGACATGCCCCGACTACGGCAGCCCTCCAAGGCAGGTTTCGCCGCCGCTCCGCCGGCAGAGGCGGGGCATCGAATCGGCCCCAAAGGCCGCAGGGCTTAGCGGTATATCAGGTACGGGGCAATTTCCCTGCTAAACCGAGCCGACTCCTCGTCGAGGATGGCAATCAGCTTCTCGATCCCGCCCTCCGTCTCGACGGCGGCGCGCAGGCGGTCGGAGCCTGCCAACCGATCAACCGCGTCCTTGCGCCACTGAAACTCCTTGGGGTGACGCTGATAGATGGTTCTGAGCAGCTGCAATCCGACCACATGCGGGACTACGAGGTCCCGATCCGACACAGCGATAACGACCATCGGAATGCGCTGTCCACCGAACTTGAAGCCCTCCTCCACGGTGACGCTCGTGGAGTCGAACACAACCCCGGGCACGCGCCTAGCATTCAGCTCCCTGGCAATCGCCCCAGCATCACCGAGCCACGACGCTCCAATCAGCTGAAACGGCATCGGGGTGCCACGGCCCTCGGTGAGGTTGGTGCCTTCAAAGAACACGGTGCCGGTGTAGAGAAGCGCGGCGTCGAGCGTGCGGATGTTCGGCGATGGATTCGACCAAACCTGCCGGGTGTCCGTCCACCACATATCTCGTCGATACCCATCCATCGGCACCACGCCAGCGTCTGCCTTGATTTGGCCAACGCCAACGAGATATCGCAGCAGCTCGCCCGGCGTCATGCCGTATCGCATGGCGACCGGGAATTGCCCAACAAAGGACCGGAACTTGGGATCGAGCACACCGCCTTCCACGCGATCGTCGCGGATTGGATTCGGTCGATCCAGTACGAGGAAGCGTCGGCCGGCCGCCTGCGCGCTCAGGGCCATCGTCCATTCATAGGTATACGTGCGGGCTCCAACGTCCTGGATGTCGTAGAGCAAAACGTCGACGTCCTTCAGCATGTCAGGGGTCGGGACCTGCGTATCGCCGTACAGCGAGTACGCCGGCACGCCAGTGGCGGAGTCGATCGCCGTGGCTACCTTCTCGCCAGCCTTGGCCGCTCCGCGCAGCCCGTGTTCCGGCCCAAACAGCGCCGTTAGGCGCACGCCCGGCGCGTGTGCCAAGGCGTCAATGGTGGTGCGCCCGTCACGCAGCACGCCCGTGTGATTCGTGATGAGCCCCACTCGCTTCCCCTGGACCAGGTGCAGCGAATCCGTCAGCAACACCTCAATCCCCGGACGAAACGGTTTCGGGGATGCCGGCGTGGCCTGTCCGGCCGCAAATCGCGAGGTCAGGAGCAGCGCACCAACCACGGTGAGCGAATGTCGCGCGAGTCTCGGTATCAATTGCACGGATTGCGGAATGAGGGTTGTAACGCGTCCTCGCAGTCTAGCGGCGACGTCCAGCCTCGTCGAGCGGCGACCCTATTGTCACCCGAATGGCACATTGCCACTTGAGTCCGTTCCGCTGCGATCCGACTTTGACGTATGCGTCCGATTCTGATACGCCTCCGCCGCCTCGCGCTTTGGGGACTCTTGGTGTTACTGGTCGGGCCGTTCTTGATGATTCTGCCGCTCAACCTCGTGCAGCCGTTCACCACATCCGTCATGATCTGGCGGTCCGTCCAGCGATTGAGCGAAGGCAAGCGTCCCGTGTACCCCAAGCGGGACGTGGTGTCCCATCAGCAGATTTCGCCTTACCTGCATCGGGCCGTGCTGGCGTCCGAGGACGATCGCTTCTTCCTGCACGAAGGCTTCGACTTCGAGGAGCTCGAGAAGGCCATTGAGGCCAGCAAACGCGGCAAGAAGCTGCGCGGTGCATCCACCATCACACAACAAGTTGCCAAGAACCTCTTCCTCTGGGAGGGGCGCTCATTTGTCCGCAAGGGATTGGAGGCGTGGCTGACGATCGTGCTTGAGTTGTGCCTGTCCAAGGATCGCATCCTGGACCTTTATCTGAACATGGCTGAATGGGGCGACGGCATCTTCGGAGCGGCAATGGCCGCGCAGACCTACTATCACAAACCAGCGGCGCGCCTAACGCGCGAAGAGTCAGCTCGACTCGCCGCCATTCTCCCTTCGCCCCGGCGTTGGTCACCGTCGGGTGGCATCGCTTCGCGACGCGCCGAGATCATCCTGCGTCGCATGCAGTACGCCGCTCCACGCGAGGAGGAAGCGACACCCCAGCAACCCGCACGCGGCAAGCGCCCCAGCTGACCTCGATCGGTCTGAACGTCGCCGCGCGTCGGACGGTGTGAGGAACGCTCACATACGGCGGGCAACCAGTCGCTCGGTCACCACATTCACGAAACGCTCGGGGTCATCCAGCCGCAACCCGACAGTCTGCCCGCGCTTCTGGATCCCGAACGGTCCGTGGAACGCCACGGACTGCGAGAGGTGCAGGAGCACATTCGGGTCGTCCGTTCCCGACAGCTTCACGTAGCCGGGACTTCCGTTGGCCGGAATCTGTTGCCATGTGGGACGCACGATACTGTCGACCAATTCGTACCCCACGCGGCCCTGCAGGCGGCGTCCCAGACGCACCAACACGTCGGACTCCCGTACCAATGTCGGCTCTTTCGCCACGGCCTGGTAGTCGCGAGCGAACCACCACACCGTCCACGCGTTCAGCAGCACCAACACCAGCGATAGTGCCGGCCATCGCTTGAGCAGCAGCGCGTGCAGCGCGGCCGACTCGATCACGAGCACAAAGGAGATCGCGACAACAAACGTCTTCGACCGCGCCGACAAGGCCGAAAAAGGCAGGTCGCGCGTCTCCATCCTCTTCAGTCGCCGGCGATGAGCTTTGGCGGCGGAACCTCGTTACCGGTTCGTCCGTCACGCAGCCGGCGCCGCTCCGTCAGGTCAATCACACCTTCCAACTCACGCTCGGTGTGAGAACGCACGGTGCCAACCAGTCGATCCAGGGAGAATCCTCCGGGAGCATTCCACTCCGCCGCAAACGCATCCAGGAACCCCTTTCCAGCACGCGCCACCGCTCCAAACGCAATCGGGTTGAAGTACGGATCGTACTTCACGCCGAGCCCTTCGATCAACGCCGCCGTCCGAGCGAAGTACACCATCTCACTCGGCAGGCGCACCGGCCAGTCGTAGAGCGTGGCCACCACCTCGTTCGCCAGGAGCTCTATCCGCTCTCGCATGGTGCGATCGTTGTACGCGATCTCGAACAATCGCTCCGCCAACCCCATGATCTCGTTGTCCGTCGTCTCCGGGGCGATCACACCGAGCGACCGAAACCCCGCCACGGTTCCCGGAACGTCCTTGCGGATCGCCGCAAAAATCGTCTGTACCAAGTTGCGTCGCAGCTCACGGGGCACGCGCACCACCATACCGAAGTCGAGCAGCACGATGCGGCCATCTGGTGTCGCCAGCACGTTGCCGGGATGTGGGTCCGCATGAAAGAGCCCGTCTACCATCATCATCTGCAGGTACAGCTCCATCACCGACGAAATGACGCCGCGCGGGTTCGCGGTCGATTCACCAGAAGCGGCGGTCAGCCGGTCGACCCGCACGCCCTCCATGAATTCCATGACCAGCACTTGGCGCCTGACGAGCTCCGGGACAATGCGGGGTATTTGAATACGTGGATTGTCCCGGAAGTTGGCACGCACTTCGACGGCGTTGGCCGCCTCATGCTCAAAGTCCATCTCCTCCCAAATGCGATCGGAGAACTCCTCGATCACGTTGCGGGCATTCTTCAGGTGCGAATTGGGGAAGCGGCGCTCCAGCCAGCGCATCACCGGCTTGGCGACCGCCATGTCCTTCCGCACCAACGCTTCGACACCCGGTCGCAGGACTTTGACCGCGACCTCCTCGCCTTGCCACTGCGCACGATGCACCTGACCGAGCGAGGCAGCGGCAATCGGCGTCGGGTCGAACCGCTCGAACATGGACTCCGGCGACCGACCATATGCCGCAATCAGCTGCTTGCGGATGGCATCATTCGAGACAGGCGGGACCTGGTCCGTGAGGGTCGAGAGCGCGCCCACGTATGCTTCCGGCAACAGGTCCGCGCGCGTCGCGAACAGCTGAGCCATCTTGATGAAAGAAGGTCCCAGTTCGGCGAGGTGCTTCACCAACCGCGCAGCGCGCCGACGATGAAACTCGCTGCTGCGCGCCACGGGGCCGCCACGAACAACCCAGCGCCGATGATCCCGAATGAACGAGATCACCATCGGCCCCAGCCTCCACAGAATCACCAGCGCGCGCATACCGAAAAGTATCGGTGCGGCGGTCGGTTAGCTGCCGATCAGACCCGGTAATGCTGGACAAACCCGGGCTTAAACCCGCGCCGGTCCCCCTAGAAACTCGGCAGGAGCGGTCGGCCCCACGGAACAAACCCGAGTACAGCCGCAAGGGCGATCCCAAACCACACGGCGGCCGTCTGGAATTTCTGACCGTCGGTCGTTGCACCTTTCAACCGGGCAGATGCGACGTGCGCTGCAACGATGCTCACGAGCATCACGGCCACGTGTTCAACCACGAAGTACCGCACGGGAGGATCGCCCATCGCCGCACTCATGTCTTGGAACGCGCGACGCGTGAGTGGGCTGAAGAATGCGTACAGAAGGACGCCAATCAACAACTGTACATCGAGCACGGTGACAAATGCCCGTGCGGCACCGCGTTCGGACGCTCCCCACGCCGCCTTGGCGAACCAGCCTCGCCAGAACTTGATCGTCGCCCACAACCCCACGAGAATCACGGCCCATCGCACGAGATTGTGCAGGCCGAGTACGATCGGATACATAAGGATGCCTTGAGTTGAGCGTTCCGTCGGAGCGTCCACGGCGAAGTTACGACGCGCACGGCGATGAAACCAGTCGGCCAAGGCCACGCGTGGTCAGTCTCCACTCGACGGCTACATTGGCACCGCCTTTCCACTGATTGCCCACGAATTCTTGGTGCATTCGTCATGAGATTCCCTGTACGAGGCTTTGTCCTATTCTTGCTCGCGCCAACCATGGTGCGCGCACAGCATGCCTTTTCTGAGGGGGCGGCAAGCTACGATGCCAAGGTACCCACTCCACGTTCCGTACTCGGGTATGACATCGGTGAGCGCTTCACACCGCATCGACTCATGCTCCGTTACATCGAGCGTGTGGCGGCTGCGTCCAAGCGCGTGCGGGTGGATACCGTGGCGCGCACGTTCGAAGGACGCGAAATGCTCGTGCTTACCGTCACGAGCGAACGCAACATGTCGCGTTTGAAGGAGATTCAGGCGGACGCCCAGCACGTGGGCGATCCGCGAGGCGCGTCACCTGGAGACCTCGAGGCCGCGACGCGCCGACTCCCGGCTGTGGTGTGGATTGCGCACTCGGTGCATGGCGGCGAAGCGTCGGGCGCTGAAGCCGGGTTGGCCTTGTTGTATCAGCTGGCGGCCGGAACAGACGCCGAAACCCAGGCCGCGCTCGACAGCGTCGTGGTGTTGATCGATCCAAACGAGAACCCAGATGGCAGGGAGCGGCACACCCACGACCTCGAGCGGACCATGAGCGCCCAAGGCGTGTCATCCGAGCCCGGTGCAATGAATAATTCCGGCAGCTGGCCGGGGCCTCGCACCAGCCACTACTACTTCGACCTGAATCGCGACTGGTTCATCCAATCGCATCCCGAGTCGCAGGGTCGGGTGCGCACGTTCATGTCCTGGTGGCCGCATGTCGCGTTGGACCTGCACGAACAAGGCTCCAGTTCCACGTTCTACTTCGCGCCGCCGCGGGAACCGGACAACAAGAACAACCCGCTGCACCTTACCAAGTGGTTCGACATTTTCGCTGCGGCGCATGGCGCAGCGTTCGACGCGCATGGCTGGTCGTACTTCCGTCGCGAGGGTTACGACTCGTTCTATCCGGGCTATGGCGAGGGTTGGCCCATGCTCACCGGATCGATCGGCATGCTGTTCGAGGCGGCGTCTTCGGCAGGGGGCGCCGTGCGTCGCAACGATGGCCTCTTGCGTACGCTCCGACAGGCGGCGTGGGAACATTACACGGCCGAATGGACCACGGTGCGTACGTCGGGGAGACGTCGCGCAGAGTTGGTTCGAGACTACGCCGCGTCACGTCAAGAAGCGAGTACCGGTCGACTCGCTGCGCCCCAGCGAGCGGCAGTGATCGAGCGTGATGCACAAGGCCGCGCCGACTCACTTGCTTCCCTATTGGCGCGCAACGGCATTGACGTGTTGCAGGCGCCAGTGAGTCTCGACCTGCGCGACGCCACCGCCTACGGCGAGCCCCCTTCGCCAGCCACCTCCTCCTCGCGCGCGGCCCCGTCCGCACCCGTCCGCGTTGCAGCCGGCGCGTACGTCGTTGACTACGCGCAACCGCAGGGCCACCTGGCCAAGGCGCTGTTGGAACCCGATGCGGAACTCGATTCAACGTTTGTTCGATTCGAACTCGAGATGCGGCGCACGGGATTGCCGAATCGGTTCTACGATATCACCGCATGGTCGCTTCCCTTTGCGTATCGCCTGCGGGCCTGGTCTGTTCGTTCCCTGCCCAGTGCACTCACACCCGTGCGGATCGCGGGCGTCCCACCGGTGACCGCCGCTCGCGCCACATACGCGTACGCGTTCGAGCCGGGAAGCGAGGCGTCGATTCGGCTGCTCGCAGCCCTTCTCAAGGATTCCGTGCGCGTGTGGCACGCACCACGCGGCTTTGCCAGCGGCGCGGCGCAGTTCCCGCACGGCGCGTTTCTGGTTCGCGTGGCATCCAACACCCCGGATGTTCACGATCGAGTGATGAAGCTGGCGGCTGCTGCCTCGGCGCGCGTGGTACCGATTCCCTCGGCCGGCGTCGACAGCGGCACGGACCTCGGGAGCAATTCCGTCGTTCCGGTTCGCCCTCCAAGCGTCGCACTGTTGGGCGGCGCACCCGTGAACGGCGGGTCCTTTGGTTTCGCCTGGTACGCGCTCGATCAGCGCATCGGCTTCCCGGTAACGTTGATTGATGCTGGATTCGTGTCCAATGGCGCGTTGGATCGCTTCAACGTTGTCGTGGTCCCGTCGGCACCGGGTGCGCAACTCGACCGCGCGTTAGGCGAGTCGGGAGCCAAGCGACTTGCAGATTGGGTGCGCGCCGGCGGTGTGCTCGTGACGATCGATGGTGCGAGCGCGTGGGTTGCCGGTGAACGCGTGGGGCTGACGCGCTTCCGCGTACGTCGCGACTCGGTGCGAGCGGATAGTGCAGGCGGTGCTCCATTGCCCGCGCGCGTCCCAGGGTCCATTGCCCGCGCCAGCGGTGATACGCTGTCGCCGCTCCTTGCCGGCGTGAGCGCCGCGGAGATTCCCGTCTTTGTCAATTCAGACGTCGTCTTCAGCGTGCCCAAAGACCTGCGCGCTGGTGAGGCCGTGGTGCGATTCGCAGCGGAGAGTCGCCTTCGTCTTTCGGGCTACTTCTGGCCCGAGGTGTCCGCCAGGCTCGCGCTCTCACCTTACCTGTGGACTGAACGTGTGGGCGGCGGACGAGTGATCGCCTTCGCGCATGATCCGAACTTCCGGGATCTTTTCCGCGGACTGCTGCCGTTGTTTGCGAACGCAGTCCTGCTGGGACCATCGATGTAGGAGGTTTACATGTGGGTTGCTCGCACGCCGCCAGCCACCGAGTCTCGCAATCGCTCCACGCCATGGTCGGCATGGTGGTCGCGCGTGGTGGCGCTTGCCGCGATAACGACCGCTTGCACGCACGCACCGGGAGCCTCCGCACCAGTCGCCCGCGACTATCACGTCTTTGCCGTGCGGTTTGCGACATTGCCCCAGTTTCGCGTGCGCGGGTTGATTGCCGGCGCCGACACGGCGCGTCGCCTTGATGTTCCGGTGATGGTGTGGGCCATCCGCGATGGCAACGCGCGCACCATACTGTTCGATGCCGGGTTTCATCGGCAGAAGTTCGTCGATCAATGGAAGGTTCCGGACTTTGTTGCACCCGACGAGGCACTCCGGCGCAGCGGCATCGACCCGGTCACGGTGAGCGATATTATCCTCTCCCACATTCACTGGGATCACGCGGACGGAGTCGACCGCTTCCCGCGCGCCCGCATCTGGCTACAGCGCGACGAGTTCGAGTACTACGTTGGTCCAAGCGGCGAGGCGCTCCGGCCAGCCATAGACAAGGACGTCGCAAGTGTCCTGCGCGCGGCCATGCGCGAAGGTCGCGTCCAACTCATCGACAGCACCAACGCGGAGATCTTTCCGGGCATTCGCGTCTTTACCGGTGGCAAGCACACCTACGCATCGCAGTGGATGTCTATCACCACCGCCACGGGTCCCGTCGTGCTCGCCTCCGACAACGCCTACCTGTTCGAGAACTTCGAGCAGCACGTGCCAATCGCTCAAACCCTGGACGCCGAGGCCAACCTTCGCGCCCAAGCGGCCATGTTGACCACTGCCGGCAGTCTGGATCGAATCGTACCGGGTCATGACCCGGCGATTTTCACCCGTTTTCCTGCGGCAGGCACAGGGAGTGTGCGCGTCCGCTAACGGGCACGGAATAGTTGTCAATTTTTCGGTGGCGGCGCTGAGCCCATCGAGCTAGCGTGCATTCCATGACTGCAGTCCTTCCCTCCCTTTCCGAGATGGACCGCGCCCGCCGTCATCGCGATAGCTCGTACGACGGCGTGTTCTACCTTGGTGTGAGAACCACGGGTGTCTTTTGTCGCCCGTCGTGCACATCACGCAGCGCCCTGCCCCAGAACATCGAGTACTTCCCAACGGCGAAGGACGCGCTATTCGCCGGATACCGCGCCTGCAAGCGTTGTCGCCCCCTCGAGTTGCATGAGGGACCGCCGCCCTGGGTTCGGCGCCTCATCGATCATGTGCAACGCACCCCACAGGAACGGGTCACTGATCAAGCCCTGCGCGCCATGGGATTGGCGCCGGCGACGGTACGACGGTGGTTTCACGCAAACTATGGAATGACCTTTCATGCGTTCGCTCGAGGGGTACGACTTGGAGTCGCCTTCGACCGCATCAAACGAGGAGAGAAATTGGACAACGTGATGCTCGACCACGGATACGTCTCGCATAGTGGCTTTCGCGAGGCGTTCGGAAAACTGCTGAAGCGCGCACCGGGTAGTGTCCGGGATGGCGACAAGATCGCGGTAGCCTGGATGGAGAGCCCTGTCGGACCGCTCATTGCCGGAGCCGTAGATGCCGGCGTGTGCCTCCTCGAGTTCAGCGATCGCCATGCGCTGGACGCGCAGATCGCCACACTGCGCGGCCGTGTCGGCGATGCGATCGTCCCGGCGGCACACCCCCATTTAGACGCACTTCGCGCCCAATTGCGCGCCTACTTCGCCGGCGAACTCAAGGTGTTTGAGCTGCCACTCGTGTATCCCGGGACGGACTTCCAGGTGCGGGTGTGGAATGAACTCTTACGTATCCCGTACGGCGAAACGCGGTCCTATGAAGACATCGCCAAGGCCGTGGGGGACCCCAAGGCCGTGCGAGCCGTGGGAACGACGAACGGGCTCAATCGAATCGCCATCGTCATCCCCTGCCATCGGGTCGTGAACAAGAGCGGACAGCTCGGAGGATACGGCGGTGGACTCTGGCGCAAGCAAATCCTGCTCGACGTGGAACGCGGCCAACGCTCCATGATCTAACCAAAGCACGTCACGCGATGCGCTCCTACGGAGACCCCAGGCGACGCATGTCTCGCAGGAGCGCGTCGGCGGTGACGGCTCGGCCAAGAAACGACCGCAGCACATCTCGCGTCTCTCGCTCCAAGCCCCACCGGTACAGGCGATCGGCGAGCCAGCCATAGGTCTTCTTGTCACCACGGTAGAAGGGGCCGCGCACCGATGTCACCTTCGCCCGCAGGTCCGCCGTGATCACCGCGCCGAGTGCGTAGTTCATCATATAACCCGGCAGGTCTACGAGCTGACCTCGCATCGCCCACCACGACCACTCAGGATGTGGCGCGATGTGTAGGTAACTGCTCGTGATCGTGGCCCACAGCGCGTTGGGGTCCTGCGAGGGGTCATTGTGCATGCGCAGCTCAAACAATGCCCATGCCACGTCCATCACAATGCCGCTGTAGCGCGCGCGCATCGAAGCTGCCGTGGTCGCCGAGTCTCCGAGGTACTTTCGCTGCCACTCGGGCTCGGTCAGGTCCAGTGCCACCAGATCGCCTAACGCCTCAGTGAATGGATCGGAATCTGGCCAGTCCGCGAACGCCGGGCGCGTTTCGATCGCCGCTATGTGGATCGCGTGACCCATCTCGTGCAGTAGTTCGCCAAGATTGTCGACTCCTCCCACACGATACGTTGCAAAGATCCATGGCTCGGCGGGTTCCCACGCGCGTTCGTTCACCCGCGGATGCGTGCCAAAGTCCGTGAACGCTACCGGCGTCTTTCCGTCGCGTGGCTCCAGGTCAAAGTGCACGCCAAGACGAACCGGATCCGCACCGAGATCGGTATAGAACCGGTCGTTCACAACACGCAATTCGTCCTTGTTCACACGCCCAGACAGTCGGCGGCTGAAGGCCCCATTGTCGAACCACCAATTCCACGGCTCGATCGCCGTCGAAGGTGTGTGATCCCTCCACATGGCGAGGACATTCACCAGCATGCCTTCGACCTGACGAGGATCGAGGTCGAGGCTGGATGCCTGACGCGATATATACGACCCGCGCTCTCGCCACTCCTCCGCGCTCAGCGCGATCAAGGTGCGGTACGGGCTCGTTGGTGCATCGTCACCGTTCATGGCGTGCCACAACGGGGCCAGGGACAGAAACGCCCGGTGACGCGCCGCCGAGTCATCCATGGTCCCCAACCGGCCAAGGACCGTGAGCCGATCGACGGTGTCGCTTCCGACCACCACGCGACGCGCCGCACGACCGTAGCAGGCATAGACTCGCGCACCCAGCACTTCGCGCGCGTCCTTTCCCGCGCCGGCAGCCACCGATGGCGCGTAGTACACACAGCTGCTGTCGCGGGGCGATGAGGTGGACGCCACCGCGTCGTCGGCGTGCAAGGACGAACGCATGATACGCAACGCACTCGCATCCGCAGCGCCCAACGCCGCACTGTCTACGGCATTCAAGGCCTCCAGCAAGGCGGCTCGTTGCACCTCAAACGTGCGCTTCAGCTCCGTCAGCGCGCTGCCACGTGTCGATCGGTCGGCGCCCCGTGCCTCGGTAACGCGAATCTGCGCATAGAGATCTCGCGCATCCGCGTACCGCTGTTCAAGCCGCGCGAAGCGTTCACCAATCGTTGCGGCCCGCGGAGCGCCCGCCATGATAGAAGGCGAACACCCCCCAAACAGCACAATCGCCAGCCCGAGCACTATGCTGGCTGCTACGGCACGGGTGGAATTGCCAGTCGTCTGTTGCATGAAAATCGTCACTCGAGATTACCGGAGGTCCGAGTTTCTCCGGCCGCAGACTGAAGAGTCATTGGTATTATTCGTTACAGCCGGTTACTGCGACAGGCTCTGCAGATCATCTTCCTCGTTTCAGGCACTTCCGCCATGCCGTTCTACAAAGCTCCGATTACCGACTATCGCTTCCTCTTGGGCGAGGTCTTCGACGCGAGGGTGCTCACGTCGTATCCCGGCTATGAGGAGGCCGATCTCGACCTCCTGTTCGCGGCACTCGAGGAGGCCGGAAAGTTCTGTGAAGAAGTGCTGGCTCCGCTCAACCAGCCCGGCGACTTGCAGGGCTGCCGATGGAACGATGGGACCGTCACGACCCCGGATGGGTTTCCGGATGCGCATCGGCAGTTCGCCGAGTCTGGTTGGCTCGGGCTATCCTGTGAAGCAGAACACGGCGGACAAGGGCTCCCCCTAACTCTCCGGTTTGCCGTGGACGAGATGGTGTACGGGGCAAACCTCTCCTTTGCGATGTATCCGGGGCTCTCGTTAGGCGTGTACGAAGGTCTGCACGTACACGCGACGAGTGAGCTGAACGCGCTCTACCTCCCCAAGCTCGCCACCGGAGTGTGGAGCGGCACCATGTGCCTCACCGAAGCGCACGCGGGTACGGACCTTAGCATCATTCGCACGACTGCCGCGCCACTGGACGACGGTACGTTCCGCGTGAATGGCACCAAGATCTTCATCTCCGCCGGTGAGCACGACCTGACGGAGAATATTGTGCACTTGGTGCTGGCCCGCCTCCCGGACGCACCGCCGGGCACGCGCGGCATCAGCATGTTCCTCGTGCCAAAGGTCATTCCAAATGCGGACGGAACATTAGGCAGCCGCAATGGGGTGCGCTGCGGATCCATCGAGCACAAGATGGGCATTAAAGGGTCGGCAACCTGCGTGCTGAATTTCGAGGACGCGGTCGGTTGGCTGGTCGGCGAACCTCACAAGGGCCTGCGCGCCATGTTCACCCTTATGAACGCCGCGCGTCTGGGTGTCGGACTTCAGGGCCTCGGCCTTTCGCAAGCGAGTTACGTCAATGCGGTCGCGTATGCACGTGAGCGCCGCCAGGGTCGCTCACTTTCCGGCGTGAAGGATCCGGATGCCGTGGCCGACCGGCTCGTACACCACGCAGAGGTCCGGCGCGGCCTGCTTTCCATGCGCGCATTCATCGAAGGCGCACGCGCACTGGCCGCATGGACGGCCATGCGTATCGACGAGGAGCTCAAACATCCGGACCCCGCCGAGCGCGAGGTGGCGGCCGATCTCGTGGCCCTCATGACGCCAGTAATCAAGGGCTTCTTCACCGACAGTGCCTTCGCCGCGACCAATCTGGGGCTCCAAACGCTGGGTGGTCACGGTTACGTCCGAGAGTTCGGCATGGAGCAATTCGTCCGCGATGCGCGCATTGGGCAGATCTACGAAGGGACCAACTACGTTCAGGCGATGGACCTCGTGGGTCGAAAGCTTCCGGAAGGCGGCGGCCGGCTGTTCAACCGCTACGTGACCGCAGTGCAGGAAGAGCTGCGCCTTGCACAGGCGGACAAGAATCTCGACGACCTGGTGTGCCCGTTCAGCGAAGCGATCGATCGGCTACGACAGGCAATATTGCACCTGACGACGACCGCTGCGAGAAACGCGGATGAGGCCGGCGCCGGTGCGTCCGACCTCTTATCGCTGTTCGGCTACGTGGCCGTTGGTCACATGTGGCTTCGACAGGCCCGCATCGCGTCGGACCGCCTTGCGGTCGGTGGCGCGTTCACGCCTTCGTTCTACCAGGCGAAGATGCACACAGCGCGTTTCTACATGCAGCGCCTGTTGCCGCAGACCGAGTCGCTGTTTCGCGCACTGACGTCGGGCGCGAGCAACGTGATGGCATTCCAAGAAGACGCCTTCTAGCGACAGGGACGGCGACCCGACGGTCGCCGTCCCTCTCGTTGTCCCACCCAAGGCCTAACGACGTCCTGGCGCCGGGGGAGGGGTATCCTTGCCCTCATCGTCACGCTCGTTCGTCGGACCAAGCAGTCCGCCTTTCGTGACGAGCTGCGCCGCTAGAACCGTCTGGATCACGTTCACAACGTTGGATGCGGCGGTGTCCGGCGCACCAGCTCCACCGCCGCTAATCGTTACCATCTTCGCCTTCGCCAGCGCGTCAGCGATTGAGGGCGCGAGCTCTGGCAACATCTCAATCTGCCGATAGCGGAAGTAGCTCTCGCCTCCCTGCTGGATTGCGGTGTTGACCTTTTGAATGCTCTCTGCCGTGGCATCCGCCACGCGCCGAATTCGAATCGCCTCGGCGTCGGCGGCCGCCTCCGCCTCTAGCCGTACGCGCGCCGCGTCTGCTTTCGCTTGCGCGATCAGCGTGGCATCCAGCTCAGCCCCTCGCTGTACAGCCTGTGCCTCCTGGCGCTTCGCCTCTGCCTGTGCAATGAGGGCCGCGTTCGAAGCCCTCGTCTGTTCGAGCTCGCGTTGCTTGTCCGAAATCGCGCGCTCCGCTTCCAGCTGGGCTTCCTTCGCTCGGCGCGTCTGCGTAGCAGCAACAATTTCCGCGTTTGCCTGTGCTTCCGCTGCCGATTGCCGACGACGCGCTTCGGCAACTTCAGACTGCACCACCTTGATGTTCAGTGAATTGAAGATCAAACCGAGGTCGGTGAGCTCCCGAGAGCATGCCTTCCGAATGATCACGGCCAACGGATCGTCTTCGTCCTCGACCAGCGACGGATCGCCGGCAACCACCGCCACCGGCGCTGGCGCGGCCTTGACCGGGAGCGGAGCCGGAGCGCCGCCAGCGCCTAACGCGCGAGCCGGAGGTGTCGCCTTCGCCGAAAAGAGCTGGTCATGAGTCAACAGGTTGATCGCCCGCCGGCCGGAGCTGGACAGCAGGTCGGTGAGCGTGTTCACCTGGTCGGCATCGCTCTTCGAGAAGAATCGGTTCGCGGCAGTCTTGATGAGTGTATCCGAATCCCCCACTGACACGATGGCGCTCGCCAGCACGCGCACCTTGATGGGCCGCGGCGTGCCCCCGTCGTCGAGGTCCGCCGTTTGGTCCGTGATGTCGAGGTCGACGTTGATGACCTTGCTCGAGATCGTTGTCCCCGTCGTGAGTAGGGGGATCTCCTTCGACTTTCCAGGACCGCGGTAGATCACCGTGCCCCCGTGCAACCAGCTCACCAGCCGAATTGTACCAGCTTCAACGTTTCGCAAGAACGAAGCGACGACAAGAGGAACCACCACAAGAACGAAAAGGATGATTCCGGGAACGAGCAGCCAATTCAATGGAAGTTGCGGCATGGATACGTCCAGAACGAGAAGGGAGTGAATACTCGACGCCAGATCCTACGCGCGTGACACGGTGCAGCGGTTACGTTCGGGGTCGACATCCTCAACGCGAACCAAGTCGCCAGATCGAACGCGTACGCCGAGTTCGATGTCGCTCCTTCGCAACGTGGCGAGCAGCTGAACGACCTGGCCGTCCACTTCCACCGCAACCAGGCCTTGGCCGTTGCCGTCGAACGCCGTGACCGCCTGGGCCCGTTGCGTGATCGCATGCTCCAGCGTTTCCGCGGGACGCGATGCGAAGCGGAACATGAATTTCCAGATCGGATTCACGATCGCTCGCTCAAAGGCCACGCCCGCCGCGAATGCAGCGAACGGCAGAACGACGCTGGGCAATAGGGGACGCAGCACGATGCCACTGGCGCCGAGTCCAAGAACGACGGAAAAGAGGATGCGCGGCGAGATGACCGCTAGCGCGGTGCGTAGCACGCCACCTCCCCCGTCGCCATCGGCGTCACTGGCATCGCTCTCACCACCGTCGGCGGGTGTGCCGGTGAGCACATGGCTTCCAGAGAGTGCCCCGCCGTGACCACCAGCGATCGAGCCGCTCGCGTGGCCGTGACTTCCGATTCCGTGGTGGCTGCCGCCGTGGCCGCCGCCAGCGTGGTCACCGCCGCTCTGCGTCCCGTGGGTAACGGAGTGCGCGACACCGCTCAGCGCCATCGCGCCGAGTCCAACGCCACCAAGGACGAGGAAGAAAAGGTAGATGTCCATCGATCAGGGAAGTGGAGCAGCGCAACGGCCACCACCACTTCGCTACGGAGAATCGCTCAGGTGAGGCCATGCGGCAAGCACCAACGGGTCGCCAAGCGACAGGCCAGGGCCTTGACTCCCGGCATCAACCCCCAACGAGATCTTCGATCGGTAGGCCTCGCTGCCCGCTACAGCTTGAACCGCTCCAGATACTCCAGGTCATCGGCATCGATGCGAACGACGTACATCCAGCTGCGGCCGAATCCAACGATGCGACCCTTGAACGGCAACGCCACCCTCGACTCGATACGCCCTTTGAGGTCGAGCACATCATAGAGTGGCAACGTATCCGACGCCGCCCGGTGGCGTCGGACCCACACGCGGCCGTTAGGTGCAACCGTCACGGCCCCCTGCCCAAACGCCGGCTTCTCCGTGGGCCACGATGCGGGCTCGTCGATGGTCATGGTGGGGGCCTTCGGCGGTGCCTGCGACTTTGGCACAGACGACATCGCGTCGGCGATCGCCTTGTTCGCCAGCTCACGCGTCTTTCGCGTCGCCTCACGCATCTTCTCCTTGTCGGTTTCTGTCACCTTGAAGCGCTCGTACGGGATTGCCGGTAGCGATAGAATGCTCGTCGCGGACGTGGCGACGTCGACGTGGTAGTCCTTCCCGCGAACGACAACGATGCGACCGTCAGGGAGAACACCCCAATCATCGACCGTAGGGAACGCGGGCATTGTCCCGCTGATCTTCAGGCCGGACGTCGGAGAGCCGCTCATCTTGGGAGCCAACGCGCCCGTATGTACGTAGGCAATCGTGTCCAGCTTGCCACCCTTCAAGTCGCGACGGACGATCGGTGTTGAGTCGCCGAAAACGGGGGCACCATTCTTCATGGTGACGCCCGTGGTCTGGAACACCATTCTCCCTTGCGGATCAAAGCCGCGAATGATCGCCGGAATACTCAGCGCCGCATCACCTGCCAGCACGAGCGGAACCGTACCGCCGGGCTTTCCACCAGGCTCGAGCCACAGATAGCGAAAGGCGCCCACATCGTAGACGAGCGTGGAGTCCCCGCGACCCGGGACCAGTTGTTGGGGTCGCGAATACTCTCCGGGCCCTCTCCCTTCACGACCAACTTTGGTGACCGTCGCCAAACGCGAATCGACGACTTGTATGCTCTTGTCCTGCGCATCCAGGACGAGCACGCGACCGTCAGCGAGTTCACGAATCGCCGTGACCTGTGTAAACGGCTCCGACAACTCCGCCGCCGGCTTCCCAAGCACGCGCGGTGCGGGCGCTCCTCGCTGTGCAGAGAGGTTTGCCAGCGGTAGCATCATGGCCCAGACAAGGCCGGGAATCGCGTAGAAGGGTGTCGGCGTTAGGCGATGGCAGGAACGTCGCATGGTCGCTCCGTCTCAAATCCTCGGTGTCGTTCTACCGGAGGCACCGGCTTCGCCACCTAGGCTGCTCGAATGTAGCGCGAAGAGTCACCCGACGCTGGCGGCACGCCTAGTCCTCTCCCATGTCCTGCAGTGTGCGAGGGAAATCCTCCTTCAGCAATCGAGAAAGCGCACGATCGGCCAACACGCGTCCTTCGTTCTGGCACTTGGCACAGTAGTTGGTCTCATTGTCCGCGTAGCGAATCCGCTGCACGGGCGCACCACACGTCGGACAGGGTTGGCGAAACTTTCCGTGCACCGCCATCTCCGGCCGAAAGGCGGTCACCTTCTCCGGGAACCCGCCGTTCGCCTCGGCCCGCAATCGCCTGATCCACTCGTCCATCACGGTCACCGTCGCGCGATGCAGTGTGTCGATCTGCGCATCCGTCATCCTTGAGGTCAGGAGCATCGGCGACATGCGAGCGCGATGAAGGATCTCATCGGAGTACGCGTTGCCGATGCCGCTGAATAGTCGTGGATCGGTCAGTGATCGTTTGATCGTGTGGTTCTCCGATCGCAGTCGACGGCCGAAGTCCTCCACCGTGCTTCCCATGACTTCGAGTCCGCCGCGATCCATATGTGCGAGTTGTTCCTTGCCGAGCACCAGGTGTATCGAAGCGCGCCGTTTTGTCCCTGCCTCAGTGAGGATCAACTCGCCGTGTGCAAACGAGAAGGTTGCCAGGCCAAGCTTGCCCGGTGCCTTTCCACCCGGTGGGCGCCAGCGCAAACGTCCGGCGATCATGAGATGGATCACGGCATAGAACTCGCCGTCGAACGCCATGACTATTCGCTTACCCAGGCGATCCGCACCGCGCACGTGTCGGCCAACAATTGCCGAAATGGGCGGCTCCACGCTCCGCAGCACGAAGGGACTGGAGAGCCGAACGCTCGTGAGCGCGTGTCCGACCACGCGATCTCTCAATGCCTCCACGTACAGTTGGACGTCCGGCAGCTCAGGCACGTGCAACCTGCCACAAGGTGATCGGGGAACTGCACTGGCTCATGTACATCGCGGTGAATCTTGCTGCCGACCTCGCATTCTCGCGAGATGCGCTTCCACTTTGCGCTCCTGCGGCAGAACTTGGCTGCTGTGTCCCCTCGCGACGTACTACCGGTTGACGACATCCTGCCCGAGCTCAAGCGTGTACTCGGAGGGCAGTCCTGCGCCGTCTTGCAGGCTCCACCCGGAGCCGGAAAGACCACCCACGTACCGCTAGCCTTGCTCGACGAACGATGGTTAGGCGGCAAGCGAGTCATCATGCTGGAGCCGCGCCGCATCGCCGCGCGAGCAGCCGCCCAGCGGATGTCCAGGCTGAGGGGCGAGGACGTCGGCTCGTTGGTCGGTTACCGGGTACGCGGCGACTCCCGCGTCTCGCGACATACGAGAATCGAGGTCGTCACTGAAGGCGTCCTGATCCGACAGCTGCACGCGGATCCAGCATTGGACGGAATCGGTCTCGTCATCCTTGATGAATTCCACGAGCGCTCGCTCAACTCCGATGTCGCACTGGCGCTCACGCTCTACTCCCAGGAACTCGTTCGACCAGACCTACGCATCCTCGTCATGTCGGCGACGCTCGATGGATCGCGAGTGGCCGCGGTGTTGGGTAACGCACCGATGGTGCAGTCAGAAGGTCACCTGTTCCCCGTCGAGACCCGTTACGATCCGCCACGGCCGGGCACTTCTCCACTCACTCGCGTGCCCGAAGTCGTTACGCGGGCCGTGCACGAGCATCGCGGCGACGTGCTCGTCTTCCTTCCAGGAACACGCGAAATCCATGACGCAGCGAGGGCGCTCGCTGAACGGACACTCCCGGCCGGTACGTACATCGTCCCACTGCATGGCGCGCTCACGCTCGAAGAACAAGACCGGGCCATCGCGGCGTCGGCCGACAGAACGCGAAAGATCGTGTTGGCGACATCGATCGCCGAGACGAGCCTTACCATCGAGGGTGTGCGTGTTGTAGTTGACGGTGGATTGGCGCGCGTGCCACGCTTCTCACCGGCCACGGGCATGTCACGCCTGCAAACAGTTCGTGTGACGCGGGCGGGCGCAGACCAACGTCGCGGACGCGCCGGGCGCGAAGCACCGGGTGTTTGCTATCGTCTGTGGCACGCGCACGAAACGGCTGAACTCGTGCCGTTCCAGACTCCGGAAATCCTCGATGCCGACCTCGCCGCGCTGGCGCTGGATCTGGCGATCGCGGGTATTGGCGACCCCACGGAACTCCGCTGGCTCGACGTGCCGCCGGCCACCGCACTGGCGCAAGCTCGGGAACTGCTTCTCGAACTCGGCGCCATCGATCCTGCGTCGCGCGCGACCCCCCATGGACGTCGCATGGCAACGCTTGGAGCGCACCCACGCCTTGCACATATGATGTGCGCCGCCACCGACCGCGGGGTTGGCGCGTTAGGCGCCGATCTCGCCGCGCTCCTGGATGACCGGGACATCATGCGATCCGGCGACACCCCGCCACCTTGCGACATCCGTCTCCGTCTGGAGGGCCTGCGTAGTCCGCGGAGTTTCCCCGAGATCGATGCGCGCGCCGTTCACCGCGTGCGCGACGTGGCCAACCGATGGAGACGCGATCTTGGTGTGGTTGACGGACAAGACCACAGTGAATGGACCGGTGTCCTCGTGGCCTTGGCTTACCCAGACCGCATCGGGCTGCGACGCGCCGGGAGCACCTCGCGCTTTGCGTTACGCGGAGGCGGAGCGGCCCTGGTACGGGAGGGTGACCACTTGGGGGCCGAACCGATGCTGGCGATCGCCGCCACCGACGGCAAACGACCGGAGGCCACGGTATTTCTCGCCGCACCCATCGCAGAGGAGGTCATTCGAAGGGAGTTTGCCTCCGACATCCGCACCCACGATGTCATCGTCTGGGACGCCGAACGGGGAGAGATTCGTGCGACGCGCGAGACGCGACTCGGAGCGCTCGTCCTCGAATCCTCGCATCTGTCAGACCCGAATCCCGCCCTCGTTCGCGCAGCGATGCGTTCCGAGATCGCGCGGCGCGGACTCTCCATCCTACCCTGGACCGACGCGGCGATCTCCTTCCGCCAACGCTTGGCGTTCGCACACCTCCTCGATCCCGCGTGGCCCAGCGTGGCAGATCGGGTACTGATCGATGGTCTCGACCACTGGCTCGGACCTCGACTGGAGGAAGTCCGGCGTGGAGCTGACGTGAACAAGATCGACTTGGCCGAAGCTTTGGCGAGCCTGCTCGACTGGCGGCAGCGCGCAACCTTGGATGAACTCGCCCCCTCACACCTCACTGTTCCCACGGGATCGCGGATTCCGGTGGACTACTCGGACCCCACGAGTCCGGTGCTTGCCGTTCGGCTTCAAGAGATGTTCGGCGCATCGGATACGCCGCGCCTCTTTCGTGGTCGCGTGCCCGTGACCCTTCATCTCCTGTCGCCTGCGCATCGGCCGGTTCAGGTGACCCAAGACCTCCGTGGTTTTTGGATGTCGTCATACTTCGACGTGCGAAAAGACCTGCGAGGGCGCTACCCTAAACACTACTGGCCCGATGATCCACTCGCCGCTGAACCCACCAGACGGGCCAAGCGCCCCAAGTAGCATTCAGTGAGCTGACTGAGACCCTCGACAGGCAGGAGTGCACATGCCCTCGTCACAACAGGACTATCTCCTTCGCATGATGCAGCAGGTCGCCGCGGCGATCGCGCGCATGCTGCGTCGCAAGAATACCGGGGACCTCATTGGCGCGCGCCAGGAGCTGCACGCTGCCATTGGTGAACTTTTGGGGCCATCGGCACAGGTCGCACCGCTGATGGATACCCGCACCGCCGCCGGATTGTTGAGCGACCCTCGGATGGTCGTGTCGTGGGCGCTCCTGCTGAGGCAGGACGCCGAGTTGTTGCACTTGACGGGACATCCCGTCGCTGCCCGAGAGATCGAACGTCGCGCCCTTGAGCTGCTCCTCGAGGCACGCATTCGGAACGTCGAACTCAGTGCGGAAGCCCTCGCTGACCTGCACGTGTTGCGGACTCGGGTCGAGCTCACCCCGCTCGACCCACGATACGCGACTGCACTCGAGAGCGTGCCCGAGCCCCCTGCACCTAGCGCGTAATCTGGCCCTTCGCCGCCTCGCCGCGACCATAGCCGGTCGTCACCGCCACAACGACCACAACGATCAGCGCCCACGAATACGTGTTGTGCATGCCGGCTTGAAAGGGCGAAATCCGCGGCATGCCGAACGCGGTTCCACTGGCGCTCGCACTGGACGCGAGGATCGTCGGAATGCAGTAAGGCAGCAGGAACGGCCAGATGCAGACCGTCAGGTCGAGAAGATTCGCACGACGGTACGCACTCAGCCCGATGCGCTCACCACTCGACTTCGTCATCTGACCAACGGCCAGGATGGCAACAATGCTATGTGTGGTCAGGAGCACCGCCGCCGTCACGGCAGAGACAATCCAGATCTCCGTGCCACGCGCCGAGGTGCCCGTGCGAGTCGCCCACAGGACAACACGCTCGAGAATTCCCGTGGCCTGAAGCGAGGCGACAAGTCCGACCAGCAAGATGGTGAAGATCGAAGCGCCAATGCCTCGATTCATTCCATCCAGCACGATCCCTCTCGCTCCGAATGACGCACGATCGATGTACATGAGCTTGTCCGCAGACGTGAGCCCCGCGGCCAAGGCCAGGGCGATCGCCGCGAGAATTCCGAACAGAAGCCCTTCGAGCAGGTGACGGCGAGCCAGCAGCAACCCGATCACGACCAACGGAATCAGCAGCATGGGAATCCCACGCGGTGAAACGCCCGGCAGGGTCGCCGCCACGCCCGTTGCGCCCGTGCCACTCGTTAGGCTCATCGCCGCCAGGCCGGCGATCGCCAGCAGCCCGGCCGGCACCGCGTACTTTGCCCGACTCCGGACCACGCCTCCGATATCCGCCGCCTGCGTCCCCGCCGATGCAATGGTGGTATCGGAGACCGGCGACACACTGTCTCCGAACGTCGCGCCGCCAAGTATGGCCCCTATGAGAATGGCTGGATCGGCGCCCACGCCGGCACCGGCCGGATACAGCAGCGGTCCCGCCAGCAGCATGGTGCCGAAACTCGTCCCCGTAGCGGTTGAAACCACCGCGCACGCCAGGAACGCCGCCACCACGTAGCCCGCCCCTCGGAGCCCGGACTCCCGAGCCAGCCACACCAAGGACTCCACGAATCCCGACGCCGCCAATACCGCGCCGAGCACGCCAGCCAGTAGCCAGGCCAAGATCATCACCATCACGATCGGCTGGCTCATTCCTTCCAACACCACCTCGCAGAATCGCGTGCGATCGCGCGCCAGCACCAAGCCGAGGGTGAGCGACGCCAGCAACACCGGCCAGAACCCCCGCTCGTCAGGCGCTCCGGTGAGCGCCAGCCACCCCACACCCCACAAGAACAGCGCGAACGGCGCCAACGCGCCAACAACACCACCGCGAAAGTCGAGTCGGTTGCTCACGGCGTTATCATACCCTTCCGACCTTCCGGAAAGGAGACCGCATGACAGCCACCGACGATTCCTTTTCGCTCTATGATCTTCGGATCGAAGTCGTCGCGACCGATCGCCCGATGGTCTGCAATCATCGTCCAGGCGATTGGTTTGAGCTCTCGGGAGAGAACCTCACGTTTCCTCCCGGCCAGACGTTTCCCCTCTATCCCCTGGCCGCGCTCCTCCCCCTCCTTCCCGCCAAGCAACGTCAGACGGATCAGAATGACTGGATGACCACCGACACCGAGGTCGCCTGCCCCGACCCCAACTGCGGCGGTCGCTTTCGCATCACTCGGATCGGCACACGCGTGTTCAGGCACAGCGAAGTGACCGTCGTCCAACGCTAGATGGACACCGTCACGCTGGCGTCGGGCGCATCGCTCCCTCGCCTCATCAAGGGCGGCTGGCAACTCGCGGGAGGTCACGGTCCCGTTGACCGCGCTGCCGCGATTCGCGACATGTTTGCCTTCGCCGAGGCGGGCGTCACTGCGTTCGACTGTGCCGACATCTATACGGGTGTGGAAGAGTTGATCGGCGACTTCCTCCGTCAGTGGCGCACGACCTACCCGTCCATTCCCATCCGGATTCACACCAAGTGTGTCCCAGACCTCAAGGCACTCTTGGGACTCACCCCCGCTGACGTCCATCGCATCGTGCACCGCTCTCGGCAACGCCTCGGCGTGGAGACGATCGACCTGGTGCAGCTGCACTGGTGGGATTACGACATCGAAGGCGCGGTGCAAGCGGCCGGTGCGCTGCTACGACTTCGCGAGCAGGGAGTTCTTCATTGGGCTGACCAACTTCGACAGTACACACGTGGCGGACTTGGTTGCAGCTGGAATTCCTGTGGCCACACACCAGGTGCAGTACTCACTGCTCGACCGACGGCCGGCAGCTGCAATGACTGCCCTCGCCTCCACCCTCGGGTTCACCATGCTCTGCTACGGCGGGCTGGCAGGTGGCTTCTTGTCAGAACGTTGGCTTGGCGCACCTGATCCCACGGCGCCGCTGGAAAATCGATCCCTCACCAAGTACCGGCTGATCATCGAGGAATTCGGTGGTTGGGGGCTCTTTCAACAACTCCTGCGCTCCCTGGACGACATCGCGCGGTCCGTGCAGGCTTCAATCGGGTCAATCGCCATTCGGTGGGTGCTCGACCAACCCAACGTGAGCAGCGTCATCGTCGGCGCCCGCAACCTCATCCATCTGGCTGCAACCAAGGGCGCCCTCGACTTACGGCTCGAACCCGAACATCACCAACTTCTGACCTCCCTGCTGGCACGCGCCGCAGGGCCAACCGGTGATGTGTATGAACTGGAACGCGTGAAAGGCGGTCGCCACGCCGCCATCATGCGGTATGGCCTCAACGACGCAAAGACCTAGCGAACAGCAGTAGCCCGGTGTGACGCGCAGGTTCGTTGCGCCTCCCGTTGTCCACCGCCGTCGCGCGGCGGTACTATGGAGCATGCGAAAGCGTGCGTTGTGGGTCGCGGGCCTTGCCGTGGCGGCGTGCCTTGGTGCGTGCAGTCAGTCTCCCGAAGTTCCGGCCATTGAGGCCCCACCCGTCGAACTTCGTGTTCGCGTCAGCGACTCGGTGCTCGTCTTCGGAAAAATCGACACCATACGCGTCATCATTAAGAACACGCTGACGATCGCGATCCGCCTCCCCTTCGCCACCCAGTGTCAAGACCGTGTGTATATCCGGAATTCGGCCAACACGATCGTACTGCCAGCCGGCGGGACCTATAGTTGCGCCCCGGTGACTTCACAGCTGAGTATTGCGGCTGGCGATAGCGTCGTCCGCCTCTACCAGTGGACCGGGGGACAAAACCTCCTGCCACCGGACCCAGCGACCAAACTCCCCGCCGGCCGTTACCTGGTGTCCGCCACGCTGCAAGCGACGAACTACTCCGTGGACGCGTTCCCGGTTGCGATTCGACTCGCCGCGTCACGCTAATCCGCCATCCTTCGACGGACACGATCCATGTCGTCCCTGAACGTCGCGCGATTGATTCGCGCTTCCATGCTCCTTTTCACCACGTCCGCTATCGGTGCGCAGACGGCAGATCCAGATATGGAGAAGGCCCTGCGCGTCCTGCGCACGACGCCATTGGTTGACGGCCACAACGACCTGCCGTGGTACATCAGGAGCGATGTCAAGCAGGCGCCACGGGACGTTGACGCGTACGACCTTCGGAAGCCGACGCCCGGAAACACGGACATCGCGCGCCTGCGCAAGGGCATGGTGGGCGGACAGTTTTGGTCCGTCTACATCCCCGGCGAGATCAAGGACTCGGGATTCGCCCGTGTTCAGCTGGAGCAGATTGACATCGCCAAACGCATTTTCGCCAAGTACCCAGACGTCTTTGCCCCAGCGCTTACTGCCGCCGACGTGCGGCGTGCCAAGACGCAGGGGAAGATCGGGTCGCTCCTGGGCATGGAGGGAGGCCACGCCATTGAAAACTCGTTAGGCGCCCTCCGCGCGTATTTCGCACTCGGCGTGCGCTACATGACGCTCACCCATAACGTCACACTGGACTGGGCCGACGCAGCCTTGGACACCGCCAAGCATCGCGGCCTCACCCCGTTCGGAAAGGAAGTGGTGCGCGAAATGAATCGGCTCGGCATGCTGGTCGACCTCTCGCACGTCTCGCCAGCTGTCATGAGCGACGCGCTGAATGTCGCCGCGGCCCCTGTCATCTTCTCGCATTCGTCGGCGCGCGCCCTCACCGATGTCCCCCGGAACGTGCCCGACTCCATCCTGGCTCGCCTGCCCAAGAATGGCGGTGTTGTCATGGTCGCATTCGTCCCCGGGTTCGTTTCGCAGGCCGTGGCATCGCACGCTCGTCAGTTGGACGCCGCAACCGCAGACGCCAAGCGTCGCTTCCCCAATGACACCGGCGCGGCCCGCCGGTCGTTGAATGAGTGGAACGCGCAGCATCCCGCGCCAAAGGCCACGGTGAAGGACGTGGCAGATCACATCGAACACATCAGGAAGATTGCCGGCGTCGATCACGTGGGCTTCGGTTCCGACTTTGATGGCACCGGCAACGATCTCCCCGTCGGCCTCCACGATGTCTCGACCTTTCCAGTACTCCTCGCCGAGCTCTCGCGCCGCGGGTGGAGCGAGGCAGACTTGCGAAAGGTCGCTGGCGAAAACGCTCTGCGTGCGCTCGCGCAGGCAGAGGCTGTCGCCGCACGGTTACAGAAACAGCGTGGCCCATCCAACAAGACGATCGACGAGCTCGATCGTGTGAAGCCCAAGATGTAACCGCGGCCACCGTCCACATCACTCGTGTGTGAGCGCACTCCGCTCACCCGCGCCCCGGCAATCGTGGACTCTGCATGAACGTCGACCGACTCTTCGCCGCATTCCAGGATCCCGCGCGTCCGGGGGCGGCGGTCCTCGTTACGCGCGCAGATGAGGTGTTGGTGCGCGGCACCTTCGGTGCGGCCGACTGCGAGGCGGGCACACCCATCACCCCGGAAACGAACTTTCGGCTCGCGTCGCTCTCAAAGGCTTTCACCGCCGCCGCGGTGCTTGTGCTGATGCGTCGCGGCATGCTCACACTGGACACAACGCTCGCGGAAGCACTGCCATTGTCTCCGCCATACAGCGGCGAGATCCGCATCCGCCATCTCCTCACCCACACTGCGGGGCTTCCCGACTACGAGGACTTCGTTCCGGACGACCTCCCTTATCAAGTCACTGACGCCGATGTGTTGGAGCTCATTCGTACCAAGGCGAATGCTCTGTATTTCCCACCCGGGGTCGCCTTCCGTTACAGCAACACGGCCTATGCTCTTCTGGCGTTGATCGTCGCTCGCTACTCGGGCCAAACGTACGCCACGTTCCTCGATCAGTCAGTATTTCGCCCGGCGGATCTTCAGGCCACCGTCGCGCACCAGCCCGGCATTACAGCGATCGTGCAGCGCGCGTATGGGTACACGGTGACTCGCGACGGCGTCGTTCGTACCGATCAAAGCCCCACGAGCGGAGTCCTCGGCGATGGAGGCATCTACTCTTCCATCGCCGACCTGCATCGCTGGATCCAAGCCCTCCAGCACCACAAGGTGCTCACCGCGAAGGAGTGGATACTCGCCAGCACGAACGCGACCGTCGCCGACGGTACACCTTCCGGTGTGGGTTGCGGTTGGTTCGTTGATGTGCAGAATGGTCGTCGACGGCTGAGACATCACGGCGAGACCATTGGATTCACCAACGCGATCGCCATCTATCCCGATGACAAGGTCGCGATGGTGGTGCTCACGAACCGCACAGACGCCGCGCCGTGGAAGATCATCGATCAAATTGCGGCGGAGGTTTTCGCGGCGCGATGATCATTCGGCGCGCACTTTCCTCGCGGCAAAGACCCCGACTGAACAAATCGATCGGACGAGCGCGATGACTGGAACTTGAGCGCAGGACTCGCGCAATCGCGCGGATGTTCTTACCTTTTGCACAGGCGGGAAGTCATACGCCGTAGTACCATTGGTGGCGCCACGATCTCCGGGGATCCTGGCGCCGCCTTTTTTTTCCTAACGACGGGTGCAAAAAGACACACAGGGCCGAGCAGTGCCCGACCCTGTGCGCCCTCCCGTGAAGCAATCTCGTTAGGCTTTGCGCTTCCGCCGGCGGCGCATCGCGCCGCCACCCACCCCCGCCAGCCCAGTGGCCAGGAGCACCAGCGTCCCGGGTTCCGGGGCTACGGTGGGATCCAGCTCAAAATTGTCGTTCACCACTTCGCGACCGCCAAAGGACAGCTGCACGTTGTCGATGAACGCGTGATACGGGTACGGCCAGCTGCTTCCGACGCCCACGCCAATGCCGTACACCACCGCATCGAGTGGAAGATAGCAGTTCGATCCGTTGCCCCAGTCGGCTGGTGTTTCCGTCTTGAGCGGAATACCTGGCGTGATCGTTGGTGGGTTCGAACAGTCGTCGATCGTGTACCCGGCGCCGCTCACGTACCGCCAGAAGTACTGGTTCGTGATGTCCTCCGTCACCCATTGATCGCGTGGCGTCGGTGAGGTGACGTTGTACCATCGTTCCCAAACGATCTCGCTGAACACAGGGTTCGCCGGATCACCACTTCGCACGTACAGCCGAAGCACCGGGCTCTGGGCCTCCCACACTGGGTCGGTCGTTGGCATGTCGCTCGAACGCCACCAATCGAACTGCACATGGGAAATGTCGGAAAGCTGGCCCCATCCCGCGGTTGTCTTCGGATCGCCAGAAAAGAGGTTGAAGTACGCCCAGTCGTTCAGGTTTCCCGTCGTCTGCAACTCCAGCGATCCGTTGCCGCTGCGCGGGTTCGCACCGGAGATCCACACGGCGCCGTTCGATCCCCGCGTGTCGGTGGACCACAAGCCGCTGCTCGGCGTGACGATGCGTTGCGCCCCAACGCCTAACGGCAAGCACAGCGCGACACCAGAAAGAACCAGGGCTCGCAATCGATTTCGTATCTGCACGCTTCCGCCCGGAAGAGGCCCGATGACAAGGGAGCGGCCAGCGAGTGGCCGCTGCTCTGTTGGTGACTCGCGTCACCGATCCGTCTATGGAAGCAAGTGGCGTGCCCCTCCCCCTTCGTGCCGCCCGATGCGCGACCGTCCTATCTCGCTGCGAATCAACGTCTTGCGGAACTGCACGTGTACTCGATTCGCACACGGATTCCAGATTCCGGATCGGCGTCGATCCCTGTGGGATCATCGCCACAACAAATGTGAGTCGGCACGCTTGTGCTCGCTTTCGGTCACATACTCGCTAGAGTGTGGCCACGCCCAGGTCGCGAGCACTCAATGCGCCATACACCTGCGCTCCGTTGCTGAGCGTGATGCACTCGGCGGCGACACTCGTCGGTGCCTCCGGCCTACCGATGCAGGTGAATGGTCCGGCGGTTACGTCACCCTCCGACACCACGGGGCCGCCCACTCGGGCGCCCTCCACCAGCCGAATGTCGCCTCTGGCCACGATCGCGCCGTCGACGGTCGCTCGCGCTTCAACCACGCAGTCCCCGTGCACCTTTATGCTGCCCGCGATGCGCGCTTCCTTTCCCACCTCCACGTCGCCGTACACGACGAGCGTTCCGGCAAACGTTGCACCTGACGGAATGACGAGTGGGCCCTCCACCCGCACGAAGCCCCGCATCTGACGCGCAGTGCGCGGCAACCGCAGCGTGCTGTTCATCGCCGGTTCCGGCATCGGCGGCGGCGATGGGTTCTCCGTCCCTGCCACCACACGCTCGGCCCGGATCCTCCTGAAACTCACGCCGGCGCCCAACCACATCGTGCCGTTCGCCGATCCGCGTCCCTCGAGTACCACACCCTCGCGCAACGCGACGTCACCCTCCACATGAAGCCAGCGTAACACGCGCGAGCGCGGGCCGAGTTCTGCTTGACCCTCCGCCAACAGCGCGCGATACACCGCGTCGGGCCCCCCTACAAAGCGCTCGCGCACCAACAGCTCATACAGGAACGTCTCGCGTCCGGGGAGCACGAGCCGATCGTTGGCGACCACGAGCCGGCCAATGGTTCCGTCCGGCGTCGCCACCCGCTTCAGCATGCCCCCGTCGCCGTTCAGCTGCAGCAACGGCGTGCCGTCACGTAGCTGTGATGACAACGTCGAATCCGAGGATGCCGGTGGCTCCGGCGGAAGTTCCTTTTCCAGATATCGCCGAAAGCCCTGGGCGAATATGGCCAAGTCTCCCGCGTCGTGTCCCACCTGTGTCAGCGGGTCCGCATCCACAGGTCGAGCCAACTCACGCATGGCGGGAATCAGCGGAAGCAGGGTCCACGCTACCGCGATCAGTAGGATCAGCACGAAGGTCAGGGTGGAGATCACGCCTGCGCCTCGCCCGTCGAGGCTTGGCCGCCAAGCGGCGGCCCGTTGGGTCGCGTTCCTTCTCCGCTCCCATTCCCATGGCCGTTGCTATCTCCGTGACCATTGCCGTTTCCGTTCCGATAGCGCTCGGTCTTCTCCCACACAACGTCTCGTTGGCGCCGCACGGTGAACAACTGCTTCAACGACTCCTGCGACACCGCTATCAGGCTCACGAGAAACCCGAAGAACATGAATGGCAGCAACCGCACGCGTTCGCGCGATCCATCCAAACGGGTTGCGGCGGCGATCTCGAAGAACGCGGCGAAGTTCCCGAGCGTGCTGAACCCAGACAGGGCAAGCAGTGCCAGAATGCCCCACGACGGCTGGTATCCCATGTAGTAGACCGCCATCGCTAGCATCCATCCGACGAGTAGTAGCGGTGCCACGGCGAACACACCCAGCAACAACGCCCCGTCCACAACTTGAATGAAGCTCACGTGCGATGGTTTTCGAAGCACGGCGCCGAGGTATCGTCGTAAGGACTGATTGTGCCCGTGCGCCCAGCGCCGGATCTGCCGTATGCGCGTCGGCCATGACTCCGGCACCTCTTCGTAGCATTCGGACCGGTTCTGGTAGACGATTTCCCAGCCCTTGAGGAGCAGGCGAAACGTGACGTCCGTATCCTCGGCTAGCGTGTCGGTGCGCCATCCGCCAACGCTCGACAAGGCTTCCCGCCGTACGCCGCCGACAGTCCCGCCGTACTGCGGGACGAGGCCAAGGTTCATGCGCGCCTGCTGGTCCACCTGATATCCACCCGCACGTTCCAGGTCCAACAAACGCGTCAGCAGCCCGTCGTTCACGTTATGCGGCACCACCCGCCCCATCACTGCCCCAACCTCGGGATCGAAGAACGGCGCCACCAGCTGCTTCAGGAGCTTTGGCCCCGGAACGTAGTCCGCGTCGAATACGAGGTGGATTTCACCGGCATCGCGGGGACTCACTTCGGCCAACGCCGCGGCCTTGCCCGGCTGCCCACCACTTCGAAACACCGGACGAACGAGCTGTGGATGCTGCGCGGCGTAGGAACGCAGGATGTTCGCCGTTCCATCCGTCGAGCGATCATCGATGGGAACGATCGTTAGGCGGTCCGCCGGATAGTCCGCGGCCAGCAGGGCATCGAGAGAACCCGCGACGACCTTCTCTTCGTTGTGACACGGAATGAAGACGGATACCGTCGGCCACGCCGCCACGGTCACGTCGACGTAGGGCTGCCGATGACGCCCGAACACCCTGTTGAACGTGAAGAGGTAATGACGGACGGTGTACACCACCAGGACTCCGACCACCACGAACAGGAGGACGATGAGCACCATGGCAATCATCGGAGCACCGTTCCCGTCGGTCGATTCGCGCGTTGCATCGTGTCCGGCCAACTCATGCCCCACCCATAAAACGCCACAAACACGAACACGTGTACCAGGATCCCCCACAGGAAGAACATGGTGGGCATCACGAGCAGGGACAGGTGATGAATCGTGTACGCGTGGATGAACACTTGCAGGGGAATCAGGACGATCAGGTGCCCGAGCGAGAGAACGCTCAACGTCAGCTTGCGCCAGAGCGCGATGTCAAAAGGAAAGAGCGTGCATCCGTAAACCAGTGGCATCAGCACGAGCACGGCCGCTCCGATCTCGACCAATGACTCCGTGTAGGGTGGAAGGGCGTATGGGAACGCATCGGGCCGGACTGCAAAAGCCAGAATCGCCGTCAGCTGCACCAATACCCCGAACCGGAAGTAGTATGCCAGGGGCAGGAATCGCGCAGGGAGCATCCAAGCGACCGCTAGCAGTACACCGCACACGGCCCCGATCAGGACAAAGTCGGACATCACCGGCAATCGGGCCATCGTCGTACTGTACGGGACGGCAAACGAGAAAATCGGGCCAAGCGCGAGGTCGCGCAGGGCGACTTCACCGGGCAGGCGCGTCAGCTCCATCAGCCATTGCAGGACCTTGCCCCATAATGGACCAAGTGGTCGCAAGGCCAACGCCATCATCACGGCGGTCAACACGGGGATCACGAGGATGCTGACAACCAACGACGGCGTGAGGCGCCCCGTGAGCATCGCGCGATGTGGCGCAATCACGCCACCCCGTGAGCCGCGACGTCGCAGCTCTGCCAGGAGCTTCGTTCGGTCGCCGATGGCGGCGACGTACGCGGGAGTCCTACCAGTCAGTGAAGACGCCAACACTCACTCCCGACCGCGAATACAAGTCGTTGTTGTAGCTGTCTCCTTGCACCAGCACGCCGCCACGGCGCCCCAACCACTGGCGCCAGCTGACAGATCCTTCGTTGCTCCGAAAATGACGATGCGCGGCGGTCACCCCGAGCAGCTGGTATCCCTCAGTCCCCGTCGAACCGCGGACGACCACATACGCTGCTCCCGCGCGACCTACGGTCATGGCCCCAAAGGTTCGCGCACTTGCCACCCCACCGGGCGAGCTCCTGGTCACTCGCTCGCCGAGTTCCAGCACCGCAAGGGAGCCCGTGTACGCGGTGAGCGATGCAAGGGCCGACACGTCGGAATAGCCCCGCTTGGCGTCCACAAATGTCGCGCCGGCGGTCGTCACGAGCCGCCGCGAGCGTCCCCACGCTCGCGACAGCTGCGCATCGGCGCGCAGGTCCGGCAGCACAAACTCTCCCGTCCCCCCGCCTAACGAAACAAACGTGCTCCATCGATCGCCGAAACTGCGACGCTGGCCTGCACCCACATACACACCGTCGTCCTTGAAGGCGCGTTGGTACAACGCTTCCGCGTACCATGTGTCCCGCACCGATGGCCGTAACACCAATCGACTGGCCAGACCGCTCCAATCCCCAAGCCCCGCCGTCACTTGTTGGGACTGGACGACGACCTCCAACCGCCCACCCGTACCCTGCTGCGCGCTGGCGGGCCTCTGCCACACGACGCTCATGAGCGTTCCTATCAGCAAGTTCGACCTGACGAGCCTCATGCCGACGGCCGCTCTCCAACGGATTTGATCCCCGCCCGAGGGGTGGGAGGACGCCGTCGCACCATGCGCTGCTCCAGTACCTCGACGATTCGCTCAGCAGCGTGCCCGTCGCCAAACGGATTTGCACCACTCGTCATGGCTCGACGTGCGTCCTCATCAGCGAGCAGCGCTCCGGCAGCCGCGACAATTGCCCCGCGATCCGTCCCCACCACGCGACCGAAACCCGACGTCAGCACCTCGGGCCGCTCCGTGTTCTTCCGGAGTACCAACACCGGTGTTCGCAGCGACGGACACTCTTCTTGGATCCCCCCTGAGTCGGTCATGACGAATCGCGCCCGTCGGATGCACTCCAGTAAATCCGCGTACGGAAGGGGATCCACCAGCACAATGCGATCATGATCCCGAAGCTCGTCCATCACGATGTCTCGAACGTGCGGGTTTAGGTGAACCGGAAACAAGAGGTGCAGCCGCGGAAATCGCTGCGTCAGGTCACACATCGCGGCGCAGATCTGTCGCAGGGGATCTCCAATATTCTCTCGTCGGTGAACCGTCGCGAGTACCACCGGATCGTCCCACGGAAGCGTGTTCAACCGTTCGGTCTCGAAGCGCGCTCGAGGAGGAATTCGCTGAAGCGCATCGACGATCGTGTTGCCGGTCGTAATGATCTGCCTCTCGGGTATTCCTTCCCGAAGCAGATTCGCTCGCGCTTGCTCCGTTGGCGCAAAGTGCAGGTCGGCCACCGCGCTCGCGAGCCGGCGATTCAGCTCTTCTGGAAACGGGTTGTGAAGATTGCCTGAGCGTAGGCCGGCCTCCACATGCCCGATTGGAATTCCGAGGTAGTGTGCGGCCAGCGACGCCGCCATCACCGTTGTCGTGTCACCCTGCACCAGGACGACGTCGGGACGCAGTTCCCGCAAGCAGCTCGACAGCGCCAACAATGCTCGCGAGGTAAAATCCGCCAGCTCCTGCCTCGCCGACATCAACGCCAAGTCCACATGCGGCACGATGTCGAATGTCTCCATCGCCTGCGCCAACATCTCCCGATGCTGCGCGGTAGTCACGATGACCGTCTCAAACACGGACGCTCTTGCGTTCAGACGGTGAATGACCGGCGCCATCTTGATCACTTCGGGACGCGTCCCCACGATCACGCAAACGCGAGTCAACCCACCGCCTGCAACGT
Organism: Gemmatimonadaceae bacterium; assembly: GCA_044224875.1. Lineage (GTDB taxonomy): Bacteria > Gemmatimonadota > Gemmatimonadetes > Gemmatimonadales > Gemmatimonadaceae > JABAQJ01. The sequence continues at coordinate 45,399 of JBGAJQ010000014.1, read as the reverse complement.
GCGCCATGCTGTCGCGTGGCGTGCGTCGCTCGTCGACGCGCCAGTTCATTGGCGGAGTGCGCCGCACTCCGCCGTGGTTGAACGAATCGCTCACCGAAGATCCTGTGGGTTGGGCGGTGCATGGCCAACGTATCGGATGATGACGCTGCCAGCCAGCCGGATCGCGTTTCTCCTTGACACGTCAAGGGTTGGCCCTCTCCCAAGACCGCTTCGGAGGGCACCGCGCAACATCGCCTCGGCGCGATATCCGACGGGCTACAAGAGCCCGGTTGACGCGAGGCCGTTAACGCTGGTTGACCTGATGGGCCGCGAACCGGGCACCTTGCGGGTCCGTCCCAACAACCGCCCACTCCCCGCCAGGTACCTCGTAGACCGGAACAGAGATCGCGCCGCCAAACGCCGCCGTTCGATCGGCCGCTATGCGAATGTCTGCGACGTGAATGTACGGAAGCCACGTTGGAACTGCCGAGTCGCCTCGCACCGAGCACACACCGCCGAAGCAGACGCCACGCTGGCCACAGAGGTAGTACATCCCCCCAGCACCGAGATCAAACTGGCCAGTCTGTTCCCATCCAAACAGCGTGCGGTAGAACGAGAGCGCTGCTCGGCAATCGGTCGTCGCCAGTTCGTGCCACGAAAACTCGCCCGGCGCAGTCATGCGCGCCCTTCCCTCGGTCTCCCCTTCACGTGCCACAATGCCCAAGATCGCGCCCTGGGGATCCTGGAGCACGGCGCGGCAACCTGCGGTCGGAATGAATCGCGGCGGCGCCAGAACGACACCGCCTAACGACTCGGCATGCCGACACGTCGCCTCGATGTCCGTGCATGCCACGTACGTGAGCCAATGCGGAGTGCGCTCTGCTCGTGCATCGGCGAGCGGCACGATCGTACCTATGGTGCGATCGTTGGCTTGCAGTCGTGTCGCTAACCCCTCGTCGCCACTCGAGTCGACCGTCCAGCCAATGGTGCGCGTGTAGAACTCAACCGCCGCCGCCGGATCGCTGGTGATCAATTCGTGCCAGATGACGCGGCCACGCGAACCGCCGTTCTTCATCGCCTACCTCGAGGATGCCAGGTCATGTACCCGCCCACGTGCAGCAGCAACCTCGCGCTCGGAACCGTGTTAGCCCGTTATTCGTGACAAGACGCGCTGCCTGAAGGGTGAACTACGCACGCCACGCATGCAGGGGGCGGGCGAAATCTCTAAAGGACCAGAGATTCCACGATGTGCCGCACCTCTTTTAGACAGCAGGACCATCGCCAGACGCTCTCCCACCCGCCAATACCCGCCACTTGGGCAGACTTGGCCGCTAGGCGACGACACCAACTCCTTGTTACCTTCAGCGCGGCATGAGTCCTTCTCGAGTTCCTGAAAACGGAAGCCGCGGTTACATCGTTCCCATCGGTGGGCGTATTGGCGATTCCGACATCCTCACGCACTTCCTCGAACTCTGCGGAGGACGTCGGGCCCACATCGCCATCATTCCCACGGCATCATCGGACCCCGACACGGGTGCGCACTACGAGCAGGCCTTCAAGGCGATGGGAGCGAAGACCGCCATCGCCCTCCCCATAGAAGCGCGGGCGGACTGCGAGCGAGCGGACGTTCTCGAGCGCCTGGAACAAGCCGACGGCGTCTTCTTGACCGGTGGCACCCAACTTCGACTCTCCACGACGTTAGGCGGTACGCCGGTGGCCAAGCTCCTGCGCCGCCGCAACGCGCACGGACAGCACGTGGCGGGAACGTCTGCCGGTGCGGCCTTCCTCTCAGAACACATGATCGCGTTCGGAGACGAAGGTCCCACTCCACGTCAGGGCATGGTGAGCCTTGCGCCCGGCCTCGGGCTTACCAACCGCATTGTCGTCGACCAACACTTCCGGCAGCGCGACCGCCTCGGACGGTTGCTCATGTCGCTCTCGCTCAATCCCTTCGCGGTTGGCCTCGGCCTGGATGAGGACACGGCAGCATTCATTGGACCCGACGAGGTCATTGAAATCCGCGGATCGAGCGCCATTACGATCGTCGACCCGTCCCACGTCGAATATTCGGCGGCGGACCATGCTGCCCCTTCCGATCCTGTTACGCTCATCGGCATCCGGCTGCACATTCTCACGCACGGCGCCACGTACAACCTGCACACCAGGAACGCCGGCGCCCCGCAGGAAACAGCCGAACGCCGCTAGAGCATCCGCAGTGAGCCGCGCCTCCTTGGCGCAGCTATGGGCATTCTTCCGGCGCGTCACCTCCCACCTTCGCCGCCGCCCACATGCGCATCCTCGATCGACGAGTCTTCGTCGGCCCCTCTCTCTACGCGCATTTCCCGGTTATCCGACTCGAAGTCGATCTCGGCGTTTTGGAGCAGTGGCCAACATCGCGACTCGGCGACGCCTTCATCGTCGCGCTCCTCGAACGCCTTCCCGGTCTGCATGAACACGGCTGCTCCTACAGCGAGCCTGGTGGCTTCATTCGTCGCATGCGTGAGGAGGAAGGCACCTGGCTCGGTCACGTTCTCGAACATTGCGCGATCGAGCTGCAGAATGCCGCAGGCGAGTCCGTCACCTTCGGTAAGACGCGAAGTGTCGATGATCGCCCGGGGGTCTACGATGTCGTCTTCGAATATGAGCAGGCCGAGGTTGGAAACGAGGCCGCGGACTTGGCCCTTGCACTGCTCCACTCGTTGCTTCCAGTGGAACTACGCCCTGGCGACTTCCCCGCAGACTTCGACTGGGAGCGGGCCCGTGAGGAGTTCATCAAGTATGCGCAGCGTCGAGCCCTCGGCCCAAGCACGGCGTCCATCGTGCACGAGGCCGCACGCCGGGACATTCCCTGGATTCGACTCAACCAGTTTTCATTGATTCAACTGGGTTACGGACGCTATCAGCGACGCATCCAGGCCACGGTCACTAGCCTCACGCCGCATATCGCCGTGGAGCTGGCGTCGGACAAGGAAGAAACGAACAAGATCCTCGCCAACCTGGGGTTGCCAGTGCCGCAGCAACGACTCGTCCAAAGCGACGATGGTGCAGTTGCAGCTGCCGAACGGATTGGATATCCCGTCGTCGTCAAGCCGTACAACGCCAATCACGGCCGAGGTGTCTCTATTCTCCTCATGGACGAGGCACAGGTACGACACGCATTTCACATCGCGCGTGAGCACTCCCGCAGCGTACTCGTGGAGAGCTTCATCACGGGCTTCGATCATCGCTTGCTAGTGATCGACGGTGAACTCGTCGCTGCATCCAAGCGCGAACCCGGACACATCGTCGGCGATGCGGTCCATACCGTCGAAGAGCTCATTGCTATCGTCAATGCGGACCCGAGGCGCGGCATCGGACACGAAAAGGTCCTCACGCGACTCGAGCTGGACGCCCAAGCAGAAGAATTGCTTACGAAGCGCGGCTACACGCGAACCAGCGTTCCGTCTGACGGTGACGTGGTTTACCTGCGCCTCACGGCGAACCTGTCAACCGGTGGCACCGCCACCGATGTCACCGATAGCATCCACCCCGACAATGTTGAGATGGCGGTACGCGCCATCAAGGCAATCGGACTCGATGTCGGTGGTGTGGACTTCTTGTCGCCCGATATCACGAAGTCCTACAAGGAAATCGGCGGCGCCATCTGCGAAGTGAACGCGGCGCCCGGTTTCCGTATGCACACCGCCCCCTCTGAGGGAAAACCGCGGGATGTCGCGGCCCGCGTGGTCGACATGCTCTTCCCGCCAGGATCACCAAGTCTCATACCGATTGCCGCCATCACTGGCACAAACGGAAAGACCACCACGTCGCGGATGCTGGCGCACATCCACAAGCTCGCAGGCCGCACCGTTGGCATGACCTCTACGGACGGCGTCTACATCGACGGCCAGCGAACGGTCGCCGGCGACATGACCGGTCCGGTCTCGGCTCGCATGGTGCTCTCCGATCCCACGATCGACGTGGCGGTCCTCGAAGTCGCACGCGGGGGGCTTCTCAGGGCCGGCATGGCGGTCCGTCACGTCGATGTCGGAGCGGTGCTCAACGTCCAGTCCGACCACCTCGGCATGCGCGGAATTGACTCGTTGGAGCAACTCGCGGAGGTCAAGCGCATCATCGTGGAGGTCGCGCGCGATACGGCGGTACTGAACGCCGACGATCCACACTGCCTGCGCATGGCCGCCTACACGGATGCCAAGAACGTCTGCTACGTCACGATGAACCCGCAGCATCAGCTCGTACGCGAGCACATTCGCGCCGGCGGGCGCGCGATCGGACTCGAAGGCGGAGTCAACGGGCAGATGATCACCATTTACGACAAGGGTGCACACATCTCCCTGCTTTGGACGCACTTGATCCCAGCGACACTCGAGGGAAAGGCGACCTTTAACGTCCAGAACGCGATGGTTGCCGCGGCCATGGCGTACAGCATGGGTGTTCGGTTGGAAGACATCCGCAACGGGCTGCGAACCTTCCATACCACGTTCTACCAGGTCCCCGGCAGGTTGAACGTCTTCGACGAGCTCCCGTTCAAGGTGATCATGGACTATGGTCACAACGCGGCCGCCGTGGATCAGCTGTGCCAGCTGGCTCGACGACTCGATGTCAAAGGCCGCCGGATCTGTGTGGTGGCTGGCCCGGGCGATCGCCGCGACGAAGACATTCGCGAGATCGGAAGCGTCGCGGCAAAAGCAAGCTTCGATCACTACATCTGCCGCCGTGATGATGACCTGCGCGGACGCGAAGGACACGTAGTTCCGGAAATGATCCGCAGCGCCCTGCGAAGTTCCGGAATCGACGACGCTCGCATCGCCGTAATTCCCGATGAACAACTTGCCATCGATGCCGCCTTGCGACTCGCCCAGCCTGGCGACCTCGTGTTGATCTTTGCCGATGCCGTCGCTCGGAGCTGGAAGCAAGTCGTCCACTTCAAGCCCGAGATCGCGACCCTGACCGGCTCCACGACGCCACCGTCGGATGAGGATACCGTGCTCGAGTCGCTCGACGCGAACTACGACGCACCGTTGCTCAGCGACGACATGGTGCTCGTCCGCGACGAGCGTGGTGTCCGCCTAGCCCGCGACGCTGACGACTGAACGACCGATGAGCAGTCCCACAGAAGGGCCATCGCCTTACCCGTCTCCCTCGATCGTCGGTTCGCGACGGCTCACAGGGGCCAATCTGTATTGCCACCGACCGGGCGCCGTCTTGGAAATCGCGCTCCGTCCTGAGATCTCCGGCCTTCCTGACCGCTGGCTCGTCCTCATGCGGGAGGTCCTCCCGCGCATCGGCTGGGAACACGAGACCCTTACCGTCAGGTACAACTCCGCGAGGACCTTCGTCGGACTCTTCCTGTCTGCGCCACTGGATGGCCTGCTCGCCGCCACCGAGGTAAATGAACAGGTGTGGATCGCGGCCGAGGCCTTGGCCGACGGGCGATCGACCGACCTCGAGGACCTCACCGCGCGACTGCGCGTCTTCCAACAGCACGACCGCCGGCCGGCACTGATGGCACTTGTGCAGGCGGCGCGCACCAACGGCCTCTCCGTCACCAGCGATGATGAGGCGCTGTCGATCGGGACCGGAAGCGGGAGTTGCACCTGGTCGTTGGCAGCGCTCCCGGACGTCGAACGTGTGCCGTGGACAAGCCTGCACGACATACCGGTCGCTCTCGTCACCGGCTCCAATGGAAAGACCACCACGACCCGGTTGCTGGCCGCCATGCTGCAGTCCTCCGGCCGTACGACGGGGTGGAGCTGCACCGACGGCCTCTGGGTGAACGGCGAGTGCATCGCGCACGGAGACTACGCGGGGCCCGCTGGTGCACGCACCATCCTGCACGACCGCCGAGTGAACGCATCAGTGCTCGAGACGGCCCGCGGCGGCATTCTCCGTCGGGGACTCGCCGCCGATCGGGCAGACGTAGCCGTCGTCACCAACATCAGCGGTGACCACCTGGGCGAATATGGCGTGGACGATCTAGAGGACCTTGGTGCCGCGAAGCTCGTCGTCGCACGCGCCGTTCCTTCGACCGGCCATGTCATCCTCAACGCCGACGACGCGGTTCTTCGACGACTTGCGGCGCAGGTGGAAGCGCCGGTCCTCTGGTTCTCCGTCGACCTGGATCGGAGCAACGCTCGCACCTTGCTTTCCTCAAGCCAGGATATAGTGTGGCTGGAGGACGAGCACGTCATCGGTCGGTTCAAGGGCGACCGGTACGATTTTGGTCAGTTGGCCCACATGCCACTCACACTGGGTGGGCAGCTCCGCTACAATGCGGCAAATGTGCTGGCCGCCACTGGTGCGGCGCTGTCGTTAGGTATCGATGTCACCAGCGTGCGCGATGTACTCGCCACGTTTGGTGCGCTTCCGAGCCATAATCCGGGTCGGTTAGTGCGCTTGTCACTCAACGACGCCCGCGTGGTGGTGGACTTCGTGCACAACGCGGACGGCTGGCGCGCTATGCGCGAGGGGTTTGCCGGCGTCAATGGTAGACGCCTCGTGGTACTCGGTCAGGCCGGTGATCGTGGTAACGACGCGCTGCACGAACTCGCCGTCGCCGTGGCGGCATTCGGTCCGGACATCGTGGTACTCAAGGAGATGCCAAAGTACCTCCGCGGACGGGTGCTGGGCGAGATCACGGACATCCTAACAACAGAATTGACCGCGTTAGGCTTCGACGGGCAGCGGATCATTCGTGCACCCGATGAGCTGGCTGCCGTACGTCAGGTGGCAGCCCTGGCGCTTCCGGACGATCTCATCGTCATCGGCGCACACGAAGACGTAGACGCCGTCATCCGCACCCTGCGCGACGTCGGCGCGGTGGACGCTCAGTGGAACTGAGACGGACTCCCCTTGGGCTTCGCGGGAACCGACTTCGCTCGCAGTCGCATTCGCTCCTGGTACAACCACCACTCGAAGTGCCGCCCAAGCGCCTGAAGCGGGATCGGGCCCAGTGAGCTCACCTCGCCGTAAAAGCGTCGCGCATCAAAGTCACCCTTCAGCTCCCGTTGCATCCAGCGTCGCACGCCTCGCATTTCCCGAATCCCCGTGCACGACGCCAAACCAGCACCCGGCGCATCGACCGCCAGCCTGAGGATCTCGTTGGCTATCTCTTCTGGCTCGAGCATCGTGTGCGTGGCATAGAACATCCGTGCCTGCTGCTCCGTCCAGCCGAAATAGTGTATGCCGCCGTCGACCACCGAGCGTACGCAGGCGATCTGCTCCATCATCAGGGCGCCGTACTGCGAGTAGAGGTTGGGAAGCGCGCCACGTTCGCGTGCCATGTCGAGTGCCGTGAACGCCCAGCCATCGGTGAACGCCGGCACCTCCGTGTAGTAGCGTGCCACGTCCATTCCAGGAACCAGTAGCCGGCCAAGCAGCTGGTGCCACCCCGGTATCAACGCAAAAAAGCTCAGACCGTCAGCAACAACCAGCATGCCGGCCGAGGTGAGCGCACGGCCCAGGGCGTACCGCCCGACCGAATCGCTGGCGGTGGGAGGACGGTATAGGCCGAAGATCCGATCGCCAGGCGCAACGAGCCCTCCCCCGTGCACGACCACGGGCCACACACGCACCGGCGGCATGATGCTGTCCAGGTCCGTCGGCACACTCCCCTGCGCAACCAGGATTCGGTCGACCACTGCATCCTCGTCGGTGGCCGTGTGGCTTGCGTCCCGCCGGAGCACGGCATGGAACGAATCCGCGAGGATTGGCCCACCCATCTTTTTGCGAAGCTCCAACAACGCACTGTCCAAGCGCGCCACTTCGCGAAGACTGCCGTCGTGGGCTTGCTCCGGCGTGATGTCCATGGTGGTCCAGCGACGAACGAGCGTGCCATAGTACGCCTTCCCGCCAACATACTGCCACAACCCCAGCCCCGAAGGCGCCTTCGCGCCATAGGCACCCTGGAGATATGTCGTTAGGCGTCGAAACGATGGCGCCACGGTCGACGAGAGAATGGAATCCACCGTGGTGACGAAACGTCCCGACGCCCTCGTGTCCAAATGCGCCACGCGCTGCGAGTTGACATGGAGCACGTGCGCCGCACTCGCCACCTCGAACATCGAGAAGAATGAGACCGCCCGGTTAATCGCGGGACGCGACAGCACGATCCCGGTCGATGCCCGCGCAGCCAGGTCGGCCCTCAGCGAGTCCGCCACCGGTCCAAGCGCCGACACCAAGGCGACGTACCGCGTCATGTCCGAACTGTCGGCAAACGAATACTCCGACATGAGCCGCGTCAGGTCGGCCAAGGGTGAGCCCGGAGAGAAGAGCGTCAGGTCGTTCGCATAGTAGATGGCCTGCTCAGACCTGCTTTCGAGAGCGTACCGCATCGCCAGCAAGGTGAGGTAGTTCTCCTCCGACAGCGCCTCGACGGCAATGCCGTCGATCCGTCGAACCGCCGCTCTGGCAAACCGCGCTTCGTCGCGCGCCCCACGCCGCGTAAGGGCAGGAATTGTGTCCAGCAGAACGCCGACACGTATTCGAAGGCTGAATTGTTCGGCGCGTTCGTGTGCCACGAAGTTCTCCACCACATCGGACAGCGCAGCCGTCGCGAGGATCGATTCGGCGGGCGAAGGCGCTTGGCTCGTCCGCGACGACGACAGGCCGCATCCGTGAAGTCCAAGGGCCGCGCCAAACAACAGGCCAAACCGCCCGATCCGTCCAGGCGGTCCCGCCGAAAGCATTCTTGGCTCACCCATGGCTATGGAGCGCTGCAGGGAAGTTCGGCTTCTTGCTCTCAGGTGTCGTGCCAACGGTCACAGTCGCACGCGCTTCGGACAAATATGATCGCTTGGTCGCGCTACGGTGTACCGGACTGCGCACGCTACGTTCCGCCAAGCCCCCTTCACTCAAACTTCGGTGCGTTTCACTACCCGGCTTCTCGCCCTTGGAATCGCTGCTCTAGCCGGATGCGATGGTCCCTCTCAGCCCGCAGCAGGGACGCCTAACGGCACGGAGCTCGTCACCGAAACAGTCGCCGGCGGCTTCGATACCATCTGGGATATGGTCTGGGCACCGGATGGTTCGATTTGGTTCACCCAGCGTGGTGGCGACGTATCGCGTCTGGATCCTGCGTCTGGCGTGGTGACATCGATCGGGCACCTCACGGTCGCGGAGATCGGCGAAGGTGGACTAATGGGCATGGCGCTGCATCCGGATTTCCCCACACAACCATGGGTGTACCTCGCCACCACCTACAGCTCGCCCGCCGGCACGCGTAACCGTGTGGTGAGAGCCCGGGTGACTGGCGGAGCGCTCGGCGCCCCCGAGGTGCTCCTCGATGACATCCCTGGGTCTTCAGTGCACAACGGTTCGCGGTTGGTAGTGGGTCCAGACCGATTGCTGTACGTCACCACCGGTGACGCATCGACTGGGGAACTCGCTCAAAATGTTGCTTCCCGCGCCGGAAAGATTCTGCGCCTAACGCTTGAGGGCGCGAACGCGGGATACGCAGCTGGTTCACCAGTGTTCTCCTGGGGTCACCGCAATCCCCAAGGGCTGGCCTTCGCCCCATCCGGAAGTTTGTACGAGACGGAGCATGGACCGTCAGACAATGACGAGGTCAACATCCTGCTCCCTGGTCGGAATTACGGTTGGCCAACAGTACACGGCATGTGTGACAACGACATCGGGAGCGGAGAATCGGCGTTCTGCGCCGCCAATCAGGTGGTTGAGCCTGTCCGATCCTGGACTCCGACGATAGCCCCCTCGGGAGCGGCCTACTACGACCACACGAGAATTCCCGGGTGGAAAGGCTCACTCCTTTTCACCACACTCAAGGGCAATTCTCTACATCGCCTTGGCTTCGCAGCCGATGGGCGCACCATCACGGCGTCCGAATCCCTCTTCACCGGCGATTTCGGCCGCCTGCGTGCCGTCCTCGTCGCCCCGGATGGGCTTGTGTACATTGCCACAAGCAATCGCGACGGCCGCGGCTCTCCACAGCCTAGCGACGACCGAATCATAAGAATTCGCCCCCGGTAGAGTCACACCGACTGCTCGCGGGGGAATGTCGCATTCACCCATGCCCTTCGCGCCTTGAGCCCTCTGGAAGTGTGCGCCGTCGCCTTCGGCCTCGTCAGCGTATTCCTGTCGGCCCGCGAGAACATCTGGAGCTGGCCGACGGCAATCATCAACGTTGGTCTATACGCCGTGCTCTTCGCGCGCGAAAAGCTGTACGCGGACATGGGGCTGCAAGTCATCTACTTGCTCCTTTCGATCTACGGCTGGTACGAATGGCTCTTCGGCGGTGAGAACCGCACTGAGTTGCTTGTTTCGCGAGTCCCACGTCGTCTCTTGCTGCCCCTCCTCGCCATCGGTGTCACTGGGTCACTGACACTAGGTGCTTTCCTCCAGCGCGCCACCGACGCGGCGTTGCCATGGCTCGACGCAACCTTGTCGGTATTTTCCCTCATCGCGCAGTGGATGATGACGCGGAAGATCCTCGAGAACTGGATGCTCTGGATACTCATGGACGTCGTCTATGTCGTGATGTTTGTCTTCCTCAAGCATTTGTACCTGACGGCCTTTCAATACCTCGTGTTTCTCGGCCTCGCGGTAACGGGACACGTCCAGTGGTTGCGGTCGCTCCGGGAGCGGTCTAAAGCCGTGGGCCTCGCCGCTCCACAGGTGGTCGTCCCCTGAATCCATTCGTTTCGGTGAACACGCCAACGCTGTCGCGAATCGTCGTCACCGGTTCCGAATGTACGGGCAAGACGACACTCTCTCGCCAGCTGGCAGAGGAACTCGGGGCGCTGTGGCTTCCCGAGTACGCGCGTGCCTACGCCGAGTCCATCGGCCATCCGCTGACGGCGGCGGACGTCGAGCCTATCGCCGAGGGTCAGGTTGCCATGGAGGATGCCGCGGCCCGGTCCGAGCCGCGCCTCACCGTCCTCGACACGGACCTCGTCAGCACCGTGGTATACGCGAGGCACTATTACGGCTCGTGCCCGGCGTCAATCGTCGGACGCGCCCGCGACCGACTGGCGTCGCTCTATCTGTTGTGTGACTACAGGGATATCCCCTGGATCGCCGACGGCGTCCGCGATCAACCCCATTCGCGCGCCACCGTACACCAGCAGTTCCTTCACGCCCTGCACGAGTTTGGCGCGCCTGCGGCGTTGATATCCGGTGTCGGCGTTGAGCGCTTACATAGCGCGTTGCGCGCCATTCGCAGGGCGGAAGGCAAGGTCGCGACGGACAACTGAGCGAGCGGGGCGTCGCGCACATCCCCCCCGCTCGCCGCGCCTATCCTAGTATCGGTAGTGCTCCGGCTTGTACGGACCCTCGTGCTTGACCCCGAGGTAGGACGCTTGCTCGATCGTCAACTCCGTCAGCTGCACACCTAACTTCTGCAGGTGCAACCGTGCGACTTTCTCGTCGAGATGTTTTGGCAAGGTATAGACCTTTTTCTCGTACGCGGTCGCTCGTTGGTGGAGTTCCAGCTGGGCGAGGACCTGATTGGTGAATGATGCGGACATGACGAAACTCGGGTGACCCGTTGCACACCCAAGGTTTAGCAGCCGCCCCTCGGCCAAGATCAGCACGCTGTGTCCATCGGGAAAACGGAACTCGTCGTATTGCGGCTTGATGTTGATGCGCTGCAGGCCTGCCACCCGCTTCAGTCCAGCCATGTCGATCTCGTTGTCGAAATGGCCAATGTTGCCCACGATCGCCTTGTCCTTCATGCGCGCCATGTGCTCGACGGTGATGACGTTCTTGTTGCCTGTAGCCGTGATGAAGACATCCGCCCGTTCGATCACCGCCTCCACGGTCGTCACCTCAAACCCCTCCATCGCCGCCTGAAGCGCGCAGATCGGGTCAATTTCGGTCACCACTACTCGCGCGCCCTGGCCGCGAAGCGCCTGCGCACAACCCTTCCCGACCTCGCCGAAGCCGCAGACCACGGCAATCTTGCCGCTCAACATGACGTCAGTGGCGCGGTTCAGGCCATCAATCACCGAGTGTCGGCAACCGTAGATGTTGTCGAACTTCGACTTCGTCACCGAGTCGTTGACGTTGATGGCCGGAAACAACAGCGTCCCGTTCCGCATCATTTCGTATAGGCGATGCACTCCCGTCGTCGTTTCCTCGGACACGCCGCGAATTCCCGCCGCCACGTTCGTCCAGCGTCCCGGATGCCGTGTCGCTTCGGCCCGAAGGAGTTCCAGGATCACCCCCCACTCTTCTGGATCATTCGCAGCATCAAACGCCGGAATGCGGCCAGCCGTTTCGTACTCCGCACCCTTGTGCACCAGAAGCGTAGCATCACCACCGTCATCCAACAGCAGCGTGGGGCCCCCACCATCCGGCCACATCAGCGCCTGCTCCGTGCACCACCAATACTCGTCGAGTGTCTCACCCTTCCACGCAAACACAGCGGTACCACGCGGGTGCTCGACACTACCGTCAGGCCCAACCGCGACGGCTGCCGCGGCATGGTCCTGCGTCGAGAAGATGTTGCACGACACCCAACGCACATCGGCGCCGAGCGCAACGAGCGTTTCGATCAACACGGCCGTCTGAACGGTCATGTGCAGCGAACCCATGATGCGCGCGCCAGCGAGTGGTCGCGCACCCTTGAATTCGGCGCGCAGTGCCATCAGCCCCGGCATCTCCTGTTCTGCCAGCCGAATTTCCTTTCGGCCCCATTCCGCAAGAGAGAGGTCGCGCACTTTGAACGCCGGACGGTCCAGCGCCGACCCCGGCGCGACCCCTGGCTGAACGGTCGAAGTCATGATGCGATCCTTGTAAGAGACGATTGTTGCGAATGCGCCCCGTCTGGCGGCACTGTATGGGAATCCTTCACTCCAGTCGCCATGAAGAGCGCCGGGCCTCGCGCGCCTTCAGTGACGGCCAGTGGTATCACCCGCAGTTGAGCAAAACCCGCCTCACGCAGCCACCCGGCGAGTTCGTCGGGCGAGAACCCCTGCCACACGTGCCCCATCTCGAGGCGATACTCCTCTCGGCTGTGCGGAAGCATGTCAACCACTACGATCCGCCCCCTTTCCTTCAGCGACCGCGATACTTCGCGCAACGCTCGGACAGGTTCCGCGACGTTGTGCAGTACCAACGTGAGGAACCCTACGTCCAGAGTCTCGGATGGAATGGGTAACGCCTCCAATTCTCCAGCATGCACTTCAACGTTCGCATGCGGCTGCAAGCGGCGGCGCGCGGCCTCCAGCATTCGATCAGATCCGTCAACCGCCAACACGCGCGCGACGTGCGGAGCCACCACGGCGGCAAGGGACCCGGTTCCGCAGCCCAGATCACCGATCACCCACGCGGAATCCAGGAGACCGAGCAGTGCCGATTGCTCCAACGCATCCCCGTACAGTTCCCGACGCAAGGCATCCCATCGCGCCGCGGCCGTCGAGAAGAACTCGCGAGAGGCGTCCCGCCGTCCCCGGAGGACCGTATCGATGCGCGAGGCGTCCTCGCGGACAATCGGTTGGCGATCGACGTCCTGCCTAACGATCTCCCACAGGGACCGCGCCGTGTCGTCCAGCTGCGACGAGCGGCGGTAGAACCGGCTGGTGCCCTCAGCGCGGGAGGTGAGCCATCCATCGCCTCCAAGCACCTTCAAGTGCCGACTCACCGTGGACTGTGGCAGCTGCAACACGGTACACAGCTCCCCGACCGTCAGCTCGTGCTCATCGAGCGCCCGGAGCAGGCGACTCCGCGTGAAGTCGGCTAGGGCTGTGAGACGGTCAAGAACAGGGGCCTGAGTCATATATCCGTTGATCCGGATATATGGTAGTATGTCTGCCTCCCGCTGTCAAATCTCCAAAGCGTGACCAATGATGGCAAACAGCTCTATTGCCCACAGATGTTCACATGCGCACGTTCCACAAGTGGCGCTTCGCTGTCTTGTTATAGGCTTCTTACTGTTATAGAAAACCCTGCGTTCCATCAGCCATCGAACGTGACCATCGAGCACGACTGGAGGTTAGCTCAAAGACTCAAGTCCGCTTCGCAAACGCGGTATCGCCTTTCCAATATCCGACATCGACACCGCCCCGACGGAGAGTCGGAACCACCCAAATTCCGACCCCTTCTGATCCCGAGACCCGAAGGCATTGAACGGTACCACTCCCAACCCTGTTTCCCGGAGAAGCCATCGTCGGACGTCGTCTGCCGTCTGCAACATGGACCCGTCCCGCGCGCGCTTGCCCGCGATGTTGAACTGCGCGCTCAGGTAGATGGCCCCCATCGGCGATATCGCACGTACCGGATGTCCCTCCGCGGCAAGGGTCGCCACCGCCTCGTACAACGCGTCCAGTCTCGCTTGAACCTGGCCGCAGAGACTCCGCGTGAACTCACCTACCACGTCGCCCGACGAGAGCAAATGCGCAGTCGCGACCTGCTCGGCGCGCGGTGCCCACGTTCCAACGTGCCCTAAGAAGTTGTTCATCGCACTGATGATGTCGGTCGGGCCAACGACCCAACCCACACGCACACCGGTGGCCGCAAACGCCTTCGAGATGCCATCGATGTACACGGTGTACTTCGCCATCTGCGGTCGCAGCGTCACCGGATCAACGTGCATCGTGTTGCCGAACGTCAGCTGCCAATACACTTGATCATACATGAGGTACAGCGCTCGGCCGTTTGGTCCCCGTCTCGCGTTTTCCTCGAGAATCAGGTCGCAAATCGCAGCCAAGGCCTCAGCGGTAAACGCGGTGCCGCACGGATTGAGCGGTGAATTCAGCGCGATCATCCGTGCGTCGCGCACATGCGGTTCGAGCAGCGCTCGCGTCGGAAGAAAGGACTCGTCGGCTAGTGTCTCCACCGGAACGCCGGCCGCTCCAACCATGTCGCAGTAGTAGTTGTTGTTCCAGGAGGGAACCGGGTACACCACGCGCTCCCCGGGACTCACGATTGCCCTATAGGTCCCGTAGACGCCGGGACGGGAACCAGACGTGACGAGCACGGAATCGAGATCGTACCCTAGGCCTAGCCCGCGCTCCAAGTAGTCTCGAATGGCCTCCCGCAACGCGGGATGTCCCGTCGACGGGGGATAGTTGGTCTCACCCTTTCTAAGCGCCTCAGAAATCCCGTCCTCCAACATCTGCGGAATTCGAAACTGGCGAGGGTCGAAATCTCCAACGGTCAGGTTGCACACGGGCTCGCCAGCGGCCACCATCGACCGAATTTCAGCCGCAATTCGAAGGATCTCCGATCCCTTCAGGCTCAAAGCCACGCTCGAAAGCCTGGAGGACTCTCCCCCTGGAACGTTTGCGATAGCGCGGACATCCAAGCTGGTGGCTTCGGTCATTTTTTTGGTCGGTCGAGGGTCCAGAAGTGCGCTCCAACCCGAAGCTAGGCACCCTCGCCACTTCTCGCCAATCCGGAATTCGCCCGCAACGAGGGGTGCCGCGCTTAGGGGCAAGTGGGTCATTTTTACCGATCCACGTCTTGGCCGTCGTAATACAGGCGCGGGTTTTGCTTGGAGCTCGGTCGGACCCCGAACCCCGCTTGTCCTAACCTCGCCTTGTCCCCGATTGGAGTCTTTCCTTTGCGAACCATTGCTCTTGCTTGCGCTTGCCTCCTCACCGTCACGTCCGTCAGCGGTGCCCAAGCGACCCAGCCAGCGCCTGTCCAGAGCCAGTTGCCCCTCGTATCCGGAATGCGCGTCCGCGTCACTGCCTCAAACCTGGTCGCGCCCCTCGTTGCCAACTACCTCGAGTCGTCCGCTGACACGCTCAAGTTCGTTGAAGGCCGTGGCATCTGGTCGTTGACGCTGGACCAGATCACAAAGCTCGAGGTGACCATCGGCGAACAACGGCACAATCGGTCGTACGTGATCAAGTACGGCGCGATCGGTGCAGCCGCGGGAGCACTCGCGTTCGGCTATTACTCGGCCAATTTCCGACCTGGCGACCGCTCGAAGGACTACTCAATGCTTGGTACCGCTGCGATCGGTGCCGTCGTGGGTGGTGGTATCGGCGCGTATATCGGCTCGCGCGCGAGTGCCGAGAAGTGGCGCGCGCTCCCGCTCCCAAAGAAGATAAGTCTCTTCCCTGATGCTGCTGGTCGTTGGCATCTCGGCGGGTCCCTCTCGTTCTGACCAGCCGCAACGAGCCGTCGCCGCGGCCTCCTCCCCGCCCTACTGCCTAACGCGCGGAAAGGCCCAGAGGAACATCTGGATGTACGCCGGTCGGCTTCCCGACGACGGGATGATCTTGAACGTCTCTTGGCGTCCAGTGCCCGGGTTCACGATCAGGTAGCGATCGTCCCCCAGTGGCACGACCGGCAGCGTGGTGCCGAAGCGCGTGAGCAGCAGCTGGCCGTCGCGGTACTGTAGTTCCAGTGGAAACCGCCCGAGGAAACGGCCTTCCAACGATTGAAGGAGTGATCCGCTCACTGCGGACGCAACGACGGAGTCGGCGCTGGACGACTCATTCGGAAACACCCCTCCACTTTCAAGCGCCGCCTCGGCGATCTCGTCCAGCCGAAGCCCATCCCGGTTCGCGACCACCACCACGCCCACATCCCTGTCGGGCAATAGCTCAATCAGTGCGCTGAATCCCGGCATGGCGCCCGGATGCCACGCGCGTCGTACGCCATGCCACTGATCCACGAACATCCCATATCCGTACTGCGCGCTATTCGGGAGACCTGGCACTTCCACCCGCCGCACCAGCAAGGAATCTGCTGCAGCCGCCAGGCGTGGATGCGACGCGCGAGACGGGGTGTGAAGAAACAAGCGAACTAGCTCGGCCAAGTCTTCCGCTGACGCCCAGAGATATCCTGCCGGCCAATAGCGCGCGTCGTTCGCAACGGGGCGTACGACGCGTAGTCGACCCGTACTATCCGGTGCGTGACCAGCGGCACGTGGATATGTCGCGGCGTCGGGCAGCCGCATCGTTGCATGACCCATCTGCAACGGAAGGAGAACGCGATCCTGGAGCAGTCGATCGAAGGGAACGTGTACGCTCTGCTGGAGCGTCAATCCACCTAACGCGAACCCCAGGTTGGAATACGAGAAGGCCTCGCCCGGTGGAAGAATCTGCGCCGCGTCCGGGACCGTACGCGCATACTCGAGCAGCGCCGATCCGTCCTGCCGTCCTGAAACGGCCGGTTCGTCGCGCAGGCCAGCCGTCTGCGACAGGAGGCGGCGCAGCGTGATCGACGACAGGCGCGGTGACAGTCCAGTCGCATAGCGGCCAATGGGCACGTCCAAGTCCACCTCGCCCGCCAGCTGCATATCAGCTGCTAGCAGGGCGGTGACCACCTTCGTCACCGAGCCAACTTGCGTTAGCAACGACGTGGACATCGGGGCACCGCTCTCAATGTCGGATATCCCAAAGGCACGGCGGTACGTCACGTCCCTCCCCTCCGTCACAATCACCGCAACACCCGGTATGCCCCGATCTCGCATGGCGGTGTTGATGACGCGCTCCAGTGCGTCAAACCGTCCTGATGGTGGCACGGCGGCACGCGATGACGTCACTTGGGCCGGCAACGTCAAGGTGATCGGGGCCACGAGCATACCTAGGCACACCTGCATGGCGAAGCGACCAAGCTGGCGACGTCTTTGATCCACAACGAAGTCAATCGCCAACAAGCGCTGCACCTTCGTAATCACGGCAGTGCCGCCCAATGGGTGATCACCATCGTTAGGCAATCGAGTCGAGCTCCGTCGACGTCACGACCCGCGCGCCCCGCTCTTGCCAGCGACGCCACAACGCATCGTCGGGGATCAGGCCAAGCCCGTGCGTCGCGTCTCGAATAACCCAAAGACCAAATCCGCGGTCGAGAAATCCCTCCACGGCGTGGCGCACGCAGACGTCTGTCGCTACTCCACACACCACGACCTCCGGCCGTTCGCCAAGCTTGGAGACCAGATGCCCCAAGAAGACATCAGTCGCCGGATTCCCCTCGAAGACGGAGAACTCCTTCTTCTGGATGAAGACCGGTCGTCTTCCCTCCACCGCCACTTTCGCGACCTCTCCGGCCCGCCACGTCGGCGCCTCACGCTCGAGAATCACTGCCTCGCCAGCAGGGTCAACCTCCTCGATCAACGCCGCCCCTCGCCGTTCCTCCGGATCGTCTGCGGCACCCATGCAGTGCGGCGGATACGTCCCCAGCGCTGCGTCCGGCTGGTCGACAACAATCTCCCGATCGCCATAGGCGTGCCAGTCGCCGGTGAACACCACCACGTCACAGGTGTCCCTCATCCACTCGACGCTGCGCACGATCGCCTCCCTGGCAACGCTCGCCCCCGGGTCCCCGGGGTCGCGCAGGTCATGCACGTAAAGACGCCCTGTTGGATCCATGAAATCGTGCTGAACATCCACCACCCAGCCCAGGCGGCGGTGTCGAAAAGGGGGTCGTCGGTCTCGCCAAGTCATCGAAGCGTGCGTGAGGCGCCTTCCGTCAGCTGCGACAGATCCAGGCGCACAAGGCGTGGATTCACGCTCAGCCCGCGTCCGACCTTGCTCTCAGGCTTCCCATCCACCACCACCACATCCGCCGTGTAATCGAAGTCGTTGATTAACCCGTCAGCTTCACCATCATTGTGGCCGAGCAAGCTCGACCCCACGCCGTACCCGGTCACCGGCACACCCGTTTCTTCGAAGCGTCGGATCTTGGCCGGCGTGAAGCCCCCAGACACGACAATCCCGACCCCCGTGAACCCGTTGTCATCCAAGGCGGAACGTAGACGCCGAACGAGAATCGGGTTGACACCGGTCAGCAGCTCGCGTGGCAGCTGTGCACCTTCCCGCACCAGCGTCTTGTCAATCAAGGACTCGCTCGTGTCAACGCGCACCGCTGCAAGCGAGCCCTCGCCAAACGCTTCGCGCATGGCGCGCGCGACCGCCAGCGCATCGTTCACCACGTCATTGTCATAGTCCACTAGACTCACCACACGCATCTCTGGCTCGTACGCCTGGCAGTATCGCGCGAAGGCCAGCGTGGCGGCCACGACATCGCCCCCAAAGGCCGCAATCATCGCGTGTGGCATGGTCCCCACACCCGCAGCGCCCCACCATGCCCCGCCCGCGTCGCTGGACACACTGCCGGCACCACCGACGCGCGCGGCATATCCGTCTGGCGTCTGGACTCTCCAATCGTCGTGGCGCGCACCCATGAAGATCACTGGCTTCCCCGCAGCAGCGTGCATCACGCGCCTAACGTTTGTCGCTACCAACGAGCGACGCGCGAGCACTCCAAGGTAGTCCGTCTCCAGGTGTGCAAACGCCACGTATGGCCCGGTGATCAGCAGAACCGTCTCGTACGGCGCCACGTCGTCGCCATCCATCAATGTGTCGATCTCGAAATCCGACAGTGAGTACCGTTCTCCCGTTTCAGGATGTGCCGCCAGTTGCGTCTGCAACATCCGAATGGCCTCGTACGCCCCAGCGAGGACGCCGTGCTGTTTCGCGAACACTTGCATGCAGACCACTGGATCCCGGCCCGCATGCGCAATCGTTCGGGCAGTCCGCACGAAATAGCGATCCGTGTACCACCCGTCGCGCATGCGCGGGTCAAATTGAAATAGTGCCGCCGGGAACAATCTCAAGGTCTCATGCAGGACCCGAACTCGCTCGGCGCGCTCTCGAGGAGGCTCCGCGCCGGACGCCACGGCGGCTGAGGTGGAGAGGTCGCGGGATGGCATGCGGCTGATAATGTACAACCGGCTGCGGACCGCCACGAGCGACCTCGCGATGACAGGCGCCCACGTGCGATACTTCTTCCCAGCCGCCACCACAATCCCATGCCTCACAGCGATACGTCACGAACAACGTTTCACATCCACCCGGAACGCTCCGCGCCTGACGAGTTGCATGACATCCTCGCCACGGGCCTCGTCGCTCACGTCGGAATTGCCGAAGACCAGGGCCCGGCCGTCATCCCCATGACGTATCACTTCGATCGGGAACACCCAGACACCATCTACCTGCACGGTGCAACCTTTGGCCGCCTCGCTCCCCTACTGGCGTCCGGTGCGCGTGTCTGCGTGACCGTGACCATGGTGGACGGCCTGGTCCTCTCCAAGACGGCCAAGTACCACTCGGTGAACTACCGAAGTGCCGTCTGCTTCGGCGGGACCCGCGAAGTCACCGATCGCGAAGAGAAGCGGCGGATCGGCGATGCCCTCATTGCCCGTTATCACCCCGGCCGCACGGCTGGCGTCGATTATCAGGTGCAACCCGACGCACACGTCGACGCCACCACATGGATCGCGGTCGAGGTCCAGGAAGCGTCCGCCAAGGTGCGCCGCGGCGGACCAAAAGGCCCCGGCGACGCTGACCCGACGACCCCAGGATCCGCCGGACTGATTGAATTTTACCCGCACCGTTAGGCGCATGCGGCACCACCGACTGCTTCTTCTCTTCCTTGTGTCTGCGGCGTGCACGAGTCGTGTCGCCGTCACGGCGAATGGCCCTTTCCGGACCACCCCTGAGATCTCGCCGCAGGACCTGCGAGTCCGGTTGTTTGCATTGGCGGATGACTCGATGGGAGGCCGCGAACCTGGCCACGTTGGGAACTTCAAGGCCGCCGCATCCATCGCGGCTGAGTTTGCGCGACTCGGACTCGAACCCGCCGGTGACTCGGGCACGTGGTTCCAGACGGTGCCGTTCTATTGGATCCGCGCAAATCCCGCGCTACGCCTATCCGTCGCCGATACCGTCCTCCGGATCGGCGCTGACATCGCACCGATCGCCGTGCCCGCGCGCCTACGCCAGATGGACGGCGCCACCGTGATCTTCGGCGGCGTGGCATCGGATCCCAGCTCATGGATCGATTCTTCGGCCGCACGAGGCAAGATCGTCGTCATCGCCGCACCTCGACAGGATGGCTCCCGCGAAGCGTCGCCCCTGCGCTTCCTGCGACCGATCGCGCGCGCCCCGCAGTTCGCCGGTGCCGCACTCGTATGCATGACGGCCATGGAATCGTTGGGCGCCAGCACCGTGGCGCAACTGCTCTCTGGCAACCTCGTTCAGGACAGCACAACACGTGCCGACCTCGTCCCGGCGGCTCTCATCACCTCGGCGGCCGCACAACGCCTGCTCGGAGCGCCCATTGCCAATCTCTCGCCAGGTACAACTGGCCGCGTGGTGCGCGGACAGGTTGGCGCCGGCGTTTTTCCGCTGGAATTCCCAGCGCGAAATGTCGTGGGCATTCTTCGTGGCACTGACCCCGTCCTTCGTGGACAGTTCGTCTCTCTCACCGCTCACAACGATCACGTCGGGTACGACCACTCGCCCGTCGATCACGACTCGCTGCGAGCATTCAATCGCGTCATCCGTCCGATGGGTGCGGACACACCTCCGCACGAACCGTCGAACGCCGAACAGCAACAGATCCGCACGATCTTGGACTCGTTGCGAGCCGCACGGCCACCACGACCCGATTCCATCCGCAATGGCGCAGACGATGACGGGACCGGAACGGTCGCTTTGATCGAGATCGCCGAGCGCTTGTCATCGGGCGCACGGCCAAAGCGATCAGTCCTCTTTGTCTCTCACACGGCCGAGGAGTATGGACTCCTCGGGTCACAGTGGTACACCGATCACCCGACGGTCGCCCGCGATTCGATCGTCGGCGAGATCGACATGGACATGATCGGTCGCGGTTCCGTGAGCGACCTCCCTGATGCGGGGCCTGCTTACCTCGAGGTCGTTGGGCTTCGACGCCTTTCCAATGAGTTCGGCGACATCATCGAACGGGCAAATGCGAAGCAACCAGCTCCCTTCAAGTTCAACCTGACGTACGATCAGCCAGGTCATCCGCTGCAGTACTACTGCCGGGCGGATCACTACAGCTACGCGCGGTATGGGATTCCCGCCATCGCCGTCTCGCGTGGCGAACACCTCGACTACCATCAGGTCACGGACGAACCGCAATACATCGACTACGATGCGCTGGCACGCGTGGCGTCATTCGTGTACGACGCGGCGTTCGATCTCGGCAACGCCGATCACCGGCCCAGATTGGACAAGCCTCGCGGAGACCCCCGGGCGCCTTGCCGTCAGTGAGGAGACGGTGCCGTCCTACTCGACGCGCTTCAAGGCAACGCTGTTCCGCTATCCTGGAAAGGGAGGATGGACCTTCGCGATAGTCCCCGCGCGTTACGCGCCGTCGTCGTCGGGGGCTTGGGGACGCACGTCAGTGGTGGCGACTGTCGACGGACACACGTGGAAAACCAGTGTCTGGCGGGAAAAGTCAGGTCGAACGCTTCTCCCCATTCCCAAAGCCATCAGGGGACCGAAGGGAGACGGCGATCAGGTGCGCGTGACGCTCCAGTTCAACGCGTAGCGACCGTAGTTTCTCGTAAAGAAGAAGGCGCGGGCCATGGGGACCGCGCCATTCCTCAATCGGTTGCAGTGTAATCGCTTACGTGAAGTGGCTAGGGACGGAATCGAACCGCCGACACGCGGATTTTCAGTCCGCTGCTCTACCAACTGAGCTACCTAGCCGTGGCCGGAAACGTAACGCCACCTCCGGTTGAGGCCAAGCCACTGTCTTGCGCATGTCTCAGGCGACGCGGCCCGCCACGAGCGCACGTTACTTAGCCCTCGACGACGCTCGCGCCCCCACTTCGGCGGTAATGATCGACTTAATCCCACCGCGAACATTGAAGTCACCAACCACTTTCATCCACCCAGGCGCCGCAGCAGCGCTTAAGTCATCCAGTATCCGGTTCACAACCCTCTCGTAGAAGATCCCGTCGTTTCGGAAGCTCCAGAGGTACAGCTTCAAGCTCTTGAGTTCGAGACAGCGCTCCGCGGGTTCGTACGTGATCGTAATCGTCGCAAAGTCCGGTGCCCCGCCGCGCAACAGCGCGAGCTCGGCGGCGTCACTCTCAACCCCGCCCAATGGACATAGTGACGTGAACTCCGGACATGTCATATGGATCTCGTATGACCGGTTCGGATAAGGATTGAGGAAGGTCTCGAGCAACTCTGGCTGTGGCATCCGCCAAGGATGCGGTTTTGCAGTATTCAACGCTAGACGCGGCACGGACTATGCTCATTTTACCTCCGCAGGCAACAAGTAGTCGTCTAACCGGTATGGACAGCCCTGAAATCGGGCCGTAGGTTCTCTTTAGGCCGGCGCCTAGCGTCCGGCCGCAGCCGCCGCGAGAACGGCGTGGCGGCACTCGCCCCCCGGTAATACCGGGGGGCTCTTTTTTTCCACCCATCGATATGGGAACGAAGAAGCGACGCCAAGTGGGTCACTCGGCGTCGCCTTGGCCTCACGCGAATGTCGCGACTAGTCGCGGCCGCGAAGTTCCTTGGATCGCTCTTCGAGCTGCCGCCGCTCCTCTGCGGTAAGACTGTCGATGCCGTTTTGCGAGATCTTGTCGAGCAGCACATCGAGGTCGGCCTTTTCACGTCGCACAGCCGGCACAGTCGCTTGTTGCACACTCGCCGGGCGTCGCGCCGTAGCGGCCTGACTGCGCGAAATCACGTCGTCGATTTCGTTTCCCTTCTCGCGCGTACGCGGCAGTGAGCGTGGAATCGCGCGCGGCGTCTCGTCAGGTACATCTGGAACTTGGGAGATCCGCTGCCGAAGGCGGTCGAATCCTGCTGCAGACGATGAGCGAAGATACACCCATCCAGCCGCCAACCCGCCGACGTGCGCCAGGTATGCAACTCCACCGCCCTGATCACCGGCGGCAATGCCACTGATCAGGTTAAACGTCGCGAGCATGGCGACGAGCCACTTCACCTTGATGGGTACCACGCCGAACAGGTACACCTCGTCGTTCGGCCACCGCATCGCATACGCCAGCATCACGCCGAGCACGGCCGCGGAGGCGCCAATCAATAGTGCATCGCGCGCGAACAGCAGCTGGAAGAACCAACCGCCGAGTCCGCAGGCAATGTAGTAGCGGGTGAATTCACCAGGCGACCACAAGTGCTCGACGCGCGGGCCGAACAGGTACAAGGTGTACATGTTCAATGCCAGGTGCCAAAATCCCCCGTGGACGAACATGTACGACAGCACCGTCCACCACGCGGTCGAGAGATGGCGTGCTTCAAACCCGAGTGCCTGCTGCATGTTGCTCGGGCCCACGACCGTCAGCTGCAAGAAGTAAATCGCCACGTTGATGGCGATAAGCCACTGCACAGCCTTCGTTAGGCGTGGTGATTCAGCGTCGTCCGTCAGCGCGTGGGACATTCCGAGTGCCGGTTCTGGAATCTGTACTACAACTATACGTATCACGCCGGTCCGGCAACTGTTCCCCTTGGATCCAGCCGGGCCCCTTTCGCTTATCGAATGGTCGCTGGCCCGTTGAGTCGAAGGGCTATCCGAACATCCGAATGTCTCGCCATCGCATGCTCCACCAAGGTACTCCACCGCCGGTCGAGTTGCGCCCGCTCCGCACTGGGACCCGGATGCAGGACAACCGCCGTATTCTCGCTGGCAGCATGCGCTTGCTCGACGATCTGGAGATAATCCGCGTCACTCGTTTCGTCACTGCCGGCGATCACCAATGCGTGGGCGCACCCCAGACGGCGAGCGTCTCGTAACGTCGTCTGAACGCGTTCCAACGACACCGTCGATGCCGGAAGCTCGACGGTCACCTGCAGCAGGGTGACAAACTCGTGCAACACCGCGACTGCCTCAGGCCGCTGCCCATCCGTGTCTACCATCACGCGTTGTCCCTTGGGGACCTGACGCAGCGCCGCCGCGAGAAAATCGACGCTACCCAACGCGTCACGCCCACTCACGCAGATTGAGTGTACGGGACTCCGCCCTAGGGTACGATTCAATTCCCGAGCCAGAGCATCCGCGGAATACATCTGAGCCGTCTCGGCCGCGCCCGCAAAGCGCACAAACATCTGTCGGTAACCCGACCATACCCCCTGGCGCTGGATGCCAACTGGGACGCCGGTCAAAGCCGCCGCGAGTACGGGAGTCGTTCCCATAGAACTAGTCACGTCAGGGTAGCGCGAGCCGTACGATTTGCTCGCAAAGTGCCGCAAATGGAATCTGTGCCGCTGCCGCCGCCTGCGGAATGAGGGAAAGCTGGGTCATCCCCGGAAGGGTGTTGGCCTCCAAGCAATAGAATTCCCCGTCAGCCGACATCCGAAAGTCAATCCGCGCGTATCCCCGCAGCTTCAGTACGCGAAATGCCGAAAGTGCCAATTCCTGAACGCGGGCGGTCAATGGCGAGGACAGCTCCGCAGGGAAAACTTCGCGCGCCATGCCAGGCGTGTACTTGCACTCGTAGTCGTAAAGCTCGTGAACCGGAATGATCTCACCGACCGGAAGGGCGCGATCGCCAAGGATGCCCACCGTCAACTCGCGGCCTGCAATGAATCGTTCGATCATCACCTCGTCATCAAACTCCCTCGCAGCCTCAACCGCGACTGTCAGCTCGTTAGGATCACGAACCAGCGAAAGGCCAACCGTAGATCCTTGCTTGCTGGGTTTGACGATGCAGGGAAAGCCAATCGCTCTCGCAACCTCGGCCGGCGACGCCGGCGCCATTAGCCAGTCCGGCGTTGGAATTCCAGCTTGCCGGAACAATTGCTTCGAAAGGTCCTTGTCCATCGCCAAGGCGCTGGCGAGATGACCGCTCCCCGTGTACGGCACTCCCGTCAGGTCCAAGAGCGCCTGAATGGTACCGTCTTCTCCGCGCCCCCCGTGAAGGGCCAGAAACACCACGTCGACCGCCGACAGCGAATCCAGCTTGGAAGGCAGCTGACGATCCAGCCTGGCGAGTGAAGCCACATCGGGGGGAATGGTCTTCAGCACACCATGACTGAGGATTGCATGCTCTTCGCTTGGCGAGAGAAGTCCGGATGCCGTATCGATACTTACCACATCGTGACCGGCTCCTCGCAACGCCTCAG
Source organism: Gemmatimonadaceae bacterium (assembly GCA_044224875.1). Lineage (GTDB taxonomy): Bacteria > Gemmatimonadota > Gemmatimonadetes > Gemmatimonadales > Gemmatimonadaceae > JABAQJ01. The sequence continues at coordinate 19,597 of JBGAJQ010000014.1, read as the reverse complement.
CAACGCGCAATCCGGACGCGAGCGAAACATCTCGTTCCGCCGAGGTTCCACCCATCAACACGGCTATGCGCATCGGAATGCCTCGTCCCGTGAGAATCTTCCCGACAGCCTACTTCGATGTTTCACGTTGTCCCTCTCGCCCTCGGCGCGTGCGGACACGGGGCCCATGCCCTCGGAAGTCGCGCCTGAGACGACCATGCGCTGGGCCGGTGACCGCACGTCCGACCGTTCATGGCTTGGTTTGCGGCTTCGTCGTGTCGACGGGCGTTGGGACCACGGCCGGCAGTCGAAACTTCACCGGAAACAAAACCTCGTAGGGCACGCGATGTTCTCCGCGCCTGGCAGGGTGAAACGAGAGCCTCGCTGCCCCCTCAACAGCCGCGCTGTCAAAGAGCGCGTACTTTGAGGCTTCAGTGACCCGGGTGGATTCTGCGACGACGTAACCTAACGAGTCTATGTAAAGCCGGAGCACCACATCACCCTGAATACGCTCAATAAAGAGCCCCGGCGGATACCGGAACGGCAAGTCGGTCGTCTCGAGCACCGGCAGCTCCACGGGCGGTTGCTTGCCCATCCATCGCGCCAGCATGCCGTCGTCGCCACAGGCGATCAGCAGCAACACGGGCATCACCTGCGGGACTCTGGCAAGGTATCGCAGCCTCATCTTTTCAGCTCTCCCTGGCGAGCTGCGCCAGCTCATCGAGTAGGCGCAGCGCGTCCATCGGCGTAGTACGATTCGTGTCGAACGATTGCAGGCGCACGACCGCAGGATGCTGCACAACCGGAAAGAGTGGAAGTTGCGGCTCGTCGCGTCGACCTGCTCCACCCGCGAATTGACGAGCGTCCGAAGTCCTTGAATCCCCGAGCGCCTGAACGAGTTGCTCGCCCTCGAGAAGATGAAGAACTTCGCGCGCGCGGGCGATAACCGCTGGTGGCAATCCAGCAAGACGCCCGACTTCGATTCCATACGATCGATCGGCCCCCCCGGGAAGGAGTCGATGCAAGAATACGATCTCCTCGCCGACTTCTCGTACGGCGACGTTGTAGTTGCGAAGCGCGGCCAATTCCTCCGCCAGCTGCGTCAGTTCGTGGTAATGTGTGGCGAAGATGGTCTTGCATTGCACCGTGTTGTGCAAGTGCTCCGTGACGGACCAGGCGATCGAAACACCGTCGTACGTGGAGGTGCCACGCCCAATCTCGTCGAGCAGCACGAGGCTTCGCGCGGTGGCCGTATGAAGGATCGCGCTCGTCTCCGCCATTTCCACCATGAAGGTGGACTGGCCGCGCACCAGGTTGTCGCTCGCGCCCACACGCGTGAACAACCGGTCCACGATCCCTATGCGGGCCGAAGTGGCTGGCACAAAGCTGCCCATCTGCGCCAACAGCACGATGAGTCCGATTTGCCGCAGGATCGTAGACTTCCCCGCCATGTTCGGCCCCGTCAGCACAATCACGCGAGCGTCCGTGCCAAGGTGTACGTCGTTAGGGATGAACTTCTCACGGGCCATCATCCGTTCCACGACGGGGTGGCGTCCCCCGGTGATCTCGAGCGTGAACTCATCCGTGATGACCGGGCGAACATATCCCTCAACGTCGGCCACCTCGGCGAGTGCGCTCAGGACATCGAGGGTCGCGAGGGCGTTTGCCACTCGCTGGAGCCTAACGATCTCGTCGCCAACCCCCCGGCGGAGCGTCTCGAACAACTCACGCTCGCGAGTCGCGATCCGTTCCGTCGCATGGAGAATCGTTTCCTCGTATTCCTTTAACGCCGGGGTGACGTATCGTTCAGCGCCCGTGAGCGTCTGGCGACGTTGATAGTCATCCGGAATGAGATGGCGATTGGCATTCGTCACCTCGATGTAGTAGCCGAACACCCGGTTGTAGCCGACCTTCAGAGACGTGATGCCGGTTCGACTGCGCTCCTCGGACTGAATGCGCGCAATCGCGTCCTTTCCGCCGCTCCGCAGCGCTCGCAGGTCATCCAAGCTGGCGTCAGCCCCTGGCCGGACGGCGTCCTCGTCTCCAATTGTGGCGGGCGGCCGATCGACGAGCAGGGTATTGATCGCCTCGCTCAAGTCCCTGCAGTCATCCCAGGTGCCGATGTACTTCGCCATGGCCCCAGACGTACCCAGGTCCAACAGCGCCGCCTGCAGGTCGGGGAGACGCGCCAGGGAGTCACCTAACGCACGCAAGTCTCTCGGGGACGATCGGCCGGCAGCCGCCTTCCCGGCCAGTCGCTCCACATCGCGCACGCCGTCCAGCGCTGCCCGAACCGCGCGTCGGACTAGAGGCGCCGCCACACATGCCTCGACGGCGTTGAGCCGTTCGTCTATCAGCGATCGGACCACGAGGGGTGCGAGCATCCATTGCCGAATCAATCGCGCTCCCATCGGCGTCTGGGTCCGGTCCAGGACACCCAGGAGGGTGCCGCTGCGTTCCGCCGCCGCTCGTCCGTTCACCTGATCCGGCACGGATCGCAACGATTCGACCAGCTCAAGGTTCCGCCGCGTCATCTCGTCGAGTGGCATCGAATGCGCGCTGCGTTCAAGCAGAGGTCGCGCCAGTTGCGGCACGCCAGCCGGCTGAAGCTCCCGAAGATACCTTAGGAGCGCCCCGGCAGCCGCAACAGCACAATGCGCATCATCGCCGATCCCCAAGCCGTCGAGGCTATGGACGTGGAAAAATCTGGCAATCTCCTCGCCCGCCAGCGCTTCATCGAACTCCCAAGCGTCTCGCTCCGTGATTAATGCGTCCGGCAGGTGCAGCGAAGTTCCAGGTCCGACGATGGCAGCACCCCGCGCCACCAGCAACTCCCGTGGCGCAAATCGCGCGAGGATCGCATCGCCGTCCTCCAGCTCCGCCAGTACCAAGCGAAATGTCCCCGTCGATACGTCCGCGGCGGCCACACCCAAGTGTGGTCCGGCAACGCACACCGCACAGAGGAAGTTGTGTCGTCCGGCCTCCAAGAGGTCATCCGAGTACGCTGCGCCCGGTGTGATCGTCTCGACGACCTCGCGTCGAACCACTCCCTTGGCCAAGCGAGGGTCCTCGACCTGTTCACAGATCGCCACACGAAATCCCTGTTGCACCAACCGGCGCAGGTACTCCTGTACAGCCTTGACGGGAACACCAGCAAGCGGCACGTCGGATGCGCCGCCGTTGTTCCGGGAGGTGAGCGTCAGACCCAAAACCCTCGACGCGACATGTGCATCGTCAAAGAACATCTCATAGAAATCCCCCATGCGAAACAGGAGGATGGAATCCGGATGCCGAGCCTTGATGTCCCGGTACTGCTGCATCAAAGGCGTGCTGTCGCGGCTCACCGTGCTTCAGCCTCAACGACTCGAGAGGCAACACTGGCGCGCTTCGCACGGGCTTGTGCCGCCTCGGCATCTCGCCGGGTACTGTATCGGCCGACCCGTACACGGTACCAGGAGTCCGTATGCGTTACGCGCGCATCAAACCCACGCCGCTTCAATCGCAGCTGTAGGGCCTCTGCCTCACGCTTCGTCTTGAAGGCAGCTATCTGCAGGCTATAGTCGGGTTCCTTTGACCCCGGTGACGCGTTAGCTACTGAATCGACGGCCGTTGTTGCGCGCGCTGCGCAACGCGGGAGGAAATAGTCAATCTGATTCCGCGTCTCCACGTCGTCCGTAGCCGACAGTCCCCTCGCCTGCAACAGGGCTCGACATGCCCGAGCGGAGTCACCGCTGTCAAACGCGATCCGCGCAGTCCAAAGGGTCGCCCGACTTGCGCTATGGCCACCCGGGTGATCGCGAAGCAGTCGGTCCAGGTGGCGGAGTGCCGCACTGCGATCGCCGCGCGCGAACTCCAGCTGCGACAGCAACAACAGGGCGTCCTCCGAGCGCGTTGACAGGGGATACTCTATCGCCAGCCGCAAATAGTCCCGTTCCGCCTCCGCCGCGTTGGCAGCCGTAAACGCACGCCAGTAGAGCGCATCGGCATAGCCACGTGCATCGGCGGGCAGGCTGCTGACGAGGCTATCGGCCAACCGGCGCGCCCCCGGTCGATCGCCGGCGCCTGCTAGCCGGGCGATTCGCACGAGCGCGGAATCCGTCGTTTGGGCAGCTCCGGCAACTGGCGTCCCGGCTAGGATGAGCGCTGCCATCGCAAATTGCGTGACTTTCACGCTGCACGTCCAGAAACTTCGCTACATAGACTCAGCACGACGCTGCTAAGTAGCTGGTCTTCCGAGGAGAAACGCGACTCTTTTGCCGCACGATCCGCCTCCAGGAGCACGTCGAGCGATCGCTGGAGTGCGCCATCCCGCCAATGAGGAATGGCTTGGATCCACACCCTGACTGCTTCACCCCATGGGCGACCTGGGAAAGCCTTGGCCTCCTTCAGTAGCGCAAAGAACTCTTTCTGCAGCACGTAGTCTGGCGTGCCCTTGGCTTTTTGCGCACGACCCCAGGCAATCGCCATCGTCTGCGACGCCAACGCCATCAATATCGGAACCGCGCCAAGCTTCGGCTGCTCGAGCACGAACGGAAGTAGTTCCATGGCCTTCTTCACGTCCTTCACGGCGATCGCATCGAGGAGGTCCGCCAATGTCTCCCCATGACGCACACCCACCACATCGCTCACCGCATGCTGATCAATCGTCCGATCACCGCAGTAGTTCGAGAGCTTCTCGAGCTCTCCCGCGAGTTGGGGGAGATCGTCCCCCACTGCGCGTACCAATAACAAGATTGCCTCATCATCGATCTGCGTCCCAAGCGCCGTGGCCCGGTGTCGGATCCACTTGGGTAGTCGATCCGAACTTAGTGGTCCGAACTCGACAGCTACAACATTTTGAAGCACAGAGTGATCGACCTTGGCACCCGCACTGCTCGTCATGATGAGCAATACGTCCGACGATACGGCCTGCAGGTAGCGGTCCAGTACGGTTCGTGAATCCTTTTTCATGGACTGCACATCCCGCAGCACCACAACGCGTCGCGCTGCCATCATCGGCGGGGTGCGTAGTAGCGCCTCGAGCGTCTCGGCCGAGATCGCGTCGCCACGCACTTGATCGAAATTGAAATCGCGTGTCGCAGGCTCAACGGCCGCATTGATCAGGTCCGCGATGGCGCCATCCCGCAGAAACTCATTCTCTCCAAACAAGAGATACGCGGGAGAGAACTGGCCTTGTTTGATCGCGCGGTAGAGTTCGCGCTCGGCGTCGCTCGGCATGGCGGCAAATATAGCGCCTCCCGCCATTACTCCTGCGCGGACTTAAGGCTGCGTTGGTGAGTCGGTAGCGGCGTGATTGGCGGAGGATGTGTACCGGAACTGGGCTCGCTCCGCCAGCCAAAGCGCGGGCCACACAGGCATGCCGGCCGACATCGAGGCGACGATCGCCGGTGCCGTCGTTGAATCCAGCGTCGTCGGGGGAAACGCGACCACGCCTGGTAAGCGAGGCGGGTCGTCCGGATCGCTCTGCAGTTTCCACAATGACCTCGCCGAAAGTGCTGCGAGGGCAACCAACCCTGACCCAACCGCAACCGCCCGAACACGGCTTCGACGCTTCTTCTCTGGCGCTCCGGACCGGGAGGCACGCTCGGCGCTGATTCGATCAAGAAGTCGCTCAGAGAACTCTGCAGACACTTCTATTTGCGGGAGATTCCTCGCCAAAAGAAGTGATCGTCGGATGCGCGCATTGTACGTGGAACACGTCGGACATTCTCGGACGTGCTCGTACATGGCCGCCGCAGCCGTGCCGGAGAGCTGTTCATCGATGAACGCTGAGTGGTTCCTTCGAAAGCTCTTACAATCCATTGAACAGGGGCGAAACAGGCATGGTTGACCGCACTGTACCCATCGATCCCAAAGTGGGTTCCAGCCCCGAGAAACTCCCTGTTAGTCCGCGGCCCGGCTAGTCCCCTGTTGGGCGAAACACACCGGGAAAACAGAGGGCGTCGCAGGAAGAACCTGCGACGCCCCAATCCCGCGCCACACTGCCGGTATCTTGCCTAGCCTAGATGCGGCTCAATGATTGAAGCGAAGGCGTTCCGTGCCCGATTCAGGCGCGATTTGACTGTCCCTAGGTTGCACGCGGTAATCTCTGCGATCTCTTCGTACGACTTCCCTTCGAGCTCCCGCAGCACAAAAACCTGCTTGTGGTGCTCCGGCAATTGATCCACAGATTGCTCAACGAGCGCTCGCAAATGCCGCTTTCGAAACAGGTCGTCCGGCCGCGCTGAGTGATCTTCAAACTGAAGGGGCCGATCGTCGTCCTGCCACGTCTTGCGGATGGTCTGGAACAGAATGAGCGGATTGCGTGAGCGGTTGCGAAGTTCGTTCTTCGCCAGGTTCGACGCGATCGTGTAGATCCACGTGGAGAACTTCTTCGAGCGATCGAACCGTTGCAGGTGGCGGTAGACCCTGACGAAAACCTCCTGAACTAAGTCTTCCGCCTTCTCGCGATCCCCAATCGTCCGAAATACGAAGTTTAGGAGCCGCGATTGATACCGGGTGACCAGTTCATCGAACGCCCGTTCTTCACCATCTAAGAAGGCTCCGACGACTGCCCCGTCTTCCAATTCGCGAAGCCGCGCTCTGATGGTCGCACCGCTCGAAACGGGGACACTCAGGGTTGCGAGTTCAGTCATGGTCCTTGTCTCCTGTTTGGCCACCAAGCAATCGCGATTCAGTCCAAAACCACGCGACTGGACCGCAGTGCCGATGGAACAAAGCAGGCGACGTGCCCCACTTGCTCAGAAAGGGAGACGCCAGTTAACTCATTGCCCTACAACTTGTTAGTATCCATGTCGATGGGCTAGGACCAAGGCGACGACTTGGAAACCGTCCTGATTTAAGGACGGTTCGGCGCTCACGGTCAAGGACGGGGTGAATGACTCTTTGGGGTCGAGGTCGCCTGTCGGTTCCGGAAAGCCCACGCGTACAGAAGGGATACGATCGTCTTCGCGTCCACAATCTCGCCCTCTTCCACTAGCTGCAGAGCTCGGCTCATCGGCATTGGAACGAGTTCTATGAACTCATCCGCCTCGTGTTCAGTAGCGCCACGCTGGAGGTCCCACGCGATGAACAGATGGATCTTCTCGTCCGTGAACCCCGGCGTTGTGAAGATTGGTAGCATTGGTTCCAGCCGCCCGGCGCGGCAGCCGGTTTCTTCCAGCAGTTCTCGCCGAGCACAATTGACTGGAGTCTCACCAGGATCTAGTCGCCCTGCTGGTACTTCATAGATGCGCCGTCCCGCCGCGTAGCGGTATTGGCGGATCATGAGCACATCCGGATCCTCCTCGCGTGGATCCGAAAGAATCGGCAGGACGGCGCTAGCACCCGAGTGCCGGATCATCTCCAACGGGCCAACAGAACCATCTGGGAAGCGGACCATGTCGACATCAAGGTTCACCACCTTGCCCGTGTAAACACGCCGGGTCTCGACCATTTGTGACTTGGTCTCTGAGTCAGACATCACTCTGCTGCCGCGACCGACGACATCGTCTTCACCTCGATTCCTGAGCCAAAATGCGACTCGACGGCGTTGCGCAAACTTGGATTGCCAACGATGACCGAGTGTAGGTGGTCAGGCACTAGATGTTGCTGCGCAACACGCAAGACATCCTCAGCGGTCACAGCGCGGATTCGGCTGCGGTACTCATCGAAATAGAGCTCCGGCAGTTCATAGACCCCTTGCAGCGTAAGTGCAGTCGCCAGCGCCTCGGTCGTTTCGAAGCGAAGCGGGAAAACGCCTTCCAGGTGGTCCACCGCCAAGGACAGCTCTGCTGGCGCAACCGCTTCTTGACGGATTCGACTCAACTCTCCATTGATTTCCTCGATCGCTGGGACTGTCACATCGGTTCCAACGGCAGTGGAAAGGACGAACACGCTTCCATCGCGTCGCCATGAAAACCCCGACGATGCACCGTACGTGTACCCGTGCGACTCGCGGAGATTGAGGTTGATTCGCGACCCAAACAAACCGCCGAGGATCGCATTCATGACGGTGAGTGCGTAGTAGTCAGGGTGTCGTCGTGGCGGACCGATGTGGCCGATTCGAAGCTCTGACTGAGCCGCTCCTTCTATCTCCACCACCCGGACGTGACGCTCCGAGCGCACACGTCCGGCGTTAGGAATTGGGAGAGTCGTCGATGTCGATGCCCAGCCTCCAAGTTCGTCGCCGACGATGGACTCGATCTCTGCGGGGCTCACGTCTCCGACGACGACAATTGAGAGCTGCGATGGCCTCACGACAGCTCGATGCCATATCGAAGTACTCTCTTTCGTTAGGCGTGAGATCGACTTCGACTCTCCGCCGATCGGGAGGCCCAAACGTTCACCGGGCTGGTACAGGGAGAATACGAACTCATCATCAGCCAGCTCGCGAGGCTCGGTATCCCTCTGGAGCAAATCGGCGACCCGCTCATCGCGCAATCGTTGCATGTCCGACCCGCGAAATGCCGGGGCCCGGACGAGCTGTCGCCGACGTGTGCTGGCAGCACGGTGCATTGGAGCTGCATCGACTCCCAATCAGCGCTCGGGCTGATTGAGCTGCCGAGAAGCTCAAATCGCTCGGCCACGTCGTCAGCGCTGATTTCCAACGTACCTTCCACCAAGCCGCGGGACGTGAGAAGGGCGACTCCCGCCTGATCTGGTGACTCCCGAATCGCCCCACCGTCAACTACAACGTGCACGGTCACCAATGGGAGCCTGCGCGTTGTAGCCACGGCAATTCGAATGCCACTGGAGGTTCGGAGTCGCGCGACCTCCGGAAAGCGATACGGGCGTGCCGCACCCGAACCGGGTCTGGGCATCATCGCTCAGCCGCCAGCACGAGCACTTGGCACGTACAGCAGCGACAGTCGATTATCGGCTCCTAGTGATGCGCTGAGGAATTCCGACACATCATCGGCCGTGACTACCTGATATTTCGATAGCTGTGCGTTTACCAGGGTCGCATCCCCAAAATAGGTGACGAATTTCGACATGAGGTCCGCGCGCGCCGCTGCACTCTGGAGCGACTGCACCAGATCTGTCGACACCAGGGCCATCGCGCGGTCCAGTTCTCGCTGTTCCAGCCCGCTAGCCACGAACGAGTCGATTTCCCCGGAAACCGCCTGCTCGAGCTCCTCTGGCGTGACCCCAGGACGCGCGGTGACATCCGCAACAAGGAGGTCGGACCCCTTCGTCAGGTCGAATGTGAACGCACTTGCGGAAGATGCGACTTGCTGACGCCTAACGAGTGACTTGTAGAGTCGACTGCCCATCTGGAGCCCAAGTGCAGCGCACGCGATGCTTGCTGTGTAGTAAGCACTACTTCCAAACACGGGCGATCGAAAGGCAAGAAACAGCCGAGGTACTGCGACACGGTCCGGCACAACCTCGCGAATCCACCGCCCAAAGTGTCGTGGAACTTCGAATGATGACACGGCTGGCAGCTCACCGCCTGCCGGGATCGCACCAAAGTGTCGTTCGACGAGTGAAATGACCTCATTGGTGCTGACATCGCCCGCGATCGACAGCGTGGCGTTTCGTGGGACGTAAAATGTCCGGAAGAACTGGGCGACATCTTCGAGTGATGCCGCGTCCAAGTCCTCCATTGAACCAATCAGTGAGTGGTGAAACGGGTGATGCTCCGGGAAGGCCAAGGCAGGAAGTCGCTCCCACCAGGTGCCGTACGGTTGGTTGTCTACTGTCCAGCGCCGTTCATTCTTTACCACGTCCCGCTGAGTATCCAACTTCTGCTTGGTCATCGCTGGCAGGAGGTTGCCCATCCGATCCGCTTCCAGCCACAACGCCAATTCAACCTGATTCGATGGTACGGTTTCGAAGTAGTTCGTTCGATCGAGCCAAGTTGATCCATTCAGGGTGCCGCCGGCACGCTGAACCAGCTCAAAGTGCTCGTTCGCTGCCACATGTTCGGACCCCTGAAAGAGCATGTGCTCGAACAGATGGGCGAAGCCTGTTCGTCCTTCGCGTTCATTGGCGGATCCCACGTGGTACCAGAGGTTCACTGCAACAATCGGCGCCGTGTGATCTTCGGAGATGGTTACGCGGAGTCCGTTGCCCAGCGTAACAGACTGCAGTGGGATCTTGACGTCAGGTACCGCAAAGACTGTCATTGCGACCCCCCGAACGCCACGCTGATGCCATACAGCGCAATCGGGTTGAATCGATCTGTTCGAGTCGACACTCGGTCAGGGTTTGGCGTCAGGTTCTGGTCAAACAGAAGGTAGCCCCTCACGCGCCTCCATTGAGGCCCGAGATCCCGAAACACTTTTTCGCCAAGAAACACCGTGAATGACAGCTCGGCGTAGAAATCACGCCCGAAAAGGTCTTCGGTCCGCGGTCCACCTCCGTCGTACGTGTAGTACCACAGCAATGGCGCGTCTACCTTCACCCACCCGCCAAGAGCACGCTTGGGTATGACCGCGAATACGTTCCCAACGAAGACGCTCGGCGCGTTGGTGCTGGTTGAGGAGAAGCCGGTCGTCCCGTAGGGAATCAAGTTGACTCCAAAGACTGGCGAGAGCCAGGCATGCGACGTCGGTAGCACGGTCGAGAACCGAAGATTGAACCCGGTTCCGCTGCCGTTCGTGTTAGGCGCCGAGATGAAGTCCGTTGTGACCATTCCCGGCTGGAGCAGGAACACGGGGCCCGACGGGCGTTCCTGAGCCCCTGCCGGCCAGCTCAAACACACCAACAACATCACCACGGCGTCGGCCACTCTTGCGAGGCGTTGAGCTACAACTCGGGGAAGGGGAGCTTTCAATATGACCGCCAGTGCTAATACGATGCGCCGCTGAGAGAGGTGTAGAGCAATGTGACGGGAACCTTCACAGACTCGCCCAGAATGTATGTGACCGACTCACCACGATTGGCGGAAATCGGACTCGTTCGCGTTGGCGATGTGACCCCATCGATACCATAGTGCCGCGCGAGAATCTGGAGTCGCAGAGAGTGAAAGGGATCGCTCACGAGGATGGCGGTGCGTAATTTGCGCTCCTGCATGATCGCCGCGACGCCGGTCAGTGATGCGTCGGTCGAGCGCCCAACCGTCTCGGCGAGGATGGCAGTTTCCGGAACGCCGTTGCGACTCGCGTATCGGCGGCTTACTGCCGCCTCACTGGTCGTGTCGCCTGGCCCCTTTCCGCCAGTCACGACGAACCAAGTCGCCAGTCCCTTTCGATACAAGTCGACCGCGTGGTCCAGGCGCGCCTTCAGAACCGGCGACGGTCGCCCAGCGTACTGCGCGGCCCCAAGTACGACAATGGCGTCCGCTTTTGCCGCGCCATCTCGCTGACTCCAAACGGTCACCGCCAGCAGACTCAACATCCAAGCGAGGATTGGACCTCCGACGAGGATGCGAACGAAAATTCCGCGGAGGCCAAGTGTCATATGCTATCGAATCTGACACTGCGCATGCTCCTTTCGCCATCATGCACTGCCGCCGGAGCAGCGGTCCCACCTTCGCGATCACGCGAACAGCCGATAACCTGCCTTCTTGGGCGCAAACGCCCGCGCTAGAGCGTCACACGGTCGCCGCGTGCGGGAATGTTCACCACCAGCCCATCCCCACGGAGCGTTTCCGCAAAGGCGGTTTGTGCTTCAACTTCTCCGTGAACCAGTTGGACAGACGGTGTCGTTTTTGAGCTCTTCCTCACCGCTCGTAGCCACGAGAGCAACTCCCTTCGATCGGCGTGGGCGCTGTAGCCGTTGAGCACTTCCACCCGTGCGCGGAGGGGAATCTCCTCCCCGAATACTTTGATGACGGGACTCCGTTCAACAATTCGCCGTCCAAGGGTGTGCTCGGCTTGGAATCCGACGATCAGGATCGTGTTCCGAGGGTCGCTCGCGCCGTGTGCCAAGTGATGCAGGATTCTCCCGGATTCGGCCATGCCGGATGCCGCGATGATCACCATGGGTCCGTGCATCGCGTTAAGCCCCTTGGATTCGTTCACGTCCTTCGTGAAGTGTACGAGATCGAACCGGAAGAGGTTCTGGACTTGCTGAATGAGATCTTCCGTCAGGTCGAACGTGTCAGGATGCAACTCGAAGACCGCAGTCGCGTCTGTTGCCAGCGGGCTGTCGATAAACACTGGAATGCGCGGTACCTCGCCTCTGCGAACCAGGGCATGGAGATCGTAGAGGAGCTCTTGGGTCCGCCCGACGGCGAACGACGGAATCAGCACACGGCCACCGCGGGCAGCGGTTTCACGAATCACGTTGCCCAGCTGTGCACGCGCGCCGTCGACAGAAGTGTGATCACGGTTTCCGTAGGTCGCCTCCATGATCACCACGTCGGCTCCAGTAGGCGGTTGTGGATCACGGATGATTGCCAGCCCGCTCCGGCCAATGTCTCCGGAGAACACGATGCGTCGCTGAACTGAGCCTTCCGCGCAGTCGAGGATAACGGAAGCCGAGCCTAAGATGTGACCCGCGTCGACGTACGTCGCGACGACTCCAGGAACTACCTCGAATGGCCTGTTGTATGGAACGCAATTCATCTGACTGATGGCGTTTGCTGCGTCCCGTTGCCCGTACAACGGCTCCACAAAACTCTTCTTGTGGCGCGCTAAGTGCTCCGCGTCCTTTTCTTGAATGTGCGCGGAATCCATCAACATGTACGCACACAGGTCCCGCGTAGCGGGCGTAGTCCAAATGGTCTTTCGAAACCCCTCGCGAACGATCAATGGCAGTCGGCCAGCGTGATCGATGTGGGCATGCGACAGCACCACCGCATCGAGTGCGTCCACATCGATTGGCAGCTGACGGTTCTTCGCTTCCGCCTCCGCACGGCGTCCCTGAAACAGGCCGAAGTCCAGAGCCACTGTGCGCCCGCCGACTCGAAGGAGATGACAAGACCCGGTCACTTCACGGGCTGCGCCGGCGAAGGTAACCTCCACTATTGGTGCTCGTCTTCCGTGTCGCGCTCGAAGATGACCGTCAAGCGCTGATCGTCCTGTGCCATCATCACGGGTGCCCAGCCACCCCGGCTCCGCTCGTTAAAGAGGTCCGTGAGTGCTTCCTCGTCCTCGCGCGTGTGCCTGGTGAGTCGGTGAATGACCGCTTGATATTCTTTCATGACGCGAAAATACTAGCCTGCCAGCTATGCACACCACCCCCGATTTGCCCAGCTTGATCGTGGTCCGCCACCCATTGGTTCAGCACAAACTGGCCATTCTGCGTGATCGGCGGACCTCCACAAAGCACTTCAAGGAACTCGTGGACGAAATCGCTATGCTGATGGCGTATGAGGCGACGAGTTCCTTGCCGCTCGAAGAAGCTGAGGTGGAAACTCCACTTGAGACGGCACGTGTTCAGCGTGTCATGGGCAAGAAGCTGACGCTCGTTCCTATTCTGCGGGCGGGGCTTGGAATGGTAGAAGGCGTACTTCGCCTCGTACCGTCTGCGCGCGTTGGACACATTGGCTTGTATCGAGATCATGACACGCTCCAACCTGTCGACTACTACTTCAAAGTCCCCAGTGACGCCGCTGAACGCGATTTCTTCCTACTCGATCCAATGCTCGCCACCGGCGGGAGCGCAGTATCGGCAGTCGCCTCGCTGAAGCGAGCGGGCGCCACGCGAATTCGATTTCTCTGCCTTGTTGCTGCACCTGAAGGCGTGACGCGTTTGGCTCGCGAACATCCCGATGTACCAATTTTTGCCGCCGCGCTCGATCGTGAACTCAACGCTCATGGCTACATTCTTCCCGGACTTGGTGATGCTGGTGACCGACTCTTTGGAACGCGATAGTGCAAATGATTGAAAACTCGCAGTCGCAAATCTTGTCACTTGTTGTTCGCGATCAGTAGGACTATCATTCCGCCCGGTTTGAGCAGCACTCGCGCCGCCCACCCGCGACCTGGTCGTTGATGCTCGTCAACCTGCTCCCTGATTTCCTCGCCGTTCTCAACAGCACTGACCGCGTCGCCGCGTACCACCAGTACTTCGAAGCCCATCGCCATCGACTGGCGGCTTACTGGAATAATTACGTTCTGGATCCCGATGGTCCGCACTTTCAAGATGTCGTGCGGATGGCAGCGCTTGCGAATCGTGACGACCTGCGCGCGATGCTTGAACGCGTCGACGTCGTCGCATTGGCTCGGGACACTGAGGCAGCTTGCTCAACTCTTCTCGACATCGACTGCGAGATTGACGTCGTCCTAATGGTCGGTGTCGGCGCAGCTAATGCCGGCGAACTGGTGGTCGCCGGGCGCGGAATTGCGTTTGTTTGCTTAGAGCACTTCACGGGCGTGGCCAACCCCGAGACTCAAGGTTTGGGCCTGGACCCGGAGTTGCTCCCCCTCTGGCTCTCGCACGAAATCGCCCACGCAGTGCGTTACACGTCGCCGACGAGTCGCAGCGACATGAAGGGACTCGTTGAAGAGGCTGACGGATACTACTCGTACTGGGAGACGGGGCGCCGCGCACCACTCAAAGAGCTTCTTGTCAATGAGGGCCTTTCGGTGCAGGTGTCCAGACTCGTGAGCCCTGGACATGCCGCATGGGAGTACTTCGGTTACGGTCGCCGGCAGTACGGCAGGGTGCGTGAGCTCGAGCCAACAATTACCCGCGCCGTTCGAGCTGATTTCGAACGAAGTGCGCTCGGCCTTCGTCTGCGCTACTTGTCCGGCGGCGTAGGAGACGAGGCTCGAACGATCGAAAGACAGGTGATTCCCGAGCGCTCCGGCTATTACATCGGCGCACAGATGGTCGCTCCTGCTCTCGAGACCAACGGGGCCGCGTGGAGCGTTCGAGCCACCGCCGACGAGCTGCTTGCCGCTGGTGCAGCCGCAGCCGTAGTGTCGGCCTAGTACCTCACTTCCCGACGCAAAATCGTTCGAAGACTGCGCCGAGTATCATCTCGACGTCGATCTTGCCGATTAGTTCCGCAAGTGCATGTGCTGCTTGACGGACGTGCACGGCCGCCAACACTGCTGGCACCGTACCCGACGTCCATGTGGCTTTAAACTCTTCGAGCTCATTTCGCGCTTCCGTTAGCGCCGCTTGTTGTCGAACACGTGTGACGATTGGCGTCGTGAGCTCGATTTGCCCGAGCTGACTTCTTACAGACTCACGAACAGACCGCAGGAGCTCCGGCAGCCCGAGGCCGGAATGGGCGCTTACGACGTGGGTGCCCTCCATGGGCAGCGCGTGTCCCAGATCTGCTTTCGTCAACACCCGGATGACCTCTCGATCTCCACATATCGACCGAACGGTGCGAACAGTCTCCTCGATAGATCCAGGTTCATCCCCGCAGACTAGCACGAGGTGAGCCTTGCTGAGGTGTCTTGCACTTACCTCAATGCCCCGAAGCTCCAATTCATCCTCAGTGTCCCGTAATCCTGCCGTATCGACTAGTCGAAGAGGAATCTCAGGATCATCGAGAACGACCTCGATAGCATCGCGCGTCGTTCCCGGGTGTTCCGTCACGATCGCACGGTCCTCGCCAACCAGTGCATTGAAGAGGGAAGACTTTCCGGCGTTTGGGCGCCCGGCAATTACGACGATGGCTCCATTTCGTGCTACTTCCGCAGTTTGCGCCGTAGAAAGCAGGCGGTTCAGGACCGCGAGGCACTCCTCAACCACCGCGGCGACGCGGGACCTGGGAATCGGTCCGTCATCTTCCTCCGGAAAGTCCAGATCGTACGCGAGCAATGCCTCCAACTCGACGAGGCGTTGGTGTAGTTGTTCAGCGAGGGAAGACAAGGTTCCCATCGCATTCGAAAATGCGATGCGACGGTGTGCTTCTGTTTGCGCATCCACCAGGTCGCCGATTGCCTCAGCTTGGACAAGATCCACCTTGCCATTGAGAACGGCGCGCTGTGTGAACTCTCCTGGTCGTGCATGACGTGCACCCAAGCGCAGTATCGTGCTCAGAACGGCGGATGGTGTCGCCGTTCCACCATGTCCGCTGAACTCAAACATCTCCTCGCCGGTGTAGCTGGCATTGCGATCGAAGCGTACCAGAATGCCTTGATCGAGCCACACCTCTGTTAGCGGGTCGCGAGCACGGGTCAGCGTACATCTGCGAGCGTCGGTTGGCCACCGCTCCATCATGGCGCGCCCGATCTCGAACGCGGTGTTCCCAGAGACTCGGATAACCGCGATCGCTCCGCGCCCGCTCGGAGTTGAGAGTGCAGCGATGGTATCACTTTCCAGCAACATCACTGCGACAGGCAAAGGATGTAGTTACGTCTTTGTTGGCTGCTGGGTTCTCGCTCGTTCGTTTGAAATCAGCCACTGCTGCGGAAGGGCGGCCAAGTTCTGGATTGTATAGTACATGTTCAATCCAGCCGGGAAGTTTGCGAACAGCACCGTCATCATGACCGGAAAGATGTAGGTCATGGCCTTGGTCTGCGGATTTGGTGGCGTGTTCCGCATGCCGATCCACGACAATACGAACATCGAAACACCCATCGTGAGTGGCACGATGTAGAACGGATCCTTTTGAGAGATATCCTGGAACCAGAGAAACGGAACGCCCCGGAATTCGATCGTGTTTTGGAAGACGAAGAAAAGGGCAAAGAGAATCGGGAGCGGGAGAAAGAGTGGGAGACACCCAGCGAATGTGCTGAAGGGACTCATGTCGTGCTCTTTGTACACCCGCATCATTTCCGCCTGCATTTTCTGCGGATCGTTCTTGTACCGCTTTTGAATGTCATTCAACTCGGGCTGAATGCGTTGCATCTTCATGCTGGCACGCATGCCTTTTTGATTCAGTGGCCAAAGGACCAACCGTACCGCAATTCCGAAGATTACGAGGACCCAGCCGTAACTGATCTGCAAGTTTTCGCGCATCCACAGCAAGATCTTCATTACGATCGTCGCAAACGGCTGCACAACGGGTTGAAGGAAGCCCCCATACGGATTCGAGTTCTGAAAATCACGCCCGATGGCGGAAAGCCGTCTCCAGTGCTGTGGCCCAGCATACATCTCAAAGGCAACCTCGCCCTGATTATTGAATCTCGAAACGATCGTGCCCGACGCGTGAGTAGCTGTGCGTGATGCGCGCGCTCCACCAGTTGCCGAGAACTCGATGAAGGATGAGTCTTCTCCGGTCGCAAGGATTCCAAGCAGGAAGTACTTACTCTTCGTTACAACCCACGTTAACGGGCCTTTTACTATCTCGCGCTCTCCGGGGTCGAGCTTGCCAAAGGGTAGACTCTTGGCATCACTTCCTGCCGGACGGTACGCAAACGCTAAGTGTCGTTGGTCATCCACCGTGTCCGCCTCGAACGACTGGAGCGTTTGAGGTAAGTCGATCAACAGATAGGCTGGTGACTTGAGGGAGTCGCGTGGCGAGACAGAACTCCTTACGCGCGTGATGAAGCTGTCAGGGCGAACGTCATACGTGATTGCGATTCGCGCACCCCGAACGCTTGTTTCATACCTCACCTGCCGTCGAGCACGTTCTGCGGAATCACTAATCGTCGTGAACACGAGGTTCCGCAGGTCAATGGTGTCCTTTCCGACCACGAGCCGGTAGGACACAACCGGACTCGAGCCCGATGAGAGTTCAACCGGTGACTGGTTTTTCTTTTTCGCCAAGTCCGGGTAGCTGTGTAGCACCACGCGAGCTACAGCAGCTCCAACACTGCTGAACTCAAAGCTCGAGAGTGAGTCTCGAACAACTGTGGACTTCGCAATAACATTGCTATCCGAACCCGTTGGCGCTGCCTCCACTTCAGGATGAAGTGGCGCGGGGGAGGGTGCCACCGCTGGAGGCCTCTGGGTGGCTGATGTATCGCCTGTCTGCGCGCGGACGGAGGTTGTATCCGTCCGTGCATCTGGCGCCGCCGGACGGCTTCCTGGAAACAGTCGCGGAGTCACTACTAGGACGACAGCTGCAAGGGCCAGTGCAAGGATGGTGCGTTTGTCCATGCGCTTACCCGAGCCTAGGGTACGGGGTCATAACCGCCTGATCGAAAGGGGTGACATCGAGCAATTCGACGGACAGCAAGTGCTGAACCGCGAAGGAATCCGTATTTCTCCAGTGCTTCCACTGCGTATGCCGAACAACTCGGGTAGTACCTACACGCTGACGGTAGTAACGGCGACAAATACAACTGGTACGCCCGCACAAGCAGCACCGCGAGAGTTCTCACGAGCTCTCTAGCGTCCTGGCTGACAGAAGGAGCCGAACATTTTCAATTTCATCCCGCAGCGTCTCAAACGTGTGTAGGTACGATTTCCCGCTGCAGTGGATGAGTACATCGAGTGCTTCTGTCATGCCGAGTAGTTCAAGGCGGACCAATTCGCGGAGCTGTCGCTTTAGCCTGTTTCGTTCGACTGCAGTGTGGCCGTAGCGCGGTACCACAATGCCGACGCGCGCATGTGACAGAGGGGAAGAGCACATCCGAACCGTTAGTGAACCAGTTCGACGTGCCTTCCCCTCACGCATCAAGCGCTGAATGTCAGAGGTGCGCGTTAATCGATAGTCG
This sequence comes from Gemmatimonadaceae bacterium, assembly GCA_044224875.1. Lineage (GTDB taxonomy): Bacteria > Gemmatimonadota > Gemmatimonadetes > Gemmatimonadales > Gemmatimonadaceae > JABAQJ01. The sequence goes on along the minus strand of JBGAJQ010000014.1, from coordinate 1,181 downwards.
CGCGGGAACTGATGTCCCTTACGCTGCAGCGTACTTGGACGGCAGTTGAACTGTTAGCCGTTTCCTACCCTTCTTCCGGCGTCGGCTTAGGACTTCACGGCCCCATCGGGTTGCCATTCGCGTTCGGAATCCGTGAGTTCGGATTCTTCGCTTGTTTCGAGGACGATACGTGGGCTTTCCCATTCCAGCTCCAAAACCCCTTTGAGGTTGCGTTGGGTGAGCCCGAGAAAATACTGCGTTAGTTCAACGCGGTCAATCGCTTAGCGAGCGTGGCGTGCGGTGCACGAGTTGACTTTTCCACACGGCGTGCCTAGGTTCGCCGCCCCTCGGTTTTCCACATTTTGTAGATGAGCCTCTCAGCCACCGACGCTTGGTCGCGCCTACTCTCGTTGGCCAGTCGCGAAGTTCCGGAACAAACGTTTCGGATGTGGCTGGAACCGCTTGTTCCAATTGCGTTTACTGGAAGCCTGCTTTCGCTCGGCGCTCCCGATCAATTTTCGATCGAGTGGCTGGGCTCCAAGCATAGCGACCTCTTGGCCTCTCTCGCGCCGATTGCACTTGGGCACCCATGTAGAATCGAGTTTCTGATCGACGAACGCGTGCGTGACCGCGTTCAAATGGATCTCTTTTCTCGACCGGTGGCGTCAAGCGCCACACCAACGAGCAGAGTGATCGCACCAAAGCCGTTGCTTTCCGCTCGCTACACGTTTGATCAGTTCGTTGTCGGAAAGTCCAATGAGCTCGCAGCAGCAGCAGCCATGGCAGTTGCTGAAGCGCCTGGTCGAGTCTACAACCCACTCTTCATCTACGGCGCGTCGGGCCTTGGAAAGACACACCTGATGCAGGCAATTGCTCATCAAGTGCTCTTGGGTACTCCAACTTGCCGGGCTATCTATATTGGCGCTGAACAGTTCACGAATGACTACGTTGCAGCGATCCAGACCCGCACAATGTCGGTGTTTCGGTCGCGGTTTCGCGAGACGGATCTACTTCTCGTTGACGATGTCCACTTCCTGAAGAATAAGGAAGCTACCCAAGAGGAATTTTTTCACACCTTTAACGCACTTTACGAAGCGGGCCGACAGATCATCGTAACAAGTGACCGGCCACCGAGTGAAATTCCTGGGATTGAAGATCGTTTGGTGACCCGCTTTCAGTGGGGGCTTGTAACTGATGTTGAG
>JBGAJQ010000013.1:0-92118 GCA_044224875.1 Gemmatimonadaceae bacterium | reverse complement strand
GAGAGCCTCGGGTCACCCTGGAAACTCTCGCCCGCCATGCCACCGGGGTCTTCGCCCTCACCGGAGGTCCGCGTGGCTGGGTACCGTCGCGCATCGCGGCCGACGACCCCGATGGCGCGTGCGAGGCCACGGCGATGTTGCTGGACATCTTCGCCGGTCGCGTGGCCATCGAGTGCTGGGATCATCGCCTGCCAGAAGAGCGGGACATCGTGCGCGGACTGATCCCACTGGCCCACTCGTTAGGAATCCCATGGGTCGTGACGAACGACGTCTACTATGCGCACCCCACCGGACGCATGGTGCACGACGTCTTGTTGGCGTTGAAGCACCGCGAGACGCTGGATGCCATGGGAACACGCCTGCGTCCGAACGGTGAATGGTACCTGAAGAGTCCCGCCCAGATCCGGCGTCGGTGGCAGGGACACGAGGAAGGGGTCGACGCCACGCTGGCGATCGCCGAGCGATGTGCGTTCCGGCTGGCGGACCTGCGACCCACCCTCCCTGATTTTCCACTCCCCCGAGGTGTTTCAGCTGACGAGTACCTCGAGCGACTGGTCGAGCAGGGAGCACTGGAACGCTGGGGAGGAAGCGCGTCAGGTGCGCCTGGAACAGAGGAAGCCGCGGGTGGACTGGGGACGGGCGTACGTCGCACGATAACCGTCAGCTGCCTCGCCGATCTACCAGAGCACTATCATCGTCAGATCCGACATGAACTCACCGTCATTCAACGGTTGGGGCTCGCCGGATACTTCCTCATCGTCTGGGACATCGTGCGATTCGCCCGCCGTGAGGGCGTCCTGTGCCAGGGTCGGGGATCGGCGGCGAATTCGGCGGTCTGCTACTGCCTCGGCATCACCGCCATTGACCCCGTGCGCATGGAGCTCCTCTTCGAGCGATTCCTGAGCGACGAACGGAAGGAAGCGCCCGATATCGACCTCGACTTCGCGCATCGTGATCGCGAAAAGGTCCTGCAGTACGTGTACGAACGATACGGGCGCGAGCATGCGGCGATGGTTTGCGAGCACATCACCTATCGCGGCCGTTCCGCGGTCCGCGACACAGCGCGCGTACTCGGCTTTTCGGTGGAACAGGCCAACGTGCTCAGTACGTTGAGCGATCGGTTTTCGGCCAAGGCGACCGCCGATGCACTGCGTGCCGGCACGCCTGCCATGGAAATGCTTGGCCGTCACTACGACCTGGATCCGCAAAGCGACCGTCCTGGCATCCCGAACGATCCGCGCAAGCAGAAGGAGGAATGGACGGCCGAGCGATTGCTGGCGGAACGACTGGGCCAGGGGATGGTGCATGGCACGGAAATGTCCACGCGAACACGGCAAGACAAGGAGGCGAGTCGTCGCGCGGCCGGCGCGCACGCGGGGCGTCCGGAGCTGGCGCGTAAGCGTTCGTCAGTGACTCTGGGCGAGGGCCGGACGCAAGCTGCCACTGATACGTCGCAGGACATCTCGCCAGCAACAACCGTGTCACGTCGTCAAGGTGCTTCGACCGTTGCCACTGGTACGCCGCAGGGCATCTCGCCAGCAACAACCGTATCACGTCGTCAAGGTGCTTCGACCGTTGCCACTGGTACGCTACCGGACGCCTCGCCAGCAACACCCGTGGTACCCCGTCAACGCGCGTCGACCGCTGCCTCCGACGCCCCGCAGGATGCTTCGTCTGGTGGATCTACTGCGCGGCCGACGGCTCGTGCGTCCGGAGATGCGGTCTCGTCCCCTGCCAGTCCTCCACACGCCGCACAGCGCAATCCGGTGACGGCAATCCGTGCGGCCGAAGACCCGGGATCCGTGTTGTCGCAGGCTGGGTTGGACCCGCACGACCGGCGTGTGCAGATGCTCCCGGAGGTGGTGGCAGGGCTGCACCAGGCGCCGCGACACCGGTCGATCCACGTCGGTGGGTTTGTGCTGACGGCCGAGCCGCTGTCGACCGTGGTGCCGATCGAACCGGCGTCCATGCCCAATCGCACCGTCATCCAATGGGAGCGGGACGACCTGGACCCGGCTGGTCTGGTGAAGATCGACCTGTTGGGTCTTGGGATGTTGACGGTGCTGCAGGACTGCATCGTGTACATCCGGGCGGCCCGGGGCGTCACGATCGACCTGGCGCAGTTGGACCTGACGGATCAGTCGGTGTACGACGACCTGTGCGCGGCCGACACCATCGGCGTGTTTCAGGTGGAGAGTCGCGCGCAAATGAACACACTGCCGCGGCTCAAGCCACGCTCGTTCTACGACATTGTGGTGGAGGTGGCGCTGATCCGGCCGGGGCCGATCCAGGGAGAGATGGTACACCCATACCTGCGGCGTCGGGCGGGCGAGGAACCGGTGACGTACCCGCATCCGTCCCTGGAACCGATCCTCAAGCGCACGTTAGGCGTGCCGCTCTTCCAGGAGCAGGGGATGCAGGTGGCGGTGGCGGCGGCCGGGTTCACGCCGGGCCAGGCAGATACGCTGCGACGGGCCATGGGGCACAAGCGCTCGCGCGAACGCATGGCGGCGATTTGTGAGGAGTTGATTGCCGGTATGCAGCGCAACGGGATTCCGGAAGACGTGGCCCGGCGGATCTACAATCAGTTGAACGGATTCGCCGACTATGGGTTCCCCGAGTCGCACGCGGCCAGCTTCGCGCTGATCGTGTACGCGTCGGCGTACCTGCGGCACTATTACGCGCCGGAGTTCACCGCCGCCATCTTGAACGCGCAGCCCATGGGATTCTATTCGGTGGGCACGTTGATCGAGGATGCGCGCCGCCACGGCGTGGTGGTGCGTCCTGCCGACCTGACACGATCGGCGTGGGATCACACGTTGGAGCTGTCGGATGGGCGTACCGTTGTTCCCTATGACGGGGTGGTGCAGGTCGAGACGCGGCGACAGCGGTCGTCGGCCGGTGCCGCGACGGACCCGGTACGATCACGGGCTCCCATCGTCCGACTGGGCGTGCGCGCCGTGCGTGGCCTGGGCGCGGCGGCTCGCGAGAAGCTGGAGCGAGCCCTTGGCGACGGCCCCTTCCGGGACATCCCGGACGTGGTACACCGAGCAGGTCTCGATCAGCGGACCTTGCGGGCGCTCTGCGAAGCCGGCGCCTTCGATCGCATGGTGGCGGATGTGCCGCCGCTGGAACGACGGCGGGTGGCCTTGTGGCGGGTGTTGGACGCGCTGCGCGGCGACGCTGGTCCGCTGGCTCCGCAGCGCAGCCGCCAGCCTCAACCCGGAGAGGGACGACACCTTCCGGCCATGTCACGGTTGGAGCTGACTGACGCCGACTACCGGCTCACCGGCCTGTCGCTGGCCGGTCACCCCATGCGACACCTGCGCGAGACGCTGATCCCCAACGGGGTCCGGACCTCGCGCGACCTGAATCAGCACGGGCAGGATGGTGAGCGCGTGGCGCTAGCCGGGCTCGTGATCTGTCGCCAGCGTCCGGGCACCGCCAAGGGGTTTGTCTTCCTGTCACTGGAGGATGAGACCGGCATCGTCAACGTGGTCGTGACCCCCAAACGCTTCGAGCGCCAGGCCCTCCTGATCTCGTCCGCTCCATTGCTGTTGATCCGCGGCACCCTGCAGGTCGAGCACAAGGTCGTGAACCTGCGGGGTGAGCAATTCACTGGCTTGCGTGCGGATGCTGGTGAGCAGTGGGCGAAGGGCCACAATTTCTACTGAGGCCTAACGCAGCGCCGCTCGCCTTCCCGCGCATGCCGCCAACCCTGCCGATCGACCGGACGGCCCTCTGCACCAGAACATCGCGAGTTGTCACGCCAGCCCTGTCCGTCGGCTACGCCGGCGTGATATTACGTGGTCCGACCAACGATCGCGGCAGCCGGATCGCCGCATCGGCGTAACCAACTCCCGACCCGCACTTCGCACACCCATGACTCGCACCGTGCGCCTGTCACTCGGCTTGCTCCTGACTCTTGTTGCTGTCACTCCGGTTTGCGCGCAGCAGGGTGATCCTGGCGCACTTTCCGTGGACCGAATCTTCGCCACACGAGACTTCGTGTCGCAGTCATTTGGCCCGTCGGCATGGCTGGCCGATGGCAGCGGATACACGACGTTGGAGCGTTCGACGGACACGCCCAACGGCACGGACATCGTGCGTTACGATGCCGCAAGCGGCGCCCGCTCCGTGCTGGTGCCCGCGGCGCGTCTCATCCCGTCAGGGGCAACCTCGCCAATCGACGTCGAGGCCTATGACTGGTCCAACGACCAACGACGTCTGCTCATCTTCACCAACTCGGCACGCGTGTGGCGCGACAACACGAGGGGCGATTACTGGGTGCTGGATGTGAGCACGTGGACGCTCTCGCAGGTGGGCAAAGGGGCCAAGCCATCCACGCTCATGTTTGCCAAGTTCTCGCCAAATGGCGACCGCGTGGCGTATGTGCGGGAGAACGACCTGTACGTGGAGACCCTCGACGGCAAGGTGACGCGCCTGACGAGCGATGGCTCACGCACGATCATCAACGGCACCACGGATTGGGTCTACGAGGAGGAACTCGGGTTGCGCGATGCGTTCCGCTGGAGCCCGGACGGAACACGCATCGCCTACTGGCAGCTGGACGCGTCCGGTGTGCGCGACTTCCTCATGATCAACAACACGGACTCGCTCTATTCCTACACGATCCCCGTTCAGTATCCGAAGGTTGGCCAAACGAACTCGGCGGCCCGGGTCGGCGTGGTGAGTGCGGTGGGTGGCACGACAACCTGGTTTCGCACGCCGGGCGATCCGCGCAACACCTATCTGGCACGCATGGAGTGGAGCCCGGATTCGCGAGAGGTGGTCATCCAGCACCTCAACCGCAAGCAGAATACGTTGACGCTGTTGTCCGGCGACCCATCGACAGGCGCAACACGGGACATCCTCGTCGAGCGCGACAGTGCGTGGGTGGACGTCATGGACGATTTTCAATGGCTGGACGGTGGCAAGTCGTTTACGTGGCTTACGGAGCGGGATGGATGGCGTCACCTCTACGTGCTATCACGGGATGGCAAGACGTCGCGCCTGGTGACCACTGGCGACTACGACGTGGCGCGAATCGAACGCATCGATCCAGCATCCGGCGCGGTGTACTTCATCGCTTCTCCCGCGACCGGACTGCAACGATTCCTCTATCGCGCGAACCTGGACGGCAAGTCATCCGCGCAGCGCCTGACGCCGGCGAGTGAGAAGGGAACGCATTCGTACAATGTCGCCCCGAACGGCAAGTTCGCGATTCACGTGGCGTCGAGCGTTGGCGTGGCACCGGCGATCGACCTGGTGTCCTTGCCGTCGCATCAGTCGGTGCGACTGCTGGCGGCGAACGAAGCACTCCGGCGCACGGTGGGCTCGTTGACCAAGGGGCCGATGGAGTTCATTCGCGTCCCGATTGGTGACGGGGTTGAGCTGGACGGCTACCTCATGAAGCCGCCTGGGTTCGATCCGGCCCGGCGCTATCCCGTGCTCTTCCACGTGTATGGTGAGCCGGCAGGTCAAACTGTCACAGATTCGTGGGGTGGCCGCAACTACCTGTGGCACCTGATGCTCACGCAGCAAGGCTACATCGTGGCATCGGTGGACAATCGTGGCACCCCGTCGCTTCGCGGACGCGCCTGGCGCAAGTCCATCTACGGCAAGATCGGAATCCTGAACTCGTCGGATCAGGCAGCCGCCGTGCGCCAGATGCTGCGCACGTACGCCTACCTGGACTCCTCGCGTGTTGGGGTGTGGGGATGGAGCGGTGGCGGCTCCATGACGTTGAACCTGATGTTCCGTTCACCAGAACTGTACAAGGTGGGTATGTCCGTTGCGCCTGTCGGTGACCAGCACAACTACGACTCGATCTACCAGGAGCGCTACATGGGGCTCCCGTCGGAGAACGAGGACGCGTTTCGGCAGGGGTCGCCGATCACCTTTGCGTCGCAGTTGAAGGGAAAGTTGCTGTTGGTGCACGGCACCGGCGACGACAACGTGCATTACCAGAACAGCGAGCAGATCGTGAACGCCCTGATTCGCGCCAACAAGCAGTTCACGATGATGTCGTATCCCAATCGATCGCACGGCATCTACGAGGGTGCCGGCACGACGCGGCACCTCTACACCCTGCTCACGCGTTACCTGAACGAGAACCTCGCCCCTGGCGCATTACCCGTTCCTTGACCGGTGATGAGGGGCGAGAGGAAGCAAGCGACAACGCCATGTGGTCGGAGGGACGCCGTGCGCAATCCGTCGTTGAAACAGCTGTCACCCGATCGAGCAACGCGACGCCCGATCGGGCGATGAGCCGGCGGAGTTCGTTTCCGTTCCGCTCTTAGAACCCGAGGCCCGCTCCTGGACCGACGAGCGTGCGCACATTCGCGAGCGGCTGCGACAGGTACACCAGCCGAACGCCTATGATGGGCGAGAAGCGCGACTCCCAGGGAAGCTCGATGTCGGCACCTAGGGTCGTCGAAAACGCGCCCTTGGGCTGTGAACCCACGATCGACGGCCCGTAGAAACCGCCGACCGTCGTCAGCAGCGACAAGACGTCGCCCACAGGATGAAAGACAAGGCCCATCGAGGAGCCAACGAGCATGCCCGGCAACGTCGACGTCTCCTGGCATTGGGCACCAGCAATACATGAGGGCTGCGCCAACCCCTCCTGCATGACGTACGACTCGACGGCGAAGACAGTCCCAACCCGGCTCGTGATTGAGCGCTGCACCTCGAACCCCACGCGCGCGGCGCCGGCGGATCCTCCACCGCGCAACCCAGCGCGAGCCACACCACCGGTCAAGGACGGGGTCCAGCGCCGAGGAGGTTGCTGTTGCGCGCTGGCGATCGGCGCGTAGGCGATGATCGCCGCGAGTGCCCACCCGATTGTTCGCAATCCCGCGGTCTTCTTCAACGGGCTACGACCGATGCTGGCAACGGCCCCACACGACTTGGTTCGATTGAACGTCGTCCCTGAGATTGAGCGCATCAGCATCTCCTCGCATATGAAGCCAACGTCAGTGTTCTCGACTGCGTGGTCGTGAGCTCTCGTGCGACCCATGAATCTCGTACGCCAGATTTTGCGGGCCGGGACCCTGCCTGATAGTGCGAGCGGAGCGCGGAAAAAGGCAATTGCGCTGGGACGACCGGTCCACACGAAAGGCCGGGTGTGAAGCCACCATTGTAGACACGCGAAGCCGGGTGGTCCCCAGGCGAGGGGTGGCGCGTAGATTTCGGGCGTGGGAGTCCGTCCCGTGATCGCTCCCTCCCCACCCATCAGCGAGTCTTTTGCCCCAATGACGCAACGCGCGCCATCTGCTGTCGCTACGCCCCTGTTGCTCGTGTTGCTGTGCGCGACGAGCCCCGTATTCGGACACACCCTTCCTGCTCAGGCAGCGAGTGATGCCGCGGCTCGGCGAGAGGCACGCGTGCGGTCCTTGTCTGGCCGGCATTCGACCGATGGGCGGCGCGAGGCGATGGCGGCGCCGTCGAACGGCGCCATCAAGGTGGACGGCGTGCTGGACGAGGAGGTGTGGAAGCGTGCGGAGGCGCTGACGGACTTTGTGCAGAGTGAGCCGCTCGAGGGCGAACTGGCCACCGAGGGGAATGAGGTGCGAATCGCCTTTGACGCCGACAACCTGTACATCGGCGCCACGTTGCACGACTCGAACGTCGCCGGGCTGGTTGTCAACGACATCAAGAAAGACTTCAAGGAAGAGGAACAGGACGACTTCGAAGTGCTACTGGACACCTTTGGCGACCGTCGCAACGGGTACGTCTTCAGCACCAACATCGAGGGCGCGCGTCACGACCGGCAGGTGGCTCTGGAAGGGCGCGAGATCAACCAGAGCTGGGACGCGGTCTGGGACGTTCGGACGCGGATCGGGAGCGACGGCTGGACAGTGGAAATGCGCATCCCGTTCCGGGCGCTTCGCTTTGACAAGGCCAATAGTGCGTGGGGGATCAATTTTTCGCGGCACATCCGCCGGAAGAACGAGGTGGTGTTCTGGTCGCCGGTGCCTCGCTCGTTCAACATGAACCGGGTGTCGCTGGCGGGGAACCTAACGGGGCTGCAGACCGGCGGCGCGGCGCGAGACCTGCGCATCAAGCCGTACCTGGCAACGAACACGGTTCGCGCCCTTGGGACAACGGCCGTGCCAAGCCCGACGTTCAAGTCGTCGGCCGACATTGGAGTGGACGTCCGTGCGGCCCTGACGCCCGGACTCACGATGGACCTGACGGTGAATCCAGACTTTGGACAGGTGGAGGCTGACGAGCAGCAGGTCAACCTGACGCAGTTCTCGCAGTTCTTTCCGGAAAAGCGCGATTTCTTCCTGGAGAACTCGGGTGTGTTCTACGTGGGTGACGCCGCGCGCAACAACCGTGTGAACCCGACGCCAACCCCGGACGAAGATAACCTGCTCTTCTTTTCGCGCCGGATTGGACTGACCGAGAGTGGGTTGCAGCTGCCGATCATCGGCGGTGTGCGCGTGACGGGAAAGCTCACCGAGGGAACGCGGCTAGGGGTGTTGACGGTGCAGGAACGCGAGGACGGTGGCCTCCCCGCCATGAACTCCAGTGTCGTCCGCTTGCGCCAGAACCTCGGCAAGGTCGGTAACGACGTCGGTTTTATCCTCATGCAGACGTTGAACACCTCCGGCGCGGATACCGGGACCCTCCGGTTGCGTGGCGACTACCACAATCGCGTCTACGGCATCGACAACAATTTCCGGTTGTTCGGCAACCTGGATTGGAACTCCTACCTCGTGAAGACGGAGACGCCGGGGATCGATAGCGGGGACTACGCGTGGCGATCGACCCTGAACTGGGAGGGCAATTTTTTCCACGGGAAGGGCGGCGTGATGCAGCTGGGTCCGGGCTTCCAGAATGACCTCGGCTACTATCGCCGGACGAATGTGCGAAAGTACCTGCTGGAGTCCGGCTTGCGCCCACGCTCACCGGGCCTGCGGGCGCACGGGATTCGCGAATTTCACCCGCACGTCGGGTGGTCGTACCTGGAAGACCTGAAGGGCAACATCGCCGGAAAGAACCTGCACACAGGTTGGTCGGTGTTCTTCAATAGCGGCGCCGTGTTTGAGCTGTCGGTCAATCCCAATGCCAATCGCCTGTCGGCGCCGTTTTATCCCAACCCGAAGATGAAGAACCCCATTCCAGCGGGTCTGTACAGCTGGAACGATTGGCAGTGGTACGTGATCTCCGATCAAAGTCGCCGCTTGTCCACCTCCTTCCGCATCACCCATGGCGGACTCTATTCGGGAACACAACGCACCATCTCGGGCTCGGTGACCTTCCGACCGAACTACAAGTTCCGGAGCACGTTCGGCCTGCAGCGCACCGAGGCAACCGTGGATGTGCCCAGTCTGACTGCCCCCAGCACGCTGGTGAGCGAGGACTTCGTGAACAGCCTGTACACCATGCGCGCCAGCTATTCGTTCACGACGAACATGTTCATTGACGCGTTGTCGCAGTACGACATCGCCACCAAGCAGTTCAACGCGAACGTACGGTTCAACCTCATTCACCACCCGCTGAGCGACGTCTTCATCGTCTACAATGACCAGCGCATCACCGACGGGAATATCGTGCCTGGACGCGCACTTATCCTGAAAGTGACGCAGATGTTTTCGTTCTAGGCCGGAGCGCGAGGCAGGTCCCCATGTGGACCCTCTAACCCGTGCGCGTTTGATATGCCCGCATCCTCTGCGCACGCGGACGGCAACCGGTCAAGGGACTGATTCAAAGGGTCGACACTCTAAGGAGATAGCCCCCCTGGCGATAGCCGGGGGAGCGCCGCTCCCTGTGCCGCCGACCGTAGTCCCTTGCGAAACCCAGATTCCGTTTCGAACGCGCTCCCGCGCGAGCTGATTCTCCACGAAAAGTGGTTGATGCAAAAGGAGTGGATGCGACAGGCGACGTACATTCGCCTGTCGCTGATTGGTGTTTGCATCGGAATGGGAGTCCTCGACGCCATCGTGGACGTGCTTCCTGCCAGCTGGCAGGTGCTCATTGTCTGCAATTCCCTGGCGTTGACGGCGAATGCGCTGGCGCTTTGGCACCAGCGGCGGGGCCGGGCACGGCCCTGGCACATGTGGGCACTCCTTTTCTCCGATTCCTTCCTGATCGGCGTGATCGGATCGGCGATGGGTATGTTGGCGTACCTTGCCCTGCCCTTCTTTCTGCTGGCGTCTGCGGCATACAGCCTGACGATTCCCCGCGCGGCGCGAGTGCAGCTCGTCGTGGCGCTCGTCTGTTACCCAGCGGCTCGGGCCGTCGGTGCGATGCACACGGGGAACGGCATCCCGGTCATGCTCATCGCCGTCGAGGAGCTCTGCCTGGCGGCGATCGGGTATCTGGCGATCGCCGGACCGATGCGGTTCACGTATCGCGTGCGCGGCGCCAGACGCGCGCTTGGCGCGCTGGCCGGCGGCGACTTTTCGGTGAGGCTGCCGGCGCGGGCGTTGGACGACCTTGGATTCCTCGCCATCAGCTTCAACCACACGGCCGAACGACTCGGCCAGACGGTGGAGCGACTGGAGGCGGAGGTCGCCGAGCGGAAGAAGGCGGAGGACGCGCTCCGTGCGTCGCAGGAAGCCCTCTCCCATCAGGCCTTCCACGATCCCCTCACCGGCCTCTGTAACCGGTCGCGATTCCGGCATGTGGTCTCGGATACGCTGACGAACGGGACGCCCGAAGCCACGGCGGTCCTCGCCGTCGACCTCGACGGCTTCAAGACGGTGAACGACACCTACGGTCACGCAGCCGGCGACCTGCTCCTGGTGGAGGTGGGATCACGGCTCTTGCAGGCGACACGCGGATCGGACGTGGTGGCGAGAATCGGTGGCGACGAATTTGCCGTGTTGCTCCGCTACCTGCGCGACGAGACCGAGGCGATCGTTGTAGCTGACCGCATCCTGAAGTCGCTGGACACGCCCTTTGTCCTCGGTGACCGGACGGCGTCGGTGGGTGCCAGCATCGGGATCGCCAAGGGACACACCCGTCTGCCAGACGCAACGGAAGTGGCCGAAAACGTTGAACCGGACGCCCGGCCGTCACTGAGCCCCGTGGACGCCCTGTTGCACGATGCCGACGTGGCGCTCTACCACGGCAAGACCCGTGGCAAGGGACGGTGGACGCGATTCGATCCGTCGATGCACAACGCCGCCGCGGAGCGTCGCACCCTGCAAGGCGAGTTGCGCCTGGCGATGGCCAACGGCGACCTCGATGTCTACTACCAACCCCTGATCGACCTGCCGACCGGCCGCATTGCCGGGTTTGAGGCACTACTCCGCTGGACGCATCCCACACGCGGCCCGATTCCACCCAGCGTCTTCATCCCGATCGCCGAGGAATCCGGACTGATTGTGCCACTGGGGCGGTGGGCGCTCCAGACGGCGTGTGAACAGCTCGCCACCTGGCAGCGCGAAGTCCAGGTGCCCGCCGGATCCGAGCCGTTGTTCCTTACGGTGAACGTCAGTGGCCGCCAGTTGCATCATGGCGGATTCGTGGAGGATGTCATTCACGTGCTGGATGAGAGCGGTGTGCCGCCACACTGCCTGATTCTCGAAGTCACCGAAAGCTCGGTGATCCATCGCTCCCACCACGCCAAGGAGCGCATGTGGTCGTTGCGCCAGTCGGGCGTGCGAATGGCGATCGATGACTTTGGCACGGGGTATTCATCGCTCAGCTACCTCCAGCAATTCCCGATCGACATGATCAAGATCGATCGTTCGTTCGTGGACGGCGTGTTGAACGGCGGCCCGCAGGAAGCCCTCGTGCGAACCATCGTGCTCCTGGGCCAGGCGCTTTCCCTTCGCACTGTCGCCGAGGGAATCGAGACGGAAGCGCAGCGGGAGTGCGTGCGGGCGATGGGCTGCGAACTGGGCCAGGGCTTCCTGTTTGCCCGACCGATGACGGCGGATGCTGCCGGTGTGCTGTTGGCGCTGCACTTTGCCGACGCGCTAGACGCCTGACGCTCCCACCTCGGACGCTAGCGTCCGAGGTCCTCGAACTTGGTGTTGCCGATGTGGTAGCGCCGCCAATCCTTCCAGTCAAAATGCCACCACTCGGCTTCGTAGACGGTGAAGCCCTGGGCCTCCATGGCATCGCGCAGCATCTCGCGGAGGGCGCGCTGGCGTGAGGTCCCACCGGGGTAGTCCGGATACGACCGATCCGACATCTCGTCGTAACCGCCGGTTGCGAGAATCGGCTTTCCCGTCTTCAGGTCAAACATCGTGAGGTCGACGGCGCCGCCACGGTTGTGCTTTGAACCTTTCGACGGGTCGGCGACGAAGACATGCCCCGAGTCCGGCGTGCCGTCCCAGAACATCCTGGTCACGTACCATGGGCGGTAGCCGTCGTGAATGAGCAGGCCGTACCCCTTGGCACGGAGCGCGTGATGCGCGCGTACCAGGGCTTCCGCCGCGGGCCGCTGCAGGAAGGCGCGGGCCTGCGTGTAGACCGGTGTGCTCAGGAAGTTGCGGTCGGTGGCGTAGCGAATGTCCAGGCGAATGGTGGGGTCCAACGTCGTCAGCTCCACCAAGTCGGACTGGACAAAATCCCCTTGTTCCGCCGGTGGTGTCGCCGCCAGGGCGTCGGTGCGGAGCTGCTCGACGGGCTTGACGGGAGTGATACGAAAGACGCTACCGTCCTCACCGGTGATCGTGCGTCGCTTGAACGTAATCCCGGCAGCAACAACTCCGGTGGCGCGTCCGCTCGAGTCCACGTGAAATACCATCCGCTCGCCATCGTACAGGCCTTCGTGGGGAAAGGCGAACGTGTCCGCGGCCACCGGGGTAAGCGGATACTCGAAGAACCACTCGATCAGCGCCGTTAATCGCCCTTCCTTCTCGAACACATACAAGGTGTTGTAGTCCCACCCATACTCGCCGATCAGTCCCTGCCACGCGGCTGGCGGATCCGCTGGAAGCGGGCCGTTAGGCAGGCGGCGAAGGGTGTCGCTCCCAAGCACCACCTGGCCGTCGCCAATCACTCGGATTGCACTGCCCCCGAACGCCAGCACATCATCGGCGTCCAGCGTGTCACCACCAAAGAGGCGAAGGCGCGTCCAGTGCCCACCGCCATCGCGGCGCAACGACAACGTCGAATCACGACGGACGATCGCGAACGCACCCTCGCCGCGGCCGTACCTTCCCTCCGCGCGACGGGCGAAGGCCATGCTGGTCGCCGACGTCATGTGTGGGACAGGCAACGCACTGCCGGCCTTGGCCGCTCGCATCAAGCGCAGTGCGGCGTTGGCGATCTGGCCGGCCACCGCGTTGGCGCCATCCTTCGAGATGGAAACCGCAACACCAAGCCGCTCATCGGGGAGGGCGGCAAGCTCCGTCGCAAACCCATAGATCGCGCCGCCGTGTCGCACGACGCGCGCGCCGTCGAGCTCACGTATCGCGAAGCCGATACCGAAGCCAGTCTTCGATCCTGCGTCGGCGAACTGCGGCGTCCACATCGTATCCAACGTCTCGCGCTTCACGACCTGCCCTCCAGGCCCGCGCCCGCCGGCAAACAGTACGCTCATGAAGCGGCCGAGGTCTGGCATGGTGGCGTACATGCTCCCCGCCGGCGCCATGCCTAACTGGAACGTTGGGGCGTCGAAGGTGCGACCGTGATACGTCCACATCTGCGCGGTGGCGAGATGTCGGGCGAGACTCGGCTCCGGTTCGAACGCGGCGTGACGCAGTCCCATCGGGATGAGGACGGAACGTTTCACGTACGACGCAAACGGTTCCTGTTGAGCCGCTTCGAGTACGTAGCCTACCGTGGCGATGGCCGCATTCGAGTACTTGGTGTGGCTTTGCGGAGCGTACACCAGGGCCGTGCCATTGAGGCTGGAGACCGTCGCGGCCAGGGTCGGCGATGTGTCGTCGAAGTAGTGACCGACCGGGGGCTCACGCACCAATCCGGACCGGTGGGACATCAGCTCGCGGAGTGTGATGTCACCACCGAAGGCATTGCCAGGGTGAAAGTCGGGGAGCGCCTCGCCGATCGGCGCGTCGAGATTCAACCGTCCGCGCTCCACCAGCTGCATCACGGCGAGATCCGTGAAGAGTTTTGACACCGAGCCCACGCGATACACCGTCTGGGCGGTGGCCGGAATGGAATCCTTGAGGCGCTCGTATCCAAAGCCCTTCGCCCAAACCACGCGTTGATCGTCCACAAGGGCAATCGAAAGGCCCGGGAGATTCTTGTCCGCCATCTGAGCTGCGATGAACCGCTCCAGCTCAGACGACACCGCAGCGTATGGCTTGGTTGGACCAAGGACAGGTGCGGACTCGTCCTGGGCGCACGCCGCGGCGGTCGCCGCCAGCAGGCACGCGATCGTCGTCCGTCGGGCGATCCTGCGACGCGGCTCCGAGCGAGTCGTCAGAGTGCTCTCGTTCGCGATCATGTCCGTTGGCCCCGGGTCCACAACCAGTACGCCGGTGCGCCAAGGAATACCACGCCAAGGCCGATTGCAGCCTGCGTCGGCTGGGTGACGATCGTGTTGCCAACGATGGCGATTGCCGCCAGCACAAACAGGATGGGCGTTAGCGGGTAACCGGGTACCCGGAATGGGCGCGGGACGTCCGGACGCTTGCGGCGCAGCACGATCACGCTCGCCGCACCCAGGGCGTAGAAGATCCATCCGACGAACACCACGTAGGTGAGCAACTGCTCGAAGGTGCCGCTCCAGGCCAGGACAGCAGACCAGATGCACGAGGTGACGACCGCGAATGCCGGCGTACCGAACTTCGGATGGACCTCGGCGAGTTTGGAAAAGAACACCCGATCCCGTGCCATGGTGAAGTACACGCGCGGCGCCGTGATCACCGTGGCGTGCGCCGCACTGTACATCGAGATGATGATGGCGATGGCGATCGCGCTACCGGCCCAGGATCCGAGCACCGCGGCCACGGCCTCTCCAGCCACCCGCTCCGATGCGGCAACGCGCTCGGGTCCGAGCGCGGCAAGGTAGGCGACGTTCGCCAGAAGGTAGATCGCGATGAGGGCGGCTGTCCCGATCGTGATCGCGCGTGGCAGGGAGCGCTGGGGGTCGACCGCCTCGCCAGCTGCAAAGGTCACATACTGCCAGCCTTCGTAAGCCCACAAGACGGATATCATGGCCGTGCCGACCGCCGACAACATCGACACCGACGTACCCACCACCAGCGGCGCTTCGCTCGACCGATTGGCGCCCCCCATGCTGAGAAGAATCACGCTCATCACGAGGATCGCACCGACCTTGATCCCAGTGGCCCAGTTCTGCACCGACGCACTCTGCCGAGTGCCACGCACGTTGATGACCGTCATGATGGCGATGAGCGCGACGGCCACCACCTGCTTCATGCGCGGCGTGAGATCGGCGAACTGCCCCATGTAGTTCGCGGCTGCAACAGCAAGGGTGGCAATGGTACCGGCCCCAATGACAAAGAAGAGCGTCCAGCCATACAAGAAAGCCGGAAACCGACCGAAGGCATCGCGAATAAACGCGTAGAGTCCCCCCGAGCTCTGGTCCATGGCGCCCAGTTCGCCGTAGGCCAAGGCACCGAACAGCGAGAGGACGCCGCCAACCAGCCAGACCAGGAGGGCCACGCTCACGGAACCCGACTGCTTGAGGACGGTGGAGGGGACGAGGAAGATCCCGGACCCGATCACGTTCCCGATGACGAGCAGGGTAAGGTCTGTGACGCCTAACGTGCGGCGGAGTGTGGACATGCGTCGTGGGTTGGACGGAGAAGCGGACGGCAGCCTTGCGCCGCGCTAGAGGGTGCCGACGGGAATGCTCTACGGCAAGAGGGCAGTTCGATCATGTTGGACGACTGCCTGTGCCAGCACGCTTTCGCATTTGGGCTACGCCGGGCGCGCCGACGTTCCGCGTGGTTATGCCTCGGCGGACTTCGTTCCCTCGGCCAGTTCCCGTTCCACGTCCTGCAGGTCGGTGACGGTATCCACGTCTCGCGGCATGGGTCGGTCCACCCGCAGCCGGTAGACGTACGACGAGTATGAATCCAGGAGTTGCCGCGCGCCTTGGTCGCCCTCGATCAGCATCAACTCGGCGCGGAGGGAGCCGTCGAACAATACGGGATTGCCGCGCTGGCCCTCGTACTCGGGGGCGATGATCATGCCCCGTCCGCCGCGCCAGGCGGCGATCATCAGCTCAATCACAAAGGGCTCGATCAGCGGCTGGTCTCCCAGCGCGATGAGCAGCGCCGCGGCGTCCGCCGGGGCGGCGTGCAACCCGATACGTAAGGACTCGGACATCCCTTCCTCGGGACGCGGGTTCACCGCCAGGCGTGCCCGCAGGCCATGGATGGCGCGGCCCATCTCGTCAGCCTCATCTCCCGCTACCACGATGATCTCGTCGACCGACGTATCCTGCAGACGTCCCACCACATGGCGGACGAGTGGCTCACCGCCCAGTGACGCCAGGATCTTGGGCGCACCAAAGCGCTTGGATTGACCCGCCGCCAGGACAATCGCCGCGATCACGTCCTGTCTCCCGCGGCATCCGCCTGCGCCTGACGATAGAGCTGCGACCCCCCGTGCATCACGGTGAGGGGCAGTCGAACACAGTTCATTCGTGTGGCCGGAATTTCGGCCGCTAGTGCACGCAAGAGATCCGTCACCGTCAGGGTTTCGACCTCGTCCAGGGGAGCCTGCTGCACCAATCCGGTCAGCACGTCTGCCGCCGCGACGCAGATCGCGCAGGCATTTGCGGTGAACTTCGCATCAACAACGATTCCGTGTTCGATCTGCATTTCGATCCGTACCCGGTCTCCGCACAGCGGATTGCTCCCTTCCTGGGCAATCGTCGGATGCCGAATCGAACCGCGGTTCTTCGGCTTGCGAAAGTGCGCCAGCAGGGTTGGGCCATACGGATTGGCCATGTTCACTCGATCTCACCGCGCTCGCGTGCCGGGCGGTACGGGGGAAACCGAAACGCCATGTCCTTGGTAAGAAAACCCCCGTGGCCTAACGCGGCAAGATCGCGACCGCCAATTCGCTCTCCCGCCAGCAGCCGTGGGAATATCAGGTCGAACACCGTGGCTTTCGAGAACAGGCCACATGACGGCATACCCACCACGGGTACGTCGCCCACCCGCGCCAGCCACGCCAGACTTCCCGGGTGCGCCGGCACGCCCCGCCGCTCGAAGGTCGCCCCCATCTGCGCCAAGGCGACGTACGTCGGGTCCAATGGGTCTTTCGGTCGAGAACCGGCGACCAGGACCACATCGGATCGCTGGTGAAGCATCGCCGTCAGGCCGTCGGCCACGGCCCCGGGATCGGGGGCGACGAACATCGGCGCCAGCATGCTGCTCCCGAGCCATCTCACCTTCTCCTCGAGCGCCGCCCGAAAGCGCGCCATGGCCGCCGAGCCTAACGATTCACTCACCACCGCGCCCACCCGCATGGGTGTGAAGGGCCGCACCGACACGACCCCATCGCCGGCCTGGTGTTCGGCGCAACCGAGCGCCGAACGCGGCACAGCGAATGGCGCGATCTTCGCCCGGGCCACCACCTCACCAACGTCCACCACCTGACCGTGGTACAGCGTGTAGACCGCCAGCCCGTCGATCAGGTTCATCCCGTGTAACGCATCCACCTTCACCTGCACGATGCCCCGATGCGCAGATTCAATGGCCCAGTGCCCGCCACTGGCCGAGTTCCTCGCCACGTTGCAGCCGGATCCCGCGGCAATCGTCGCGAGCTGAAGGCCCGCCTCAGGCTCCGGTACATCGTCCTCCCCCAGGGCAACGACGTGCAACTCTGTCCACGGTAGTTCCGACAATCGCTCCTGGTCGGCACGCTGGAGCACCAGTCCCTTCCGCATGCCGATGCGCCCGTTCGGATCGCGCAGGTCCATGGCGAGTACGGCGCCCATCCACTCGCCGTCGGCGAGCCGCGAGCGGATGATGGCGAGTGCCTTCACGCGGGCCTGCTCTCCGGTGTCGCACGCTCGCGCATTGGTCCGCCAAAGCGTCCGCGGATCACCGCCATCGCCTCCGCCAGGACGCTCAGTGCGATCTCTGCCGCCGACTGCGCGCCGATGTCCAGGCCAACGGGATTGCGCACGCGTTTGAGCTGTTGCGGATCCGTCCCCTCGCCGGCGAGAAACTCCATGAGGGCGGCGCCACGGCGCTTGCTGCCGAGGAGTCCAATGTAGGCGGCGTCGGTCGCCAACACGGCCTTCAGCACTGGCAAATCGTACTTGTAGTCGTGCGCCAACAACACCACCAACGACATCGGCCCGAAGTTCATCCGTTCGGCGATCTCCGACGGCATGCCGACAAGGATCTCATTGGCCGCCGGGAAGCGATCGCGGTTGGCAAAGCGCTCACGCCCGTCCACGACCACGGTGCGAATGCCTAACGGCTGGGCCAGTTCGACGAGGGGCATGGCGACGTGCGTCGCCCCGAAGATGGTCAGCGTCAACGGTGGGGCGTACAACTCGAAATAGAGTCGACGCTCGACCCCGCCGACTTGCACGTTGCGGGTGCCACTCACCCCCTTGGCCAGGACCTTTTCCACTTCCTGCCGCGCCGCCGCGTCCAGCGCTGCATCGCCAAGCGTGCCCGCGGTGCCGCCGCGATCGTCGACGACGAGCCGCGCCGACGATGCGTCTAGTGTGGCGACCACCACCGCCCGCCGGCCCTGCGCGACCACGGCATCGGCGTGATGGAGCGCCTGCGCGACCGGATCGTTGGGCCGGGACGGATCCACCGGCTCCAACAGCAACTCCACCGTCCCCCCGCAGGTCATCCCAAGGGCCCAGGCATCTTCGTCACCTAACGACATCTCCAGAACATCCGGCACGCCACCGGCAAGCACCCGTCCCGCTTCCTCGATCACCCGCGCATCCACGCAACCGCCGATCGTCACGGAGCCGAGTATGGCGCCATCCTCACCTACCCACATCTTGGCGCCGGGCGCCTTGGGCGACGTGCCATGGGTCGCCACCAGGGTCGCCACGGTGGCGCGCCGTTTGGGAAAGTCAATGCGCTCGGTCATGGATGCCGGCTCTACGTTAGATGACCAGGTGCCGCACGAGATGCTCCAGACTCTCGATGTTGTGCGCAGGCGCCAGGACGTCCAGGTGCGGCAGGACCACCTGCATCCCTCGTGTTTCAGGCGCGTAGTCCTCGCTCCCCATCAAGGGATTCAACCAGATCACGCGTCCCGCCCGTGCGTGCAGGCATCGCATGGCCTCGCCAAGGACGGCTGGATCACCTGTTTCCCAGCCGTCAGATAGAACGAGCAGGACCGTCCGGCGATCGACGAGGGGCAGCCATTCAGCTACAAATTGCGTCAGTGAGGCACCGATTCGCGTGCCTCCCGACCAGTCGGTCACACTCTTGGCGATGCCTGACAGCGCCTGGGCCCATCGCGCATGACGCAGCACGTCCGTGGTGCGCGTGAGTCGCGTGCTGAAGACGAAGGTCTCGATGTTGGCGAACGTGTTCTGCAGCGCGTGGAGGAATTGCAGAAGGAAGCGCGCGTACAGCTCCATGGACCCGGACACATCACAGATCGCGACCAGCCGCGTGCGACGGATCTTGCGACGGCGCCACTCCAGTGTCACGACCTCGCCACCGGTGCGCAGTGATCCACGAATGGTGCGACGCATGTCAATGCGGGTGCCACGGGCCGCAGCCTCCCATCGCCGGCTGGGACGCAGTGACAGCCGGCGGGCAATCCGGCGGGCGAGGCGTTCGAACGCGGCGGCCTGCTCATTGCCAAACGAGGAGAAGTCGCGGGAGCCTAACGATTCTCGATCGGACGGTTGCCGAACCGGCACGTGTTCCTCGCGCGCCCCCTGTGGCCCCTTCATCCAATTGGCCATGGTGACGGCGGGTTGCTGCCGCGGTTGCGTGGGCGCGCTTCCCCGCGTGGTCTTGGCGGACGATCCCGGTGGTGACGCCGCGCGCCGTCCTGCCCCACCCCAGAACTCGTCAAACGTGTCATCGAAGAGTTCGTAGTGCGCCCGCTGGAGCACCAACGCGCTACGGAGTCCCAACCGCACGTCTTCGCGGTCACCGACGTCCAGGAGGCCTAACGCGCGCGTTGCCAGCACCGTTTCGGCCGGCGTCACATCCACACCGCGATCGCGAAGGGCACGGCAAAAACGCACGCAGTGCGCCACAAGGTCCGGCGACATCAGGTGATGCTGAGCATGCTGGCCAGTCGTCCCTCGTCCATGAGCTGCGACACCAATCGCAAGTCGCCCTCATCCTTCACGAAGCATCCGGAGGTCTCCCGGACCAGGTGCTCGTCCAGGTGGTCCGCTCCCAGGGCGACCAACGCCGCCGCCCAGTCCAACGCCTCGGCCACACCAGGCGTCTTTGCCAGCTGCATCCGTCGCATGGATTGCATGAACGTCGCGACATCCCGCGTCAGCTGTTCCGTCAGGCCCGGGACCTTGGTGCGAACAATCCGCAGCTCCTTCTCCAAGCCCGGATAGTCGATCCACAGGTACAGACAGCGACGACGCAGCGCCTCGGACAGCTCGCGCGTGCGATTGGACGTCAGGACGACCACCGGACGCTCGACAGCTCGAATCGTGCCAAGTTCGGGAATCGTGACCTGGAAATCGGAGAGCACCTCGAGCAGGAACGCCTCGAACTCCTCGTCAGCTCGATCGACCTCGTCGATCAGCAGGACTGGTGCCTTGCCCTGGTGTGCAATCGCGGCCAGCAGCGGCCGTTTGAGCAGGAAGCGGTCGCTGAACAACTCGTGCTCCCGCTGGTCCAGCGGTGTCGCCCCCGACTCTTCCAGCTTGATGTGGAGCAGCTGCTTCGGGTAGTTCCACTCGTAGAGCGCCGTGGTCGCGTCCAAGCCCTCGTAGCACTGTAGCCGGATGAGGTCGGCGTCCAGAATCCTCGCCAAAACCTTCGCAATCTCCGTCTTTCCGACGCCCGGGTGCCCCTCCACCAGCAGCGGCTTTCCGAGCGCAATCGCCAAGTGCACCGCCGTCGCGATCTGACGGTCGGTGATGTATGCCTCACGCTCCATGACGTCCTGGATACGGCGTATTTCCGGTCTCACGAAGTCTCCCTGGGCCGCGGACGAGGACCTGTCTCAGGGTGGCGCACAACGCGCGCTGGCGCAATGGGAGCTTCGCCGTCAGGATTAGACGTCCTTGTCCGACGCTGACATCCCATAACACCAGACGCACGTGTCCCTTTCGCTGCGAGAGTCCTTTCAGGTTCGCGTTCCGCCCGATCGAGTGTGGCAGTTCTTGATCGATCCCGCACAGGTGGTGCGCTGCCTCCCGGGCGCCGAGTTGCTGGACACCGTCGACGAGCGCACCTATCACGGCCGAGTGAAGGTCAAGGTTGGCCCGATTTCCACGGCCTATGACGGGACGGCGACACTGACGGAGGTTGACCAGGCCGCACGACGCATGCAGCTGGTCGGGGAAGGCAAGGAGGTTGGAGCCGCCGGGTCGGCGCGCATGGGCATGGTGGGAACGGTCTCCGCGCACCCAGACGGTGGCAGCAATGTCGAAGTCGAGGCGACCATCGACATCGCGGGTCGCGTCATGCAGTTCGGACGTGGGTTGATCGAGTCCGTATCGCGCCAGCTCTTCAAGCAGTTCGCCGAATCTGTTCGCACCACCTTGGAAGGCGAGCATTCGACCGATGCCTCGAGCGGCGTGAGCACGCCGTCACCGTCAGCTGACGCGGGAGCGGCAGACGCCGCGCACCGTGAGGCACGATCGGCACCTGCAACGCCGCCACCAACGCAGGAACTGCGCATCGTTCCCCTGCTGTGGCGCGCGTTGCTCGACTGGTTGCGCCGGCTCGTCGGCCGACGGGCATAAAACAAGCGCGCCGACTTTCGCCGGCGCGCCTTTCTCCTGGGCTTTTGGACCTTCCAAGCCCCTTGGGGCGAGTCTAGGAACCTGCGCGTGCGATGGCCGCCGAGATGGCCCGTGCGGTGTGCACGGTCACCAGCGCCGACTTGTAGCTGGCAGAGCCACGCGCGTCGTCGTAGAGGTCCAACCCCTTGGCGGCACCGGCCGCTGCCGACTTCGCCGTACTCTCGTTGGCCGCCTGACCCTGCAGGGCAGCTTCCACGCCCGTCAGCCGCATCGCCTTGGGGCCCATGCCCGTCATCGCGACACGCGCGGCTGTGATCTTCCCGCCGGCGACGGTTATCGAGGCCGCAACGCCGACGACCGCATAGCCGGACGCCGCGTCCGCGTACTTCACGTACGCGGTCCCCGTACCGGCAGCGGGAAGCTTGACCCGTACCTGCGTCACGAGTTCACCTGCCTTCATGGACGTCGTAAAGGTGTCCACGAAGAACTCGTCGGCGGCGATCGTCCGGTCACCCCCTTGGCCCGTCACCACGATATCGGCCGCCAGCGCCAACAGTGCCGCTGGCATGTCCGCACCGGGATCGGCGTGGGCCAGACTGCCACCGATGGTGCCGCGATTCCGTACCTGAACGTCCCCGATTGCCGACGCCGCGTCTGCCAGCGCACCCAGGCCCTTGCGACCCGCGGCGAACGCCGCAACCTCGGCGTGTCTGGTCAACGCACCGAGGGTGACGGTTCCGCCGGACTCCGCCGCCCCTTGTAGCGTTCCGATCCGTCCGATGTCGATGAGGTGCGCCGGCGAGGCGAACCGCAGCTTCATGACGGGGAGCAACGAGTGACCCCCCGCCAGCACCTTGGCGTCGTCACCATACTTCGCCATCAACGCGAGGGCGTCGGCCACACTGGCCGCGCGATGGTATTCGAATGAGGCGGGATACATCCTCAGTTTCCTCCCTTCGCGGTGTGGATCGCCTGCCAGAGTCGTGCGGGGGTGAGCGGCAAGTCGATGTGCGTGATACCGAACGGTGTGAGGGCGTCGATGACCGCGTTGGCCACGGCGGGCGTCGAGGCGATCGTTCCAGCTTCGCCGACACCCTTCACGCCTAACGGGTTCACCGGTGTTGGGGTCACGGTCCGATCGGTCTCGTACGATGGCAGGTACGACGCCCGCGGCAAGGCGTACGTCATCAGGGATCCGCTCAACAGCTGCCCGCCCTCGTCATACGACGCCGATTCCCAGAGGGCCTGCGCGGCGCCCTGCGCAATGCCGCCGTGAATCTGCCCGTCAACGATCATCGGATTGATCACGTTGCCCACGTCGTCGATCGCGACATACTTCAGTAGCGTCACATGCCCGGTGTCGGCGTCGACTTCCACCACGGCGACGTGCGTTCCGAACGGATACACGAAGTTGGATGGATCGAAGAAGGTCGTCGCCTCCAACCCGGGCTCGATGCCCGGCGGAATGCTGTGGGCAAGGTACGCCGCCAAACAGACGTCTCCCCAACCCTTCGTCTTTGACGGCGAGCCCTTCACATGGAACTGGCCGTCGCTGAACTCGACATCCTCCGGCGCCGCCTCCAACAAGTGCGCGGCGATCTGCTTGGCCTTCTCCTTCACCTTCTGCAGGGATAGGAACAACGCCGCGCCGCCCACGGCGCCAGAGCGGGAGCCGTAGGTGCCCATGCCGAAGGGCACGCGACCGGTGTCCCCATGCACGACGTCCACGTCCTCGATCGCGACCCCGAGTTCGTTCGCCACAATCTGCGCCATCGTGGTCTCATGACCCTGACCATGCGAGTGCGATCCAGTGAGTACCGTGATCTTCCCCGTCGGATAGACTCGCACGGTCCCGGACTCGTACAACCCGGCCTGTGCGCCTAACGAACCAACGACGGCGCTCGGCGCAATGCCGCACGCCTCGATGTAACTGGAGAAGCCGATGCCGACGTACTTGCCCTGCTTCCGGCCGGCGGCCTGCTGCGCACGGAACCCCTTGTAGTCCGCCAGGTTCATCGCCTTGTCCAGCGCGGGCGCGTAGTTGCCGCTGTCGTACTGCAACGCCACCGGCGTCTGGTAGGGGAACGCCGTCGGCGCGATGAAGTTGCGCCGCCGCAGCTCCGTGGGATCGATCCCCAGCTTGGCGGCGGCAATATCGAGCATCCGTTCGAGCAGGTAGCAGGCCTCGGGTCGGCCGGCGCCGCGGTACGCATCCACGGGCGTCGTCGTCGTGTACACACCCGTTACCGCGGCATGGATCGCCCCGATCGTGTACTGCCCCGACAACAGCGTGAGGTAGAGGAACGTCGGCACGGCTGGGGCAAAGAGCGACAGGTAGCTCCCCAGGTTCGCGACGGTGTTCACCCGCAACCCGACAATCTTGCCGTTGGCATCGAACGCCATCTCGGCATCGGTGAGATGGTCGCGACCGTGCGCGTCCGTCATGAAGCTCTCGCTGCGCGTCGCCGTCCACTTCACCGGTGCGTTCACTTGCTTGGTGGCCCACGTGCACACCACTTCCTCTGGGTACACGAAGATCTTCGAGCCGAACCCACCGCCAACATCCGGGGAGATCACGCGGAACTTGTGCTCGGCGATGCCAAGGATGAACGCACCCATGATCAAACGGTGCACGTGCGGATTCTGCGAGGTCACATAGAGCGTGTACTCATCCGTCGCACGGTTATATGACGCGTTGCACGCGCGCGGCTCGATCGCGTTGGCGATCAACCGCTGGTTCACGAGTCGTTGCGAGACGATCGTCTTGGCCCCGGCAAATGCGGCCTTGGTCGCCGCCTCGTCGCCGAGGGCGAGCTTGAACGCCACGTTCCCTGGCGCGTTGGCATAGACCTGAGGCGCCCCAGGTGCGAGTGCCGCCGTTGCATCGGCGATCCCGGGCAACACCTCGTAATCGACATCCACCGCGTCCACAGCATCACGTGCGCGCGCGGCGCTGTCGGCGATCGCGACAGCGACCGCATTGCCAACAAAGCGAACGGTGTCCACGGCCAGCGCTGGATGCTCTCCGATCTTGATGTCCGGAAGCAGCCAACCGACCGGCATGGGGTTCACCCCGCCCGCCTTCAAGTCAGCGCCCGTGAATACAGCTCGAACGCCCGGCATCGACTTGGCGCGCTTGGCGTCCACCTTCTTCACTTTCGCGTGTGCGTGCGGCGATCGCACGAAAGCGGCATACAGCTGGCCAGGCAGGGTGATGTCGTCCGTGTACTGCCCTCGACCCGTGACAAACCGGCCATCTTCCTTTCGCTTGACGCTGGCACCGATTCCAGATGGGTTCGACATGGCGCTCCCCTCAGTCGCCAGAGGCGGTTGCCATCTTGCGCGACGCATATTGCACGGCGCGTACGATGTTGTGATAGCCGGTGCAGCGGCACAGGTTGCCCTCGAGCGCGTGCCGAATCTCGGTCTCGCTCGGGCTGGGGTTGCGGGACAACAGGTCCACCGCGCTCATGATCATGCCGGGCGTGCAGAATCCGCACTGCAGGCCATGCGCCTCCTGAAAGCCCTCTTGCACGGCATGCATCCCCGATGCCGACGCCAACCCCTCCACGGTGGTCACCGTCCCTCCGTCAGCTTGAACCGCCAGGACCGTGCAGGACTTGACGCTCTTCCCATCCAGCAGGACCGTGCAGGCGCCACACTGACTCGTATCGCATCCGACATGCGCCCCGGTGAGTCCGAGGACTTCACGCAGGTAGTGCACGAGAAGCGTGCGCGGCTCCACGTCATGCCGTCGCTGCTCCCCGTTCACCGTGACACTGATTTCCGCCATGGCTTGCCACTCCAGGAGAGGTGACTTGTGCGCGCCTTGCAGCGCGGGCTGCAAGCATGGCCGTCGGCAGTAGTGGCGTCAAGAAAGTCCGCAGGTCGTCCAGATCGACCAGCGTCCGACGTCTGTCAGTCTTCGGCGCCGTTCCGTTTGTCGAGTGGCTCCACGCGCCGGCCATGCCAGCGTAGCTCCCAGGAGCGCACCTCTCCGGGCTCGAGCCAATGCGCACGTTTCCAATCCCCCAGAGCATCAGAAAGCGTGTCTGGCGCTCCGATGCATGGCTGAAACGCCATATTGAGATACGGCTTTTCTCCCTTGAGGGGCGTCCACCCTTCCTTGTTCAACCAGAGTCCGAACTGAGGCACCTGCCCCGCATCCACCGTCACCTCGAGCTCGACGTTTCCCTCCCGCACTACCGCGCGTCCCATCGGCTCGACGAAGTCCAGAAAGAGCTTACAGGCGTAGCGCTTGGCCACGTGATACGGATGCACGAACTCGTACGCCTTCCCGGCAGCCCGAACAAATGGCCACCGATGTTGTGACTTGTGATCGCCGAGCTGGATCCGATGCGCCGAAAACACCCGGAGCTCCAAGCCCTCTGCAAAACGGAGTTCCGTTTGAGGAGTCATGGGCAACATCGGCTGTGCCGACCATATGAACGGGAGGCGCTCGTCGCTGTCGTTGGCGACGTGATACTCGAACTCCACGGTCCCTTCAGGGGTCACGCGCACGAGCCGTGTGAGCCGGTAGGGGAGCAGTCGGCCAGCCCACGTGGTTACCGCGCACTGTCCACGCGCTGTTGTTTCGATTTCCAGCTTTGGTGCCTGACACCAGAGCTCGCCATGCCCCGGGAGCTCCACGCCGCCATACGCGCGTACCCACCCCGGAATTCGGCAGTGACCGAGGGTGGGAAAACACTCGTCGTACCCACCCGTGTCCCCACATGTCTGGTAGGCACTCCCGGGCTCCGGCATGGCCCACGGCAGGACATCGCTGGTCCAGAGCCATTGCCTTCCCGCCAGCTCCAATTCCGTGATCTTGCCACCCAGCGCGGGAATGAGCTGCAGCCGGGTGCCGCCTCCTCGCAGTTCGACGTAACCGATGTCGGCCGCACTGGGAAACGGCGGGCGCGGCGGGCGCGAGAAGGGGAGGAGGCTTCGGAGACTCACACGTCCAGCGTCAGGCCTCGCGTCGCCAGGACGCGCACCACGGTTTCGCCAATGCGATTGTTCGGTGTGCTCGCTCCAGCGGTGATCCCGACCTTCACGGGACCAGACCCCGGCAGCCAACCTCGTGCATCACGCTCAACATGCTTCACGCCGGCCTCGCGATAATGAATGGTGCCCGCGGCCGGGTCGATATTGCCGGCATCCTCAATATGAAACGTCGGCACGTGCTCGGCGCAGATCGCGGCCAGTGAAATTGTATTGCTGGAGTTGAAGCCGCCGATGACCACCATCACATCCAGGGACTCCCGCAGCAGCTCATTCACTGCATCCTGCCGATCTTGCGTGGCCGAGCAGATGGTGTCGAAGGTGCGGAAGTTCGCGGCGCGATATTCCGCGCCAAATGCCTCCTCCATCGCCCGGCCCACCTCCTCGCCAATCGCCAACGACTCGCGCGCCAACATCGTCGTTTGATTCGCCACCCCAAGACGGCGCAGGTGCACCATCGGATCGAATCCGGGGCCGGCGGCCGCGGCGAAACGCTCGAGAAAGGCGGCTCGCGTCGCATCCGTCACACGCGCCGCACCAAGGTCCGCGATAAAGGCGCATACCTCGCGTGCTTCGTTCATGTCACGAACCACCAGGTATTGCCCCGCTGGGTATCGAAGGACCTGCGACGCCGTGGCTCGCGTCTCTTCGTGGTAGTGCTTGCCGTGGATCAGCGCGGTGAAGCCATCGCGCGCGTACGTGTCCACGCGCTTCCACACATTCAACACCGATCCACAGGTCGTATCCACCATCACACAGCCTAACGCGCGCAATGCCTCGAAGTCCCCGATCGTGACGCCGAAGGCCGGGAGAATGACGACGTCGTCCGGCCGCAGCAGGTCGTAATCAAAGCGAGCCGCCCCACCGGCTGACTTGTTGGGCTCCAGGATCGCTATCCCCATCGCGCGCAGACGATCGTTGACGTGGGGATTGTGGATGATTTCACCCAGCAGGAAGATCCGCCGATCCGGGAATTTTCGGCGCGCCTGATACGCGTAATCGACCGCCCGCTCCACCCCATAGCAAAACCCGAACTCACGCGCCAGCCGAATGTTCACGTCGCCCACCTGCAACACGTACTCGCGCTCGCGCAGCAGATCTACCACGCGCCCGGCGTAATCGGTTGCGAGTTCATCCTGCACCTCGGCACCGAGACCGAATCCCTTACGGAAGTAGGTGTCCGGGGGCGAATTCATGTTGTGGAATATAGGGCTCGATTCAACGCGAGCGGGCTTCGTCCGGGCTCATGCGGTACGGCTCTACTGCGGTAAGCAGCTGTTCGGGCCACGGGCGCTTCTGCATGCCCTCCCCCGCGTCGACGCAAACAAGCCAGGTAGCCCGTTGCCCGAAGACGCCCCCCGTCTCCATGGAAGTCGAAGTTCATCGTCATGGACGTCGTCCCCACCTGCGTGATGTAGAGGCTAACCTCCAGCTGCTCATCCAGGACTGGCGGCGACACGAAGTCCATGTGCATGACGCGACGCGGGATGCCCACACCCAGCGTCTCGAAAATGGCCCGATATGGGAAGCCCAAGGAACGGAAAAATTCAGACTCCGCCAGCTCAAAAAAGCGCGTGTAGGCGTCGTATCGAATGATCCGCGCGGGGTCGACATCACCCCACCGCACGTACTCTCGCAATCGAAACGGCGGTCGCTGCTCCTTCATGCGTTCTCATCCTCCCTGTTCCCGATTCTTCCATTCCGGCAGGTCCATGCCCGGCTCGGCCCCCGGCTTCCGTGAACTTCCCGCTTGCGCATCCGTGTACCTGTGCAGAATCTAACGCCGATGCCTTTCGTGCCACCGACTCGTACGCTGAGGTGACAGTCATGGGACTTTCATCGATGCCGCTCCAGATCGATCGCACACTCCCCGCCGCGTCGCGCTCCCTTTCGGTCTCGCGCGCGACGGGCTCCTTCGTGTTTGTCGCCGAGCGTCTCTGGCTCGACTACGTCAACACGGACGACGTGCGCCGTGGCACTCGGGTGGACCACCTCCGCGACTTCGAGTCGCTCGTCCGCTGGATGGAGACGTCCGAAGTCTTTGATGTGGAGCGCGCCGCCACCATGCGTCGTCGCGCTCAGCAACAGCCAGCCGGTGCGGCCGCCGCGCTGGTCGACGCGCGGCGCGTTCGAGCTGCATTGCGCGCGTTAGCCGAGCGCGGCGCCCAATCGGAATCGGTGCGCACCGATTCCTTGCTGGAAATCAATCGGGTGCTCGGGCGCTCTGCCGTCACGCGGCGGGTCGAATGGCGGACCGACGGCTCGTTCACCCGCGCCTTCGTTCCCGTTGGAGATGCCTTTGCCGGACTGATGATCCCTCTCGTGGAGTCGGCCGCCGATGCTCTCATCAACGGCGAACTGGCCCGCGTCCGCCGCTGCGGTGACCCGCGATGTCCGCGTGTGTTCTACGATTCCACGCGCAATGGCCGCCGTCGGTGGTGCGACATGTCCACCTGCGGCAACCGGGCCAAGGCCGCGCGATTCCGCGCCAAGGATGGCCTCTCCCGCTCTATCGAGGATGTACGCGCCGACTGAGTCTGCTCTCCCTCGGAGGCTGCAACAGGGCATCACGCAACGCGGCGAATGACAACGGTCACGCGCACCTACCTGGCGATGGAGACACCGCAGCCCTTCTCCATGCCCGCGCCGACGATTCCTGGGCTGAGCCTAACGCGGCCGCGACCCTGCCCCGTGGCACTCTATCGCGCGTTGTACGAGTCCGTGGGCCGCGACTATCACTGGACAGATCGCACCAAGTGGACCGACGAGGTGCTGGCGTCGCACCTGGCGTCATCGAACGTCGCCGTCTGGGTTCTGCGGGAGGGGGATGAACCCGCCGGATTCTTCGAGCTGGCGCGTCACGACGATGGGTCGGTCGAAATCGCGTACTTTGGGCTGGCGCCATCGATGATCGGACGCGGCGTCGGCAAGTGGCTGCTCGCCCGGGCCGCTGAGGAAGCATGGCAACTGCAGCCAACACGCGTTTGGTTGCACACCTGCACGCTGGATCACCCGTCGGCCTTGGCCAACTACGTGGCTCGCGGGTTTGCGCCGTACAAGAGAGAGACGTACGAGCTGGCGACTTAAGAGCGACCGCGACGTCGACCCCGGGGCCCAGCGTCACGGCGTCCACCCGTGCGCCGGTCGCGGAGCTCGCGTTCGTTGCGCCGGGTTGGCGCGCCGCGCCCAGGGCGACCGCCACGCGCTGCCGACTCGTCAGCCGTTGGCGTCCATGGCCGTGCCAGCGCCTGTTGCAGCTCACGCAGCGAGGCAGACCGCACGGCCGCGTTCTGCCCACGATGCACGACAAACCGGACCGGGCGATCGAGTACCGGCACGTCTCGCTCGTCCATCGCCCGTGCCATCTTCTCCGGCAGGACTAATCGCGCCACGCCACGCGCCGCTTCTGAAGAGTCGTCCGATTCCAAATCGTACTCGATGGGAATCGAGCGCCCTCGGAGCTCCACGGCGGAGGGAAGCGCCAACAAGCGCTCGAGCTCGTCCGCTGGGACCCAGCCCTCGAACGACAGCTTCAATGGCGCCTGCTCAAACTCGTGCATGGAATGCACGTCGGTCAGCACGGCCTCGTACAAGACCGTGAGTTCAGCCAGGCCTAGCCGCCGCGTACGTCCTCCCGAACGCCGATAGCATTCGCGCATCAGGCCGATCTCCGCACGGTGGCGGCGAACCGCTGGATGGCGCGCGACCTCGCTCGCCAAGGCCTCCGCCAGTACATGTCGCGCCTCGGCCACGAGGTCGGCGGGAAACCGGTCGACCACCTCCTCGTCCCGTTCCAATTCGAATCCGTGGTAGAGTACTCGTCGCCTGAGCACCAAGGCGGCCCGTTTCCGGTCGGCATCGTACACCAGTTCGCCGTCGCCAGCCTTGGCGTGACGCCGGATCAGGTTCAACGAGAGTTGCGTACCCTCGATCGAGGCGCGGGGAATGCCAAAGCGATCGGCGAAGTAACGGAGGTCGCCCGCGATGGGCCCCCATGACCCGCAGACGCTCGTCTTGGAGACGCGGGCTTCATCGCCGTCGACCGTCGTTTCGTCGATCACCAGCTCGAAGGGCATGATCCGCGCCACGAGCTCACGAAAGTCACGCTCGACGTCTGGTTGTACCTGCGGCATCGCCGTGGGCAGGTCGGCGCCAATACTCCGGTACACGCTGGCCATGGCCAGGGCGGCGTCCTCGATGGCCTTCACCAGCACGCCCCGTCGATCGGCCCAGCGTTCGATCGCCCGCTCGTCGAAGAGGTGGCGCGGCAATCCGTAGACCTCGCCGATGTACCCCGCCCTCGTGAACGCCTCGGCGTACACGTTGTAGCTGGTGAGGTGGTCGCTCCCCGCCACCACCAACCCCGACAGGTCACGCTCCTCACGCGTCATGCGATGCAGGGATTCTATCGACGCCATGACGGCCAGGTACGGCAGGAGGGCGTCGGCGCCGTGCGCGACCAACTCGGCCCACGGTCGCTCGACTGGCAGCGCCTCCACGACGCCGCCGTACTTCGTCAGCCGGCCGCGCTCCACCAGCCCGCGTTCCTCCAGGCGCTGCATGGCCGCGCGGTACGACGTCCGATCCAGCGGTACCGGCAGTTCCAACTCGTCGGCCCGCACACCCAGGGCGGCGCAGGTCAGTGCCACCCGCTCCGCATCCCCCGCCAGCTGAAACTCGGGCGCCGTCGGCCGCAGCGAGTCAAAGGCGATCTGCCGGTCGCTCAGGATGAACACGCGCCCCCCACGGACCCGGCCATGCACGCGCCCGGCCATCTGCAGGATCTCGTTCGCTCCCAGGTGCGTGCGCGTAAGCACGTTCTTCCCCCGTTCCACCACGTTCGCAAAGCGCGTGTCGTCGATGATCACCGTGTCCAGCCCACGGACATTCAGTGCGCTCTGCCCCGCAGCGGTCATCGACAGGAAGAATGGTTTGGCCACGCCCTCGCCTTCCAGAAAGGGGCGTATCACGCGAATTGGCTCACCGCCGTGATAGAAGGCCGCCTCCATGCGCGGCATACGCTCAGAGACGTTCGCCGCCGCCTCCTCCACCGCGGCCCGGGTGGGAAGGAACATCCCAACGCCACGTCGCTGCTTCGTGACCTGCTGCAGGAATCGCTCGCTCAGGAACCGGCGGGGATCCTCGTGGACCACACGGACGTCTGCGGCGCACGACGGGTCAAACGCCTCGCTGTGAATGACCGCGTCCGAGCCGAGGTACGCGGCGTAGAACCGGGGGTCCACCGTTGCCGACAACCAGATGAACCGGCATCCCACTCGCTTGCCTAACGCCAGACACAGCTCCAACTCGGCGGAAGTCTGGTGGATCTCGTCCACGATCAGCGTGTCGCGCCGCTGGATGTCGCCATCCTGGAACCAGCGTCTGGCGATTCCTGTGGTGACCACGATGACGTTCCACGTGGGCGTCTCTGGCGTCGCTTCGCGCTCGCGGTTCACGACCCCAGTTCGCAACACCGTGGTGCCCAGCAAGCTCTCGGCGATCGGCCGGATGGCCAGCGTCTTTCCCGTGCCGGTGCCCGCAACGATGCCAAAACCCTTCCCCGCCACCGCCAGCGCTCGCACCTCCTCCCCATGTTCGCGTTCCAGCACGGTCGGCACATGCAACCCGATCGCCAGCTCAATCGTCTCGCACGCCGCACGTGTCGGCGCAATCACGATCACGCGACCCGTGGGAGGCTCCGCCGCGACGAATGCCTCGCGGTCTGGAGGAAGTGAACGATCTCGCGCGTCGCGCAAAAACGCCTTGGAGATGAAGGGTGAAAACAACCGCGCCGGCCGCAGAACCCTGCGCCGGCGCGTGAAAGGTAAACCGCCTGAGACAATCTACGGCTTCTTCACCTTCAGTTTCGTGCTGTCGTCGCCACGCTCGCCCTCGTCGCGACGGAATCCCTTTCGTCGAAGGCTCGCATCATCGCCAAACACCACTCGCCCGTTGGTCGGACGGTTCTTGATAGCCGTCACGCAGTCCGTCGGCGCCGGCTGCTGAGCCGCGGGAACGTTGTCGATCCATACGCGACACATCCCGGCAGGCGGGAGATACTCCTTTGGGATGGTGACCTTGGCCCGGTCCTTCTCGGGCGGCGGAGCTAAGCGCTGCGCCTCAACCGACGGAGCCCAGGCAAGAATCGCGACGAAGGCTCCAACTCCCATCCAACTACGACCTGACATCACTAAACTCCTGCAAATTCGAGGCAGAATCCCGCGTGTCGCGCGCCATTCCTTCCGGCACTCGGGGTAACCCCCTCGCCACGACGGCGGCCTCATGGAGCCTCACGCTGTCGGCCTCGACTGCTGGCGCATGCTCCAGAGGATAAGCGTAGGCTGAGATACCCGTTCCAGCAGGCACGGTGCCATCAGGTCCAGGATCGAATTCGAACCCCGCGCTCAATCGCCGAACGAAATGCCATTGGCACGCGCGGTTCGCACCACGTCATGCGTTGGGTCCACGCGCTTCGACTCTCGAAGGACGTCAACGAATGGCACTGTAACGATATGCGGTGACTGGAGTGCGACCATGTGCCCCCACTTGCCCTGCTCCACTGCTTCTACCGCCGCGCCCCCGAAACGCGTGGCCAGCAGCCGGTCGTAACCGGTTGGAGAACCGCCTCGCTGCAAGTGCCCCAGCACCAGCGATCGAGCTTCCTTCCCGGTACGCTGCTGGATTTCCCACGCTAAGCGACCGGCAATCCCACCCACGCGCTTGTCCTGCCCCGGGAGCGATTCGCCGAGTATCGACTCCTGGCCGCCAACTGGGTAGGCGCCCTCAGCTACGACAACGATCGAGAACAACCGTCCCGCGCGGTCACGGGCCCGAACCTTGGCACACACCTTCTCGATGTCGAATGGAATCTCGGGGAGCAGCACAACGTCGGCCGACCCTGCGACGCCAGCGTGCAACGCGATGAACCCTGCGTGGCGCCCCATGACCTCCAGCACCATCACGCGATCATGGCTCTCGGCGGTCGTGTGCAGCTTGTCGATTGCGTCGATCGCGGTGTCCACTGCGGTGTCGAAGCCGAAGGTCGTGATCGTCTCGCTCACGTCGTTGTCGATGGTCTTCGGTACGCCAACGATCTTGACGCCACGCTCGAACAGGCGCTGGGCGATGGAAAGCGAGCCATCGCCGCCGATCGTGATCATCGCATCGATACCCAGCCGCGACGCATTGTCGATCAGTTCCTGAGAGCGATCGATGTCGCGATACGTCCCATCCGATTGGCGAACGGGAAATGCAAAGGGATTCCCACGGTTCGTGGTGCGGAGGATCGTTCCACCCAAGTGACCGATGCCCCGCACTGCGTCACGCGTCAACGGGATGATGTCATCCTCTCCGAGCAACCCGAAGTATCCACGACAGATCCCGAGCACGTCCCATCCGCGAGTGACAGCGGAAAGGACGGACGAGCGAATCACCGCGTTGAGCCCGGGAGCGTCACCGCCTCCCGTCGAGATCGCAATTCTCATAACGAGTAATGGATAAACGAGAACAGAACCGCTGAGTCGGATCGACGAAGAAAAGGGCGCTGGCCGGCGCCCGTTCGCTACCCGTTAGTATCGGCGGCAGCGAGCAGTCGTACCACTTCGCCAGGCTGGGCGTGACGTCCGGTCGCCTTTTTCGAGAAGAGCAGGACCCCATCCCGCTTGACCTCGAACCGTCCGCCGCTGGACTCGATCAGCTCCAGCTCGGCATCCGGGTACTGCTTTCGAATCTCCGCCGCCAAACTGGTGGCGCGAAATTCGTAGCTTCACATCACGCAGTATTCGATGCTGACGTGCATAGGCTCCGTTACCTGTGGAAACCGACGTCGCCGCGGTGCCACGGCCGGGCAGAAAAATAGCCGAACCCGAGCGTCCGCGGCACTATGAGCCAGCCCACGCGTGCCGCGAATCCCACCGGTTGCGTGCGGCCGCATAACGACGGTCCGCCTCGCAATATTGCGGTAACGGGCGCGTCGCTCCGACACGCCATCGTCTCCTCCCACCTCGAGAGGAGAACGCATGTCCGGTTTCACGCTTCCGCAACTGCTGGTGACTCTTGCCGTGCTCGGCCTCGTTGCACTCCTGGCGTTGCCCCGATTTGCCCGGTATCAGGATGCACTCAGTGTTCGAGCCGCCACGTTGGACGTGACGTCTGCCCTCGCTCGCGCTCGGCTCACGGCCTTTCAACGCGGGTCCAAGGCTGCTACCCGTTTTGATACAGCGACGGTGTCTCTCGCCGTCGTCTCTTACGGCGATACGATCGAGTCGCGCCCCTTGGGCGCCCTGTACGGGGTGTCATTGGCGATCACCCGAGACTCCGTGACGTACGCCGCGAACGCCATGGGTTTTGGCGCGAGCAATACCCGCATCATCGTGGCACGCGGGCTTGCAGCGGAGACGCTGACGGTGTCACGACTGGGACGCGTTCGGCACTAACGCCTTGTTCCCATGTGCAAACCGCACCGTCCCATGACTGCCGTGGATCGTCTAGCGAACGAGCGCGTGCCCTGGGATTGGGATGAAGGCGCGCGCGTGGCAACCAATGAAGCTGGCCCCGACTTGCATCACGCACGGCTCGCCCTTTCACGGCACGATGACGTGACTGACGATCCCGACGTGCGGGGCCGGGACCGGCGCCGCCTGTTTAACCTGCTGCGCCGCTACTCCGCCGTGGTCCCGAAGTCGAACCCCGGCACGGAGATGCGATCGATCGATTGGCCAATCACCCGTTCGATGAGCCTGACGGTCGCGATCTCGTCGGGCGACATGAATGTGAACGCGTCCCCCGATTGAGCCGCCCGACCCGTCCGACCGATGCGATGCACGTAGTCTTCGGGTTGCTGCGGCACGTCGTAGTTGATGACGTGCGAGATGCCGCTGATGTCCAAGCCGCGCTGGGCAATGTCCGTGGCAACCAGCACACGCAACTCACCGCTTCGAAACCGTTCCAGGGCGCGATCGCGTTGCTGCTGGGTTTTGTCCGCATGCAACGCCTCGGCTTCGATTCCTTCGTGCGTCAGGTATCTCACCACTCGGTCAGCCCCAACCTTCATGCGCGTGAAGACCAGCACGGAGTCCATCTCTGGCGCACGGAGCAGCTCAACCAGCAGCTGGCTCTTCTTCTCCCGCGGCACGGGATATACCGCGTGGGTGACTGTTGTGGCTGCCGTCGCGCGGCGCGTTACTTCAATCACCTGCGGCCGCCGCATGTACTTGCGGGCGAGTACCTCTACCTCCGGTGGCATGGTGGCGCTGTAGAGCAGTGTCTGCCGATACGGAGGAATCTCCCGCACGATGCGATTGATCTGCGGCGCGAAGCCCATGTCGAGCATCCGGTCGGCTTCATCCAACACCAGGATCTCCAGCTCGTCGAATGCAACGTTGCGTCGTTCGATATGGTCGATCAACCGTCCTGGCGTCGCGATGACCACGTCGACGCCTCGCTTGAGGGCGCGTTCCTGCGGCTCCAGCGACACACCACCATAGACCGAGATCGCCGACAGCGCGGCGTGCTTGGCATACTTCTTCACGCTTTCTTCAACCTGCTGGCAGAGTTCCCGTGTGGGCGTCAGGATGAGCGCGCGCGTGCGCTGCGGTCCGCCTAACAAGCGCTCCACCAGAGGCAGGGTGAACGCGGCAGTCTTGCCCGTTCCCGTCTGCGCCAGGCCAATCACGTCCCGTCCGCGCAACGTCAGCGGGATAGCGGCCGCCTGTATAGGCGTGGGTTCCGAGTAGCCGGCATCCGAAACCGCTTGCAGTACCGCCGCACTCATGCCCAGAGAGGCAAACGTCGTCGCTGGCGTGGGAGTTTCGTGCGTCGGCTCGTGCGAGGCGGAGGTTCGGGACATGTCACGGAGAATAGGGGAGGCGAAGCGGCAGGCGACAATCTAATCCCATCTGTCGCGCAAGGCATCTTCGTTAGGGTCACGACAGCAGAACGGGCTCGCCGAGGCGAGCCCGTTCCGTTTCGCGCGAAGACGTGGACTTTCGGTCCGCGTCCGCCCTCAGCCCGAGAGGGAGCGCTAGCCTTTCACTTCGATCTTCTGCCCTTTCGCCTTCGCCAGCGTGGTCTTTGGCATCCGAACTCGAAGCACCCCATCCTTGAATTCAGCGACGATCTTGGTCGGATCGATGGTGCGCGGAAGGGTGAAGGACCGCTGGAAGGCGCCATATGTCCGCTCCCAAACATGCAGCTTCTTCTCGGCGTTTACCTCCTTCTCCTCCTTCTTCTCTCCACGGATCGTGAGCATGTCGTCGTCGAACACCACTTCAACCTCTTCCCGCTTCATGCCGGGGAGTTCGGCTGTCATCATGAGCTCCTCATTTGTCTCGGAGATCTCGACCGCTGGCAGCCAGCCGACGGATTCCGGGAAGGGGAACTTCTCGATGGCGAAGGGTTCGTTGAAATAGCGACGAAGCCGATTCTGCATCTCGTCGATCTCGCGCGCGACATTTGGAAAAACGGTCGTGGTGCGCGGTAGGGTGAGCTTTGTCATACGTCCCTCCTGCCTACACGAGGCTGCGAGAACCCTTGGTGAACCTTCGCCTGCATGATGGCGCCCGCAGGCCAGTCCCGCAGTCAGCGGGGTGGAGCGAACACCGCGAAGGATTCCCCGTCAGACGTTAGCCGACAGCTCCTCCCGCGCAGCTGCCGACTCGCCATGCGCTGGAGGAACAAAGCGGAGCTCGGCGGCAACACCCTCACCGTCCGAGTCCAGCCGACGGGCCCCAGCACCCGTCACCACTTCGACCAACGACCCACCATCGAAGGCCGTGCGAACCAGCGCATCGGTCAGCTGAACGTTGTGGTCCAGCAGGTGTTGCGACAGCAGCAACAGGTGCACCGATCGTTCATCGAGGGCTGACTGGACGTCCGCGAGGCCCAACACCGCGCGCGCGTTCGCGCCGGCCCGATCGAGGAGCGCCTCGACCAGTGCTCCGTCTCGCCGCGCCGTCAGCTCCGACGCCGCAACGGCGGCCACCCGGGCCACTTCCGACACGGTCGACCCGGTCGTCAACGCGCTCACGATCGTGGAACGGTCCACCAGGTGCCGAGGAAGCACGCGCAACACCGCGTGCACGCTCGCCGACATGCCACCCACCACCAGCCATGGATCGGCGCCCCGTTCGGGTTCTATCCGCTCCGAAAGCTGGTTCAGCATGCGTTCCAACGCCACCGCTTCACGACGCTCCGTCTCGTCGCGCCCCGTGGCGCCCCGGACACCGGGATGGAAGTGCGGTCGCGGCTGTCACCCATGTGCATCGCCGGCTCGTTACGCACGTGCGCCTCGAAAGCCTCCACCAAGGCTACGTTGCCCCCCTGATACTTGAACAACCGGGCCGTGCGACTGTCCACCGCCACCACCAGCACCGGATGCTCCTGCTTCAAGGAGCGCACGTACGGCGACGTGACGAGGCCGTCCTGCCAGGACACATGAAACGGAACTGGCGCGAGCACACGATCCGCGAATAACATGCCTTGCTCGGCCGCAAACGCCATCACCGAGGCCCCTCCAACCGTGAGCGTGCCTAACGCGTCGTTGAGCGCCGCGGACGCCGACGCGAAGGCGAGCCGTTCCGCGCGAGGCGCCCCCTCCAAATGGTGCCGCACTCTTGACAATTCAGTGTGCAGTCGAGTCTGCGACACGTCCCGAAGTGCCGGGTCTTCCTCCGCCTTCGGCAGATACACGCTGAGCACTCGCGTCTCTCGATACTGCCGTTCCAGCTGGAGCAGGTCCTTGTACGTCAGCATGGCGCCCTCCATCTACGGTCGGCCAATTGCCTTGTCCCGGATGGACACTGCAGGCAACAGCTCGACTGGCTGCATCATGCTGCACTACCGCGCGCTCACCGTCTGTCAGCGGCGCGAGATCGGAGGTGTGAGGGTTTTCGCCGCGTCGTTCCTAGATCAGTTCGATCGGTCGCCCAATTAGGCGTGCAATCAAACCAATGCGGAATGTGACATCGGCCACTCGCGCATCGGCGGACCCGGCTCCCAATGGAAAGGCGTGCCAGACGTAAGGGCTCGCGCTCGTCGGTGCCGATGAGCCTTTGTGTGGATGCCAAACCGCGTTGCGATCACGATCGTCGAGAAAACGGTCGAACAACCGCGTCCAATTCTCGTTCCGCCCCAGGAAACGAAGGCGAGCCATCAACTCGAGCCAGTGGAGCGCCATGGGCACATCTTCCTCCACGGCGTTGCGGTGTGGCAACCAATCGCCGAGGACCAAGTGCGGCTGATCGATCACCTCGCTGCCAACTGCCTGCGCCGACTCCTGGCGCGGCAGCACCTGCGACAAGTACGCATACAGGTGGTCCACCTGCGTCCGATTCTCGTGACAGAAAACGGGCATGAACGCGAGCATCTGCAGCGCAAAAACCGAGGGCGGCGTGGCATCGGGGGACAGAACCTGACGATTGCCAACTCGTATCCACGGCTTTTGCGCCAATGGCGAACGAACAAACGATGCGACGCGATCGAGAATTCGATGGGCCGCGCCGCGCAGCCTGGGGTCTGCCTCGAATCCCGCGTGTGCTAGGGCCGCTGCCGCCGCCTCGCGAAGAAGGAGGCGACCGTGCTTCACTAGATCCGGCTCCATGCGCCCCTTTCCGCGCAACTCATACAGGAAGGATGGGTCGTTGTCTTCCGCCAGGAGTCTGAACAGGACGCGACGGGCTTGGTGAATGGGTGGCGTGTCTCGGTCCCACCCGTACTCGATCATCCGGCGAAAAGCCTGAATCGTGCCGACGCCTTCGAACGATTGGGATCCCTTACCACTGGGCAGGTTGAGCATGCTGTCCGACCAAAGCCCATCGGCACGCTGCGCGGCAGCCAAGGCGAGGGCGGGCCTGTAACTGAGTGGAATAGCCTCGAGCCTCGCGCGGTCCTCAACAAGTCCAGCTACCTCTATAGTGGCTCTATATTGTAGCGGAGCTGGCGCTTCCTGAAGGAACCAAGACAGCGGAAAACTCACCGGCTCCATGGACGGTGCGGCCACGGTCGGCTCGATGACGTCAGTGCTCCCAGATTCTTCTGTCACGAGAGATATGACAAGTTAAGTGCTTGGAAACATTAACTTTACACGTCGAATACCGCTTCCATCCGCCAGCGTATATAAACGATACGCCTTTTTGCTGAAAACGCTAGGGGAATGCTCGCAAGTCTTGTGGCCACAACGCGCTATCAGCATCTTGCGTCCTTAGCCGTCAGCTTCACCTGATCGCAACACGTACTCAATTCCAGCCGGCATGCGTGGGGAGTTCATAGACATCGGGGACGCACGACTCTACTACTTCGCCGCTGGAAGCCGCGGCGCGGGAGAACCGATTCTGCTTCTGCACGGTTTCCCAACCTCGAGTCACCTCTGGTCGAGCCTTGTTCCCCTCCTCCCGCCTGGGCATCGCGTTGTCGTTTGCGATCTTCTGGGCTATGGGCGTAGCGACGCCCCATCTGTACACGACTTGTCCATTCATGGGCACGCGGCCCGCGTGCTTTCGCTGCTCGATGCGCTCAGCGTAGACAGGGCGGCCATTGTCGGGCACGACCTCGGCGGCGCGATCGCTCAGTCCATTGCGATCTCGGCGCCAGGACGTGTTTCCCGATTAGGGCTCTGCAACTCAGTGGGGTTTAACCAATGGCCCGACCGCACAGCGAATCTGGCCAAGGCAACTACTTCTGCGACCAGACATTTCCCGCCCTCCTGGATTGTGAACGCATTCAAGCGCGCCTTGGCGCGCGGATACGTCATCCCTGAGCGAGGTTCCCATTCGCTCGATCAGTACCTGAGGCCATTCACCACGGAATCGGGAAGGGACGTTTTCTTGCGGCACGTCGGCTCGATCGATCCGGCCGAAACGGCGGCGCTGTCGGAAGGACTTCGCGACATTGCGATTCCGACTTCTGTGGTATGGGGTATGGAGGATCCGTTCCTTCCTCGTGAGCTCGCGGAGCAGTTTGCGTCGTCGATACCCAATGCCACGCTCGACTACATTCCAGACGTCGGGCACTTCGTGCCGGAGGAGGCGCCCGAACGTCTCTCTCAGGTCATTTCCGTACTCATGCGACGGTGAGAGCCAAGTCGTGCTTGTCGAGACTGGCGGAGTGGCTCCCCTTGCCGTTGCTACCTCGAGGATCCAAGGCGTGAACCGATTCTTGCTCGCCGTCAGTGCGACCGCGATTTCTGTCTTACTCGCACCAGACCTCCGCGCACAGCAGGCACCTGCACGGGACGTTTTCGTTGGGTCGCGAGTTCGCGTGCGCGCCGCGTCGCTCCGCAGCGACGCCTATGTCGGGCGAGTCGATTCGCTGGACGCGGTCGCCATGGTGATGGACACGACCGGGGCGCGCCGGCGCCTCGGCTTCGACACGGGTCCAGTGTTAGTCGAGGAGTATCGGCGGGTGAAGTTGCAGCTGTCCTCAATCGACAGGATCGAGATCAGCGGGGGGCGCACCACCAAGCGGAGCACCATCAAGGGCCTGATCATCGGCGCCTTGGCGGGCGGGGTGCTGTGGGGTCTCGGGAATCTGCCGGAGGTGAATCCGTCGGCCAGCGACTTTGTGAAGGAAATGCCGGCGGGCCTGGTGGTGGGCGGCGTGCTGGGTGGCGTGATCGGTTTTTCGCTGGGCAGCGAGAGGTGGCTGCCGGCCCGCGTGCCGCGTTAGCGGGCCACCTAACGAATTTCCTTCGCGGCGTCGAGGGCGCGGGCGATGTCGCGGGAGACGGCCCGCGCTTCCTGCGTGGCGCTGCTGACATCGTCGATGACGGACTGAACGCCGGCAGAACGTAACGCGAGAAGGTCCAGCCGGAGGTTTTGCAGCATCAACGAGGCGCTCTCGAGTTGCGTGCGCAACGCGTCCCGGCGCTTCATGAGATCTCCCATGGTGGCGCGCTGACGCTCGAGCAATGCCACACGCTGGTCGCGCTCCACGGATTCCGGCGCGGCCTTGGACAACTCGATGCGGCGTTCGATCTCGTTCAGGCTATCGGGGGTGATGTCTTCGTCCATGCGATGCAAGGACTGGGCGATCGCACCAACGCGTTCGGCGAGCGCGTCTAGCGTCGGGACGACATCCGGGATCATGGTGCGATCCGCGGGTGTCAGTCGCTCCACGGCATTCTTGGCGGCGGCGCGATCCTGTGCGGCGCGAAGAACCACCGGGCCATAGGGACCGTTCAGCACGTCCGCGGGTGCCAGGGCGAGCGCGAGGTCTTCTGGCGACGGGGCGGGTGCGGGCAACGCCGGCGACTGCGTACGAACGACCGAACTCCTGCCAAAGATGCGGCGCAGTGAAACGCCATCGGCCCACAGGCCGACCGCGCGTCGGAGCACACCAAGCCCCATGAACGCCGAGGGTATCAGGAACCAGGGTGGGCCTTGGGTGACGAAGGCATTGATGCCGAACAGTACGCCGACGGTGACGAACGTGCTTCCGATCTGGCGGCGGAACCGTCGGATGCGTTCGGCTTCCGACAGCTGCAACATTCCATCGACCGTGGCGTTCATGCTGGCGCCACGCATCATCTCCTTGTACTGGCGCTTGGTGAGTCCCGGGCCCCATTGGCGGCGCGCGTCCCGCCACGAGCTGGGCATCCAACTGGGGATTGGCGGCAGCGCATCCGGGTGATTGGCGGCTTCCACCGCGTCGCGCCCGCGTACGTTGGCCACCACCCCAACGCGCACGCCCATGATGTCGGCGCCGACAAAGGCGCCATGCGACGCGGCCGGGTCGACCGCTTTTGGGCGGGCGGGGGCGGCGGGGGCGGGGTGCTTCCACGCGGCCGAGAGTCGGTCGGGGGCAGCGTCGTTAGGCGCGAGCAATGGGTCGGCGGGACCGTCCTCCGCCGCACCAAGGGCGTCGCGAAACGCCGCCGCACTCTCCCACCGATCCTCAGGACGCTTGGCGAGCGCGTGTTCGATGCACGCGGCCAGTCGCGGTGGCACGTCACGGCGCGCATCGCGCAGCGGTCGCGGGCGCTCGCTGATGTGCTTCATCAGCATCGCCGGCGTGTTGGTGGCCTGAAAGGGAAGTTCTCCGGCCAGCATCTGGTACCCAACGATGGCAAGCGCGTAGACGTCGCTCCGTCCATCGATTTCCCGATCTCCCATGGCCTGTTCCGGCGACATGTACGCCGGCGTGCCGACGGCGATCCCGGTCACCGTCAACCGCGCATCCCCCTCCATCGCTCGCGCGATCCCGAAATCGGTGACCATCGGACGGCCGGTCGCTCGGTCGAGCAGGATGTTGTCGGGCTTGATGTCGCGATGGACGATGCCGTGCGCGTGCGCGTATGCCAACGCATCCGCCACGTCGTGAAGGATCCGGCGAACGTCGGCGATTGCCGGACGGCGTTCGCGTGTGAGGCGTGCCCCCAGGCTTTCACCGTCGACGAGCGCCATCACGAATCCCAC
This sequence comes from Gemmatimonadaceae bacterium, assembly GCA_044224875.1. Classification (GTDB taxonomy): domain Bacteria; phylum Gemmatimonadota; class Gemmatimonadetes; order Gemmatimonadales; family Gemmatimonadaceae; genus JABAQJ01. Next base: position 48,909 of record JBGAJQ010000013.1, on the reverse strand, counting down.
CAGTCCTTCACGCTCCTCGACGGCGTAGATGGGTACGATGTGCGGGTGGTTGAGCTGAGCGGCGGTTTCGGCTTCGCGCAGGAAACGCGTGCGGATTTCGTCGCGAAAGGCGAGTTCAGGTGGCAGTACCTTCACGGCCACGAACCGGCGGAGCTTGCGATCGCGAGCGCGGTAGACCACCCCCATCCCGCCGCGTCCAATTTCGGCCTCGAACTCATACGCGTCGCCTAACGCGGATTCAACGCGATCGCGGAGGGCGTCGGACATGAGCGGGGGTGGGGGAGGTCGAGGGTGTGGAAGGAAACCTGCAGGCGCGCGTCACCGCGATGCCGACGCGGCGCGGGGACACCGAGGGGTCAGCCGTTTGGCCCGCTGCCGTACGCCGGGCGCCGATTCAACTTCGCCATCTCATCGGCGACGTACACGGCGCTTTCCACGTCACGGGCAACATTCATCGCGCGTTCGGCAACGAGCGTCACCTGTTGCACGGTCTGACTTCCCGCCTTCAACCGGATGAGGTCCAGACGCATGTTCTGGAGCGCCAGCATGCAACGATCCATGCGCTCGCGCGACCGGGATCGCTTCTCGCTCACGTCGTTGAGCGCGCGACGCTGCCTCTTGAGGTAGGCCAAGCGGCGCACGCGCTCTTCGCTGGCGCGGGTGTCGAGCGGATTGGCCTCTGACTCGAGTCGCGCGATTTCGGCGTCTACCGGCGCGCTCCCTTCAGCTGGTGCATTTCGCTCCAAGTCCGCGAGGCTCATCACCAACGCCTCCACTCGCCCATAGAGCGCGACGGCGGACTCCGGCACTTCCGACAGTCCTTCGCGATCGTGCTTCGACAGCGACTGGAAGTTGCGCATGATGTCGTCGCGATTGCGCTGCGCCTCGCGCAGCTGGGCGGCGTACGGGCCCGCCGCAGCGTCCAGCTCGCGCCCACTGAGCGACGATGCGGGAAGTGCGTTTGCAGCGTTTCGCGGGAACAGGTCGTGGCCGCGACCACCGCGGGTGCGTTGTCGCTCCCGAATCTCCACGCGCTTCTTGCGGTCCCACAGCGCGCGGACGTTCTCCATCCATTCGGCCACGACATCGAAGAACAAGCGGTCGCGCGGCTCCTTGAAGACGTCGCGCCAGTCGTATCCTTCGGTCCACAACTTCGCGTACTGGAAGGCGATGAACACACTCCAGATGCCCGCCACGCCAACCAGTCCGTCGAGGACGTTGAAGATGGCGAGAAGAATGCTGACCGCGCTAAAGGCGAAAAATGGGGCGAGCTTCTTTCGGAACGTCAGTACCATGGGCGCATTCCAGCGCGCCACTTCATCCGCCGATGGCTGGTAGCCGTCGGACGTCTCCAAGGGCATCGGCTGCGACGGCGACGCGATGCGCACAGGAGTGTTGACCCTGACGGGTGCCTCGGGAACGTGTCCTGTCTCCAGGGCCGTCACCAGTGCGGAGGCGCTGGGGAACCGGTTCGCCGGCTCTTTCTCCAGCAGCAGCATCACGGCTCGGGACAGGTCTGCCGGGGCCGATGGGCAACGCTCGGCCACCGGTGTGGGATGCTCGGAGATGTGCTTGACCAGCAACGCCGGCGTGCTGGACGCGTTGAAGGGCAGGTCCCCTGAGAGCATCTGGTACCCAACGATGCCTAACGAATACAGATCACTGCGTCCGTCGATCTCGCGCTCCCCCATCGACTGCTCGGGCGACATGTACGCCGGCGTACCGATGGCCATTCCCGTCGCGGTCAACCGTGAATCCGCCCCATCGCTGACCGCCCGCGCAATACCGAAGTCCGTCACCATCACGCTGCCGTCGGCCGACGACGTGAGGATGTTGTCCGGCTTGATGTCGCGATGCACCACACCGCGTTCGTGGGCGTACGCGAGTGCTCGCCCGACCTCGAGGAGGATAGGCCATGACGAAGTACACCAGGCCTTCGCGCTCATCGACGCTGTAGATGGGCACGATATTGGGATGGCTGAGCTGCGCCGCCGTCTCCGCCTCACGCAGGAAGCGCGTTCGGATCTCGGATCGGAACGCCAGCTCCGGCGGGAGCAACTTCACCGCCACCGGCCGCTTGAGCCGACGGTCGCGGGCCTTGTAGACGATCCCCATGCCACCGCGCCCGATCTCACGATCGAGCTCGTAGTGGGCGCTTAGTACGCGCTCGACGTGCGCGCGCAGCTCAGCGTCTGCTGCAGACGATGCGACAGGATCTGGCACGCGATGGGCAGATTCGGGACGTAATTTCTCGGCTGAGAAGTGTACAACACGTGTGACTGAGCGTCTAGAACGCTTGACCGCGTATGACATTGGCAATTTGGCGCTTACGGCGACGCGCGTGTGCGGTGTGAAGACGGCTCCGGACCGCACCTGCTTATTCGACACGCGAACTGTCACGCACTACGTCACTTCGGCTCTCGAAAGTTGCAAACCCCGCCAAGGTGACGTAATTCAGCAGCGCGATTCCTGCTGCAGCCAAGCCGAAGGCCCCTGATCGCCTTGCGCTCACTGACTCCGGGATGCAGATGGAGGAGTGCGCAGGGCTGCATGTGCCAGTTTCGCGGCTGAGGGGCCGGGCGTTTTAACCGAGATACAACGATGGGAACAAGGCAGACTCTTCCCGTTCTTCCGCTAAGGGGAACGGTCATCTTTCCGGGGCTCACGGCGCCCATCGCGGCTGGCCGACCCGGAACACTGCGCGCCATCGAATCGGCGTTGAAGGGAGATCGGCTGGTTTTCGCCGTGGCGCAGCGTGACAACGAGGACGAACCGAAGCCGGAAATCCTCTACTCCATGGGAGTGATCGCCCGAATCGGGCAGATCCAGCGTGGCCTCGGCGGCGTGCAACTCCTGCTGCAAGGCGAGCAGCGTGCCACCTCCCTGCAGTACACACCCGGGGACGGCTTCCTGACGGCTGTAGTCATGCCGACTGAAGAGATGTCGCCCCTGAATGAGCACGATGCGGCGTTTGAAGCGCTGCAGAAGGAAACGCGCGAGCGCGCCGCCGAACTGGGTGAGCGCCGCGGACTGCCGGAAGAGGTCGTGCACCAGGTGCTCGACGCGGTCGAGGAGCCGGGCCGCTTCGCGGACCTCGTCGCTGGATATCTGGAGCTCCCTGTCCCCGAGAAGCAGGGGCTGCTGGAAACGCTCAGCGTCGAGGAACGCCTGCGTCGCGTGCTGGTCCATGTGCAGCGACAGATCGGCATGTTGGAGGCTCAAGAGGAGATCAAGTCGCAGGTGCAGGAAGAGCTCGGTGAGCGCCAACGTGAGATGTTCCTGCGCGAGCAGATGAAGGCTATCCAGAAGGAACTGGGTGACGACGATCAATCCAAGGAAGTTCAGGAGTTGCGGGACAAGTTGTCCAAGTTGGAGCTGCCGAAGGACGCGCGTGCCGAGGTCGAGCGTGAGCTCGGAAGGCTAGAGCGCACGGGCCGTGAATCCATGGAAGCGCAGGTCATCCGGACGTACCTGGAGTGGATCGCCGAACTCCCATGGAACAAGCGATCCGACGACCACCTCGACCTGAAGCGCGCCGACGAAATCCTCGACGAGGACCACTATGGCCTTCAGGACGTGAAGGATCGCGTACTGGAGTTCCTGGCGGTTCGTCAGCTGCGTGCCAAGCAACTCGCTGAAGAAGTGACGCGTACCGGCGAGTTCCCGGCGGCCAAGCTCAAGACCGCCCGGGAAGACGCAACACCTTCGTTAGGCAACGGAGACGCCGAGGACCGCACCATCACCGACGCGAAGGAAGCGAAGGCCCGCGCCATGGCCAAGGGGCCCATCCTCCTGTTCGTGGGACCGCCGGGCGTTGGTAAGACATCGATCGCCAAGTCAATCGCTCGCTCGCTTGGACGCCAGTACGTGCGCGTCGCCCTGGGTGGGGCGCGCGATGAGGCCGACATCCGTGGGCATCGACGTACCTACGTGGGTGCCATGCCTGGGCGAATCATCCAGGGGATGAAGCAAGCAGGGACCAAGAACCCGATCTTCCTGCTGGACGAGGTGGACAAGCTGGGTACGTCGTTCCAGGGCGACCCGGCATCGGCGCTGTTGGAGGTGCTCGATCCGGCGCAAAACGACTCCTTTACCGATCACTACCTTGGCGTCCCGTTCGACCTGAGTGAGGTGCTGTTCATCGCGACCGCCAACTTCATCCAGAACATTCCGGGGCCCTTGCTCGACCGCATGGAGACCGTGGAGTTCTCTGGGTATACCGAACGAGAGAAGGCCGAGATCGCCAAGAAGTACCTGCTGCCACGGCAGCTGGAGGAGAACGGCTTGGCGGACAAGCAGGTGGCCTTCACCGGCGAAGCCATTGCCTCGATCGTGTCCAACTACACGCGCGAGAGTGGTGTTCGGCAGCTTGAACAGAAGATCGGCGCGGTGTGCCGCAAGGTGGCCCGGCAGCTCGCGACGGGCGATCAGGGCGTGCTGGCGGACAACGCCATCGATGCCGATGAGGTGCGCCAACTCCTCGGGCGACCGAAGGTGCATCCGGAACGGGCGCAAGAGACGAACGAAGTGGGCATTGCCACGGGCATGTACTACACGCCCGTCGGTGGCGACATCATGTTCGTCGAGGCCTCGATCCGCCGCAGCGAGAGAGCGCGCGCCGTGGAGGAAAGCGACCCCGTGCCGCGCCACGGTGGCAGCGGACCGATCTCGTTGATCCTGACGGGGCAGCTGGGCGACGTCATGAAGGAAAGCGCGCGTGCCGCCCTCACGTATGCCACGAATAATGCGCGCGCGCTCGGCATTCCCGCCGAACGAATGGAGGGCGCGCTGGAGGCCCACATTCACGTGCCGGCTGGCGCGATTCCGAAGGACGGGCCGTCGGCCGGTATCGCGATCGGTACCGCCCTGGTGTCGGAGCTGTCGGGACGTGCCGTGCGACGTGATGTTGCCATGACCGGTGAGATCACGCTCCGTGGCCGCGTCCTGCCGATTGGCGGGCTGAAGGAAAAGGTGTTAGGCGCTCACCGGGCCGGCATCAAGCACATCGTCATTCCCAAGCAGAACGAAGCGGACCTGGAGGATGTGCCGGACGAAGTGCAGCACCAACTGACCTTCCATCCGGTTGAGACGCTATCCCAAGTGCTCGACATCGCCCTCGCCCATGAGGCGCACCTGGATGCGACCGATCGCGTGGTGGATATCCCGGAGAGCGTTGGCGTCTAGCGACGCCACGCCCTCCGCGGCGCCGCGGCACCAATGACGTCCACCCACCTGGACTACGACTGGATCGTGGTCGGGTCCGGGTTCGGTGGGAGTGTGTCGGCCCTTCGCCTGAGTGAAAAGGGCTATCGCGTGGCCGTGCTGGAGTGCGGCCAGCGGTACGCGGACGATCAATTCGCGAAATCCGCGTGGGACCTACGGCGGTTTCTGTGGGCGCCCACGCTTGGCCTCCGCGGGATCCTGCGACTCACCCCATTCAAGGATGTATTCGTCGCGAGCGGCGCTGCGGTTGGCGGCGGGAGCACGGTGTACGCCAACACTCTGTACCGCGCCAAGCCGTCGTTCTTTGAACATCCACAGTGGGCAGCGCTGGCAGATTGGCACCGTGTGTTGCAGCCGCATTACGCCACGGCGGAACAAATGCTCGGCGCCCAGTTGGTCCCGCACGCTAGTGACGGACAACACCTCTTGCAGCGGGTCGGCCAACACCTGGGGGTCGAGGACACGTTCACTCGTGTCCCAGTCGGCGTGTACTTTGGCACGCCAGGGCTGGAGGTACCCGATCCGTACTTTGGCGGCGAAGGGCCGCCACGCACGGGGTGCACACGATGCGGCGCTTGCATGGTCGGATGTCGCGAGGGCGCCAAGAACACGCTCCTGAAGAACTACCTGTGGTTCGCCGAACGGCGCGGCGCGGAGATTGTTCCTGACTGCGAGGTTACCGGCATTGAGCCACTGGGTGCGGCTGACGGGAGCACCGGCTATCGCGTAACGACGCGGAAGCCCGGTGCACTCGTCCGGCGAACGATGCGCACATTCACGGCGCGTGGTGTCGTCGTTGCCGCCGGCGCCTTGGGAACGAACCGCTTGCTCCTCCGATGCCGACTCGAGGGAACGCTGCCGCGCCTTAGTCCACGACTGGGCGAGCTGGTGCGAACCAACAGCGAATCCATCCTCGCTGTCACCCTTCCGGATGACACGCTCGCTGTGTGGAACGACGTCGCGATCAGTGCAAGCATCCATCCATCGTCCGATACACACATCGAGTTCGTCACCTACGGACGTCGCGGTGACGCGATGTCCTTTCTGCTGGCGCCCCTGACCGGTCGCGGGTCACGGCTGACGCGACCACTCCTCTTGCTGGGTAGCATCCTCCGACACCCATGGCGATTTCTTCGCAGTCGCTGGCCCGTGGGTTGGAGCCGACGGACGCTTGTCGTGCTGGTCATGCAGACTCGCGACAACGCCATCGCCCTACGCGCGCGACACAGCTGGTTCGGGCGTTTTCGCCTGCGCACGGAGCAGGATCCCGATCGGCCGAATCCGACCTTCATCGCCGTGGCCAACGAGGTCGTGGAGTGGATAGCCAAGCACACGAATGGAACGCCGCAGAGTGGCATTCTCGAAGCCGCCGCGAACATCCCCACCACCGCGCACCTCCTGGGAGGAGCCGTCATCGGTGCAGATTCGAGTGCGGGTGTGGTGGATGCCAATCTCCGTGCGTTCGGCTATCAGAATCTCATCATCTGCGACGGCTCGGCGATTCCGGCCAACCCAGGGGTGAATCCATCACTCAGCATCACGGCACTCGCCGAGCACGCAATGAGTCAGGTGGCTCCGTCAACGGCGACCGCGTGGGCCGATGTAGCGGCGGCGCGCGGCGGCGGTGTCTCGGTCGACGCTCCACTCGGCGGAACCCATGCGTAAGCTGACGGGGCCGGTGGCCACGGCAATCTTGGTCACGCGTGAAACACTGATGTTGAGCCCGATGCGCGGTGTGCTTTCAACGCTCGGTGTGATCATAGGCGTGGCGTCCCTGGTCGCCGTCCTTTCCCTCGGGGACGGGATGGAGCGAACCGCGCGCGCACAGCTGGCGGAGACAACGGATCTCCTGAGTCTTGGGGTGGAATCGCGCGTGGGTGAGGATATCGACGGGCAGACGTTTGCCATGGCTGACACCATTCCGTTGACGCTGGACGTCTTGAGAACGGTGGCGGCCTTGCCCGGTGTTGCGAGCGCCGGTCTGTTGGCGCGCGCTCCGGTTGAGGTGCGATCAGCCGATTCCACCGTGCGACGCATGGCTGGTGTGATGGCCGTGACGGACGGGATCGATCGGTTGGGCGCCTTGAAGCTGTCGGCTGGGCGCATGCTGACACCTGCCGACATCGCGACTGGCGGGGCGGTGGTGGTTTCACGTCAGCTTGCCAGGGATCTTTCGACCAGCAACCCTGCAGGCGCGTTAGGCATGCGCATTTCCCTGAATGGGCGTAATCACACCGTCGTCGGGGTCATTGACGGCGAGCTCGGGCGCACCTCACGTGGCGCGATCATCCCGTACAGCGCCGGACTGGACACCCTGTTCCACGCGAGGAGCCTGCGATACCCCACGATCATAGCCCGCGCGCTGACGGTGGAGGATGTGGCGAAGGTGGAGCGTGGAATCCGAACACTGTTGCAGCCGACGAAGACGGGGACGAAGTCGGCCTTTGTCATCCAGTCCTATGGTGAGCGGGCGGATCAGGCATCGCAGGGCATCCTGATCTTCAAGCTGTTGATGGGGGCGATCACTGGCATCTCCCTGATCGTTGGCGGTATCGGCATCATGAACGTGTTACTGGCGTCCGTGACCGAGCGCACCCGCGAGATTGGCATTCGGAAGGCGGCCGGGGCGCGCCACCGGGACATCCTGCTCCAGTTCCTCACCGAATCGGTGGCGATCACGGCCGTTGGGGGCTTCTTTGGTGTCGTGCTCGGGTTGGCGACGTCGTTCGGGCTGACGGCCCTGATCCGGCGGTATGCGTCGGCGACCTTCATCCAGGCGAGCTTCACCTGGAGTTCAGTGCTCGCGGCGGCGTTCTTGTCGGTGATGATCGGCATCGCCTTCGGGACGTATCCGGCGCGCCGAGCGGCGCGCCTGAGTCCCATCGAAGCCATCCGCCACGAGTAGGTCGTCAGCGAGCCGGGTCGGGATATCGAGCGGTCACGGTTCCGTGTTCGTCCAGGAACAACAGCGACGCGGCGCCGGTGGAGTCAACAACCAGCCGGAGTCGCGGCCGGCCCTCGGGATCGGACAGGTTCAACACGGCAGAGCGAGCCCGATCGCGCCCGACGTACACGCGCTGGGCGAACAACGGCACGCCACCGGGTCGCATGAGTTGCTGCGTGGCCTCGTTGCGAGCCGCCCCTTCCGGCATTTTCTGGATGGAGTCGCGACGTGCCACCACATCGAAGATGTCGGCGTTCGCTCGATCGGCGATCGTAAGCCCGGTGCGTCGCAGGCCGTTGTTGTCGTCGTACTGGAAGTACAACACCTGGTCCTGGTTGAACTGGTCGAACGAGAATCCACTGGACGCCTCGTAGCTCCCGTCCGGCTTCTGGCGCCCGGCGAACGTCAAGCCGCCGTTTTCCGTTCCTTCATCATTGAAGAAGATGATCCCCGGCCTCGTGCCGCCCTCGTAGCCAAACGGCCGGCCCTTGTAGATCGGCCCAATTGAGCGAGGCCGATTTGAGAGCACCATGCGGAGCTTCCCGTCAGGTTCGACGATGTTGATGCGCTCGACGTCAATCTCTGTGAAGCGGGCCTTTTGTGGCGCACGCGCAAATCCCATGATCGAGCTGGCGGCGAGAACCGCCGTCACCCCGACGGCGTAGGCCCGTAGCGAGCGCAGCTCTGTCTGTTTGTCCATGGCTCCTCCTGGTGGCGGAGAGACGCGACAGCCCCGCTGTCGGCCTCCCGTCGTGGAATACGCTCAAATCCGCATTCTTTCTCGTTGATTCCACGACTCTCCAGAGACCGCGTAGCCGGCGGACACGCCATCGGCACCACGTCGGGGATTTCCCTATCGAGCGTGGGGCACTTCGTGCCGAAACCAGTCAACGAGAGATCAGTTCTCGTGGAATCGTGGAGACCTTCATGTCTGTGGCCCGAACACAAATACAGCCCTCGGGGCGTGAGCGCCATTTCGCCGAGGATGAAATCATTGTCAGCAAGACCGACCTGAAAGGGAAGATCACGTACGCAAACCACGTGTTCATCAAGGTCTCCGGATACACCGAAGAAGAGCTCCTCGGCGCGCCACACAGCCTGATCCGGCATCCGTCCATGCCCCGAGCGGTCTTCAAGTTCCTCTGGGACCGCCTGTTCGCTGGGCACGAGGTGTTCGCCTACGTCAACAACATGGCCAAGAGCGGCGACAATTACTGGGTTCTGGCGCATGTGACCCCATCGTACGGCCGCGACGGTGAAATCGTCGGCTTCCACTCCAACCGTCGTGTGCCTGAGCGTTCCAAGGTCGCCAAGGTTGAACCGGTGTACGCGGCGCTGGTCGCCGAAGAGCGCCGGCACGCGGATCGGGCCATGGGGCTGCAGTCCTCGTTTGAGCTGCTGGTCGCGACGCTACAGTCCGCCGGCAAGAGCTACGACGAGTGGGTCTGGACCCTTTAGTCGAAACTCCCACAGAAACCGGCATCGCCGGCTTACCTCACCGCGCATCATGGGAACATTCGCCACAGCCGCTCGGCGTCCAAAGTGGAACGCCGCCGATGTCGAAGCTCTGCAGGCCGAGCTCGAAGAATACCGCCGGGGCATCGCAACGATCTGCGAGGTCGCGCGCGAAGCGGCGGCCGGCAATCTGGAGCCTCGCATACTTGGCATCAGCCACGAGGGGCCGTTAGGCGATCTCGTCCAGGCCATCAATCACTTGCTCGACCTGTCGGACGCCTTCGTGCGCGAGTCGAGCGCTTCACTGCAACACGCCTCGGAGGGGAAGTTCTATCGCCGGGTGTTGTTGCGCGGCTTGCTGGGCACCTACCGGAACGCGGCCTCGCTGATCAACGGCGCCACGGAGCAGATGGAGCAAGGCACGCGGAAGCTGCAGGCGGCGGAGTCGGCGCGTTTGCGGCTGGCAGATGAATTCGAGGCGGCCATCAAGGTCGTAGTGGACAACGTAGCGGCGGCCGCGACGGAAGCCCGAGCCACGGCACAGTCGCTTTCAGGTACGGCGGACCACACGAGTCTTCACAGCACGACGGTGGCGGCGGCGGCCGAAGAGGCCAGCCGCGGGATGGAATCGGTCGCGGCGGCGGCAGAGGAGATTACGGCGACCGTGGGTGAGATCGAGCGCCAGGCGATGGAGACGAAGTCGATTTCGCAGGACGCCGTATCGGCCGCCGAACGCACGAACGAGACGGTGTTTGGGTTGTCTGAGGCGTCTGGGCAGATCTCGCGGGTGGTCAAGCTCATCAACGATATCTCCAGCCAGACTCGCCTGCTGGCGTTGAACGCCGCCATCGAAGCAGCGCGCGCCGGCGAAGTTGGTCGCGGGTTCGCCGTGGTGGCTGCCGAGGTGAAGAACCTCGCCACCAAGACGGGTGACGCCACGCGTGAAATCCAGGATCAGGTGCAGGCGATCCAGACGGCCACAGAGAATGCGGTGTCGGCGATCGAGGGAATTGGCGGCACGGTGCGTCGCGTGCACGACCTGTCGGCATCGGTGTCGGAAGCGGTGATGGGGCAGCGCGCCGCCAACGACGAGATCAACCGCAACATCCAGGAGGCGGCGTTAGGCACCCGCCAGGTGACGGAAGGCATCTCCACGGTTTCCAATGCCGTGCGCGAGACCAGCGACTCGGCAGGTCAGATGCTGGGTGCCGCCGATGAGCTCTCGAGAATGGCCGAGCTGTTGCGCAGTGAGGTCGATCGGTTCCTGGCGGTGATCCGCTCTGGCGGTCAGTAGCAGACCCAGTCCCGTACGACATGGCCGGTCGGGCGAGAGAACGGAGGCCCTGCGTGCCGACAGCTTCTCCAGCCGCAACATGCACGGAGCACGAGATGGCATGAGGACGTCCTCCCGATCGATGGCCGGGGGGACGTTTTGCTTTCGCGGCGTCTTCGGAGTGGCCGCGTCGCGCTACCGCTGCGCGGTCGAGGCCAACACGCGCTGTTGGTTCTTCGTGAGCCGGCGAAGGAGGTCGTCCGCCGGCATCGGCCGGCCAATGAGGTAGCCCTGCATCAGAGAGCATCCCTTCGAGAGGAGGACGTCGCGCTGGATCGCCTCTTCCACACCCTCGGCCACGGGATCAATCCCAAGCCGATGTGCGAGATCGATCACTGCGGCGACGATTTCCAGCTCCCGTGCGCCACTCACGATATCGCGAATGAAGGAGCGATCGATCTTGAGCGTGTCGAGCGAGAACCGACGCAAGTGACTGAGTGACGAGAATCCCACGCCAAAATCATCGAGTGCAATCCGAAAGCCGCGGCGCCGGAGCATCGAGAGCATCTGCTCAGCCTCAGCCGGACTCTCGAGAAGCGCTGTTTCGGTCACCTCGAGTTCAATGCAGGACGGGTCGATGCCGCGTGCCGTGGGAATGCGACTCAGCGACTCCAGCACGTCGCCCTGGCGGAGCAATTGACTCGATAGGTTGATGGCGATTCGCACATCATTGGCCCCGGCGAGTTGCCACGCCCGCAGTTGCTCGCAGGCACCATGAAAGACAAACTCGGTGAGTGGAGCAATCATCCCGATGCGTTCGGCCAGTGGAATGAACTGCGCGGGGCTGACGGCCCCTACGTCGGGATGCGTCCAGCGCAGCAGGGCCTCAGCTCCAACGATGCGATCATTCGAGAGATCGATCTGCGGCTGGTAGTGAATGGAAAGCTCGTTCCGCTCCAGACTTCGACGAAGACTCGTCTCGATCAGCAGCCGGTACATGGCCACTTCGTTCATGGACGGGCTGAAGAACTCGGACGTGTTGCGCCCAGCATCCTTGGCGTGGTAGAGCGCCACGTCCGCGTTCTTGAAGATCTCTTCGAAATCGTCGCCGTCGTCCGGAAAGACGCTGATTCCGATGCTGGCGCCAATGAACAGTTCATTGGAATCCACGGTCAGTGGCGCGCGCAGTGACTCCAACAGTCGAGCAGCGACGAGTGCCGCGTGCTCACCCGACGCGAGATCTCCCACGGCGACGAGGAACTCATCTCCACCCATTCGGGCGACGGGACAGAAGTCGTCGTGCTGCGCGTCTCGCGCGACGCTGTCATAGTCACGAACGACCTCTCGAAGACGCGCTCCAACTTCGTGAAGCACCTTGTCGCCAGCACTGTGCCCCAGTGTGTCGTTGATTCCCTTGAAGTTGTCGAGGTCGACGAGCAGCAGGGCGAGCTTGTGATGCCCGCGCCGCGCCATCGCCATCGCCATGCGCGCCTTTTCCGTGAAGAGCTGCCGATTGGGAAGACCGGTGAGGCCATCGTAATAGGCCAGACTCTTGATGCGGTCCTCGGCACGGGTACGTTCGGTGATATCCTGAATGGTGCCAGCGACACGAACGCTGTTCCACCCGCGACGCCGGACGACTTGACCTAACAAGTGAACGTGTCGCTCGCGTTTGTCCGCAAGCACGACGCGCATCGTCACATCCAGGGTGGCGGTTCCCTTGAGCAACGCGTCGAAGGCGTCCTGTATTCGTGTAATGTCCGATTCTGGCACGAGTCCGCGCAGGTCGTCCACGCGGCACGTGCCCACGCGTTGATCCAGCCCGAGGACGGCGAAAGCCTCGGGGGACCCGACGACCGCGCCGGATGCAACGTCCCATTCCCAGTTGCCGAGGCGCGCGAGGCGCTGGGCGTCGGCAAGCCGGCTTTCCGACTCACGAAGCTCCCGCATGACGTCGACGGAACGGAGCATGAAGCGCGCGCGGTGGCTCAGCAGGGGAGCACTGAGTGGCTTGGTTGCGAAGTCCGTGGCTCCGATCTCGAACGCGCGTCGAATGGCGAGTGTATCCTCGCGACCCGTGAGGACGAGGATCGGTAGTTCCGACAACTCGGGATCGGCGCGAATGCGTTCGCAGACCTGGAATCCGTCGAGGCCTGGCATGACCAGGTCCAACACGATCATGTCGGGACGCTGCGTGGTCGCGACTTCCAGCGCCTGCAACCCATCTTCAGCTTCAACAATCAGGAAGCCGGCCTCGCGGAGCACGGCGCTCATCGTGCTCCGCATGACGAGGTCGTCGTCCGCCACGAGTATGAGCGGCTGCCGCCGCATGGCCCTATTCAGCGACATGGAGGGCCAGCTCCTGCTCACCGGCATCGTACGTGGCTTCCGCTTCCACGCACAGTCGTTGCAGCTCTTGGTGATCGAGCTCCAGGGCCTGTTGCTCGACTCGACGAAGGATCGCACCCAGTTGCGCCAGTCCCAGCATCAGGCTCGACGACTTCAACGTGTGCGCGATACGCTGGATCTCATCGCGCCGATCGGCATCAATGGCCTCTCGAAGTGAGGTTAGTTGCCGCGGCGCCGAGCGCCGGTATGCCCCAATGGACTCGCGCAGAATTCGCGCGCCGCCAGGAACAGTTCGAATGTTCTCGAGGGCACTGAGGTCGAGTGCCGAGGCACGTGTCGCCGGTGTCGGGGGTTCCGAATGTGTTGGAGCGACGGGACGCTGGCCGCGATCGGAGGGTACGTGTGCCCATCGGCTGATGACCGTGAGGAGTTCGTCCAATCGAAACGGCTTGGAGAGGTAGTCATCCATGCCCACCGCCAAGCACCGCTCGCGCTCACCGCTTAGTGCCGACGCCGTCAGTGCAACGATCGGTGTCCGGAGCGTCCCGGCGGACTCACGCCGCCGGATCTCCTGCGTGGCTTCGTATCCGTCCATCTCCGGCATCATGCAGTCCATCAAAATGATGTCGAAGAGTCCGGATCCCGCGTGCCGCACGGCTTCAATGCCGGAGGAGACGACCACCACGGTGCAACCAAACCCTTCGAGGAATCCCACCGCCACTCGTTGATTCACTGGATTGTCTTCCGCGAGCAGGATGCGCATGCCTGCCAACCGTCCCGACATCGCGGTCTGTGCGTTCAACGGCGCCTCGCTGCCGTCGACCCGCGTTCCAGGCGTTCGCCCCTCGTGCATGGCCTTGAGCATCGACGTCAATCGCTCGGCGAGTTCACGCTGACGGACGGGCTTCGTCAGGATCGCGTCCACTGGCGCCGAGGACTCCTTCGCGTGCGATGTGCCGCCGACCGAACTGAGAAGGAGAATGGGAAGGGCGTTCCACGCCGGATTCGCGCGCACGTTGCGGGCGACCTCGCCGCCGTCCATGTTCGGCATGGTGAAGTCGAGCACCATGAGGTCGTAGGGGCGCGACGCGTGCAGGACGCGCAGATGCTCCAACCCGTCAGCTCCGCCCTCTGCCTCGTCGACCGCGGCGCCCCAGCCGTTGAGTTGTTCGCGCAAGACCTCGCGGTTGGTCGCGTTGTCGTCGATGACCAGGATGCGCCGGCCGAGCAACGCTTGCTCGGGTGGCATGGGGGCCCTGGCGTCGAGCGGACGCATGGCAAATGGCACGGTGAAGCTGAAGGTGGATCCCATGCCTTCCTGTGACGCGAGGGCAATCTGTCCCCCCATGAGTTCCACCAGCTGCTTGGCGATGGCCAACCCGAGTCCAGTGCCGCCGAAGACCCGCGTCGTAGACGTGTCAGCTTGAACAAAGGGTTGGAAAAGGCGAGCAGCGACGCCCTCGGAGATGCCAATGCCCGTGTCTTGCACTTCGAAGCGCACCCGTTGGGTCGTTTCGTCGTGCGCATCCACGGTCAGTCGCAGCTGTACCGAACCATTGGCGGTGAACTTGATGGCGTTCCCGATGAGGTTCACCAGCACCTGCCGAACCCGCATGACGTCGCCGTTCACATTGCCGTGAACGTCCGGCGCAATTCGGGCCACGAGGTCGAGGCCTTTCTGGTGTGCACGCGGGGCCAGCATCTCACACACATCTTCCACTGTCTGCCGCAGCTCGAAATCACCACGATGCAACTCCAGGTGACCCGCCTCGATCTTCGAGAAGTCGAGGATGTCGTTGATCAGCTCGAGCAATGCCTCGGCGGACCGATATGCGGTATCCGCGAACCGGCGCTGTCGCGGATCGAGCGCGCTCGCCCCGAGCAGCTCCAGCATGCCCATGACACCGTTCATGGGTGTGCGGATCTCATGGCTCATGTTGGCGAGGAACTGTGACTTGGCTCGGCTCGCTTCCTCGGCACGTTCAGCGTTTGCCTGCGCCGACTGTCGCGCGGCCTCCAGCGCCATCGTGCGGCTTGCCACCTTATCCTCGAGCGTGCGTTGATGCTCTTCGAGTTCGCGCCACGAGACTCGAAGCTTGCCGACCATGAGATTGAAGGCGGCGGAAAGGCGGCCGATCTCGTCTCCGGTCTCCACCTTGCGGAGAGGTTCGAACTTCCCTTCGCCGATTGCCTCGACCGCCTTGGCCAGTGCGCGCACCGGAGCGGTCACGCGGCGCGTCAGGAACAGTGTAATGGGCAATCCGATGGCGAGGAGCAGGAGCGTGGCCATCGCCACCTGAGTCAGCGCTTGCTGCTGGCGGATCAGCGTGGGTCGCAATGTGACGCCGAGCTGTACGTACCCGAGCGGTCCAGCAGCACTAGGAGCCTCGGGCGCCAGGGGATCGCTGCCTAACGCGTCATGATCCGTCACTACGGGAACAATGAGTTCCACGACGGGATCGCCTGCCACGGAGAGGTATCGTGGGGCCAGGGCATTCGGTCCAAGGGCATCCGGCAGGGGAGGCAGGACCGCCTTGGCAAACCCCGTACCGAGTCGCTCGTCCACGACGAGGTCGCCCTTTGCGCCGACGACTCGCAAGTACGCGACGTCCTCCATGTCGTCCAGACGCTTGATGAGGGGGCGCAAGGCGTCTGTATTGCCCGTGTAGATCGCAAACTCGCTGTTGGCGGCGATCAGCTGGGAGATGGCGACACCTCGCACTTCCAGGTCTTGCTTGGCCTGGCGCCCTTCGCGACGCAACAGAACAAATGCACTGCCTGCCGTTGTCAGGAACACGGCGCCGAAAACGAGCACGGAAACCTTGACGGCCAGAGTGGGCTTTCGCAATCGCTGGAGCAGGGATGGCCGCGTCATCGCACGACCTCGTTTGCGCCGCGTATCACGTCAGGTGGCACCGTCAGCCGCATCATGTCGGCGCTGCGGACGTTCAGCGAATAGAGAACCTTGCGAGGACGGACTGCATCGTTGGGTTTGAGGGCGGGACCGTCCAGCACATGGAGCGCGAGATCAGCGGTCTGCGCGCCAAGGTCAGCATAGTCGCGATCCAGGGCATATACCGCACCTACACGTACCCACTGCGCCGACAGGCCAACGAAGGGTACGCGATTGCGAAGGGAGGCGAGCAGGACCGCCTTCGCGGTCTCTGGTGCCAGTACGACTTCGTCCGGTACGCCCCACAACACATCGGCGCTTCCCGCCAGGCTTGTCAGCGCACCCGGAATCTCCGAGGGCGCCACGACCCGTCGTGCGACAATCTCGAAGCCAAGTCCCTTCGCCACATCCTTCGCTCGCGACACGAGGCGTGCGTTTTCTTCCGTGCTGTACAACACACCGACGCGCCGTGCGTTCGGAAGAATGCGCCTCATCCACTCCAGTTCCACGTCGATCGGAAATTCCAGGACCACGGATGCCGTCACGCTGGCGTCGGGCGTCGACGGCTGGCGTGCAAGCAACGCCGCGATCACTGGTTTTCCACGATACTCCGATCCAGCGACCGCCGTTGCACGAGAGCCCAACGCCACCACCAAGTCGGCGGGCGCTGGCGCTCCAACGCGAGCAGTTCCGTCGCTGGCTACGTCCACCACCGTGAGGTCAACGCGTCGTCCCAACTGGTCGAAACGCTTGCGAAATCCTTCGAGAAGATCACGCGCCGCCGTCGCTGGAGCGCCCTGCAACACCACGACCCGGACCGCATCGTGGACGCGCTCGGGCTGGCCCCCAACGGTCGGGGCCGAGAGCGCGGTAACCAGGCAACTGGCGGCGATGACGGTGGCGCGGGGCACGTCAGAATCCGTAGACCACCGTTAGGCGCATGGTGCGGCCATCCTGCTGGATAGCGCGTTGCAGATGCTCCTCGCCCACGGGATCGCTGTAGCGTTGATTCGTGACATTGTAGATGCCGGCAGTGATCTCCGGACCGCGACTGCGGCGCCGCGTCGTGAGCACGGCGTCCGCTACGATGTTGCCACTGACGGCGTCCCCTTGCGGGGTCAGGCGCGAACTCATGCCGCGTACTTGCAGGGCCACCCGAGCGTGGTCGCGCGCGACGGGCGTCGAGATGTTGAACGCGCCCAGGTGTCGGGGTGAGTTCGACAGCGTGGCACCGTCAGGATCCGTGGCGACCTGCAACGCATAGCTCATGCGCGCTGTGGCGGTACCGAAGTCCAGCTCGACCTCGCTTTCGACCCCTCGGCCGTTCGCGCGCCCGAGATTGTTGAACTGAAGGAGGCTGTCGACAGGATCCAACGCCAAGTCGATGAGTTGTCGCGCCTGATACTGGTAGGCCGAGATGCTCCACTTCACGTGCCGATTCAGCAGCTTCTCGACCAGGAGCTCGTACGTGCGAATATGTTCGGGTGCCAGGGCGGTGTTCGGTTTCTGTGTTCGATCGTCGCCGTAGAGACGCTCGAAGTTGTTCGGCGCGCGGAACGCGCTGCCATAGAGCAACTTGACCGCCGAGCCTGTGCCTAACTGATAGATCAGTCCGGCGCGTGGATTCCAGTCGCTCCCAAATGACGAGGCGTGGTCGTAGCGGAGGCCGCCGTTGAACAACAACCGTGATGACAACCGAACCTCGCCCAAAGCGTACAGCGCTCGCATGTCACTCGTGGTGTTGTCGACAAACGTCGGCGCGGCGCCGACATCGTCCAGCAGCCCCTGTTCTTGACGCCAGTTACGAGTGTACGCACCTCCAACCACCAACCGATGTTGTCCCAATCGGCGTGTGTATTGCATGTCGACCACACCCCAGCGGCCGTGTGCCCAGTCCAGCGTGGTGGAGCTGTCGTACGGATACGTGCCGTCGTAGTCGTAGCGATACACAGCCGCGGATGCACTGATGCCGCCCACTTCACTGGTGGCATTCTGATAGCGCAGGACCAGGTTGCGTGAGAAATCGCGAAAGGCCAAACGCCCGCTATCGAATCGCGTTCCGTAGGACGCGGTCGGGACGACTTTCGTTCGTTGATTGATCGTGCCTTCGAGTGCCAGGCTTCCCCACTCCACTTTGCCAAAGAATCGATCACGGTGCTCATCGTCGCGCCCGACCGCGAGACCGTGGTTGGTCGCCGGCGTGTCGAACTCCTGGAAGTAGAGATCCTGTCCACCGACGCGCCGTCGACTCGCGGTGGCGTAGTATTCTACGCCATGGCGATCACGCCCTCCGGCCGAGATCAGCCCTTCGCGAGTGCCGAAGCTACCGAGTTCACCACCGACCTGCATGCCACTCCTCGCGCGCCCGCGCACGGTGACGACATTCACAATGCCGAAGAAGGCATTGGTTCCGTACAACGAGGACGCGGGGCCGCGGATGACTTCGACGCGTTCCACCGCCGCCAGATCAACCAACCCTTCGAGGCCGACGTAACCTCCGTCGAAGATGTTTTCGTTGAGGCGCACCCCGTCGAGCAGGAGCAACACGCGTGTGTTGTAGTCGCCGGGACGGGAGAAGCCACGGGTGCCGACGTAGGAGTAGGCGCGGTCGTTCGTGACGTAGAAGCCGCGCACGGTTCTCAGCAGATCGCTCAACGTTCGCCAGCCATAGGCGGCGATCTCGTCGGCGGTTATCACCGTGACAGACGCGGGCGCTTCGGTGACGGTCTGGTCAAATCGCGAAGCGCCGAACACCGACGGGATGTCACCGAGCAGGAGTGCTTCGTCGGTCGTGGTCTTCTTTTCTTGCGCGCGCCCAACTGAAGAGGCGAACACCACCAGGACGGCCAGCCAATACCTGGTGACGCCGCGACGAATCTTTCGCATGGAAGTCAGGATTCCGTCGTTTCGACAAAGGGGATCGCGCAGTTGACGCCGCGGCAATCCAGTCTGTCACGACGCAGCGTCGTTCATATGAGTGTCGGCGCCCCGAGCATTGCGCTGCAGCGCAACGGTCTCTGAAATAGCTGGACAACAAATCAAGTGGTGCTAGGCAGCATTCTGCGGTGCGCTGAAATGCCGCACGCGGGCCGCGTATTTGTTGCGATGACGCCCGACGGGCGCTGCCAGCCGTGAAAGGAATCTCACTTGCTTTGGCGCGTGCGCACCTCGGCGAGCACGCTTGGGGGGGAACCGCCCGGCCCTGAGCCGCTTACGGGATCCGCAGCGTGCGCACCCACCCCGCGCGGGTTACGTCAAAACTCGCCGGCCGCAGCTGTTCCCACGCGCTGGTGTCGTCTGGGGTCACTGGTCGGCGCAGGCGCTGCGCCTCCGTGGGCAAGCGGAAGGGATCCGCGTCCAGCAGGTTCACGGTATACCCGTAGTCTTGCAGGGACGAGGCGGTGATCGCGCTCAGTGGCATCTCCACGCCCGCTGCCTCGGCAAACCCCGTCATCAACTCGGCGTCGAAGGTGGCCTCGCGCCAATGCACCTCGACCGTCCCGCCGCCGCCGACGTTTTCAATCGGCACGCTGGGACCGCACACCGCCAGGCCATTGGCAGCGTTGCAGCTCGCGGTGGCACCCGTTCCGACGTACCGGGGATCCAGGGAGCCGAGGAAGTCCACCAGGTTCAAGGTCCGCCACAGGGATCCTACGCCAGCGATGTGCAACATCTCGTGCAAGATCACCGGCTCGAGCCGGCCCGAACTGGCGAGGTTGTTCAGGTCATCGACGTCAAACCGCATGACGCCAAGTACGGTCAGCTTGCCGTTGGACCTGATGACACACGGACCCGCCGATCCGAGGATACGTCCTGGTCCGTCGATGGCGGTCACGGTGGCGTAGATGAGCACGTCGTCCACGACTTCGTTCAGCATTTCGCCCGGAACGCCGCAGCGACTCGCATCGAACGACGTGAGCGTGATGTCCGGAATGTCACCGATGACCAAGGCATGAAGGCGGTCGGTCGCGGCGGTGAAGCTGGCGACAATCTCACTGCTTGGCGCCGGCCCAAAGAAACGCACGATCGGGTCATACTGCGATTCAATGGACGCCGTGAAATTGGCCGTCGCGAGCGTCGTTCCCAGTTGGGCGCTGGCGCGTACCTGCTGCAGTCCACCTTTCCTGCCTAACGTCCATCCGACCCCGCCAGCGACGCCAGCGGCGTCCGTGAGGACCTGTGTCTGTGTAACCGCACCCCCGCCCTTGCTGACGTCGAACGAGATCGACACGCCGCCGACTCCATTGCCGTACTGGTCGACCGCACGTGCCGCCAAGGGTTGTGTGACATGATCTCCGGCGTGGGACGACTGCCCTTCCCCCGCAGCGACTTCGATCGCCACTGGCGGGCCAGGCGCCGCCACCACTTCGATCGTGAGTGGCGGCAGGTTCGCAACCGTTATGGTGAGGGCGTTGCGGCCGGCGCGCGTTCCCAGGGTCCACACACCCACACCCGTGGGACCGTTGGCGGTTCGCGATGGGCTACTGCGCAGGCTTCCGCCACCGTCCGTGACGGCGATCGTGAACGACACGCCTCCCAAGGTTCGACCAGAGGCATCCTTTACCTGGAAGCTCACAGCCGGCGTCATGACCGTTCCGACTTGACCAGTGGATGTCCCTGCGATTCCGGCTTCGAGCATGACCGGCGGCTCACTACTGGTCGGATCACCCTTGCAGCTGGCGACTAGCGCGAGCAACGCGAGCGCCATCGCGGGGGTGCCCCGCATCTGCCCACAACCTCTTCCTCTCACGCATTCCTCCGGCGCTGAGCGCCAGGTACGTCCTAACGAGCCGGCGTTGTGGGAGAGGCGCCGAGGAAAAGTTGCCAGGTATCGAGACGAAGCTGGAGCGGCTCGGTCCCGGCAAGAAAGTACTCGATGTACCGCCGGTCCGGTGGACTCGTGCTGTCGGCAAGCCGCCCCGTGGCCCGGTCCAGCTCGGCGGACAGGATTCCTTCGGGGGCAGCCCATGGCGCACCGCCGCGCCCAAGCCCAGCGTTCGCCACCATGTGTGCCCAGATGGGGGCGGCGAGAGACCCGCCTGCAGCCCCCGGGGCGATCGTGCGAGGTTTATCGAACCCAATCCAAACGCCTGCCACAATGTCCGGCGTCATGCCCACGAACCACACGTCGGCATTGTCGTTCGTCGTTCCGGTCTTCCCGGCCACGCTCATCTGCGGTCCGATCAACCGTCGTACCACCGTCGCGGTCCCGCGGTCGACTACATCGCGCATCATGTCTCGTACGATGAACGCGATCTTGGCGTCCAACACAGATTGCGGCGTGGCAATGGGGTTCTGCCACACGACCTTCCCTGCCTGATCCTCAATGCGTGTGATGAACCGAGGTTCGACACGCGCACCACCGTTATCCAGCGTCGCGTAGGCGGCGACCAGATCCAGCGGCTGCACCACCGACGCGCCAATGGCGCTCGAGGGATACGGCGCAATATTCGACGTGATGCCCATGCGCCGAGCCATTGCAGTCACAGAATCCATTCCGAGTCGCTGGCCGAGTTGCACCGCCACGGTATTGCGCGACTTTGCGAGCGCCTCGCGCATGGTGACAGGACCGAGGTATTCGCCGTCGGAATTCTCCGGTCGATAGATGGTGCGATTGGCCAAGGGAATGGCGAGTGCCGTGTCCGGAATGATGA
This sequence comes from Gemmatimonadaceae bacterium, assembly GCA_044224875.1. Classification (GTDB taxonomy): domain Bacteria; phylum Gemmatimonadota; class Gemmatimonadetes; order Gemmatimonadales; family Gemmatimonadaceae; genus JABAQJ01. The sequence goes on along the minus strand of JBGAJQ010000013.1, from coordinate 27,118 downwards.
CGTTGGCCGCCAGGGACTCGGCAATGGCCGTTGCGTAAACGACCGGCTTGAACGCCGACCCGGGTTGGCGCATTCCGTTGACGGCGCGATTGAATTGCGACTCCCCATAGTCGCGGCCACCGACCAGAGCGCGCACGTCTCCGGTGTACGGATCGACGGCGACGAGTGCACCCTGCAGGTAATCCGTGGAGCCCGCCGGATGCCCCTGATACTTCGGGTGTTTGTATCCCGCGCGCTCCTCCACCTCGAGCAAGCCGTCCGCCATGGCCTTGTTGGCCGCGCGCTGCATGGTAGGATCCAGCGTGGTGTAGATGCGGAATCCGTTGCTGCTGACGGGTATCTGCATGCGCTCGGACTGCACGCGCACCACGTCCACGAAGTAGGGCGCCGGTTCGGAAAACCCCGCGTTCGGCGCAGTCGAGACCGGCTCCTTTTGGGCCGCGTCGCGTTGGGCCGTTGTGATGAAGCCCTGCTGGGCCATGAGGCCGAGTACGAGGTTCCGTCGCGTGCGGGCACGGTCCGGATGCTTCACCGGGTCGTAGATCGCGGGACCTTTGGGGAGCGCGGCGAGCGTCGCGGCCTCCGTGAGCGTTAGGCGGCTTGCGCTCTTGCCGAAGTAGTGCCGCGCCGCCGACTCGATCCCATACCAACGCGATCCAAAGTGAATCTGGTTGAGGTACCCCTCGAGAATCTGTTCCTTGGAGTAGTGTCGCTCCATTTCGCGCGCGGCGTTTTGTTCGCGCAATTTGCGCGACAGACTACGATCGGAACGATCCACCAGGTCGGGGTGCATGTTCCCGACGAGCTGTTGCGTTATGGTGCTCGCCCCGCGACGACCGCCTAGCAGGTTGTCCTTCACGGCCCCGGCGATGCCTACGAGATCCACACCGTCGTGTTGGTAAAAGCGATGGTCCTCGACGGCGACGAAGGCCTGACCGACGAACTTCGGGAGTGTTCGAAGTGGCACGCTCGTGCGCCATTGGGTGCCGACTTCCCATATGAGGCTCCCATCTCTCGCAAACACCTGCGAGGACTGTGGCGGCACAACGATTTTCCACGCCGGTCCCGTGGCGGAAGTGTCCTGCGCTGCTGCGCCTGTGGCGCAGACCGCGGACAGTAGCAACGCGCGTGCAAAGGGAGTCACGCGTCGAATGGTGAACACGGTCAGTGGCTACGGGATGACGGAGATGGGAAGGTGCGCGGTTTGGATACACCGGTCCCTGCGGGAGTTCACCGCGCGGGCGCTTTAAGCTAAAGCTAGCTCGCGAATGATTGTGTGACGCATCACCGGTCGGATGGATGCTCCGCCGCCAGGCATCCACCTGTGCTGCTGTCGGAAAGTATCTCGGTCGTGGGCCGTATTGTTTCGATAGAGTGGTGCGCCCCAAAGGCTCCTGCACTCCCGCCTCTCGCGGCGTTGCCCGCGCGCGGCCTGCTCGCCAGTTTCCAAGAGATGAACACGCCACTGACCCTCGCGCTCGCGCAGTTTCGCCCGGTCAAGGGCGACTATGTGGCGAACCTTGCTCGGATTCGCGAGCTGTTCACGCGCGTGGTGGAGCTGACGCCTCGTCCAACGGTCCTTCATCTACCTGAAACATCGCTCTCTGGGTACTTCGTCGAGGGAGGCGTCCGGGAGGTCGCAGTTACCGCCGGGACGCTCGCCCGAGACCTGGACGGCGCGTATCGGGAGGCGTCGCGGCTCTCGCCGCATCCGTTGGACGTGGTCATCGGCTTCTATGAGCGATGGCGGGGAACGCTGTACAACAGCGCGGCCTACGTGCGCCTTGGCGAGGGGGCCGCTCGCGTGCTGCACGTGCACCGAAAGGCGTTCCTGCCGACATACGGCTTGTTCGACGAGGAGCGATTCGTCGAACGAGGGCATGATGTGCGAGCCTTCGACACGCCATGGGGACGCGCCGCCATCCTGGTTTGCGAAGACGCATGGCATGGGTTGTCTGGCGCATTGGCTGCGTTGGACGACGCGCAGGTGATCTTTGTGTCGTCGGCGGCGCCGGCCCGCGGGCTGACGCCGGGCCTGGAGTCGACGCCTGGGCCTTCCAGCATGGGCCGGTGGGAGCGACTGGTACGTGGGATGGCCGAAGAGCATGGCGTCTTCGTGTCGCTGGTGAACCTGGTGGGCAGTGAGGGGGGAAAGATGTTCGCGGGCGGCTCGTGTGTTGTTGGTCCGTTGGGCGACGTGCGGGTGAGAGCCCCGGTGTTCGACGAGGCGATCGTGGTGTTGCAGCTGGATTTTGCGGACATCGAGCGCGCGCGAGCCGATGCGCCATTACTGGCGGACCTACGGACGGCGCTTCCGCACTTGCGTGAGGCGCTGAGCGGCATTGCGCGGGGAACGCGAGCCCCGGTGGAGTTCGACGGGGCGACGACGGACGGGGACCGAGCGGAGCGCGACACAGAGACGAGTGGTCGCTCGTCAGCCCCGGCTCCGGCGCGGGGGGCCCCCCCCAAAAACCACAATAGCACCATTCCCGCGAACGGGCGTCATCCTTCCAACGCTGGCATCATCATCTCGTTGCCGCCCGACGACGCCGGAGCCGCCAGCGGACCCCCAAGCCTCGACATCGACCCCGAGCTGACTGCCGACTGGCTCACGCGCTTCATCCGCGACGAAATGACACGTCGCGGCCTCACCAAGGGCGTCGTCGGAGTCTCGGGTGGTGTCGACTCCGCCGTCACCGCCTTCCTTGCGGCTCGCGCACTTGGCCCGGACAACGTGCTCGCGCTTCGCCTTCCCTATCGCAGCTCGAGCCCCGACAGCCTGGCGCACGCGCAGCTCGTCATCGACGCACTCGGCGTGCGACACCGGACGATCGATATCACCGGCGCCGTCGACGGGTTCCTCGCCTGTGCGGGGGAAGCGGACCCGACGCGCCGCGGCAACGTCATGGCACGCACCCGCATGATCGCCCTGTTCGACCAATCGGCGGCTATCGGCGGCATACCGTTAGGCACGGGCAACAAGACCGAGCGACTCTTTGGCTACTTCACCTGGCACGCCGACGACTCGCCACCCATCAATCCGCTCGGCGACCTGTTCAAGACTCAGGTCTGGGCGCTGGCTCGCCACCTTGGCGTACCCGAAGTCATCGTGGAGAAGCCTGCCTCCGCCGACCTGATAACGGGCCAGACGGACGAGGGAGATTTCGGTATCAGCTACGCGAAGGCTGACGCAATCCTGAATTGGCTCGTCAACGGGTACACCGCGCGCGAGTGCATCGTGCATGGTTTTCACCCCGACGAGGTTGAGCGCGTCCAGCGCCGCTTGGAAGGCACTCACTGGAAGCGCCGCTTGCCGACGGTCGCCATGCTCAGTCAGTCAGCGATCGGCGAGTCGTATCTGCGACCGGTCGATTACTGACCCCCACCGGCTCGTCTCGTGCACGTCATTCTTCGCCTTCACAACGTCATCGTGGGTCACGCCGACTTGAAGGTGCAGGACCCGGTCGCGGGTGCGTGGCGCGGACCGTTTCGACCGGGGCTCGGCTGGGAGCTGATCGAACCAGTGTTTGAGCTGAGGGGAGCCGCCCAACTCCCCGACGCGGCGGAGCGATTCGAACAGGCCCGGAATGCCCTTCGCTTTGAGCTGACCACGGCCGATGGAACCGCCTTGGCGCTCGACGGGCTCGACATCCACACTGAACAACGTGGCGCGCAGACGGTCCCGACCGAATTGTTTGTCCGCTTCACCCGGCCACCGGCCTGATTCCTTGACTCGTCGGCGGCGACATTTATTCCGTGCTGGAAGGAGCGAGCCGCCGCCTCGGCGCGCTCTGGTGTACTCTCCCCGCCTCGTTGCGTGACACTCTTTCACTCTTTTCTCTGACCCCATGTCGATTATTCGCCTTGTGATGGCTGCCGCCGTGATGTTGAGTGCCGTTGGTGCGCATGCACAGGATGCATCGTCGCCTGTTCCGCGCGGCAACTACGCTCTCATGGCTGACTCCGGCTATGCTGGTCCCGACCTCACGGGATTCATCGCGACCTTTGCCGACGACAACTCCATGACCGTCGTGTCACCGGACGGTTCACTCGTCGTGAAGTCGAAGCTGGTGTTCGACGCCGGAACCGTATCGTTGAATGACGTCGATGGGTCCAATGCCTGCCCGGTCACCGGCAAGTACAAGGTCACCGGGAGCCTTGCAGTGTTCAAGCTGACGCTGGTCGAGGACGGGTGCGCCGAGCGCGCGGCGATCGTCGTCGGACTCAAGTGGGTCAAGCTGGAGAAATAGCCGTCGCCAGCGCCGACGAGACGCAAAACGCCGGGCGGACATCGCCCGGCGTTTGTCGTCCTGGTCTCGCCGACTGTCAGTTGTCCTTCTCGCGAGGTGGCTGACGCCTGGGTTCGAGCTGAAGGTCCTGGGACTGCTCCACTACGCGGATACCGCAGCCCGTCGCGGAACGGTAGCGCATTTCCACCCGACGGTTCCGCGCGTGATCGAGCGCTGACGTGCCCATCACGGTCGGACGCTGCTCGCCGGAAACCGCGACGTCGAGCCGGGACCCGTCGATCCCCTTGGTCATCAGGTAGTCTCGCACGGCGTTCGCGCGCCGTTGCGAAAGCGCCTCATTGTACGCGTCGCTCGCCCGCGCATCGGTATTGCCGTCCAAGGTCACTGACACGTCACCCCGACCTGTCAGTGAGGCCGCTACGGCATCCAGCACCGTGCGCGTCGCCGCGGAGAGTTCGTGTCGGTCGAGAGCAAAGTGCACGGTGGCCGGCAGCTCCACCTCGCGGCAACGCGCCGGCATACCGTTGGGAGGCTCCGTGGGTGTGACCGGCACGCGTTCCGCAGGCGTAGGCGACGGAATCGGCGTCTGCCGCGCTTGCTCCGTGAGGGACCGTCGGCGCGCCGCCTCGTCGCGAAGGCGCGCCACGCTCGCTGCAGCCAACTCGGATGGATCTGCGTCCACGCAGCCCGGTGCACGCAAGAAAGGATGGGACGCCCGCGCCAGCAACACCTGCGTAGCTCCTAACTCTGGGATGCGAGATGCATTCCCATCACTTGCGACCAATGCCGCGAGCTCCGACGACGCCGTGCGGGCGCGATCGGACGCCGCGGCACCGAGGACGGCTGGCGTAAAGCTGGGTTGGCCCCCTCGTTCGATCGCCTCGACCAATTGGACCGCTCGGGCCAACGCAGTGTCTGGTGACGCAGATCGGTCGTTTCGCTCGTACGCATCGCGCGCCAGACGCACCCACGCTCGAGCCGCTTCTACGGCAGCAGCATTGGGATTGTCCGGGCCGCCACGCGCCAGCGCGTCTGCGCGCGCTTGCCACGCATCCAGTACGCGAAGATCGCTGGCAATGGTCTCATCCGTGACACGGTCACGAACGGGAGACAGGCGATCTGTATTCGACGCCGGGAGCCCGGCGCATGCCGCGAGCGTGGCGAGCAGGATGGCACGTGCACCCCATGCCAGTCGTGTTGGTATGACAATCATTCGCGTCGCCCCCCGTTCTGACACGCAGCGCTGCACGGAGCTTCCGTCGTGCGAGCGCCAAAGAGTGATTCGTCGAACTTGAAGCCCAATTCGAGGTACGGCCCTTTGCGCGTGGTGCCAAACGTGTTCAGGTCCTTGTCCTTGAACCCGAAAAGGTTGTAGCCGGCGGCCACCCGCAGGTTGGTCATGAGTATCCACCCCAACTCCCCACCCAGCCCATACGAGCGGCTGGACATGCCGTTCGAGAAGAGCATGCTCCCGATGAGTCCCGCGTCGACGCGCTTCGTCAGATCAAACACCCCGCGGCCCATCACGAGCTGTGACGTCGACTGCTCACTCGCGCCGCTCGTCTTGGTCGTCGCCAGCTTGGCCGCATATCGGCCGGACAGGGTCACCGTCGCCGAGGGCTGGTAGTTCACCAACGACGCGAAGATGTGCACCAGATCCCGTGTAGGCGCCGTGGAATTCGCGCCATCCACGCCGCCGGACAGGTGATCATACCGATTCTCGTAGCGCGCCAGGACGTTCCATTGGTTGCGATCGGTTTCACGCCACGAGAGGCCGACCTGTGAGCGTGCCCTCGTTTCGTTCACGGAGCCTTCGGCCACGTCCCACACCGACCGGGCGAGCATGGTCAGGTCACGATTGACCTTGCGCGCAAGACCGAGCGATCCAAAGACGTTGTCCCCTGTCTCTGCCGCACGATACTCGAGACGCCCCGTTCCCTTCCACAATGGCGAGCGAGTGATTTCGAGACCGCCGGCCACCGATGTCGCCGTCGCCAACTGACCGCTGACCGGTGTCAGGCCATTCCCAGCAAGCGGTGACACGCGCGAGAACGCCGTGTTCAGGGCGACACCCTTGGCGATCGTCCAGGCGCGGCGCACACCGATCGAGGCCTCTGCGTCGCGGCCGTTGAACGCATCGCGTGCGCGGTACTCGCTGAACAACTGCGTGTTCTGGAGGTAGTCCGCGTCCACGCCAACGGACGTCAGCTGTTGATCCTGCACGCCATTCAACGCGTAGGCTCCACCAAAGGAGGAGATCCACTCGTGGCGCCCATATAACCGGGCCCGATTGAACAACACATACTCGCCGCCAATGGCAGCGCGATGCTGGTCGCTCTCTTGAATGTCCTGCTCATACTCGCCGAACACCGAGGAACGCCGCTCGACGATGTCGGCCGTGAGGCGAGCGCGAATCGCACTGGTGTTGTTCGGCACCGCGCCGAACGTGTAGGCGCTGGCTGGCATCACGCCATCCTCCTTCGCGTATCGATATCCCAGTTCACCGCGAAGGCGCTTGGACAGTCGTTGCTCGACGCCAATCAGGAAGCCGTCCCTCGTACCGTCGGTCACATTGTCCCTCGTGCGAATTGCCTCGCCGAGCAGTCGCGTCTTGTCGCTCAGCGCGGCGCTCCAGCGAGCCCCGAGCTCGGTCCGTCCACCGACGAAGGTCGACGACCGGTTGAGGAACATGGAGTCACTGCGCGCGCCGAAGAGGCGCGCCTCGAACCGAGCCGACGTGTGCCGCAGCTCAAACCGCTGCGCGTCACCCGTCTGCCCCGCTTCGTCCTCCGTGCGGGCGAACTCGCCAATCAGGTAGGTACTGGGCGCGAGTCGGAGTGTCGTGTTCAAACCCAGGAGCTGGTTCTTGCCAGCGTCCGATTCATCGTGCGCGTACGACGCACCCACCTCCAACGCGCTCGTGACACGAAGTGCACCATCTCCGCCGTAGGTCCACATCGACTCGCCGGATCCACTTTCGACCTCGTACGCGACGCGGATGGAGATGGGGTTCAGGTTCTCGTCGACAGGATTCAGCGGCTGGCGCAACACGAGCCGACCCGTCAACGGTTCGATCGTGTAGTCCGCGAAGCGTGTGAGTACGCGACGCGAAAGAATGAGTGACGGTTGGTTCCGGTCACGCGTGACAATCTCCACGCGCTCGGAGTTCGTTAGGCCGCTTCGGCTGAGCGGATATGGACCGGAAATCCCCCGAGCGGGAATCTCGTCCACCACCTGGCGCGATCGATCGTTGCTCGCGAAGAGGGTCAACGCGCCGCGATCCCCTTCCAGGTGTTCCACCGCTCCATTCATGGTGCGGTCGTACGCGGACAGCACCCGGCGATCGTCGGCGCGGGTTGTCGTGAAGTCGCCGACACGCGTGAACGATGTGCCACGATCCAGCTGCGCATAGAAGCGTTGGTTCGTCTGCGCATCGAACTCACGTAGCGCGCCGTCGCCGTAGATCGGGAAGGCTTCATCAGGCCGGATATCGCGGAAGAGCGTGCGCTGGCGGTCGCGTTCGGAGTCGTACGACAGGGTGAGTAGCTGATTTCCGAAAACCCTGCCCTTGACCAGCACCGCGCCACGCAGCCCGCCGTGCACTTTCCCGCTGTCGTTTTCGAACGCCACGTCGCGTATGGCGTCCTCGAATCCGTTACCGCTTCCGAAGGCTGATGCCCCGCCTTTGAGCACCGAAAGCAGGTCCACGCGTGCATTCAGTACACCTGCGGCGATCAGCGGCCTTGGCGCCGGCACGAAGTAGACACGCGCCTCGCCGGTTGCATCTGACGTAGTGGCGCGCAGTTCGCCTTGGCCAGCCTGATAGGGGGCGATGAGCGAGTAGTTCCCTTCTGCTCCAGATTGGGTGACCTGCACGCCATCTTGGACCAAGTCCTCGTCCCGCACGAGCCAGCGACCGAGCGAGGTCTCCAGCGTCACGACTTGCGGAGACGACGTTGTGCCAGGGAGTCGAATGGTGACGGCGAGCGACGACCGGCCATCGGCAGGAATTCCTGTCGTCATCACATCGAGGGTGATTGACCCGGTCGCGGCTGGGTTCCTCCCGGCGAGTGCCGCCATCGCGCGCAGTGGGGTAACCGGCAGCTGCGACATCGCATCGTTCAGGCGTGCGCCTGCGAAGAGCGGCCGGTAGCCACCGGACGTCAGGCCCTGCGCAGTTGTTTGAACTGCCGAGCCACCCTGTGCGCTCTCGGCAACACTGCTGGAGACCGCACCCGACGCCTGAGCGGCAAGTGCGCGTCCTGACGACATCGTTCCTCGTGCCGGTGCGCGAGGACCGATCGCCAGTTCCTCTGGAATCGGGTCGCCGGCATGCGTGACTTCGCCGGCACGCCGTCGTGCCAAGACATCGGCCGCAACCGCGGCGGTGCCCGACGCCTCCACAAAGTCCGCCTTGAACAGTTCCCCGGCCTTGAGATCTGCAAAGCGCGAGTAGCCATCGCCCGCACTGCGCGTACTCGTCGGCACCAACACGGAACCAGGCGGTAATGTCGTCCGATCGACCTTCACCACGTGCAGCCGCGCGGCGACGTTTGCGAAGTTGTACTTCCCTTCCACATCTGTTATCGCGGACGTGCCGTCCTCCAAGTACACGCGAACGCCCGGAATCCCAACTTCGCCCGGATCCTGAATCCCGTTGTGGTCGCAATCGCACTGTTGGAAGACCTTGCCGACGATCGCTCCGCGTTCGTCGAACAGGCCCGGGCGAATCACGACGGTGGCCGTGACGACTGGGGATGCGGCACCCGTGAGCGTACTGACGGCCTGCGCGGAATTGACGTTCGCGCCAGGCCGTGCTCCGACACCCACGCGCACACGGTATCGCAGCACCGCGCGCCCGCCAACCGGCAACGCGCCTATTGAGAAGTTGAGCTCAGGACCGGGTGCACCTGACGGATCGGCGATGACCTGGCCGTTCTGTCGCGCGGACCCCTTCAGGTATTCGAAGCCCAGCGGAAGGTGGTCGGTCACCAGCCCATCGGGAATGGCGGTCGCGCCCGCATTCGATACGATGACCTCGTAGTCCAACAGGTCGCCAATCTCCGCCTCGGGTTTCGAGACCGTTTTCGCTATCGCGAATCGATAGTCACCCGCAACCGGCACGACGTCGCACGCTTGATTGTTTGCCGCGTTCGCGTCGTTCGCACTGATGGTCCTCGCACAGTTCGTGACCGACGGAACGGCCAACGCCTGCACTTGCACGGTCAGCGCAATGTCACTCGAGTCACCGGCGGCCAACGTGGTGCTCCGGACGCAGGTCACGGTTCCATTCGCCGCAGAGCAGGTCCATCCGCTGCCGGCTGCCGAGACGAATGTCAGACCGGACGGCAGGGGGTCCTCGACGGTAATCGGCACGGCCGCAGATGCCGTCCCGACATTTCGCACACGAAGCGTGAATGTGAGGTTCTGTCCGATTGCTGCCGTCCCTACGTGGCTCTTCGTGATGTTGAGGTCTGCCGTGCTGGCCACCGCGTGCTTGTCCGACGCACAGTCGTTGGCTGGGTTCGTGTCGCCCGACGTCCCCACGCACGCGGTGTTTGTGATTTCCGCGGGTGCTGACGACAGGACGTTAACCACAATCGTTACCACGGCCTGTTCATTGAGGTTCAGCGAAGGCGTGGAACGGGTGCAGCTGACGACGCTACCGCTGGCCGAGCACGTGAACCCGGATCCGCCACCACTGACGAATGCCAGGCCCGCGGGGAGCGAATCCACTACCGTGATCGGGCCGGAGGTCGGCAGCTGACCCACGTTGCCGACGTTCAGGGTGTAGTTCCCTTGACCGCCCTTGACCAGCGAACCAGTCAGGGTCTTCTGCAAGCGCAAGTCCAGCGCTTGCGCCACCGGGGTTGAAGCGGTCGACGAGTTGTTGCTGCCATTCCCATCACCCGCCGTTGCCACGCTGGCCGTGTTCGAGACACCGGCGTTCGCCGCCGCCGTCGGTGTGACGACCAGGGTGATGACGGTTGATTGGGCAACGCCGAGGACCGGCGCGTACGTACACGTGACTGTTTGGCCGACGGCGTTGCAGTTCCAACCGTTCCCGGTGGCGGACCCAAAGGTCAGCGACGACGGGAGCACGTCCGTCACGATGATTGGCGCCGTCGTTGGTCCCGTTCCGGCGTTCGTCACCGTGATCTGATAGGTCGCTGGTTGCCCGACCACGAAATTCCCGATTGCGACCTTCTGAATATTCAGGTCTGGCGACGCCGACACGACGACGGGCACCGTGATACTGCTCGCGTCATTGCTGGCGTTGCCGTCCCCAGGTGCCGTGACGTGGGCCGTGTTCGTGATACTCGGAGCGGCTGGGGCGGTCACCGTGACGTTCAGGGTCACGGTGGAGCTGATTCCTGGCGCGAGCGATGGCGCGAAGGCGCATGTTACGACGTTGCCGGTAGCGGAGCAGCTCCAACCCGCGCCGCTCGCACTGCTGAACGCCAGACCCGACGGCAAGATGTCCGTCACCACGATTCCGGTTGCGGCGGTCCCGCCCACGTTGCGGACGAGGAGCGGGAAGGACGCAGGCTGTCCGACGGTAAACGTCGCCGGTGAGGCAGACTTGGTGATCGACACATCCGGCGGCGTAACCACCGGGTTGGTGACCTGCGAGACGTCGTTTGCCGGATTCGTGTCGCCGCTGGTGGAAACGTGCGCGCGATTCGTAACGGAGGGCGCGGCCGTCGGTCCCACAGTCACCTGAACGGTGATGGGAGCGAGGGCTCCGGCCGCCAATGACGCGGTCCGCACGCACGTCAGGACGCCGGCACTGAACGTACAGGTGTACGATGGCGCGGTGGCGGCCACGAACGTGATTCCCGTCGGCAGCGTGTCCGTGACGGTGACGGGGCCCGTGGTGGCGCTCGTCCCGGCATTGCTCACGGTGAGCGTGTAGGTTGCGTTGGAGCCGACGACAAACGTGGACGGCGACGACGTCTTGGCGATCGACACATCGATCCCGGACGTTCCGATGGGCGTCGGGTCGCTGGCCGTATCATTGCCGGCATTCGCATCGCCCGGAGTCGCCACGGTCGCCGTGTTGGTGACGGACGGCAACGCGCCCACGCCCACTGACACGGTGAGCGAAATGGCGGGCAGTGACGCCGCCGGCGCAACGGGACCCGGATGTGTGCAGGTCACCGCCTGCCCCACGGCCCCGCAGCTCCAACCGGTCCCCGTCGCGCTGACGAACGTCAGGCCGGCCGGCAGCGGGTCGGTAACGGTTACGGTCCCAGTGGTCGCCGCCGAACCGACATTGGACACGCCGAGCGAGTAGACACCGTTCGAGCCGACGATAAACGGTGCGCCGTGAGACTTCGTGATCGTCAGATCCGGGGCCGGGGCCGGGTTCACGGTCGTGGGATCCGATGCGGTGTCGTTGGACGCATTGGCATCGCCAGCGGTCGAGACCGCCGACGTGTTCACCACACTGGGCACCGCCGCCGCGCCGACCGACACCGTCAGGGTGATGGTCGGCAAGGCCGCCGCAGGCGCGACAGGTCCCGGCGTCGTGCAGGTCACGGCTTGACCGACAGCACTACAGCTCCAACCCGTGCCGGTTGCGCTGACGTACGTCAGCCCGGTCGGCAGTGCATCCGATACAGTGATGGGCCCCGTGGTCGCACCCGCACCAACGTTGGACACCGTCAGCTGGTAGGAACCGTTGGAACCCACCGTGAAGTTGCCGGCGTGGGTCTTGGTAATGGTGAGGTCCGGCGCCGGCGCCGGTGACACCGCGGTTGGATCACTCGCGCTGTCGTTGGCGCCGTTGGCGTCTCCGGGCGTCGACACGGTGGCCGTATTTGTTACCGTGGGCACAGCGGCTGCGCCCACCCCGACGGTCAGGGCGATCGCCGGAAGCGCCGCCGCGGGGGCGACTGGTCCGGGATGCGTGCACGTCACCGTCTGAGCCACGGCACTACAGCTCCAACCCGTGCCGGTTGCACTCACGTACGTCAACCCGGTCGGGAGCACATCAGTGACCGTGATGGTCCCCGACGTGGAACCGGCGCCAATATTCGAGACCGATAGCGAGTACGTGCCATTCGTGCCGACGGTGAAGCTGCCGGTGTGCGTCTTGGCAATCGTGAGGTCCGGCGTCGGCGCCGGATTCACGGTCGTCGGGTCGCTATTGGCGTCGTTGGACGCGTTGCTGTCGCCGCTGGTGGCCACCGTGGCCGTGTTCGTCACGCTCGGCGCCGCGGCGGGCCCCACGTCCACCGTCAGCGTAATCGCCGGCAAGGCATTGGCCGGCGCCAGCGGTCCAGGGGTGCTGCAGGTGACCGCTTGCCCGACCGCGCTACAGCTCCAACCAGAGCCAGTAGCGCTGGAGAAGGTGAGTCCCGTTGGGAGCACGTCACTGACCGTGATGGGCCCGCTGGTGGACGCGGTCCCGACGTTGGACACGGTGATTGTATAGTCGCCCGAACTGCCGACGGTGAAGTTCCCCGTGTGCGTCTTCTGGATCGCGAGGTCAGGCGACGGGGCCGGTTGCACGGTCGTCGGGTCGCTGGCGCTGTCGTTCGCCCCGTTGCTATCTCCGGCCGTGCTGACCGTGGCGGTGTTCGTGACGGCGGGGACCGCGCCGGCGCCGACGGACACCGTCAGTGTGATGTTTGGCAGGCTGGCCGACGGAGCGACCGGCCCTGGGTTCGAACACGTCACGCTCTGCGCCACCGCGCTGCACGTCCAATTCGTGCCGGTCGCGCTGACGTACGTCAGGCCGGTTGGCAGGACGTCCGTGACCGTGATGGCGCCCGTTGTTGGCGACGTTCCCACGTTCGACACGCCGATCGTGTACACACCGTTGGACCCGACGGTGAAGCTGCCACTGTGCGTCTTCGTGATCGCGAGGTCTGGCGCGCCGACGATGGTGGTGGGGTCAGAGGCGGAATTGTTCGAGCCGTCTGAGTCGCTGCCGCCTGAGACCGTTGCCGTGTTGGTGATGGACGCCGGCGCGTTGCTGGCAACGTCCACCGCCAGGGTGATAGCCGGAAGCGAAGCTCCCGCGGCCACCGGCCCCGGGTTGGTGCAGGTGACGGTTTGGCCCACGGCACTGCAACTCCAGCCAGAACCGGTGGCGCTGACGTAGCTGAGTGACGCCGGGAGCACGTCGCTAACGGTGATGGTGCCGCTCGACGGCGCCCCGCCGGCATTGGAAACGGTCAGCGTGTAGCTGGCTGGTTGGCCCCGCGTGAAATTTCCGACGTGCGTCTTGGAAATGGTCAGGTCCGGCGCCGCCACCACCACGGTGGTCGGACCGGGGCTCCCCTGCACGGGTCCGCTCGGCTCAACGTCCAGCGCATCGTTACTCGCGTCCCGGTAGGTCAGGAACCCCTGGTTGCTGATGACCTGACCGTTGGTCGCCGACGCACTGACCTGGATGGAAAAGCGAACGCGCGTACCGGCGCCCGGATTGAGGCGTCCGCCAGCGGTGGCGTTCGCATTGAACCCAACACGGAAGCGCACCCGATTCGGCCCCACCGAGAATTCGGCTTGGTCATCACCGGCGGCGTCCGTCTTGTTCCCGGCGTTGGACCCACCCACGATGCGCAAGGTGTTGGGCACGTAGGTTGTCCCTGACGGGATATTGTCGTCGAGCACCGACTGCACCGCGGCAGCCGCGCCAGCCGCGTTCTGGATCGTGATATCGACTTGCAGTACGTCGCCAGGTAGAACCTGCCCCCCGTTCACGTCGGTGATCGTCTTCACCACGTTGCCGGGAATGCCGGTCGCAAAAATCACCCGTCCAACGGCCGTCGAGTCGGGGTTCGTCACTCGGCCGACTGGGGGCCCCGCGAATGCCGCAGGAGGCGCCGCCAGCATCGCGGCGAGAAGTGCAACGTGGCGTAGGGGCGTGCGGAAGGGCATGGACATATGGGGGGACGTGACTCGAATCGGTCAGATCAGCGGAGAGCCGTGAACGTGCTCGCCGCAGGATGCGCGAGTTCAGCTGGAGAGGCAGTGATTTGCCAGCAAATGCGTACCGAAAAGACGAACGAACCGCTGTCAGGGTATTACCTGACGGCGCTTGGCGAACTCATCGCGGCGCATTGACTTGAGTCGTGCGAGCCGATCGGGAGAAACGCTGCATGGGGTGCGCAGCATTTATTCGCCGCCACCCCCACACATGACCGCTCGTCGTCAGGCGGCGAGCGCCAGACTGACGGCGCGACGCGCCCCTCGTTTCAGGCCCCTATGCACGGCGCGCGCATAACGCATGAAGTTCGCGCCTGCCCACGGATGCCGGGCGAAGAACTCAAACGGGAGCAAGTCACCTTTCAACCGGTTGCAGCGCGCACACGCGCTTACCAGGTTCCCAGGCACGTGTGAACCACCCCGCGCCAGCGGATGGACGTGGTCGAGCGTCGCCGTTTCCGGGGCGAGGGACGTGGCGCAATAGACGCAGCGCCGCCCACAGTCGCGGAGCGCCGCCGAGCGCAGCGCTCGCTTCCCTTGTCGGAAGGCCAGTCGTTGAGCCGCGCGTAGGGGTCGGAGCGAGCGCGGACGTCGATCGAGCGAGTCACGGGCGAAACCACGTCGTGGCATTGCACCTCGCCGGAAAAGCAGACACCCCGCCTCGGGAGCCTGACCCGGGGCGGGGTGTCTGTCGTTAGGGAGACTCGGGGATGGCGCCGCCAGCGTGGCTGCGGCGCCTGCCGTTCCGCGTCGAATGTGCGACGTGCGGTCATCGGCCTCCGGTGTGCGACGGGGCGCCTGACGCGCCCCGTCCTATCAATTCACCGCAACACCGCTTTTCGCAAGACCCTAACGGGCTTGAAGCCTAACCATGATCGAATCGAAGCGCCTAACAGTGCACTTCGTTACGTAAGGTGCCTAACTAGCCACCGCCACCCGGGCGGACGTACGCCGCGCTGGATCGCGCAGTCCGGCGATGATCCGCGCCGCAATCGCCTCCAGCAACGTCCGGTCCGGCATGGCGGAGGCCCCGAACGGCAAGGGCACGTCGAACCCGTCCCCCACCCGGCGCGGAATCAGGTGCACATGGTAGTGGAAGACATTCTGACCAGCCGCCTCGCCGCTGTTCACGACGATGTTCAGGTCGTCGCTCCCACTCACCTTGCGGACGATCGGGCCAAGTCGCAGGGCCACGCTAAATAGGTGCATGGCCAGTTCGGGCGGCACGTCGTTCAACGACTCGAAGTGTTGCTTGGGCACCACCAGGACATGCCCCGCGTTCACCGGCTGGATGTCGAGGAAGGCGATCGCGTCCCCGTCCTCGTAGCAGATGGAGGCTTCGCCTGCCCCGTGAACAATTTCGCAGAAAATGCAGTGGGACACTGATGTCATCATCCGACACCTCCTAGGGGTCCTACGTCCCTTCTGCACGCCCAGTGCCACCGTCCCGGAGGGGTGCGGCCCGTGCCGGGCTCGCTATCTTTCGCCAGGGCCCCGGCGCCCGTTCGTTCCCCTATTTTCCCGCCATGGCTACTCAATCCCGAACCGAGCGCGCGGCCACTCGCGGGCTGTCTCGTGACCAGCTCCATCGTGCTTTTCGTACCATGCTCCTGTCGCGCCGGCTCGACGACAAGGAGATACAGCTCAAACGACAAAACAAGATCTTCTTCCAGATCTCCGGCGCCGGTCACGAAGCCGTCCTCACGGCCGCCGGCTTCCTCCTCAAGCCGGCCTACGACTGGTTCTATGCCTACTACCGGGACCGAGCCCTCTGCCTGTCGTTAGGTATGACGGCCGAGGAGATGCTCTACAGCGCGGTCGGCGCTGCCGACGACCCGAATTCCGGCGGTCGGCAGATGCCCTCGCACTGGGGCCACAAAGCCCTCAACATCGTCTCCAAGTCGTCCCCCACCGGCACCCAATTCCTCCAAGCCGCCGGCTGCGCTGAAGGCATAGCCAAGGCCGCCACACTGGGGCTCCCCGACGCCAACAAGGGCGACGAAGTGGTCTATGTGTCCACCGGCGACGGCACGACCAGCGAAGGCGAGTTCTGGGAATCGCTCAACACCGCCTGCAACCTCAAACTCCCTGTCGTCTACCTGGTCGAGGACAACGGCTACGCCATATCCGTTCCGGTCGAAGTCAACACAGCGGGTGGTTCGATTTCCAAGCTGCTGACGGGTTTCCCGGACCTCTTCATTCAGGAGGTGGATGGCTGCGACTTCATCGCGTCCTACGACGTTATGAAGAAGGCGGTTGACTACGCCCGCGCACGAAAGGGTCCGGCGCTCGTCCACGCGCACGTCATTCGGCCGTACTCGCACTCCCTGTCCGACGATGAAATCCTCTACAAGCCGACGGAGGAACGAGCCGCCGAGGCCGCGCGCGATCCCATCACCATCTTCCCGAAGTGGCTAGTAGCCGAAGGGCACGCCACGCAACGGGAGATCGACGCCATCGTCGCCGAGGTCGATGCTGCAGCCAATGCCGCCGTCGACGACGCGCTCGCCAAGGAGCAGCCGAGCGCGGATACGGTTCACTTTGCCGTCTACTCGCCAGACATCGATCCCACGAGCGAACAGTTCGACACGGAGGACGATCCGCAGTTCTCCGGCAACGAAACAACGATGGTTGACTTGCTCAACGCGTGCATGCGCGATGAGATGCGGCGTGACTCACGCATCGTCGTCTTTGGAGAGGACGTCGCCGACGTATCGCGCGAACAATATCTGGGCAAGGTCAAGGGAAAGGGCGGCGTCTTCAAGGTGACGCACGGACTGCAGAAGGAGTTCGGCGGCGCCCGAGTGTACAACTCACCGTTAGCCGAAGCGAACATCGTCGGTCGCGCGATCGGGATGGCACACCGCGGCTTCAAGCCAGTCGTCGAGATCCAGTTCTTCGACTACATCTGGCCAGCCTTCATGCAGATCCGCGACGAGCTGGCGACGATGCGCTGGCGTTCCAATAACGCGTTCACGTCGCCGGTCGTCGTGCGCACGACCTACGGTGGATACATCCGAGGCGCCTTGTACCACTCGCAGACCGGCGCATCCTTGTTCACCCACAACCCCGGGCTTCGAGTGGTGTGTCCGGCGACAGCTCTGGACGCCAACGGACTCCTCCGAACCGCGATTCGTTGTGACGATCCCGTGCTCTTCCTCGAGCACAAGCACCTGTATCGGCAGACATACAACAAGGCCGCTTATCCCGGTCCGAACTTCATGATCCCGTTCGGAAAGGCGAAGGTTGTACGCGAAGGCACCGACGCCACCATCGTGACATACGGCGCCACGGTCCAGCGTGCTTTTGCCGCCGCTAACCAGCTAGGGGAGCAGGGCATCTCGGTGGAGGTCATCGACCTCCGCACCTTGTCCCCGTGGGATCAGCAAACCGTGTATGCCAGCGTGAAGAAGACAAGCCGGGTCATCGTCGGGTACGAGGACTCCCTGTCATGGGGCTACGGCGCGGAAATCGCCGCGCGCATTGCCGACGACTGCTTCGCCTGGCTCGATGCGCCCGTTAGGCGCGTCGCTTCAACGGACACGTTTGTCGGGTACGCACCACGGCTGGAGGATGCCATACTGCCGCAGGTCGACGACTTCCGCGAAGCCGTCACGGACATCTTGAAGTACTGAGTCACGAAGACTCGAGGCGAGCGCCGGGCGAAAGCCCGGCGTTTCGTTTTTTCTGGCAATCTCGACTACGGGATCTACGAGTGTACGGATGGGTGCGACGTCGCGTTCTTACGTGCGCGGAGCTTGCGTCAATCGAAACGCGTCGCTTACTCCGGCTTCTCGCCACACATGCCGCCACTCGGCGGAGGCGTCGTGGCTTCGGTTCCCATCTGCGAGACGCACCATGTGGCATGATCCGCGTTATGATCTCGCCCTCATTCGTGAGGGGAGCAGTTCGATCGGTCGACTGGCGCGACGGGCGCGTCGCCTGGACGACCTACGGCGTCGCCTAGCCGCGTTGCTGACACTTGGCAGCATCGCGGTGGCGGTACTCGTGTCGCTGCGATCGGCGGGGCACTGATACGCGTCCGATACTCAGACTAGCACGCCCCTTGCACCTTGCAGGAGCGTCTGTGAATGGACCTGCGCTAGCTGCCCATCCCACAGCGACTTAGACGCGCTTTCCGCATGAGCTGCGGCGCACCGTGTCTACGCAGTGTGGGAGAGTTGCCGCAGAAAGCTACGGAGATCAAGGAAATGGACGTCACGCACTTGGAAGTCCGGCGCCACCCCACGTGGCAAACAGAGTTGCAGCACTCCCTCACGGTACCTGAGTACCGCGTGCTGCATGCAGAGCGCCATCGTCGTCGGGTGCTCATCGTCGGTCTCCTTCGGGCCGTTGCGGCTGCGATGGCCATGTCCTGACAGACGCAGCGATCCACATGAAGGGCGCCCCGGCTACTGGCCGGGCGCCCTTTCGTTTCGTTCTCAACGCGCGTCAGGGCTCTGGCTTAGCCTCGTGAACCACGCGACCGCCGACCACGGTCATCATCACATGCGCGTCGCGAATCTGTTCGGCTGGTATCTTCGTCAGGTCGCGATCGATCAGGACGAGATCGGCCAGCTTCCCCACTTCGATCGATCCCTTGTCCTTCTCTTCAAATGACGCGAACGCGCCGTTGATCGTGTACCCGCGCAGCGCGTCTTCCACACCGATCTTCTGTTCGGGGAACCACCCGTTGGGGTTCTTGTCGTCCAGCGTCCGTCGGGTGGTGGCGGCGTAGATCCCCTCGAGTGGCGTTGGGGGGGCGACGAACCAATCGCTGCCAAGCGCAAGGGTGGTCTTGGCGTCGAGCAAGGACTTGAACGCATAGGTGCGACTCGCGCGGTCTCTGCCGAGTGGTTTGTCAGCGAATCGCCCGTCATCGATCGCGTGATAGGGCTGCACGGACGCGATCACGCCTAACGCCGCAAGGCGCGGGATATCGGCGGCGGCCAGGTGCTGGACGTGCTCAATACGAAATCGGCGGTCGCGTGCCCCGTTCTCCTTCTCCACACGCGCGTAAATGTCGAGCAGCGTACCGATTGCCCGGTCACCGATGGCGTGTACCAACACCTGCAACCCGGCCTTGTCAGCGCCAGAAATCCGCGCGTAGAGCGTCTCTGGGGGTGTGACAAAGAACCCCTTGTTCCCCGGTGCGTCATCGAACGGCTCGTACATCGCGGCGGTCCTCGAGCCTAACGATCCGTCAACAAAGCCCTTCAGCCCACCGATCCGCAGCCAGTGATCGCCGCGCCCCTCCTTGGCGATCGAGTCACGCAGTTGTTCCCACGCCGCGAGCGGAACCGCCGCATAGATGCGTGTCGTCAAGCGGCCCGTCGCCTGCGCACGGCGGAATACTTGCAGGTCGTGCCAGGAGCCCTGCGTACTTGCCGCGCCCATGTTGTGCACGGTGGTCACCCCTTGGGCGGCCACGTACGCCATGGCGGTGTCGAGCGCACGGTCCTCCAGCTCAGGAGGAGGCGAACTCACCACGTCGTCCACCAGCCCCATGGCATTGTCCTTCAACACCCCGGTCGGATGACCCGAACCATCGGTGACGATCGTGCCTCCGGCCACAGCCTTCGTCGACGACGTGACGCCGGCCGCCTTGAGCGCCAGCGAATTCGCCAGGGCCATATGCCCATCGTACCGATTGACCCAGACCGGATTGTTCGGTGTGACCGAGTCGATCCACGCCCGTGACGGCAGCTCGCCGCCCCACCGCTCGTTGTCCCAGTCGCCGCCGGTAATCCAGGCGCCTGACGGCGCCGATGCCGCGAACGCCTTGATTCGTGCCGTGAACTCAGTGGGCGTTGCCGCATCCTTCAGCAACACGGACGAAAGACGAAACCCGCCATCGATGAAGTGAACGTGAGCGTCGATGAACCCGGGCGTTACCATGCCGCCCTTGGCGTCGATCACACGGCCCTGCCCCGCCAGCTTGCGAATCTCCGCGCTGCTACCGACAGCTGCAATTCTCTCGCCGGTCACGGCCACGGCATCGGCCCATGGTCGCTTGGGATCGGCCGTCCAGACCCTGGCATTGACGATAGCCAGGGTCACCTCACCATCAACCCGGCGACTGCTCATGCGACAACTGGAAACGGCCACCAACGCGGCCGCAAGGAAGAGTCGAGCGTGCATTCGACGTTAGGCAAGTGAGGAAACGAAATGCTGGCGGGACTCCAGTCGATCAGCGACGCTCCATCGCATCGCGAATGTCGAGCAGGATTTCGAAGTAGAGCTGCTCGCGCCGATAGGCAAAATCGAGCGTTACCATTTGGGCGTCGTCGCCGGTTGTCTTCGCGCGCTCAAAGGCGTCGCGGTACATCTCGTCAAGGTTGGTCAGAATGCGATCACGGGAGCGGGACATGCGTGTTCTCTCTATGGCTCGGGGTGTGAGACGCGGAGGGACGTCGAGGGACGGTTTGGGCGGTTCCTTCTCGATCGCATCGAGGAAAAACTTGCGCGCCGCACCCATCATCAGGCGCCGAGAATTCAGCGGATCGGGCATTGCGGCGGCAGCGGGAGAAGGAATGGCAGCGAACGCGTTCGCGGACCTCAGGTTGGCACCTTGCCTCGGTGCCTTCCGCGTGCTGGCAAGTTAAGCGGACACAAGCGCGGGCGCCAACGGCGCGCTGTGGTGCCCCTACCAACCCACCCCGATCAAGTCTCGTTAGGTGCCGACGCCCCCAGCCGATGAAAGACCCTTTCCACAACCGGCTGCCCATCGCGCAGGTGCTCGCACACGATGCGGTCCATCAAGGAGGAATCCACCCCGGCGTACCACAGCCCCTCCGGGTACACAACCGCCACTGGACCGCCGGCGCAAACACCAAGGCACGGTGCTTCTGACCGCTTCACTCGCCCAGGCCCAAACAGCAGGTCCTCGCGATCGAGGAGCTGGGCCAGCCGCGCGTAGACCCCCCGCCCAGCACCTTCTGGCGAGCAAAACCGCCCGGTGCACACAATGACATGCCGGGTATACGGCTCCATCTCTGGCTTGTGCGGTGAATCGCTCACATGTGAGTCCGAGCGCGGGTGGACGCAACGACGGGGAGTGCTCCCGTCAGCACAAGATAAGGCATTGGGATGCGCCGTCCGCCCGCAACGCGCGTTGTCCAGACTTCGTTTCGCCCGACTAACTTTCGCCGAGTGCTTTCATAGGGCCTCTACCGCAGGCGAGTGCAATGAGCGACCCACTGGTTCAAGCGAAAGGGTACAGCGACCCGGACGTTCTGGTGTCCACTGAATGGCTGGCTAGCCACCTGAGTGATCAATCCCTGCGGATCCTGGAGTGCGATGAGGACGTGTTGCTGTACGACATGGGGCACATCCCAAACGCGCAAAAGATCGACTGGCACCTGGATCTCAACGACGAAGTCGTGCGCGACTACGTTGGCGTCGATGCCTTTCAGGGACTCCTGAGGTCCTTGGGGATTTCGAACCAGACCACGGTGGTGCTGTACGGCGACAAGAACAACTGGTGGGCCTGCTACGCCTTCTGGATCTTCAAGCTGTTCAATTTTGGTAACGTGAAGGTGCTGGATGGCGGACGCACCCGATGGGAGCAGGAAGGCCGCCCAATGGTCGCGGAGCGGCCATCGTTCGCCCCATCGAACTACATCGCCGCGGAGCGGAACGACGATCGCATTCGCGCCTGGTTCTCGGATGTGCGGGCGCACTCGCATGCCCACCTGCCGCTGATCGACGTGCGCTCGCCGCAAGAGTACACCGGCGAACGGATGCACATGCCAGACTACCCCCAGGAGGGCACGCTGCGGGGCGGCCACATCCCGGGGGCAAAGAGCGTTCCCTGGGCTCGTGCCGCCAACGCGGATGGGTCGTTCAAGACCGCGGACGAGCTCCGCGCGATCTACCAGCAGGAACAGGGGTTGAAGCCTAACGATAACGTCATCACATACTGCCGGATTGGTGAGCGATCCAGCCACACGTGGTTTGTCCTGACGTACCTGTTAGGCTTCACGCGGGTCCGCAACTACGACGGCAGTTGGACCGAGTGGGGTAATGCCGTCCGCGCCCCAATCACCAAAGGAGCCCAACCGTGAGTGAAACTCGCGAGATGTTGGCGTCCACGCCGCCGAAAAAGCGCGTGAATCACATCGTCGCCCGTTGGACGGGAGGAACGACGTTCGAGGCCGGTCGGCCCGCCGGCCCGTTCATCGCCGTCGACACGAGTGGCAAGACCGGACCAGGCCCTGTCGACGTGTTGCTGTGCGCCCTCGCCACCTGTAGTTCCATCGATGTCGTTGAAATCCTCGCTAAGCGCCGAACGCCAGTCTCCAAACTCGAGGTGTCCGTACACGGGGAACGCGCAACGGAAACACCCGCTCGCCTGACCGACGTGACACTCGCCTTCGACATCGAGGGTGCAGGCATCGACCGACCCCACGCGGAGCGTGCGATCGGCCTGGCCGTCAACAAGTACTGCTCAGTGAAGGACTCCCTCGATCCCGCCCTCCCGGTGCGGTGGACGTTGACCCTGAACGGCGCGACCGCCTAACGCACTCGACCGCCCTGGGCCTCCACTCCCATGGACTCGGCCATCGACCACCATTCCGCCCGGGTGACGATGGCCGTCGTGCTGTCCCGGTAGCGCGCAGACGCGCGCAGAATCTCCGTGCGCTTGTCGGTCCGCGCCACCGACGGGTTCGCAAGGATATCGGAGATGACGTCGTGCATCGCGTGCAAGTTGTCGAAGACGATGGCGGCTTCGGGAAAGCGCTTGGCGAAGGTCGGCGCGATCGCCGCGGCCATCGGCATTTCGCTGGGCAAAGTCGATAGGCCGCCACTCACCATCTCGTTGAAGTGTTGCACCGTCCGCGACACCGCCGCCGCCCGTTCGGATTGGTTGTTTCCGATCAAGAGCGCTTCGTACAACCCGATCTGCAGCCAATGATAGGCCCAGATTAGTCCGTTGAACTTTGGATAGCGCCGAAGGAACGCCTGGGAATACGGCTGCCCAACCATCAGCTGCATGTCCTTCGGTTGTTCGCTGAAGGCGAGCGCACCGCGCGAACGGTAAAACGTCAGCAATGCCCGCACCTCCCGATCTTTCTCCTCGTCACTCAGCCGCTCGTCGGCGATGACGTCGTAGACCTGGCGATGAAGCAGGTGGGCCCAGTGGAACATGGCGTGGGCCTCCGGCACGAGACGCACGTAGTTCGGCGCGATCGCCGATTCGACGAGCGGAAGACGCGGGGGATGCACCAGCAACGACTTGGTGATGTAGTCGTATTGCGTCTGTTCGAGATCCGCGACGGGCGCCGACGGAGACGTCCAGAGGCGCTCATACAGAATGGCATGACCATAGTCGAAGGCCGCAAAGAGCCGGTCAACCTCGGGATAACCACGCCGAAACGCCCAGTTGTGGCTGGCGGGCAAGTACGACGGCTCCCACGTGGTGATCCACTGCCCACCAAGCGCGGCGGGACCGAGCCAGCCGATGAACACGGCCAAGAGGTGATGGCGACGCATCAGCGCATTCCTCCCAGAAGAAATCGAAGGGACGTACTGGTTGAGATCCCCGCAGTGACTTGCCACTCGCCGTCGCCACCCGACGTCCGCGACACACCAGCGTCGAGCGCCGTCCGGACGCTCCATTGCCATCGCGCGCCCACTCCCGCTCGCCACACCGATTGCCCCCGCGGAATGTCTGGGCGAACGGCCACCACCTCCGCGCCAACCAACAAGTGCCGCATGGGCATGGTGCGGTCGGCCGCGACCCCCAACTCCCACCGACTAGTGCCCACGCCGGCTTGCGGCCCGAGGCGTCCACGGGCGTTGGCGTGCACTCGCACCGCGCCAAACGTCCGCGTCGCCACCAGCACTCCCTGCCAGTCGACGTCGGTAGAATTGAGCGGCACCGCACTCTGCAAACCAACGGCGAACGCGGGGAATTGCAGGGACTCGACGTTCAACTGGTGAACGACGCGCAGGATGACGTGATCGGACTCGACGGAATCAGCGGCTCGAGCGCCGGCCGCCACGTCCACCCCGATGTCGAGCTGCGTTCGCGGCAGGACACCAAGGGCCAGTTCCGGTTCGAAGCGCCACCTCGTGACATCATTCGAGCGTGCCCACTGCACCGTCGGCAGATGCAACTCCAGTGCACCTCGTTCGATGACTTGTGCATCCTGTGTCCGAAAGGGCCGTCCAGCATCGGTGTTCGCGAAGTCACTTTGCCCTCGCAGGAGGACTGGGAAGAAGAGCCACACGCCACCGAGGACGCTGGCCAAGCACGCGGGACCGCCCGCGCGGCGACGCGGTTTCGACGACTGCCTCATTGGAAGTCATGACCTCACCAAGGGGACAACCTGGCCAAGGCGGCCAGGCACCAACGACCGGTCAAGGGCGGCAGAGCCGCCAGTCGTTAGGCCCGCGGAGGTGGAAGATCTGGCGCGCGATGGAACGAGGCCGGTGACGACACGCGCTGCCGTGGAGCGACGCCGTCAATCCTCGTCGGGCTTGGCGCAACGACGCGCTCATCGGGCATCATGGCGAGCGTGCACAGCGACGCCACCGGGCACGAAGACAGTGGCCCTCGCGACTCCCCTGATCCACTGCCCGAACCGTCGGGAACTGAGCTGTGCTTGCTGGCGTGATGTTCGCCGTGTGCGCTTGGTGTATGCGGTGTCCCGCGAACGGGTGGCATCACTCCGTCGGGCATCTGACACCCCGCCCCCGCGACCTGACCCAGAAGAAACAGGACCAGAGCCAGCGCGTTCGACAACCGCGCGGCGACGCGTGCAACAGTGGGCCGGTGTGTGCGCTCGATCAGCATACGGAAGGAAATCTCACCGGACATGCCGATAAATCAACTCGATCAGCTCATCGTACATGGGTTCGGCTTGGTCTGGTCCGGCCTTGATCGCCGATGTCGCGCAGTGACGCAGGTGGTTTCGCATGAGCTCTCGCCCCACACCGCGCAACGCCTCATGCACGGAGCTGATCTGAGTGAGAATGTCCGGACAGTAGCGTTCCTCCTCGATCATCTTCTGCAGACCGCGCACCTGTCCTTCTATTCGGCGCAATCGCTTGAGGTTCGCGTCCTTGATGGCCGGATCCACACCGACGGCCCGACGTGTATCGCCCATGTCGGCATGGCATCCGCAACTGGCGGCTGCGACGGCAGCCGAGTCGTCGTGTTCCGGTGAGTGGGGCATGTGAGGCCTCGTTAGGTCAGGCGGGTGCGGCGGAGCCGCAGACTGTTGGAGACAACGCTCACCGAACTCATGGCCATAGCGGCGCTGGCCAGGATCGGGCTCAGCATCAAGCCGAATCGTGGGTATAGCACACCGGCCGCGATGGGAATGCCCACCACGTTGTAGACGAACGCCCAGAAGAGATTCTGTCGCATCACACGCATGGTGCGCGCCGACAGCCGTCTGGCTGCGACGACACCCCACAAGTCATTGCGAATGATCGCTATGTCGCTTGCCTCGACCGCGATGTCTGTCCCCGTGCCAAGCGCGATCCCGACGTCGGCGCGCGCCAAGGCCGGGGCATCGTTGATTCCGTCGCCCACCATCGCGACCACTCGGCCCTCTGATTGCAAGCGCTCCACCTCGGCTACCTTCTGGGCCGGAAGCAGTTGCCCGATGACCGTCTCGATGCCGACACGGGCACCGATTGCCGCCGCCGCTCGGGACGTGTCACCCGTCAGCATGATGACGGAGAGTCCGTCCTGCTTCAACGCCGCGACAACGGCGTTTGCCTCCGGGCGGGGCTCATCGGCGACGCCGATCACTCCCAGCAAGGATCCGTCTGCTGCAACAAGTACCGGTGTGTGTGCCGCCGACGCGAGCGTGTCGAGGATCGACTGCGCTGGCCCGGAATCGATCGCGTAGTCGCGCATCAGTCGCTCGTTGCCGACCGCCACCGCGCGCCCGTTGACGATGCCAACCGCTCCATGTCCCGGCACAGCGTCAAAATGCTCGGGCGCCGGAAGCTCCACGCCACGACGTCCCGCTTCGGCGACGATCGCCGCGCCTAACGGGTGCTCCGATGCCCGCTCCAGGCTGGCAGCCAGCGTCAAGACCTCGAGGTCCGACGAACCAGGCAGCGCAAGAATGTCCGTGACGACCGGACGTCCCGTGGTGACTGTCCCCGTCTTGTCGAACACGATGGTGTCCACGTCGCCGGCGCGTTGCAGCGACTCGCCACCCTTGATCAAGACGCCAGCATCGGCGCCGCGCCCCGTCGCCACCATCACCGCCGTCGGAACAGCCAACCCCATGGCACACGGACAGGCGATGATGAGTACGGAGATCGCCGCGACAAGCCCCCGCATCAGCGGTGCGCTGTCTGCCACCACATACCACACGACCCACGTGAGCGCGGCCAACGCCAATACCGTCGGCACAAAGATCGCACTCACCCGATCCGCCAACGCTTGAATGGGGGCACGCGACCGCTGCGCGTCACGCATGAGCGCCACAATGCGCGCGAGTGTGCTGTCACCACCCAGCGCCGTCGCCTGCAGCTGAAAGGCGCCTGTGCGATTGATTGTCCCGCCGATCACGGTGTCACCGACCGACTTGGCCACCGGAAGCGGCTCGCCCGTCAGCATGGACTCGTCAACCGAACTGCTTCCGCTCGTCACGATTCCGTCCACCGGAATCCGCTCTCCGGGCCGGACGGTCACCGATTCGCCAGGACGAAGCTGGCTCACCTCGAGCTCCAGCTCCTGCCCATCACGCACGACATGTGCCGACGTCGGCTGCAGGTCGGCCAAGCGGTGGATCGCATCCGCCGTTCGGGCCTTGGCCCGGGCCTCCAGCGTCCGACCCGTCAGCACCAACGCTATGATGACGATCACGGCCTCGAAATAGACGTCCGGAGCCATCCCTCGCCGCACGAAAAACTCCGGCATGACCGTGGCCGCGACCGAAAACGTCCATGCCGCGCCG
>JBGAJQ010000096.1:0-14515 GCA_044224875.1 Gemmatimonadaceae bacterium | reverse complement strand
TCGACTCGAGACGATTGTCCGGGTAGCGGAGCAGGTCGCCCTGCAGCTGGAAGTCCCACTTCGGCTTCCCCGCCGATCCCTTCTTCGTGAAGATCTGGATCACGCCGTTGGACGCTTCCGTGCCGTACAACGTGGCGGCCGCTGCGCCCTTCAGGATCTCGACGCGCTCGATCGTGCTCGGATCGATGTCGTCCAGACGCGAAGGCGCGGCAGCACCACCGTCACCAACGTTCGCCGAGAAATCGCCCGACGAGTTGATGCGGATGCCGTCCACGAAGATGACGGGCTCGTTCGACTGTGACAGCGACGCATTGCCGCGGATACGGATCCGGGCGCCCGTGCCGGTCATGCCCGACGAGGGCAAGCCAACAACGCCGGGTTCACGACCCTGCAGCAGCTCGTTCGTCGTTGCAATCGGCGCGAACTTCGGCGGCTCCACCTGCGCCACCGTATTGCCGAGGTGCTTCACTTCCGTCGCCACCGCCGTACCGGTCGTGACGACCGCTTCCAGCTGGAGGGCCGACTGGTTCAGGTCGAAGTCTGCCCGAACCGTCGCCCCCGCTCGCACGACGACCTGCTTCGCACCGGCCGTGAAGCCGATGAGCCGCGCCCGCAAGTCCAACGTGCGAGCCGGAGCATTCGCGATGCGATAGTTGCCGTCACGGTTGGTCACCGCGCCGACGCCCAATCCGAGCGCGCCCACCTGCACACCTTCGAGCGGTCGCCCCGTCTGGGCCTCCTTCACCGTGCCTTCGATCACGCCAACACCGCCCGCTTGGGCGAATGCTGACGTTGCGGACAGTGCGCTGACTGCAACCGCAGCCACTGCCCTGCGCCAACGGACATTACTGCTCATGATGCCCTCCGAGTCGAACTCGTTAGGGTTTGGGGATTCGCGGGATCCTGCGGCCGGTCGGTAGAACCACATGCTGGCAATTCCGGAGCACTCGGCGTCGCCCTCGTGTGAGCCCCACAACCAGACGCCCCCCCGCACCACGTCTGCCTCACGAAACACAAAGCCCGGCTACGCAATACCACTGCGAAGCCGAATCACTCGCCCACCTCTTAGCTGTGGCTGGGGTCGAAAATCGGGCCCTGTCCTTCGATTGAGCGCCGCGACGATGTCACCTTTTGCATAGCGCTGTCAATAGAAGAGTTACGAGCCGGATCGGCTCCGCGACGCGCCACGGGAAGGTGACAGTCATCACAACTAATTGATAGGTAAATACTTACCAGCCCATCACCGATGCGGCATCACGGCTTTTGACGGCGGGAGCGCAATTCCTGAGTTGGACCCGTCCAAGCCGCGCAACCTGCCCGTCGCGCCAGGACTGACGCGACTCAACCCGTCCCGGGGCGTCGGCACATGCATCCGAGGACCCGAGCTCAACGGGCTTTGTTGGGGCCGCCTGTCTCGAGGTCGTCCGACGGCAATCACCGCGAGTCGTATGCGACAACTTCTCGAAAGGGGTAGATCCCTAACGATTTGGAGCCAAGCGACATGGTGCGACTGACGAACGTTGGACAGTCCGGGCGTATTTCGAGCATCACGCTTGTGGGATAGTGATCCCGCCGCTTCACATTCCAGAGCTACATTATCCAAGAGTCCCAGTCCCATGATGGCATGCCACTGAGCGACGCGCGCATTTGCGCCGATATCGCCAATTCACACGCCCGGACCTTCGCCTTGGCCGCGCGACTGCTCCCTCCGGAAAAGCGAAGGGGGACGTTCGCGCTCTATGCCATGTGCCGGACCGCCGATGACATCGTGGACCGTGTCGTTCCCGGTCAGCCGTTGGCCGCATGTCAGCAGCAGCTGCAACTCTTCTCCGACCGAGTCTGGCGGGCGTTGGACGGCAAGCCTGCTGGACCTATAGAGCGAGAGCTGGCCTGGGCCGCGGAACGCTTCGCGGTCCCACGCCACGCGATTGTTGAACTACTCGATGGGGTCAGCCGGGACCTGGCGATCGCGCCGTATGAGACGTGGGAGCAGCTGCGATCATACTGCGAAGGCGTGGCGTCCAGTGTGGGCGAGATGTGCACCGCCGTCTTTGGCGTCGCGGACGGCCAACCATCGGCGCATGGCAACGCCACGCGTGCCGCACGTACGCTCGGTGTGGCCATGCAGCTCACCAACATCCTCCGCGACGTGGGCGAGGATGCGTGCCGGGGGCGGTGCTACCTCCCCGAGCGCGACTTGAACAGGTACGGCATATCGCGGAGCGACGTCCTGAGTGGACGGCCGCTTGCCGAATTGACGGGTTGGGCCGATGCCATGCGTGCCCAGGTGAGTCGGGCCCGCGACTTGTACCACGAGTCGGTGCCGGGCATCCACCTGTTGTGCGAGGACGCGCGGGGGTGTGCGAGCGCATGCGCGGACGGATATGCCCGGATCCTCGATGCGATCGAGGCGAACGGGTTCGACAACGTCACACGACGTGCCCGGGTGGCTTGGCCCACGCGAGCCCGTGTGCTCTTCAACGCGTGGCGGGGTCGCTCGCCAGCGTTCGGTCGGAAGCTGACGGCCGTCGCGTGACCAGCTCGCGCGTGCTTGTCGATGACGTGACGCGACGCCCGGTCGCGCTTTCAGCCGACGAGTGGATGTCGGCCGCCCGCGTGCTGTTCGTGGTCCATTTGGCGCTGACGGCCTTCGCCACCGCAGCCATGACCACGATCCTGAATGGTCCGCCGGGGCCTTGGCTCCAACGTGAACCTAACGCGACCATCATGCGGATCGGTTGGACCTACACTGGCCCGACGTATGTGGTGGTCGGCGCGCTGGCCGCGCTGGCCCACGGCATGGGTACGGTGGGCCGACGACGCGCTTTGGCGCTGTTCCTCGTCGGCTCGTTCGTCTCGTTAGGCGCGGAACTACTTGGTACCAGCACCGGCCTTCCGTTCGGCGAATACCACTATACCACCCTCTTGGGCCCGCGGGTGCTCGGACTGGTTCCCTTCCCCATCCCGATCTCGTGGTTCTACATGCTGTACGGGAGCCTGGTGATCGTCGCTCGCTTATCGGGCCCAGGCGTTCGCGACGATCGTCGCACGCGGTGGCGTTGGGCGGCCCTGTCGGGTGCGGTCCTTCTCGCGTGGGACATATCGATGGACCCGGCGATGGTCCGCACGGCGCACTGGGTGTGGGGAGCGGGCGATCTATTCCACGATGCCGGGCTGCCTGGCTGGCTCGATGCCTTTTTCACCAAGCCCGCATTCTACGGCATGCCACTGTCGAACTGGTTCGGGTGGTACCTGACGGGCACCCTCATTGCCCGCCTGATGCTCGCCGTCGTGCCTCCGCGGTCGGTTGCCGCCGAACTGGCCCCAACCTCGCTGCCGATCCTGCTGTACCTCGCGAATGGGATCATGCCGGTGGCATTGTGTCTTCGGGACGGATTGTGGTGGGCGGCCGGGATCGGTGCACTGGCCATGCTCGTTCCCGGCGTCCTGGCCCTCAGGCGTTCCCCCGCGCGGCATAGCGCCGAGGCGTACACCTGAACATCGTCGTGATCGGCAGCGGATTTGGCGGACTCGCCGCCGCCATCCGGCTTCAGGCGCAGGGCCACACGGTGACGGTGCTCGAGCAACGCGACCGCGCTGGCGGCCGGGCGTCCGTGTTCACTCAGGACGGCTTCACGTTCGACGCTGGGCCGACGATCCTCACGGCCCCCTGGCTACTCGACGACCTGTTTCGGCTGGCGGGGCGCCGCATGGCGGATGCGCTGCAGCTGGTCCCCCTGAACCCGTTCTATCGGGTGCGCTTCGAGGACGGCACCAGCTTCCGTTACACCGGACGCGATGACGAGACCGAGGACCAAATCCGTCAGCTCCATCCACCGGACGTGCAAGGCTACCGGCAGTTCAGCGCCGCGGCTCGTGAGGTCTTCGACGCCGCCATGCCGCTCATCGATACGCCGTTTCACCGATGGACCGCCATGGCGCGACACGCGCCGGCGCTCCTCCGTGTCAAGGCATGGCGGTCGGTCGCCGCAATGGTGAACGGCTACGTCCGGGACGAACGCGTGCGGCAGCTGCTCTCCTTCCATCCCCTGCTGATCGGCGGCAACCCCTTCGACAGCTCCTCCATCTACGCGCTCATTCACACGCTGGAAAAGGAGTGGGGTGTCTGGTTCGCCATGGGCGGAATGGGTGCTGTGGTCCAAGCCCTCGTGACGCTGCTCGAGTCGCTTGGAGGATCGTTGCACCTGAATGCCGGCGTCGCGGAGATCGTCATCCATCCCGTCACTCGGCGAGCCACCGGCGTGCGACTGGCGTCCGGGCAGGTGGTGGCGGCAGACGCAGTGGTCAGTAATGCCGACCATGCCACAACCTACCAGCACCTCGTCGCGCCCCAGTTCCGGCGTGTGAACTCCGACCGTCGCGTGCAACGGTTACGCTACTCGATGTCGCTGGTGGTGATTTATTTCGGTACCAATCGGCGTTATGAGGACGTGGCGCACCACGAAATCCTCATGGGCCCGCGCTATCGCGCGCTGTTGGCGGACATCTTTCACCGAAAGGTCCTGGCCGCCGACTTTTCGCTGTACCTGCATCGGCCCACGGCCACCGATCCCTCGCTGGCCCCGGCAGGATGCGACGCCTGGTATGTGCTGTCCCCAGTACCTCATCTTGGCGGCGCTATCGACTGGCCAACGGTGCTCCCAGGGTATCAGCGCGCCATCATGTCGTACCTGGAACAACGCTATCTCCCCAACCTGTCACGACATGTGGTCACGCAGCGCGTCGTCGACCCGCGTTACTTCCGCGACGAACTTGGCAGCCACCTGGGAAGCGCCTTCGCCGTTGAACCTGTGCTGACGCAGTCCGCATGGCTTCGCCCGCACAATGTCAGCGAGGACATTCCCAACCTGTATCTCGCCGGCGCGGGCACGCATCCTGGCGCGGGGATTCCGGGGGTGCTGAGTTCAGGCAAGATCGTCGCGGACCTGATCGGCCCGGCCACCTGAACGCTGGCCGCCGCGCCACCACGCGCTGGCGTCGGCACCGCAGCGCCGAAGGGAATGGCGCAAGTGCGCCAGGTCAAGGTAGCTGCCGACTGCAGGGCTAGAACTTCACCGCGAATCCAACGAATGGAACGCCGGGAAAGATCATATCTTTCCCGAGGGCATTGATGAACGCCAGATCGACGGACATGCGCTCGCCCAGAAATCGCAGGCCGTACGAAATCACGCCGTCGGTGTCGCCTGCGTCATGCACGAACCAGTTCTCGCTGATCACAGACAGGCGACGGCTGATGCGCCCCTGCCCTCCCAGCATGATGACCGGAATGTCAGCGATGTCACCACCGTAGTACCCCCAGCCGAGTCCCAGACTGAGGTTACTGTCCCTCGTCCCCGTGGACGCCACTCCGTATAACAAGCCCAGACTTCCCGATGCCCCCTCATCGGCGGCCGCGCCAACCCAGCCCAGAAAACCACCTAACGACATTTTCACCCGAGGCGCATCAACCACCGTCACCTTGGGCGTCAGATAAAACATGTTGTCCGAAAAATCCTCGGTGGGGAACAGCGACAACCCGCCGCCGATGGAGACCCGGTTCGTGACGCCCCACTGCGCGCCCGCCAGAAAGAGGTAGATGTCCGAGAAATACCCGGTTCCTTGCTCGAGCGGAAACGCCGTCGGTGAGAACAGCAGCCTGGTGGCGTGCGGATTGTCGAACCAGTAGACGCCGTTCCGCATGCGACTCGTCGACGACTCGGTCACCTCGAGGATGTCCACGCGGGCCAGCGACAAGGTTCCGGCTCGTAGCTGCACCCGCGCGGAGTCGGCGGTGACCGACACAATCCGCCCCACGATCGTGGATCCATCGCGCAATCGGAGCGAGTGAACGACCGTCGTATCGCTGGTTTTCACGGACTCCAGCGTCATCCGCTGTGCCCCCACGGGCGACGCGGACCAGAGCATCGCCATCGCCACGGTGGTGACCAGCCGTCGCATACGTTACTCCCGTCAGAGTGCCTAACCACAAACCGCGCTTGAGAACGCTACCTCGAACACCGCCGCAAGGCCACGGGTCGCCCAAATGTGGGCGATCCAATCCGCGCGGGAACGCCCCTGGATGCGTTGGAGGGAGCTTGGCGAGGGATTACCTTTCACGAGCACAACTCGTTCCCCGGCTGCACCGGGATTCCGCCGCATTGAACGTCGCATGAACATCCAGATTACTCCCAAAAAGACCGATGGCGTCGAACGACTGGTCGCCGTCGAAGTGCCGGTCGAAACCGTCCGCTCGACCCAGGAGCAGACCGCCAAGCGTTACGCCTCCAAGGTTCGCCTGCCAGGATTTCGGCCCGGCAAGGCACCGCCAGCAATCGTCCTCAAGCAATTCGGCGATGCGATCCGGCAGGAAACGCTGGAAGCCATCGTCCAGGCGGCGTACAAGCAGATTGTGGACGGTGCAACGTTCAAGCTGGCGGCACAGCCGCACGTGCACGACCTCAAGTTCACCGACGGCGAGCCGCTGACGTTCGAGATGCACCTGGAGGTGCGACCCGAGTTGGAGTTGGCCCGCACCAGCGGCTTCCGCGTCACGCGCACCGAGAAACCGGTCGGTGACAGCGACGTCGACGAGCAGATCGAACAGATCCGCGAACAACGCGCCTCGTGGACCCCCGTGGAGGAAAAGCCGCGTGAAGGGGACATGGTGAGTGCCGTCCTGGCGACGAGCGAAGAGGGCGAAACGCCTGAAGGAAAGGAGTATCGGATCGTCATCGGGGCTGGGCAGGCCATTCCGGGCATCGAAGAACTCATCATGGAGACCGCACCGGGCGCCACCACGGAGCGACCGGTCAAGTGGCCGGACGACTTCCCGGACGAAGCACAGCGATCCAAGACGAAACAGGTTCGCGTCACCGTCAACGACGTCAAGCGCAAGTCGCTGCCGGATCTCGACGACGCCTTCGCCCGCGAAGTGGGCGACTTCGAGTCAATGAACGCCCTGCGCACCGCCGTTCGAACGGACCTGACAAATAACTCGGTCCGGGACGCCGATTCCGACGTCCGACAAAAGCTCCTGGACGAGATCATTGGCGCCAATGCCTTCGACGTGCCACCAAGCTGGGTGGCACAGCTGGTGCAAGCGTACGAGGAGGCCTACCAGATTCCGGAGGCAGAGCGGGAACGCTTTGCCGGCCAGTTTCGTCCCATGGCAGAACGACAGGTCCGGCGCGACCTCATCATCGAGACGATAGCCGAGCGGGAATCCCTCGCCTCAACGGAATCGGACTTGGATGACAAAGTGACCGAACTCGCTGGAAAGCGGGGTGTGGACGTCGGTCAGTTGTATGCGTCGTTGCAGAAGGCAGGGCGCCTCAAAGAGCTGGAACGAGGGATTACCGAAGACAAGGTCTTCAAGTGGTTATTCGAGAAAAACACGGTCGAATAGTCTGACAAGCACCTTTCCCCCGGTAGAAATTCGCCGAAACTCCTCACCAACCGACGTTCTAGGGCAGACCATGGCGACCATTTATCCTCCGTACGTCATCGAGCGTTCCAGCCGCGGCGAGCGCACTTACGACATTTTCAGCCGCCTGTTGATGGACCGCATCGTGTTCCTCGGTACGCCGATCAACGACGATGTGGCAAACATCATCATCGCTCAGCTCCTTTTTCTGGACGCGGACAACCCCGATCGAGACATCCATCTGTACATCAACTCTCCTGGTGGGAGCGTCTCTGCCGGTCTCGCGATTTACGACACCATGCAGTTCCTCAAGTCGCCGGTGAACACCACCTGCATGGGCTTGGCCGCGAGCATGGGGGCGTTCCTGCTGGCCGCCGGAAAGCCGGGCAAGCGGGCGGCGTTGCCACACTCCCGCATCATGATTCACCAGCCGTCAGGTGGCGCTCAGGGTACGGCCGCCGACATCGAAATTCAGGCACGTGAGATCATTTACCTGCGCGGCAAAATGAACGACCTGATGGCGAAGCACACAGGACGAGCCGTCGAACAGATCGAACGCGACGTGGATCGCGACCGCTTCATGTCGGCGGACGAAGCCAAGAACTACGGCCTGATCGACAACGTCGTGGTAAATCGGGCTGAGGTCGCTGAGGCCGTCCGTGCGACGGCGTTGGCGGGATGACACCGAGGCCCTAGTTTGTGACAGATATCACAAACTAGGGCTCGCTTTGCTTGACTCGCTCGCGACGCGTCTATTAGGTAGGTAGTCCGCCGCGCGCCCACCCGGACGATCCCCCAGTCGGTTCCTGCGCCATGTCTCACGACAAACATCTCCGCTGTTCGTTCTGCGGGAAATCGAAGGACTCCGTCCGGAAGTTCATTTCTGGGCCGTCCGTCTACATCTGCAACGAGTGTATCGCCCTCTGCAACGAGATCCTGGCCGAGGACGAGGAGCGCGAGGTTGCTGAAGCGATCACGCAGGTTCCCACCCCGCTCGAGATCAAGGATGTGCTGGACCAGTACGTGATTGGTCAGGAGCAGGCGAAGAAGGCGCTGGCCGTTGCGGTCTACAACCACTACAAGCGCATCAACTCCGGGGCCGCCAGGGACAACGAAGTCGAGCTGGACAAGTCGAACATCCTCTTGCTCGGACCCACGGGTGTTGGCAAGACCCTGTTGGCACAGACGCTCGCCCGCATCTTGGACGTGCCCTTCACGATCGCCGACGCCACGACACTGACCGAGGCCGGTTACGTCGGTGAGGACGTCGAGAACATCCTGGTGCGGCTGCTGCAGGCCGGTGACTTCAACGTCGCCGAGTGCGAACGCGGCATCGTCTACATCGACGAAATCGACAAGATCGCCCGCAAGAGCGAGAACCCGAGTATCACACGCGACGTCTCCGGCGAAGGCGTGCAGCAGGCGCTGCTGAAGATTCTCGAGGGAACGGTGGCCTCCGTCCCGCCGCAGGGTGGCCGCAAGCATCCGCAACAGGAGTATATCCAGATCAACACAAAGGACATCCTGTTCATTTGTGGCGGGGCCTTTGACGGACTGGAAAAGATCATCGAGGCACGAACGGGCAGAAAGCAGATCGGCTTTACGCCCGACGACGCCAAGAACGGCAAGAGCAAGCAGCTGAAGAAGAACATCTTCATCGAAGTTGAGCCTGACGACCTACTGCGGTACGGGCTGATCCCGGAACTCGTGGGACGCTTGCCAGTGATGGTGCCGCTCGAAGCGCTCGACGAAGAAGCGCTGGTGCGGATCCTCAAGGAGCCAAAGAACGCGCTCACCAAGCAGTACCATAAGCTCTTTGAGTTGGAGGACGTGAAGATCACGTTCGAGGAGAGCGCGCTGCGCGCCGTGGCCCAGAAGGCGCTCAAGCGCGGCACAGGGGCGCGTGGCCTCCGCGCCATCGTCGAGGAAACGTTGCTCGACGTCATGTTCGACCTCCCGAGTCGCGAGGATGTGGTGGAGGTCAAGGTCACCGAGGCGTGCATCATGCACGGCGCCCCCCCGCTGTTGGAAATCAACCCCAAGCGGCAGAAGAAAGAGGCGTAGGCCGCCGCGGTTCCCGCCTTCCCAGCGCAGCGCCCGACGCGGCACCCGCCGCCTCGGGCGCTTAGTTTTCCGGGGTCGTTGTGCCCCCGCCCCGCACTCTACCCTCTCGATCGTGATCATCCGCCGCGACTTCGAACAGTTCGACGTCCCCGAACGTCTTCCGGTGCTTCCGCTGCGCGACGTGGTCCTCTTTCCGCACGTCGTCATGCCCCTGCTGGTGGGCCGGCCCGCGTCCCTGGGTGCCGTGGATGCTGCGCAGGCGGACGAAGGGAGTTACCTGCTGGTGGTGGCGCAAAAGAACGCCGAGACACCGGAGCCGGCGCCTAACGAGCTCTTTCGCGTCGGGATCGTCGTGCGCCTGGCGCAGGTCACCCGGCTGGCCGGCGGCACCGTGCGGGTCCTGCTGGAAGCGGTCGGTCGCGTCCGAATCACGCGGTACGCCACCTCGCAGGGGTACCTGCGGGCCAGCACGGCGCCGCTTCCCTTCACGACGACGGGCATGGAGCCCGACGCGAAGGCGCGGGCCCGGCAGGTGCTGTCCCTGTTCGAAGAGTACGTCGCGCTTCACCGCCGCCTTCCGCAGGAAGTCGTGGCGATCGCGCAGGCCGCCAATACCGAAGAGCGGATGGCCTGCATCGTCGGCGCCCACCTCGCCATTCGCCACGAAGTCCGCCAGCGGCTCCTGGAATCGCCGACGCTGACGGAGTTGCTGGAGAACCTCGTCCAGGTGCTGCAGGCGGAGATCGAGCTGTTGGGGCTGGAGCGCAAGATCGACGACGACGTCCGCGGGTCCATGTTCCGCAACCAGCGCGAGTTCTACCTGCAGGAACAGCTGAAGGCGATTCATCGCGAGCTTGGACAGGAGGACGCCGACGACCTGGACGAGTTGCAGAAGGCCATTGCGAGCCGGCAATTCCCCGACGCCGTCCGCGCTCGCGCGGAGCGTGAGCTGCGCAAGTTGCGCCGCACCTCGCCAGTGTCCCCGGAGGCAACCGTCGGCCGCAACTACCTGGATTGGCTGGTCGCCCTTCCGTGGGACGAGCGGACGGACGACGTGCTGGACGTCGCTCACGCGCGCCGTGTGCTGGACGAGGACCATTACGGACTGGAGGAGATCAAGGACCGGGTGCTCGACTACATCGCCGTCCTGGGGCTGGTGGGGCGGATGGAAGGGCCGATCCTGTGCCTGGTGGGCCCACCCGGCGTCGGCAAGACTTCGTTAGGCCGTTCGATCGCAAGGGCGCTCGGCCGGAAGTTCGTGCGCATGTCGTTAGGTGGCGTCCGTGACGAGGCCGAGATCCGCGGCCACCGGCGCACCTACATTGGGGCCATGCCGGGCCGCATCATCCAGGCGATGCGCCGCGCCGAGACCGTGAATCCCGTGCTGCTGCTGGATGAAGTCGACAAGCTCGGACACGACTGGCGCGGCGATCCGTCGGCCGCCCTGCTCGAAGTCCTCGACCCAGAACAGAATCGGGCCTTCAACGACCACTACCTCGAGGTCGACTACGACCTCTCCCATGTGCTGTTCGTGACGACCGCGAACTCCCTGAGCGCGATCCCTGACCCCTTGCGCGATCGCATGGAGATCCTCAGGCTGGCGGGATACCTGGACTTCGAGAAGCATGCGATCGCCCGTCACTTCCTGGTCCCCAAGCAGCTCGAACGTCACGGGGTGCCCGCCAGTTCCGTGCAGATCGAGGGCGACGTGATTCCAGAGATCGTGCGGGGGTACACGCGCGAAGCCGGCGTACGCGAATTGGAGCGACGCCTGGCGCGCATCGCACGAAAACTGGCCCGCGGGCGGGCCGAGCTGGTCAGTAGTACGGCGGAACAGACGCCGCCAGCCCCAACGGTCGTACGCGCCAGTGACTTGCGGACCCTGCTGGGGGTGGCCCCGTTCGATCCCGAGGACACCTCGCGCGCCGACCGCGTGGGTGTGGCCAACGGATTGGCCTACACCTCGGCCGGCGGCGAAGTGCTCGAGATCGAGGTGAGTGCCGTACCGGGCCGAGGTCGGCTGCAGCTGACCGGGACGCTCGGGGACGTGATGAAGGAATCGGCGTCGGCGGCCCTCTCGTACCTGCGAGGGCGAGCCAAGACGCTGGGACTGGAGACCGATTTCCACAAGACGCGCGACGTGCATGTGCACATCCCGGCAGGCGCAACACCGAAGGACGGGCCGTCGGCCGGTATCGCGATTGCCGCAGCCATTGCCTCCGCGCTCACCGGCGTGCCCGTGCGGGGAAACCTGGCCATGACGGGCGAAGTCACGCTACGTGGACGCGTCCTGCCGATCGGCGGGCTGAAGGAAAAGTCCGTGGCGGCGCTGCGCGTGGGCATCCACGATGTCCTCATTCCGCACGGCAACCTGCGCGAGGTCGAGGAGTTGCCGGAGGATGTAAGGCTCCACGTGCGCTTTCATGGCGTTACGACCATGGACGATGTGTTGCGATTCGCCCTCCGCCAACCCGACGACGCCGCGGCGGACGAGGCTCCGGCCCCGTTTGCCACTCACTAGCCAGCACGATGACGTCTCAGGCGGAGCCAGAGAACGAGAAGGAGCCACTCGTCGTGCGCAACCTCGAGTTCCTCGGCGGGATGGCGTCGGCCGAGGGTTGGCGACCGGACGCCGCACTCCCCGAGGTCGCGTTCGCCGGACGATCCAACGTTGGTAAGTCCTCGCTACTCAACTTGCTGCTTCGGCGGCGGAAGTTCGCCCGCGTCAGCAACACACCCGGACGTACACGCGAGATCAACTTCTTCCGGGTGAACGACGCGTTCACGCTCGTTGACCTTCCCGGCTATGGTTACGCCCGCATCTCCAAGGAACGACGGGAGGCGTGGAAACCGCTCATCGAGGGGTACCTTCGCCAGGCCTCGCAGCTGCGCGGCGTCGTGTTGCTCCTGGACGTGCGGCGGGACCCGACAGACGACGATCGCGTCATGCTCGACTTCCTGGCGGATGTTGGCGTGCCAACGCTCGTGGCGGTCACGAAGATGGACAAGCTGGCACGACAGGCCGGCGCACAACGCGTGGTGCAGCTGTCGGCTGCGCTCGACCTCGACCCCGACCAGATCATTCCGGTCAGTGCGCACACGGGCGAAGGGAGGACGGCGTTAGCGCAGGCGATTGTGTCGCTCCTGGAGGCGCCTTCATGGCACCGCGACTGACCTTTGTGGCCGCATTGGCGGGCGCGTGTTGCGCCTGCGCCCCCGTTCCCCGGACCTCCGCTGCCAGCCCGGCCACCGCTACACCCGCTCCGGCGGAGCGCGAGCAAGGGATCATTCCGGCGGGGCTGGGTTCGCTCAAGCAGGACGACATCGGCCTTCGGGTGAGCCTGGGCGGACTCGACGTCCGCGCGATTCCCCTGGATGAATCGATCATACGCACGCTGTCGCCCGATTCGTATCGCTCGCTTCACGAACTGGTCGCGAGCCAACGCGACGCCGTGGCGAGGGTGGAGCGTCGCGTCGGCGTTCCCGCGTTGAGCCTGTGGTACGTATCCTTCTTTGGAACCGAGCAGGGCGAGGTGCGCTTCAGTCCGATGGAGATGGTGGTGACCTCCGTCGGCAGGGACTTCCGCCCGCTCGAGGTGGTGGCGCTCACGCCGGGCTTTGGCGCGCAACGACTGCGTCAACGCGAGTCGCAGAGCGCCTTGTACATCTTCGAGGGTCAGGTCGACGTGAACCAACCGCTCACGCTGCAGTACGAGACGGCGGTTTCCCAGGAGTGGACGCAGATCCTCGAACGCGTGGAGCGCGAACGCGTGCTGATTCGTTCTCGCTCACGCGCGCGACCGCCCGCCAAGTTCAACGGGCGCCCTTAGCGCACGCGGACCACGTCCTCGACTGGACCCGCATCGCCGCTGGCGAGCAGGTCACGGATGTCCCGCAAGGCATGGCGAGAGCGCGGCCAGACGATCCGCCGCATCCCCTCTTCGTACGGCAACCACTCGTAGGCGTCATGCTCGGCGCCTAACGTGATATTATTCGTATTCAGAACGACCGCGGCGAACACCACGGCCATCTGCACGACGTCCATCGTATGCAGGTAGAAGGGCGAGCACCCCACGTTGTAGAGGCGCGAGGGACGCAACCCAGTCTCTTCCTCGAGTTCGTGCGTCGCCGATTGTGCCGGTGTTTCACCCACTTCCAGACGGCCGTGAACGCCTTCCCATGCGCCGGTGCAGCGCGTGCCGACGCCGCGACGAAGGACCAGGAGCTGCCACTCTGGATTCGCCTGACACAGCACATAGACGTCGACCACCCCGACTCGAATTTCAGTCATCGCCAGCTCCTGGAAACATGAACGGGAGCACATACTGTGCTCCCGCGCCTCACTCGATATGATCGGGACTCGACTTCTAGGTGCGTCGAAGAAGAGCCCGCAGTCGAGAAATGAGAGCGCGAGGACGGAAGGGCTTGGTGAGGAAGTCGTCGGCGCCCGTTTCGAACACCCGGACTTCATTGTCCTCATCGCCCTTGGCCGTCAGGACCACCACCGGAAGTGATGCCGTGTTTGGCTTCGACCGAAGGTGCGACAGGACACCATACCCGTCCAGACGCGGAAGATTGAGGTCGAGGACGACAATGTCCGGGGCGCTCCGATCGATCTCGTCGAGTGCTTGAATACCGTCGCCAGCCTCGGCCACCGTGAAGCCGTCGCGCTCCAGAAGATCCTTCAG
The DNA here is from genome assembly GCA_044224875.1 of Gemmatimonadaceae bacterium. GTDB lineage: Bacteria > Gemmatimonadota > Gemmatimonadetes > Gemmatimonadales > Gemmatimonadaceae > JABAQJ01. Next base: position 340 of record JBGAJQ010000096.1, on the reverse strand, counting down.
GACAAGCCGGAGTGGCGCTTCATCCTCGACCAACAGGACTGTCTGCCGGGCGCCATTGCGCTTGCTGGCGGCGGATGGTGTGAGGTCATCCACCAATTCCAGGACTTCTTCGGGGAGGAACCCCGACCCGACCGTCGGCACGGAGCGAGCCGGCGTCTGGTACCGGGGACGAGGCGGCGAGGTAATCGTCCGCACGGTGGACGGCGGCGGCGTGACGGTCCTGGCGGAGGTTGCACCTGCCGGCAAGCCGTCGTCCTTCTTCCCCTGCTCGAGCGGCACCTCCAGCACGCGCAGCAGCTCGTCGACATCCGTGAGGCCGGCGAGCACGTGCTCGACGCCA
>JBGAJQ010000095.1:0-15937 GCA_044224875.1 Gemmatimonadaceae bacterium | reverse complement strand
CGGAGGGCACCCGACCTCCAGCTAGTCGCAAATAGACCGTCAGCTGTCCGCGGTGATGAATTTGGTCGTTCAGGAGCGTCCAGAGAAGATCGAGTTTTGAGATACGCTCCCGCCTGCCGGGGGCTGACGGCAGCGAAACCGGAGCACTGAGCGACTCATCCGAGGCGCCCCCCAACGCCAAAGAGAGCGCTCGGCTGCGCAATCGCAGTGCCCCAGCGATCTCGCCGAGAGTGTCCGGACAGGGGCACGCCAGGGGACCCCGATCAAGCGTATCGGCCAACGCGGCCGTGGCCACGTCGGCCCCCAGCACCAATAGCCACGCGAGATCCTTGGCTTCGCGCAGCTGAGGATGCGGGCGCAGGTGCTCCTGAAACGCGGGAAAGGCCTCGAGCACGCGAACACTCGTCGCGTACTCACGCTCGTAGGCGCGCCGGATTCGTTCGATATCGGTCAGACGAGCCGATCCGCCACGACTTCGGCGATATCCAGGACGGGCACCGCACTGTCCAGCTTCTTTCCTGCATCTGCCAACATGGTCATGCAGAACGGACAGGCCACCGCGATGGTGTCCGCGCCAGTCGCTAGCAACTCGCGCTTTCGCTCGACGTTGATCCGTTCGCCCACGCGCTCTTCCATGAACATCCGGCCTCCGCCCGCCCCACAGCAGAGCCCACGATCCCCGGTGCGTGTGGGCTCGACGAGCGTGACGACGGGGAGCGCTCGGCGGATCGCGCTGCGCGGTGCGTCATACACGTCGTTGTAGCGGCCGAGGTAACAGCTGTCGTGATAGGCAACGGTCAGCGTGGAGGTCGTGTCATCCGACAGATTCAACCGTCCTGCATCGAGCAGGCGCTCGATGTACGTGGAATGATGGATGACGTCGAAGTGGCCGCCGAGCTGAGGGAACTCGCTCCCCATCTGATGGAAGCAGTGCGGGCAGGCGGTGACAACCGTGGTTACGTGATAACGGTCGAGCGTCTCGATCGCCTGCTTGGCTAGTGTTTGATACAGGTACTCGTTGCCCATACGGCGTGCCGGGTCGCCGTGGCAAGCCTCCTCCTGACCGAGAATCGCAAAATGAATCCCGGCGTGTTGGAGAATTCTGGCGAACGCCACGGTCGTCTTTTTGGCGCGCTCGTCGAACGAGCCCATGCAACCCACCCAATACAGCACGTCGGGTCGCTCGCCGCGTTCCGCCAGCTCCGCCATCGTCGGGATATCGAGCCCCTCGGCCCATTGGGCGCGGTCTGACGGCTGAAAGGCCCACGGTGCTCCGTTACGCTCGAGGGCTTCAAAGGCGGGAAGAACCTCCTCGGGGAATCGCGACTCGGAGAGCACGAGGTTGCGACGCAGCTCGTTGATGATCTCGAGCTGATCAATGGATACGGGACACTCGTAGACGCACGCGCGACACGAAGTGCAGGCCCAGAGCTCGTCCTCGGTGATGAAATGATCGAGCAGGCGGTGTTCCGCCACGCCGCTCACATCCGAGGCGATGCCGGAGGTGGACACCGGCAGCCAAGAGAGTGGATCGTCGGCTCCAACCAGTGCCGGCGCTAGCTCGGAGAGTCGTTGCCGTGTGTTAATGACGATCTTGCGTGGGGAGAGTGGTTTGCCAGTCAGGTTCGCCGGGCACACCGAGGTGCAGCGGCCGCATTCCGTGCAGGCAAACCCATCCAGCAGGTTCTTCCAGCTCAGGTGGGTCACGTCCGACGCACCGAACGTCTCGGTTTCCATCTCCAGGTCCATCGGCTTCATGGCGCCGACCGTGCCCGGGCCGCTCGTGTTGCTGAGAAAGGTGTTCGGCAACGAGACAATCACGTGCAGATGCTTCGAGTACGGCAGGTAGTTCAGGAAGACGAGAATGAGTACCGCGTGCGACCACCAGGACACGGTGAAGACACCATGCACGGTCGCCGCCGGGGCCGCCGAGAACATCGCGGCAAGCGTGCCGGCCATGGGCTGAAAAGCTGCGGCAGTCTTTGGCCCGATCGCTCGCTCTGTGCCGAGGGTGAGCAAGAGTGTCACCATCAGCGCGCCGATCATCGACAGGATGAAAATGGCATCGCTGCCGTGGACGCGGTCGCCCTGCAGGCGCTTCGGCTTCAGCACCAACCGTCGATAGAGAAGCATGACCACAGCAACCAACACCGCGGCGGTGGTCAACTCCTGCGACAGCAGGAACAAGCCATAGAGCGGTGCGGGCAGCAGGCTGGCGTAGGAAAAGCCCGGAAAGACCCCAGCCGCGAGGAGCTCGATCGCTCCCAGCTGCAACACCAGGAATCCCCAAAAGACCAGCGCATGCAGGGGGCCGGCGACGGGGTCGCGCATGATCTTCGACTGGCCGACGCCGATGCGCAGCAGGTTCCAGCATCGCCTGGGAATGTCGGCCAGACGTGAGGAAGTGACGCCGTTGCCAACCCGAAGGAAGCGAACCAAGCGCTGGGCGCTGAATGAAAAGACCGCCGCGCCCAGCACCAACACGAAAAGGAACACCACGTTCGACGTGGCCATCAGGATTCTCCGCGGGACGAGAGGCGCGATGTGGCGCCTTCGACAAGCTTATTCGCGCAAACAGGCCACAACAAGAAACGGAGCGACTTCTGTCGCTCCGTTTGCTTGGTGGTGCCTACGAGTCTCAGCCTTGCGTCTTCTTCACGTCGCGTACAGCGGCTGTCAGGGCCGGAACCACGTCGAAGACGTCACCAACAATACCGTAGTCGGCCACCTTGAAAATGGGGGCATCCTTGTCACGATTGATCGCCACGATGGTCTTGGAAGTCCGCATGCCCGCGAGGTGCTGGATCGCACCCGAGATACCGACCGCGATGTACAACTGCGGGCTCACCACACGACCCGTTTGACCGATCTGATCGGAGTGGGGCCGCCAACCTTCATCGGTCACCGCGCGCGTCGCGCCGACAGCGGCGTTGCCGAACGCGTCGGCCAGGTCTTCCACCAACTTGAAATGCTCGGCCGCCTTGAGGCCGCGTCCCCCCGAGACGATCACCGGGGCTTCGCCGAGGTCGAGCTTCTTTGTGTCGCCGCGGGTGGTGTCCGTAGTTACCACGCGTGCGCTCGACGGATCGCCAACCGGGCCCACGGTCTCGAGTCTTGCGTTGCGGGATCGCTCCTGCATGGCAATGGCTCCGGGGCGCACCGAAATGAGCGCCGGTGCGCCGACGAGGCGTAAGGTGGCGACCACCTTGCCCGTGTACCCAGGATGTGTCACGACGAAGGCGTCGCCTTCGAGTGCCATCGACGTAATGTCGGCAGCCAGGCTCGTGCCCAACTTGCCCGCCACGCGGGGGGCGAGGTCCTTTCCTTGCGCCGACGCCGCGAAGATTGCGGCCCGATAGCCCCCGCTACGAACCTTGTCGGCAATGAAGCTGGCGGTGGCTTCCGGGTTGTACTGAGCGAATGCGGCGTGCTCGACCACCAGCACCACATCAGCGCCAAACGCACCTAACGCCGCAGCCTTGGAAGCCGCGCCGGGCGCGCCGACCAGGATCGCATGCACTTCGCCCCCCACCTGATCGGCGATCGTGCGAGCGTTGGAGACCGCTTCGAAGGCCACCTTGCGCAGGTCTCCGGCCCGCGCCTCGGCAAATGCCAGGATGTTCGCCATTAGAGCACCTTCGCTTCGGTTTGCAGCAACCGAACGAGTTCGGGCACCGCAGCCGCGCCCTCGCCAATGATTCGACCGGCCTGCCGTTCCGCCGGGAGTTCCATGCGTACCACCGTTAGGCGCTGTTCGCCGAGCTGAGCCGGCCTGATGTCGAGTGGCTTCTTCTTGGCGGCCATGATGCCCTTGAGCGACGGGTACCTCGGCCGCGCGATGCCCTCGTCAATGGTCACGATCGCCGGGAGGGAAAAGGACACAAACTCGGCCCCGCCTTCCAGCTCTCGGCGCGCCGTCCCCTTCCCGTCAGCGATTTCCAACTTGGAACAGGCGTGAACGACCGGCACGCCAAGCAGCTCGCCAACCATCAACCCCACGGCACCCGTAGCGTTATCGGTCGACATGCGACCGAACATGATCAGGTCAAACCCTCCCCCCTGAAGTTCGGCGGCGATCGCCTTCGCCGTGGCCATGGAGTCGAACGGAACATGATCGGCCTTGAGCTGCACCGCTCGCGTGGCGCCCATGCTCATCGCCTTACGCAATGTTTCCTGAACGACGTCGGGGCCGAGCGAAATGACCACCACTTCGCCGGTGCCCAGCTTTTCCACCATCTGCAGTGCGGCTTCAACGGCATAGCCGTCGAAGTCGGCCATGTCGTACTTCAGGCCGGCTTCATCGATGCCCAGTCCGTTGGCCGCGATCTTGAATTTCACGTCCATCTCTGGGACGCGCTTGATGCACACGGCTATTTTCACGCCGTCGCTCCGTTATGTGAAAAGTTTCACAAGGAAGATAGTAAGGTCGTGAAGAGCGAAGGAAGGGATGCCTTCTCTTCCCAGCAGTCTTAGGCTCTTGTGACTGTGAAACGGCGCGCGCCGCTGGCGGTCGACTGGCACCGATCGACCCGGTTACCGACCGGGGTCGATGGCCGCCGACATGGTGCTATAGGTGTGGTGACCCGGTCCAGTAGCGTACTCTTGCGACCTTGTCACGGCGCGATACTCCAGACGCAGCCGGTGCAGTCGGAGCCCGGCCCCAAACTGGTACTCTCGCACGCCGGGAACTCGCTCCACATGCCTCCCGGAGTGAAAGAGGGTGCCATCCAGTGACATGTCGCGAGCGACGTACTCGAGACGCCCTCCGCCGAGGAGATACAGGCTCCAGAGTCCGGGCGAGCCCGCGAAGGGACGCCAGGGATGATCCAGGTGCAACCCAACACGCATGGTGGCCCCGGCATCGGCGGACGTGCGCACATTCCCGAGCGAAGCCCCACCACCCGAACTCAGGTCGACGAACGGTGACTCCCTGGGTCCCAAACGGAGCGCCACAGCGTCCACGCGATGACCAAGCAGGATTCCTGGTTCAAACCCTACCTGCGTCTCCCACCCGTTCGCTGGCTTCGTGTAGCGACGGTTGATATGGTGAAACAGCGACTGCATCAGGTGCCCCATCGAGGGTGGCCCGGAGACGCCTAACGTCGCAGTCGTAGTCCGCAACAGGCGATCCGAGCATCGAGGGTGGCCCGGAGACGCCTAACGTCGCAGTCGTAGTCCGCAACAGGCGATCCGAGGCCACCTGCGCCCGGCCTTCGAGGTAGAGCCAGCCGAAGTAGGGTCGTTCGCTTTCCCAGTCGGGCACAGTGTAGGGCGCGCGGTCGAGCTTTGGGGTGTAGATATCCTGCCCAAGGGTCACCGACGTTAGGCGGCAACGTCCGCGCTCGCCGCCTGGTGCGCAGTCCGGAATGGCGGACGCGAAGTGCTTTCCCCACCACGGGGCCGAGTTGGAGGCAAGCGTTGCGCGCACGCCATTGGTGTACTGTTCGTCCGGACGATGTGCCGGGTGGATCCAGTAGTTGTATGCGTCGTTGTCGAGACGAAGCTCAGGCAGCCAGGTCGTTTGGGCCGTCAGCACGGACGGCCACAGGCTCGCCATGGCCAGTACGGTGAGGACAGGGAGGCGCGTTGCGAACTGCCGAGACGGCAAGGATCCAACGAAAGGGCGCGGCCGCCGCCGTGACGGTCCAACGAAGGGGAGCAGCGGACGGCGTGAATTTGAACCGGTGGGCAATGGCGTGGTGATGGAGGGCGAGGAGATGTGCGCGATATTGATACCGGGGGGGGCCCCCCAGATCCGTAACACACGCCACACCACTCCCCGCCCTCTCGCCACTCAGCTGAAGGCGTTCAGGCCTGTCACGGCCTGCCCAAGGATCAACGAGTGCACGTCGTGCGTGCCTTCATACGTGTACACGCTCTCCAGGTTCGCCATGTGCCGCATGGACGCGTATTCCGCCAGGATTCCAACGGCACCAAGCATCCGGCGCGCCTCACGGGCAACATCCGTTGCCATATCCACGTTGTTCCGCTTGGCCAGCGAGACCTGCTGCGGCGTGAACGTCCCGGCGTCCTTCAGACGACCCAGGTGCAGCGACACCAGCTGCGCGCGCACAATGCCCGTGAGCATGTCCGCCAACCGTTGCTGTTGCAGCTGAAAGCCAGCGATCGGCCGATCGAACATGACGCGGTTCTTTCCGTAGGCCACGACCTCCTCAAAACAGGCCATGGCAGCGCCAATTGCTCCCCAGCTGATCCCATAGCGCGCCTGCGTGAGGCACATCAGCGGTGACTTCAGTCCGCCGCTGCCAGGCAGAATGGCGTCCGCCGGAAGCTGGACGTTGTCGAATACCAGCTCGCTGGTATCCGACGCTCGAAGCGACAGTTTTCCTTTTTGGTCGCGCGCCGTGAAACCCTTGGAGTCGGTTGGGACGATGAACCCGCGAATCGACCTCGGATCCTTGTCTCCATTGGTCTTCGCCCACACCACCGACAGCTTTGCGGTAGACCCATTCGTGATCCACATCTTGGCGCCATTCAGCACCCACGTCCCGTCCGGCTGTTCCTGCGCCATGGTGATCATGCCCGAGGGATTCGAGCCAAAATCCGGTTCGGTAAGGCCGAAGCAGCCGATCACGTCACCCTTCGCCATCTTGGGCAGCCATCGCTGCTTTTGCTCCTCGCTGCCAAACGCGTAGATGGGGTACATGGCCAACGCGCCCTGAACCGAGGCAAAGGAGCGGATGCCAGAATCGCCGCGCTCCAGCTCCTGCATGATGAGCCCGTAGGCGACGTTGTTGAGCCCCGCGCATCCGTACTTCTCCGGAAGGTTGGCTCCCATCACGCCTAACTCTCCCATCTCGGGAATCAGTTCCTTCGGGAAGCGGCCGTCCACGTAGCACTTCCCGATGATGGGCAACACCTTCTCGTCCACGAAGGCACGTACGCTATCGCGCACCGCGCGCTCCTCTTCTGAGAGGGCGCTATCAATGTTGAAGAAGTCGGTAGGGGTCATGGAACGAAAGATAGTCGACAGGCAACGACGAGTGATCGGCGGCGCGCTCAGTCCTTTCGCAGTGCGCCGCCGAGCGCGGCTGAGCTTCCGGCCAGAAGCGCGGGGAATAGCAGTGTCATGGCCACCAAGCCCCATCCGGGGAGCCGCATGGCGCCAGCGAGTCGATGCAGCAATGTGGCGACGGGGTAGTCAGCGAACCGATAGACGACAAGCACGGCACACCACGCGAGGGCCGCGGCAATCGCCGAGAGCCACCCGGGACGCCGTCGTCGCCCCAGCGCCAATCCGGCAATAAGTCCGATGGCCGGCACGGCCCACCAACCGAAGATGGCGGTGCCTAACGCGAACTCCAGCGAAAGCGCTACGACAATCACGGGGCGGCTCATGGCTTGCCCCCTTGTGGTCCGCGATCCGTAAGGACGGATCGCGTGTCGCGGTCCGACAGCTCAGACGCGGAGGAGGGGACCATCAGGGTGTCGAGCACGCCACGCTGCCAGAGCGGGAGACGGTCGATGTAACGCGAACTTGCCGGATTCCCACTCTGGCCACCGGGATAAGTGCCGAACGCATGGACGGTCGGCCCCAGCTCGACCACCATCCGCCAGCTGGGTCCAAAGCCGGCGCCGGATGCGGGATTGAGGGTGCCGGGCCCTCCTTGAATCGGGATCCCTTCCTCGGAGAACCCGGGCAGTCTCAGGAGGTGATTCATGGCGGCCGCCCCTCGTTCGCGCCAGACCCAGTGTCCGGCCGACGGCGAGCCATACTTGGCGGACAACGTGTCCCACGCACTGGTGAGGCTGGCGGCCAGGACGTCGTCCCGGTGCTCGATCCGCTCGCGTGTCGCGACCCGATCCCACCACGCGCTGGAGGAGTCCTGTAGCAGCTCCAACAGTACATTGGTGCTCGGTGTGGCGACGGGACGACCGTCGGCCCCGGCCAGTTCATCCCATGTCGTGCGCCCCAGCTGGCGCATCGCCAGCTCAAATAAAGCCGCGGCATTCTGGTCCACGGTGTACCGGCGATCCCACGCGGCGAGCAGCGTCCGGGCGCTATCCAAGCGCGCTGCGGATTGCGCGCCGGACGCCCGTCGGGCAGCGGCTTCGACAAAGAAGGGGACGAACGCGTCGGCCCGGACACTTCCGGGGTCGGTCTGAAACGCGATCATCTTGTCGACGGTGATGGCAGAGTCGGCCCGGAGCAGCCGATTGATCTGCAGAGCGCGCCACGATTCGTACGCCCGGTCGTAACCGAGGTAGCGCGGGTGGTCGCGCGGATCGATGGGTTGCTGGTTCGCAGAGGCAAGGAAGCCCTGCGGCGGGTTGAACGACTGCGGATAGTCCTCAACCGGCCAGTAGCCCTTCCAGTCCGACGATGAGCGCGTGCCATCACGAACCACAAGGCCATCCCCGGAGTCGGGGCGGATGGGATAGCGGCCGGTTGAACGGATGGCGATGCCACCGGCTCGATCGGCGACGATCATGTTCTGCGCCGGGACGGTGTAGTTCGCCGCCATGCGTCCGAGGAATTCTTCCGTCGTGCGAGAGCCGACGGCGCCGATGAACGCCGCGGCTTCGTTCTGCGGCTCCAGCGCCGTCCATCGCATGGACACGGGCTTTCCGTTCCATGTGTCGACGGGGCCACGATGCGTGTAGTACACGGTGTCGACAGCTACAACCTCGCCATGCGTCCCCAAGTAGGTTTCGCTACGCGACTCGAGGGGTTTCCAGGTGTCATCGAGCCGGTAGCGTGTGGGATGCTTGGGGTCGTCGAACGACTCGGCGTAGAAGTCGATGACATCGGCGCCCGTGTTCGTGAAGGACCAGGCAAGGTCCCGGGTAAAGCCGATGACGATGCCGGGAACGCCGGGGATGGTCACGCCGTACGCGTCCAGGACGCCAGGGACGACCAGATGCGCCTCATACCAGATGCTCGGAAGTGTGAGCTCGAGGTGTGGATCGCCAGCCAGGAGGGGCGCCTTGTTCACCGTGCGCCGTGGCGCTACCGCCCAGTTGTTGCTGGCGAAAGACGGTCGCTCCTCACCCGTCTCAGGCGGCGCCGTAGGGAGCAAGGCCGCCAACTGTCGGGCCACGGTGTCCGGAGGACCGGGAGGCGGCAACCGCACGAAGTCATACTGCGGTGCGCTCCGGCGGATCGGCTGGATCGGCTCTTGGATGGGCGCGTCGGTCGGAAAGAGCGCGAGGGCGGCGGCTCGGCCGACCTTGGCCTGCACATCCATCCGCGCGCGCTCGTCAAAGAAATACGTGAGCGTGTAGCTCATGCGGGACAGCAGGTACAACGAATTGAGCGGGCGCCACCGCTCCGGTTGCTGACCAAGCAATCGATATTCGACCGGCCATTCGGCGCGCGTCAGTTCGCCAATGCGCGCGTTGACCCCGTCCGCGTAGGCATCCAGCAGGCGGCGCGCCGCGCCAGCCGTGTCGAGCGACGCGAAGTAACGTTCGGCCGCTCGCGGAAGTCCGAGACGACGCGTTTGCTGGTCCAGCGGCAGCGCGCGCGGCCCCGCCCACTCTGTCAGGCGGCCTGACGACGCATGGGTCTGCAGGTCCAACTGGAAGAGCCGGTCACGCGCAACGACGTATCCGAGCGCCCGGATGGCGTCGTCGACGGAGCTTGCGAAGATGTGTGGCACGCCGCGGCGGTCGTAGCGCACGTCCACGCTCGCTGCGACACCGGGGATTCCGACCGATGCAGTGCGCGGGAGTTCAGCGTAGCGGCTGGCGGCCCACGCGCCGTGAATGGGATCGAGCAGGTTGCCCAAGGGAGGCACCGGACCCGCGCCGCGGGCCCCTACGTAACCAAGAGCTGCCAATGCCACCAGGGCAACGGCGCCGAGAGCCGAACGAGGTATCATGTGCACAATTTGACGCGCACTAGTCGACGCGGCCAGCACGCCGGCGCGCTGCGGGAGGGATTCCAACGTCGCGTGCCTTGCAACGGAACTGTGCGTCGTGAGCCAAAGCACGACCCGTTTCGTGCTGCCACTGATGCACCATTTCGTGGGTTAGCGTCTCGAGTACGGACTCCCAGCTGTCACGGCGGATGTGGCGCCGGGAAATGGCGATTTCTGGTGCCTCATGCGGCGCACCGGGCGCGAAGTGACCGAGGCGAGAGCGCATTCTCCCGGAGACGCGGATGTCGACGGGCGGGAGGATGCCGTGGAAACGCTCGTCGTTGAGCTGACGATGGGCAAGACGCAAGCGCTGGACGACCGGTTGATCGGCAGGGTTGGACGCCGTGGTGCGGCGGCGTTGCGCAACGGGAACGTCCGGTTTCGGCAGGTCGAACGCCAGCAGCGCGCGTCGGGCGGCACGACGGGCCGCTGGCGGTCCATGAACGAACCCGATGATCGCTCGATGCAGCGCAACGGGGGCCGCGACGAGGGCCCGGTGCACACGAAGGCGCTCGCCGTGGAAGGAGACGACGGTGCGACGGTTCGTCGTGAGCGTCAGGTGTCGGATGCCGCGAAGCCCGAGGGACTGGAGGGCGACGAGGAATTCCTGGGCGTCTAGGGTGCGCGATCGGAGGTCGGGACGGGGAGAATGAGGCGGTGATTCGGTCCGAGTGGGGACAGAAGAATGCGTGGGATCGCGTCGGTCGCTGGTAGATTCTGTCTTCGGGGGGGGCCCCCCGTTTGGGTGAAGAGCCGGCGCCGATCCGACGCGCGGCGTCGCCCCCGTTCCCAAAGGCATCTCCAACTGCAGCCCCATCAGCTGTCGCATCCGCTCGAGCAGCGGGGGCCGTTTCGAACGACCTAACGAGCGAAGCACTGGACCAACGACGGCTCAAAGGCACCGGCGCCCGGTGCAGGCACCCACGTCCGGGTAATGATCGTCAGCGTCGTCGGGCGGACCTCGACCTCGAACACACTCGTTGGGCGTCCGCCACGCGAGCGATTGGAGATCGTCCCGGCGGTCAGCACCACCATCCGCTGGCCCTCGAGCTCCAACGCCGTCACTTGCTCCTGATGATCGTGGCCGGTCAACACCAATCCCACCCCCATCGCCGCCAGCGCGTGCAGGACCACCTCGTGATGCTTGAGTCCGTACCGGCGCGACAAGTCGCCCCGCGTCAGGTTGTGGTGCAGGACCGCCACGCGCAGGTCACCCGTCCACGACTTCTCGAACGCGAGGCCGGCCCGGGCCAGCTGGTCGGGGCGCAGGTCGCCAATGATCGATAGGTCGCGCGGACGCCTGGTGAGGGTACGCCAGTGAATGCCCTGGGCCGTGTTCAGGCCGACGAACCTCGCCCCCGTCACCTGCAACACCGGCTCCAACTCGGTGGCAATGAACCGTCGATACTTGCGGTACAGCAGTGAGCTTCCCAGCAGATGCAACGGTGAGCGCCACCACGGAATGTCATGGTTTCCTGGCACCACCAGGAGCGGGCTCGTTTGACGAAGGCGGGCCAGCCACGCCGCCCCTTTCCGGAATTCCCGCGCCCGCGCCCGTTGCGACACGTCGCCCGACACCGCCACGGCCTCATACCGTTGTTCCTGCACCAATCGCTCGACCGCCGCTACCTGCATCGGCTCTTCAGGCGGACCGAAATGGATGTCCGAGACGTGGAGGATGCGGAGGGACGGCCTGCTGTCGCCTTCCGTCACGGGGCGCCCCGTGCCAGCGACGTGGAGGGGCTATCGAAGATGGGCAATGATGGCGTCGGTGAAGCGCTCAGTGCCCGCCGTGCCCCCGAGGTCGCGCGTGACGGTCTTCCCCTCCTTGATTGTCAGCTCCAACGCGGCGCGAACACGCTCGGCGGCGGTCTTCTCACCCACGTGTTCGAGCATCAGCGCCGCCGCCAGTATCAACGCCCCAGGGTTCGCAATGCCCTGCCCCGCGATGTCCGGCGCCGTGCCGTGCACCGCCTCGAAGATGGCGGCGGACGTTCCAATGTTCGCACCCGGTGCGAGCCCGAGGCCGCCCACCAGGCCGGACACCAGGTCCGACAGGATGTCACCGAACAAGTTGGTCGTCACCATCACATCAAACTGCTCGGGGCGAATCACCAGGTGCATCGCCGCCGCGTCGATGATGCGTTCGTCATACGCCACGCGCCCTTCGTACTCCTTGGCGATGGCCTGCCCAACACTGCGGAACAGTCCCTGCGAATACTTCAGGATGTTGGCCTTGTGGACCAGCGTGACCTTCTTGCGTCCATGCGCCAACGCGTACTCGAACGCGTAGCGCACCACACGCTCGGAACCCACGCGCGTGATGAGTGCGATCGACTCCGCCGCCGCCTTGTCGTCTTCACCCACCTTGATGTAGTGCTCGAGCCCCGCGTACAGCCCCTCGGTATTCTCGCGGACCAGCACGATGTCCACGTTGTCGAAGCGGCCACCGGGAACGATGTCCTTGGCCGGCCGTACGTTGGCATACAGGTCAAACGTCTTCCGCAACGCCACGTTCACGGAGCGATACCCCTCGCCGACCGGTGTTTCGAGCGGACCCTTCAACGCCAATCGCGTCCGCTGGATCGACGCCAAGGTGGCGTCCGGCATCGGGTTGTTTGCGGCGGCGACGCCGGCGGCGCCAGCCACCTGACGGTCCCACTCGAACGGCGCGCCCACGGCGTCCAGCACACGCAGCGTCGCCGCGGTGATGTCAGGGCCAATGCCGTCGCCAGCGATCAACGTGCACGGAATAGACATAGCATTCACCTAACGAGGTGCAATAAGGTCGGCAAAGTGCCGAGCTAAAGAAGTCAGCAGCGTGGGTGTCAGTGTCGCGCTCTCATCACTGGAGACATCGCCCGTCCAGTCGAGGCGCGCACCACGAATGTCGACCAGTGCGAGGTGCAGGACCGCCTTGCCATGCGTCCCTCCCGCCGCCGACGGCTCGAAGCGAAGTTCGACGGGAACCAGCGCGTAACGGGCATCGTGCAACCCTGCCAAGACGCGCAGCTGCGACGCCGCCGGCTCCGCCAGGGTCGCCGTCGCCTTACGTTCCAGACGACGCACCGCGTCCGCGGCCCGAATCGTCGTCGGATCTGAAGCGTACGTCGGATTTCGCTTCGCCGACCGCACTAATTCCGCCGGGAATATCCAGTTCGCCGCGTAGTTCCTGGCGCGCAGTTCGCGCTCGATCGCCGAGTCTGCCGAGGCGAGGTACGCACGAGGATCGGAGATCGTCCCCGCCCACCCCATGGCGTCTTCTGTGCGAAACAGCTGCGTCGGCATGGCCATGATTCGCGCCGACGCGAAGTACGACAGGGGCTGCTCGGCCGTGGCGTCGACTTGGGAGGACGGCGGCGCCTTGACGGCCGCACACGACGCGGACACGAGAGCGGCGACGGCGGCCAAGGCTGTGGTAACGGTGCGCAGGAGAGCAATCCTCAAGGGTCGGCGCAAAGTTAACATCTTTGCGCGGGCCAAACGCATGACCCGTTACGATGGTCGTGCACTGTCCACCGTGCTCACCCCGGGAGAGCGGCAACGGCCGAAAAACCTGGCGGCTTCGGATCCCCAGGGAAACCGAAGCCGCTTGGCGTCAGCTACAGACGCACGCTGTCGATCCGACCAGCCGCGCGACTACTGCACCGTGCACATCTCGATGGATTGGTTCGATCCACCTTGTCCCTTGTTGAACTGCACATGCAACTCCGCCGGGAACACGCCGCCGGGTCCCGGAAGCACCTTGGGAAAGAGCAGGAAGAAGTAGTTGGTCGTCCCCGCTGCCGGGCCACCGGTCACGTTCCACACGTTGTACTGCGGGTAACCCGGGTACTTCGCGGGGCTCATCAACACTGCGGAAGGACGCTTGGAGAGGGTATCTCCGACGTAGGGACGGTAGATCCGTGAACTGGACGGCTGGTTGCCAACGAGTCGTCCGCGCGCGTTGTAGAACGCATAATACGGAACGCCTCCCTGGTCCACGCAATCGAACGTCACGACGGCCGCCAAGGATTGCGCGGCCATGTCAGTGCCTAACGGCGCGGTGACGCGTGACTCTGGTGAGGCACAGGCCGCTGCGAGGAGCGGCAAAAGCGTCGCCAGCATCTTGAATCGTGTGATTGGCTGCATCATTGGGACTCCTCCAGAGTAGTCCACCCCCGGGCGAATGCGGCGCGGTTGAGCACGGCTGCAACACCGAGCCCGTCCCGTCCACACTTCGTTCCACTGCGCAGACTACAGTCCGTCGTTGGACGGTGCGACCGGCGAGATTCCCAAACTCGGTCGGCAAAAATCGGACGCTCCTTGCGCGCGCTTTTTCGGCGGCGGCGCCAAGCGCCGTGCTGCGGCGTTCGCGGGAGGCCGCGAAGCGGATGCGGCGGCAGCGTGCAGACCGGCCCAGCCGTTAGGCAGTGGTCATCGCTGCCCGGGCCGGGTCCTGCGCCCCGCTGCGAAGAAAGACCGAAACGCCTGACTGCCCTACCGTATTCCCTGATCGGGTACCGTAGCCCAATTTCTGCGCGTCACGCCGCCGCCGACCGCCACTCGAGAGAGGATTGAATGCCGAGCTTCGCATCCGCCGCCGTCTGGATCCTGGTCGCCCTGTCCGGGGCGGGCTCGTTCGCCTTCATCGCCATCAACCGGGGGGAGACGATCAGCGCCGCGTGGCTCGTGACTGCGGCCGTATGCACCTACGCCGTCGCGTACCGGTTCTACAGTCGCGTGATCGCCGCCAACGTCTTTGCGCTCGATGCCAACCGCCGCACGCCGGCCGAGCGCTTGAACGACGGACGCGACTTTGTCCCGACCAACCGATGGATCGTGTTTGGTCACCACTTTGCGGCGATCGCCGGCCCGGGTCCCCTGGTCGGTCCGACCTTGGCGGCGCAGTTCGGGTTTCTTCCCGGCGCGATCTGGATCATCGTGGGGGTGGCGTTAGGCGGCGCGGTACAGGACTTCGTCATTCTCTGCTCATCGTTGCGGCGGAACGGCAAGTCGCTCGGACAGATGGCCAAGGAGGAAATCGGCACCGTCGCCGGCATGACGGCCCTCGTGGCGGTGTTGGGCATCATGGTGATCCTGATCGCGGTGTTGGCACTCATCGTGGTCAACGCGCTGGGGGAAAGTCCGTGGGGTGTCGTGACGGTTGGGCTCACCATTCCGATCGCCATCCTCATGGGCGGCTACATGCGCTGGATTCGCCCACATCGGGTCCTCGAGGCCACCGCGATTGGCCTGGTGCTGCTCGTCGTCGCCCTCTTCGTGGGCCGGTCGATCGCCGAGAATGCGGCCATCGCACCGACCTTCACCCTGTCGCGGCCGGCGCTTGCACTGATCCTGATGGTATACGGCTTTGCCGCCTCGGTTCTTCCCGTATGGCTATTGCTGGCGCCGCGCGACTACCTCTCGGCGTTTGTGAAGATCGGCGTGGTGGCAGCGCTCGCCATTGGCGTGATCGTGTCGCTGCCGCCGCTGCAAATGCCAGCGATCACGCGTTTCATCGATGGAACGGGTCCGGTGTTTGCCGGAAAGGTGTTCCCGTTCTGTTTCATCACGATTGCTTGCGGCGCGATTTCCGGATTCCACTCGCTCATTTCGTCAGGCACAACACCCAAGTTGCTCGACCGCGAGCCGGACGCGCGGTTCATTGGGTACGGCGGCATGCTGACGGAATCCCTGGTGGCGACGTTGGCCCTCATCGCCGCCTGTGTGCTCACCCCCGGAACCTACTTTGCCATCAACGCTCCGGCCGCGGCGATTGGAACGACCGTGGAATCGGCCGCCACGGCGGTGCAGCAGTGGGGCTTCACCCTCGACCCAGCAGAGTTCAAGGCACTGACGACGCAGGTCGGCGAGACGAAGCTGCTCTCCCGCACGGGTGGCGCCCCCAGTCTCGCCGTGGGCATGGCACACCTCTTCTCGAACGTGCTGGGTGGGAAGACCGCGATGGCGCTGTGGTACCACTTTGCCATCATGTTCGAGGCGCTGTTCATCCTGACGACGCTCGATGCCGGCACGCGGGTCGGGAGGTTCATGCTCCAGGATCTCTTGCG
>JBGAJQ010000094.1:6100-16268 GCA_044224875.1 Gemmatimonadaceae bacterium | reverse complement strand
GGCGGCGGTGACCTGACAAGCGGTCGCGTCGATCGCTAGCCCAGCGCTCATTCGGGATAAGGGGGTTTGGCCATCGATGCGAGCTTCGCGCGCAAGCAGGGGTCGCGCGTCGTGCGATTGCAGAAGTGGTGATTTTGCTCGCAATAATGTTACGGCGCCCGTCCGAATACCGTCGCTATGGGTCATCCGCTGTCGACCGGTTATTATGAGGGTCTAATAATCTCACGACAGCACGTATCGCTATACTGTGCTGCAACTTCGATGGGGCTTGAATGACGTTTGGCGGGCTAATGGTGAGCGTCTCCGGTGTCCGGGGCCGTGTCGGAGAAGGACTCACACCCGAAGTGGTGGCGCGGTATTCGGCCGGCTTTGGCGCGTGGTCGCTCGCCCGGTCGACTTCGCGCGCAGTCGTTCTGGGGCGTGACAGTCGTGTGTCGGGGCCGATGCTTCACCGCATCGTAACTGGCGCCCTGGAGTCGGTGGGCGCGACGGTCATTGATATCGGGATGGCTCCAACGCCAACGGTTCAACTGGCGGTGGAGGAGCTCCACGCGGCTGGGGGATTGGCCATAACGGCGAGTCACAACCCCGTGGAGTGGAATGCGCTCAAGTTCATTGGCGCGTCTGGTTTGTTTCTCGACGCCACCGATGGTGCGGCGATGCGCGCGTACGTGGACCGTGGCGCTCAGTACGCCGACTGGCGCTCGCTCGGGCACGTTGAAGCTGACGATAGCATGATCGGTCGACATGTGGAGCGGATTTTGGCCTTGCCGTTCCTGGATGTCTCGGGGATTCGTGCCCACCGGTTTGTCGTGGCCCTGGATGCGTGCCACGGTGCCGGCATCACGATCATGCCCCCGCTACTCGAGGCGTTAGGCTGCGACGTGCGGTCGATCAACATGGAGCCGCATGGGCGATTCCATCGTTCGCCGGAGCCGGTGGCGGAAAACCTGGGAGAGCTCGAGGCGCTGGTCCAGCAGACGGGGGCGTCCATTGGGTTCGCGACCGACCCCGATGTCGATCGCCTTGCCGTTGTCTCGGATCGAGCGACAGCGATCGGCGAGGATTACACCCTTGCACTGGCGGCACGTGTCGTCCTGGCGAAGCGGCGTGGCCCCGTCGTGACGAATCTGTCGACCAGCCGCATCGTCGACGACGTGGCGGCCGAGTCCGGTGTGACCGTCATTCGCGCACCCGTCGGCGAAGTGAATGTTGCGGTTCGCATGCGGGATGAGGGGGCGGTGGTTGGAGGTGAAGGGAACGGAGGGGTCATTTTGCCCGATCTGCATCTGGGGCGGGACGCCCCCGTCGCCGCCGCGCTTCTGCTCCAACTGTTGCACGAAAGTGGCGAGGCGTTGAGTGCCACCGTGGCACGATATCCGCAGTATGCGATCGTGAAAGACAAGCTGGACCGTCCGAAAGGCAGCCTGGATGACGTGTACGCGTCGCTTCGGGCCGCTTTCGCGGACGCAAAGGTGGATGTCCAGGATGGGCTTAGGCTCGCCTGGTCAGATCGTTGGGTTCACGTCCGGCCGTCAGGGACCGAGCCCATTGTACGCGTCATCGCCGAGGCGCCGACGAAGGCGCAGGCACAGGCACTTATCACGCGCTGCCGCGCGCCGCTCGACGCGCTGGGCGCTTAAGCGTTTTCCAAAGAAACTCCTATGTGCGGAATTGTCGGATACGTTGGACTCAAGGTGGCAACGCCCCTCCTGGTCGAGGGGCTGAAGCGCCTTGAGTACCGAGGCTACGACTCATCAGGCGTCGCCATCATGAATGGCGCTGGCGTGGAGACCGTGAAGGAAGCGGGGAAGATCTCGCGCCTGGAGTCGCTCCTTGCGTCGACGCCGGTGGCCGGCACCACGGGGATTGCTCACACGCGCTGGGCGACCCACGGACCGCCGAATCAGGTGAACGCACACCCACAGATGAGCCAGGACGGTACCATCGCGGTGGTACACAACGGCATCATCGAGAATTTCACGGTTCTCAAGCACATGCTCGAAGGCCGTGGTTACAAGTTCCAGTCGGACACCGACACCGAAGTCATCGCCAACCTGATTCAGGAGTTTTTCGAGGGAAACCTCGAAGACGCAGTCATCCAGACGCTGCGCATGGTTGAGGGGACATACGGGATCGCCGTGATCTCTGGCGTGGACTCGCACAAGATCGTGGCCGCGCGAAAGGGTAGCCCGTTGCTGGTTGGCCTCGGCGAGGACGAGTACTTCGTGGCCAGCGATGTTTCCGCGATTCTCGCGCACACTCGCCAGGTTGTCTACCTGGACGATGGCGACCTCGCCGTGCTGGATCGCCAGGGGTATCGCATCATCGACCTCGATGCGACCGAGTTGCAGAAGAAGGTCTCTCGAGTGGACTGGGACCTCGCACAGATCGAACGCGGTGGGTTTGCCCACTTCATGCTGAAGGAAATCTTCGAGCAACCCCAGACGATCGAGAACACATTCCGTGGTCGCTTGTTGCCGGACGACGGCACCTCCAAGCTTGGTGGATTGAACCTGACGGACGAGGAGCTGCTGTCCTTCGACAACATCGTCATCACGGCCTGCGGTACGAGCTGGCACTCGGCCCTCATCGGCGAGAGCCTGATTGAGGAGCTGACGCGGGTGCCGGTGGAAGTCGAGTACGCATCGGAGTTCCGCTACCGCAATCCCATCGTGAACGAGCGGACGCTGTGCATCGTCATCTCGCAGTCCGGTGAGACGGCGGACACGCTGGCCGCCATGCGCGAGGCCAAACGGCGCGGCGCGCGCACCCTGGGCATCGTCAACGTGGTCGGTTCGACCATCGCGCGTGAGGCTGACGGCGGGATCTACTTGCATGCGGGTCCCGAAATCGGTGTGGCCAGCACCAAGGCCTTCACTTCGCAGGTTACCGCGCTCCTGCTCTTTACCCTGAAGCTAGGCCGGCTCCGCGACATGAGCATCCTGCGCGGTCGCGAGATCGTGGAGGCGCTCAAGGCCATTCCCGCTCAGGTGCAACAGATTCTCGACCGCGCCGAGGAGATCGAGGCCCTGGCCGAGGAGTTCAAGCGAGCGTCAAACTTCCTGTACTTGGGGCGTGGCTACAACTTCCCAGCAGCCCTGGAAGGGGCGCTCAAACTCAAGGAGATCTCGTACATCCACGCCGAGGGCTATCCCGCGGCCGAGATGAAGCACGGTCCGATCGCCTTGATCGACGAGATGATGCCAGTCGTCTTCATCGCACCGCATGATTCCGTCTTCGACAAGATCACGTCGAATGTGCAGGAGGTGAAGGCTCGCAAGGGACGCGTGATCGCCATCACCAGTCGCGACGAGCCGGCGCTGAAGGGCAAGATCGATTACGAAATCCGGATTCCAGAAACGTTGGACCTGTTAATGCCGATCCTTTCGAGCATCCCACTGCAGCTTCTGGCGTATTATGTCGCCGTGAAGCGCGGTTCCAACGTGGACCAGCCTCGGAACCTCGCAAAGAGCGTGACCGTCGAGTGACTTGGCGGGCGAGGGAATGATGTGACAACGGGCGACCCTTTGGGTCGCCCGTTGCCGTCTCGTATGCCTCACAACCGGGCAGCGCGGAACAGGAACCGGGCGTCAGCCGAGATACCTAGGCACTGCAACCCCTGGGGCGTCGAGTTTCCATGTTCGGACGCGCCAACGCCGTGCATCGTCTGAAGCCAGAACCCGCAGCCACCTCGGGTGGGGTGCATAGGCGCAACTATATTGACAATCGTCGATACATGATGTAGACTCGAGATACGATGCCAAAAGTGCTCGAGGTCCTCGACCGAAAGGTCGGTGAGCGGTGCTGCGATCGATCCGCAAGGCCGCGAATCGGCGAACGTGACGCGCAGCGGCTGGCCGAGGACTTTGCCATCCTGGCGCATCCGATCCGATTGCAGTTGTTGGACGTGTTGGCGCGAAACGAAGGTCGCGTGTGCGTGTGCGACCTGGAGGCCGCGGTGACGGTCAAGCAGCCGACGGTCTCGCACCACCTGCGGCTGTTGCGCGAAGCCGGATTGGTGGACAGCGAAAAGAGCGGACTGTGGGCGTATTACCGCGTGAACCGAGCGGCGCTGGACGCGGTCCGTGCACGCATTGCAGGCGAACTCGAGTCGCTGGTCTAGTTTTTATTTTCCCGAATGTATCGACGAGTATCGATGTATTGCACATGACAACTCAGGAATACAGCCAGATGACCGAGTGGGGGTCCGAGACATCGGCGCTCGAGGGGCGTGGTGAGCCGACATGGGTGCTGCAGTTGAAGCCGACGGTCTACTGTCCGAGCGATCGCGTGGCGGACTGTGTCACCAAGGCGCCATACGCACCCCGACCATGACTCGCTGATCGCTCGCGCACACAACCGGAGGACCATGGACGCCAACACGACCATCCAATTGCGGGACGCCCGACCGGCGGACGTTGAGCACGTGCGCGACCTCTTGCTGCGCGCCAGCCTTCCACTCGATGGGTTGGACGAGCAGTTCGGGGACAACTACGCCGTTGCCCTGGCAAACGAACGGCTCGTCGGCGTCGAAGGAATCGAACGGTATGGCGACGACGGCTTACTGCGCTCGGCAGCTGTCGACCCCGCCTATCGTGCGTTCGGGATTGGGAATGCGCTCACGCTCGATCGCATCGCCTGGGCGCGCCGCCGTCAGCTCCGAGCGATTTACCTGTTGACCACCACGGCGGCGGACTACTTCCCACGATTTGGATTCGTTCAAGTCTCGCGCACCGAGGCACCGGACGGCGTCAGGCACTCGCGTGAATTCGCCGACGCGTGTCCGGCCAGCGCCACCTTCATGCGGTTGCAACTCACGGAGACGACTACGCAATGACAGACAAGACCAATGCCTGCTGTGGCCCCGATTGCTGCGGTGGCGATGCGACCACGACGACCCTTGTGCGCTCCTCTGTTGACGCCGTTCGCGCGACCGTGCGCGATCGATATTCCGCGGCGGCCGCCCGCGCTGCCGAGGGCAAGGCAGCTACCTGCGGCTGCGGTACGACCGCCTGCTCCGACAAGGAAGCCACATGGGATCCGATTACGTCCGATCTTTACGACGCCGGACAAACTGAAGGACTTCCCGCCGAGGCCCTTCTTGCATCCTTGGGATGCGGCAATCCCACGGCACTCGCCGAACTCCATGAGGGCGAGACGGTCCTCGACCTTGGATCTGGGGGCGGCATCGACGTCCTGCTCTCTGCGCGACGCGTTGGCCCCAAGGGGCGCGCCTACGGACTCGACATGACCGACGCCATGCTCGCGCTCGCCAACGAGAACCAGAAGAGGGCAGGGCTCGACAACGTGGTATTTCTCAAGGGCGAGATCGAGCACATTCCACTGCCATCGAGCTCGGTCGATGTGATCATTTCCAACTGCGTCATCAACCTGTCGGGTGACAAGCCACAGGTCATCCGAGAGGCGTTTCGTGTGCTGCGTCCGGGCGGGCGGTTTGCCGTGTCCGACGTCGTGCTGACGGCGCCGCTGCCGACCAGTGTCGCCAACAGCGTGGCGCTATGGACGGGCTGCGTGTCGGGTGCGTTGCTGGAGAGCGAGTACCGGACGCTGCTGTCGGAGGCTGGCTTCACGGACGTGGACGTCGAGCCCACACGTGTGTACACAGCAGCCGATGCCGAGGCGCTGTTGGTGTCAGCGGGGCTCAAGGAGCATCCGCTCGTCGCTCAAGTGGACGGGAAGGTGATGAGCGCGTTTGTTCGCGCGAAGAAGCCAGTTGCCTGACGTGAACTCGCCCCGCACGACGTCCTGAGTCGTGCGGGGCAGTTAGGCATCCTGCGTTCGCGCTCGGTGGGAAGCGCAATTACCTTCCGCGCCATGCGAGTGCTCGTTCAACGCGTGGCGCGTGCGGCGGTGCGCGTGCGGGAGTCCCGTGACGGGGCGTCACGCCTGACAGGGGAGATTGCCAAGGGATTTGTGCTTTTGGTTGGGTTCACCCATACCGATGGCACCGACCAACTCTCGTGGATGGTGGACAAGGTCATTGGGCTTCGCGTATTCCCCGATGCCGATGACAAAATGAATCTCTCCTTGGAGGACGTTGGTGGATCAGTCCTCGTCGTGTCGCAGTTCACCCTGTACGGTGACGCACAGAAGGGGAGGCGGCCCAGCTTCATCGACGCCGCCAGGCCGGACGTGGCGATTCCCCTATACGAGCAGTTCATCGACCAAATCCGAGCGCGTGGCATCGCCGTGGAGACTGGCGAGTTTGGCGCGATGATGGAGGTGGAGCTGGTGAACGACGGCCCCGTGACGTTGTGGCTGGAACGATGACCGCTCCCCGTGTGATCCTGGCATCGCAGTCGCCTCGGCGCCGAGAGCTGCTGACGCTGATCGGTATCTCGCACGAGGTCATGCCAGCGGACGTCGACGAGTCCGAGCTGCCTGACGAGTCCCCTGTGGCCACCGCCGAGCGGCTGGCGCGGTCGAAGGCCGCCAAGATCGCCCAT
Organism: Gemmatimonadaceae bacterium; assembly: GCA_044224875.1. Lineage (GTDB taxonomy): Bacteria > Gemmatimonadota > Gemmatimonadetes > Gemmatimonadales > Gemmatimonadaceae > JABAQJ01. Next base: position 9,798 of record JBGAJQ010000094.1, on the reverse strand, counting down.
AACCAGCCTGACGTTGCGGTTATCGGATCGGACACGATTGTGGTATTGGACGGAGAGATCCTGGGGAAGCCAGACGATGCCACGGACGCCACGCGAATCCTGCGCCGTCTGAGCGGTCGAACGCACACCGTCCATACGGCGGTGGCGGTGGCGTACCGCGGGCAGATACGAGCGTCCGTAGAGTCCGTCGAGGTCACGTTCCGCCAGCTGAGCGATGAACAGATTGCATCCTACGTCGCCACACGAGAGCCCATGGACAAGGCGGGGGCGTACGGAATCCAAGGGTATGGCGCCACGCTCGTGGAGCGTGTGCACGGGGACTACTTTGCGGTAATGGGTCTCGCACTGGGGCGTTTGGTCTACCTCCTTCGTGCGTCTGGCATCGGATACGATTTCGGCCGACTCTACCACGCCTAACGACAAAGCGGCCGGTCCAAGGTTCGGACCGGCCGGCGAATGTGGTTCGCGCGCTTGCGGTTCGGCTAACGACCCTGAGGTCTTCGCTGTCCCATGCGTTCGCGCATCTCGGCAGTGTTCTTGTCGAAGACCTTCTGTTGCTCGGCGTTCAAGATGCCGCGGAGGTCGGTCTGCTGCTTCATCATCAGCTCGCGACGCTTGGCCATCGCTGCGGAGTCTGGCGGGCTACCCATGGCGCCACCGCCCATCGGCCCCATCATTTCGCGATAGTGGGCGATGATGGAATCCGACTTGGTCTTCTGAGCGTCGGTGAGCGTGATGTCCTTGAAGAGCATCTCCGTCATTCGCCCGCGTCCTTGTCCACCACCGCCCTGTGCGCGAGCGGCAGGGGCAACCGTCATGACCGTGAGGCAAGCGACCGCGGCCAGCAACATTTTCTTCATTCGTCGTCTCCAAAACGTGTTCGTGCAGTGAATCCTATCGGGGGGAGGAAATGCCTTCGGCGACCAAGGTATTCAAGGATGCGCATAGACCCTTCGCCACCGTTCGACCTTCTCTAGTACGTCGCGAACCGTGATTCTGTTCATGCGATCCGGTCGATTTTCCATTGAGATCGGATAGTCCTCGCCGGGATTCCCGTAGGCATCGACGATCAGGTCGTGGAACCTCCGGTAGGGTCCGGTGCGTTTTGGGTTCGTATAGCCGATGAGGCTGACGACTGGTCGGTTCAGCGCGACTGCCATGTGGAGCGGTCCGGTATCCGGGGCGAGGACGAGCGCGGAACCATCCAGGATCGAGACCAGTGGCCGAAGCCCGCTGCCGAGGGCTGAGACGGGTTTGTGTACCGCGCGTGCCATGATGACTTGCTCGGCATGCAACTCCCGTGGCGATCGGCCGCCGACCAGCACGGGTTGCAGGTCAAAGTCGGCGTGGAGCGCATCGACGACCTGGGCCCAGTGCTCAGGCGCCCAATCCTTCTGCGGTTTGCTGGTGGCCACGACGATCGCCGCTGCTGGCCTGGAGAAGCCGGAGAAGAACTCCTGTTGCCAGCGCCGCTCCGACTCCCATGGGCCCAGGTTCCAGTCAACGGGCTCGCTGGGAATGCCTAACGCCGTGAGGAACTCGAAGTACTGGTCTTGCACGTGCTGGCCGGCCGGATGCGGCGGAATGCGGTGCGTCGTGAAGATCCAGTTCAGGTCACGCGCGCGCACGCGGTCGAAACCGAGCTTGATCGGCGCGTGCGTCATGGCGGTGACGATTCCGGCCTTGAAGTAGACCTGCAGGGCGAGGACGACGTCGAAGCGGCGCGCCGCCAGTTCCTGGCGCACCTGCGCAAACGCTCGCCAGCCCAGCGAGCGATCGAAGAGGATGATGTCGTCGACGGCCGGGTGGCCGCGCACCAAGGTGGCGGGCCCCGGCTGCAACACCCACGTGATGTGCGTCTGTGGTCGTTGCCGCTTGATGGCCGTAATCACTGGGAGCACGTGCACCGCGTCGCCCACCGCGCTCATCATCACGATGCAGACGCGGTCCAGCGGTGTGTCGATCACGTGGCGAACGCGAGGTCGCGCAGCTGCCGCAACAGGTGATCGTCGATGGCTGTGGCCGCGCGCGAACGCCACTTGCGCAATGATCGTTCGAGTCGATTGAAGTTGGCAGCGCGAACGGTCGGGTCATCCGGCAGGTGAAACTCGATGCGGTCCACGTCCAGCAGGAAGGCGCGCACGGCCCCGGTGTCGTCTGTTGTCAGGAGGATGTTCTTCACGTTCAGATCCGGATGCCAGGCACCGGCGCGCGTCAGCCCCTTGAGCAGCTCGGCCACTGGTCCCAGCCAGCGTTCGGCGGTGCTTGTTGCGTCTGGCGCGATCAGCCAGGCGCCGAGGTCCGCGCCGGCCACTTCCAGCGTCGCGACATCTGAACGGCGAAGGATCGGACCAGCCGGATAGATGGCGTACGCCAACACCGGGGGCGTGGCGATCCCGGCACGACCAAGCACCAACGACGCCAGAAGCTCGTAAGGGGCGCGGGTAGGTGTCAGAAAGAGGTCGCGCGTCAGGTTCGCCAGGAGACCGCCGTGGTGCGAGCGACGCACCACGATCTGGGGACCGCCATTGGGGAGGGGAACCGCGTACGCCGGCAGCCGGCCGTTCAGTTCTCGCCGATCCGGGTGACGGGCCGCGTACTCATAGAGGGAGCCGGCGCCTAACGCTTCCTTGATCATTACGGCCACGCTTTCGTTCGCCACGGCTTCCACCTTGCCGACCTCGAACCGCACGTACCCTGGCGGAATCCGTCGGATCATTGGCTCGCGCGATAGACGCGAACGGGATCGGCCTTTCCCTGGAGCGACAGGGGATCGCGTTGCACCAGGGCGCGAGGGCGCGTCAGGGCGGCGCGAAACGCATCCGACACGAGAATCTCACCCCCCTCGGCGGCGCGGCAGATGCGATTCCCGGTGTTCACGGTGTCGCCGATCAGCGTGTACTCGAGGCGGCGGTCGGATCCAAGAAAACCCGCGAACGCCTCGCCATAACTGAGCCCGATGCCCACTTGGATCTCGGGGCGTTGCTGCTTCCGCCATCCGTCGTTGAGCCGCTGCACGCAACTCATCATGTCCAACGCCGCGTCCAAGGCGCGATCCGCATCGTCGGCTTCACTGATCGGCGCGCCCCACTGCGCCATGACGGCGTCGCCGATGAACTTGTCCAGCGTGCCGCCATGCCGGAACACGCAGTCGACCATTTCGGTGAAGTACTCCGTCAACAAGCTCGCTGTCTCGTCAGGCGACAATTGCGACGCCAACTGGGTGAAGCCACGGATATCGCTGAACAGCACCGCGACCGAGCGACGTTCCCCGCCGAGTCGCACGGCGTGCGGTGACGCCGCGATGCGGGCAGCCAGGGCGGGAGCGAAGAAGCGCTCGAAGTTTGCGCGAACGGTGGACTCGTGGCGCACGCGTTCCGCGTACCGCACGTTGTCCACCGCCACCGCGGCGATGCCCGCGAAGGCCACGAGGAAGTCGAGGTCCTCTTCGCTGATGCGATAATTGCTCGTCACACTGTCGACATAGAGCACCCCAAGCACGCGTCCCTCGCCTGCCACCAGCGGAGCGCAGGCGGCGGTGCGGCCCCCTGCCGCCGGAGTCTTGGACGACCGACCTAACGCCTCTCCATTCGCCTTTGGCTCCGAGTCATCGGACAAGATGGCGACCTGCTTTTCGATGGCGGTGCGCGCGAGCGCCAGCGACACCCCCCGCACCGACTGCGCGCCGGCGCGCAGTC
>JBGAJQ010000094.1:0-6075 GCA_044224875.1 Gemmatimonadaceae bacterium | reverse complement strand
CGACTGCGCGCCGGCGCGCAGTCGCGACACCGACGGCTCCAGTTCGCCGTCGTCGCGCAACAGCAGGATGGTGACGCGGTCCACGTCCAGCAGACGGAACGAGAACTGGGTCAGCTTCTCGAGCATCTGGTCCACGTCGGTGGCCCGCGTGAGCGCCTTGGAGATCTCCAGCAACAGGGTAAGGCGGAGGCGGTCCCGTTCAGACTGCGGCAGGATCGTGGTCGTCTCGTCCACGGCCTTCTGCACACCACTCAGCCGGAGCGCGTTCTCGAGGGCCTGATCGGCGTCGGGAACGGGAATCTGCCTGACGATGGTGGTGCCGGCTCGTGCGGCTCGACGCATCCCCTCTGCGGTCGCATCGTCGATGAGCACGGGACTCAACTCGCGCAGCTCAAACAAGACCTTCCCGAAGATCAACCGATCGCCCGGTACGACGCGAGCCGTGGTGATGCGATTGCCGTTGACGAATGTGCCGTTGGAGGAGCCGAGGTCGCGCAGGGTGACGCCACCGGACTCCACCGCGACCTCCGCATGCCGGCGCGACACCGTGGGATCGAGGACGGGCAGGTCGCTGCTGAGCGCGCGACCAAGCACCAGCGGCGCCCCAGGGCGCAGCTCGAACGTCATCTCTCCGCTAGCGCTGACGAGTCGATACGGCATGCAAGGAATATGCGGCCCCGCAGGGGGGCATGCCTAGCGGCGGGTGCGAATGCGTCCGAGCGCCGCCAGCAAGGCACGGGCCTTGGTCTCGGTTTCCTCCCACTCGCGAGCGGGAACGCTGTCGGCCACGATGCCCGCGCCGGCTTGCACCGAGGCCACCCCGTCCGCGATCACGCACGTGCGTATGGTGATCGCCAGGTCCATCCGTGCGTCTCCAGCGGCAATGTAGCCCACTGCGCCGGCGTAGGGGCCCCGACGCTCGGGCTCGAACTCGTCGATGATCTCCATCGCGCGAACCTTGGGCGCACCGGTCATTGTGCCAGCGGGAAAGGTGGCGCGAAAGACATCCAGCGCCGACAGGCCCTCGCGCAGCACGCCCTCCACTTCGCTCACCAAGTGGAGTACATGCGAATAGCGCTCGACGGCCATCAGCTCCGTCACCCTCACGCTGCCATAGACAGACACTCGCCCGACGTCGTTCCGCCCGAGGTCCACCAGCATCAGGTGCTCTGCACGCTCTTTCTCGTCTGCGAGCAGGTCGGCGCCGCGCGTCGCGTCTTCGTCGCGCGTGCCGCGTGGTCGAGTGCCGGCTATGGGACGGAGCACGACCTTGCCATCGGACACGCGCACGAGCAACTCGGGCGAACTTCCAACGAGTTCGACGCCGTCGAGCACGAGGTGATACATGTACGGCGACGGATTCAACGCGCGCAGCGCACGGTACAACGACGATGAGTCGAAGTCGTGCGGAAACGCGATCCTTCGGGATAACAGCGCCTGAAAGCAATCGCCGGCGGCGATGTATTCCTGGATGCGACGTACGTCGTCCTCGAATCGCGCACGCTCGTAGCGCGAGATGCCGGCCGCTGGTGCCGCGTCGGCGTCCAGCGCGAGTGGGAGGAGTGGCGATGGTTCGCGAAGGCGACTGACGAGTGCTTCGATCGTCTCACGCGCCACGTCGTAGCGAGTGCGCAGCGCATCCACGGAGGGCGCATCGGCCACCGGCACGGACACCACGATGCGCGCTTGGCCGAGTAGGTTGTCGAGGATGATAACCGCGCTGGTGAAGATGAACAGCGCGTCCGGCGCCGACGATGTACGTGTTGGCGCGTTCGGCAAGTGCTCGATGCTACGAACCATGTCGTACGAGAAATATCCGACGGCCCCTCCCCAGAACGCCCCGAGTTCGGGTACATGCGCCGGCCGCTCGGCGCGAATTCTCTCCTGCAAGTCGGCGATGGGGTCGGCTACGGCGCGCGCATGATGCCACCCCTCGTCATGCAGCCAGCGTTCAACGATGCTGTCCGTCACCCGCCAGGCCTCGCGCGGCTCGGTCCCGAGAAAGGTGTATCGCGCCCAAGTTTCTCCGCCGGCTGGCGCGGACTCGAGCAAGAACGCGAATGGGGCGCGGCGTACCTTCGCAAACGCCGCGACCGCCGTGTCCGTGTCCAGCAGTATGTCGCGCCAGACCGGGACGAGGCTTGCCGTCCCGGCGAGCTCGACGAACCGCTCGAAGGAGAGGTTGCTCATCTCTCGCTTGTACGCCTTAGTGTCATTGGAGATATTCGCCAATCATGCATCGATGGTTCGTGAGCGCCACGTTCGCGCTCGGTGTGCTTGCTCGGAGTGCACTGGCGCAGGGGGGGCATTCAGCTGGCTGGAATGATGCGCGAACCACTGCGCTCGTGCAGCGTGCCACGGAGTTGCGACAGCAACAGCTGGCTGACACTGGTCTCGCCAACTACACGGCGAGGGCGCACGGCTACCTGACGTTTCTGGCGCAGGTGGGTGAGGGTTTTCCCGATCCGCCGAAGGTGGTGAAGGCTGACGAGCTCGCGCTCGAAGTCTATTGGCGTGCGCCGAACTACAGCAAGCAGTGGATTGTCGGCCGACGCGATACCCTGCTGTTACCAACCGACATCAACTATCACCGGGACCATCTCGGCATCGTACAGAACAACTTCGCCAACATCATTCGTCTGGGCGATGGGGACGAGGTGCGCGATGTGCCGCACCCGATGTCCACGGTGGGAATGGCGACCTACGAATACCGCATCGCGGATTCGTTGAGCTTCCAATTGCCCGGTCGTTCAATCGATGTGTACGAGATCAAGGTGCGGCCGAGGGATGATCGGATGCCGGCCGCGGTCGGTGCGGTATATGTGTCGCGGGAAGATGCCCAGATCGTTCGCATGACGTTCTCTTTCACGCGTGCGGCGCTGCTGGACAAGTATCTCGAGGACGTTTCCATTGTGCTCGACAACGCGCTGCAAGAGGCGCGCTTTTGGCTCCCGCGTCGGCAGGAGATCGAGATTCGGCGGACCGGCACGTGGATGGATTTTCCGGCGCGTGGCATCATCCGTGGGCGCTGGGAGATCGGGGACTACCGCGTGAATGGCGCGCTTCCCCCTGAAGTGGGTGCGCCGGGGCCGGAAATCGTGCTCGCGCCACCCGCTCGTCGAAGCGCGTTCCAGTGGAAGGGGACGCTCATGGACTCTCTTCCTCCCGACGTCCGAGCGGCGACCGATGAGGATGTGCGCAGGATCCAGGCAGAGGCGCGGGATCTGGTGCGTGCCGCCGCGCTGGCGCGCGCGCAAACGACGAGCTTGTCGGCGCGGCGAGTAAGCGACATGGTGCGCATTACGCGCGCGGAGGGGCTCGCGTTAGGCGCCGGAGTCACCCAGCGTCTTCGGCACGGTCTGGCGTTTGATCTGGCGGGGAGGTACGGGTTGAGTGACCATGAGCCCAAGGGAACGGCATCGCTGTCCTGGGAGCACCCGAGGCTTGCGCTCCGCCTTTCCGTCGGGCGCGACTATGCCAACGCCCGCGACTTCCCGGAGGCCAGCGGCGTGGCCAATTCCCTTGCCGCGCAGGAGTTCGGCACCGACTACACGGAGCCATATGACGCGCGATCGGCCCGGTTCTCCGTGAGCGGGAGGGCAGGGGGCTTCCAGATGCAGGCGGGGGTTGAACGACGCCGGATTCGGCCGGTGAACGTTGTGCTGATTCCTGAGCACGGGCGATTTGCCGCCACCATGCCGCTCCGGCAGTCCGACGAGAGCCGGATCTTCCTTGGTCTGAAGCGATCGGCCATGGACTGGATAGGCGGGTCGGTGTTGCGAGGTGAGCTGGAGGCTCACGGGGCGGTTACGTCCGACACGGGTTCAGCCACTAACCACACGATCGGACGTGTTGTTGCGGAAGTCGTTGTAGAAAAAGCGTTTACGGGCTCACGAATTGTGTTGCGCTCGGCCGGAGGCGTAGCATGGGGGGCGGATACTTTGCCTGCCAGCGAGCTTCTCTACGCTGGCGGCCCTGTTTCGGCGCCGGGGTACGTGGCCTCGCGGTTTGCGGCGCGGCGGCTGCTTTCGCAGCGCATTGAGTGGCAATTCCCAATACCCGCCCCAGCTATTCCACTTGGGCGTTGGGGGCGCGTGCCAGGCACGGTGACACTGGCGCCGTATTTCAACGCATTGGTAGCGCAGGAGGGAGCGCCGTTTCGGCGTGGGGTGAGCGGGGCCTACCCCTCGGTCGGCCTGGGAATGCTCCCTTTCTTCGGCCTCGTTCGTCTGGATATCAGCAGGTCCCTTCGAGAACCCCGCTGGGGGTTCTCAGTCGATGTGTCGAAGGATTTTTGGCGAATCCTTTGACGGATCGTCCTCCATAGTGGTTCCGTGTCATCGGTCGATACTCATAACTAGCTCGCATGTTGGCACTTACGGCTGCGTGACGGACGACCGCTAAACTTCGCATTCACCTCTAGTTCACGACTTGTCGTTGACCTCACCTCGCTCCACGGCCACGATGCGTCCCATCCGTGACGATTGGCTTCTCCCGACGTTGGAGGGGCTGCTCGATGGAGGGTCGCTGGCGACGTTGAAGGCCCAGGCTCCTGAGAGTCTCTGGGACGAATGCGTCCGGCTGGGCTTTGCCACGAACGAGGCGATTGTTCGCGCGTTAGGCGTTCGGTTCCGCATGCCGGTGGCGGACGTGGCGGCGGTGTCGGCGGCGGCACGCGAACTGGTGCCCGAGGCGCTGGCGCGGAAGTACCGCATCCTGCCGCTGAACTGTACGGACTCGGCGCTCGACATTGCCACCGCCAACCCCAACGACCTGGATTGCGAACGTGCGTTGGGATTCGCCACGGGACGCACCATTCGGATGCAGCTGGCGGCACCCGGCGTGATCTCGGAGCGCATCGAGGAGGTGTATCGCCCGGAAACAGCGGTCGAGAAACTGCTCGAGGGCATGCACCAGTACGACGTCGAGTCGGTCGTCGAAGCATTGCCCGAATCGAATGACCTGGATCTCACCGCGGACAAGGCGAGCGAGCGCCCGATCATCCGTCTGGTCGACCACATCGTCGCGGAGGGCATTGCCCAACGGGCCAGCGACATCCACCTCGAGACGCAGGAAAGCGGAGTATTCGTCCACTATCGCGTGGACGGCGTGATGCGTCAGGCCATGTCGCTGCCGCGCGCGGTGGGCGTGCCGCTGGTGTCGCGCATCAAGATCATGTCCGGGCTGGATATCGCCGATCGACTGCGACCGCAGGACGGTCGGGCGCGAGTATCCGTAAACGGCAAGCGCGTAGACCTGCGCGTATCGACACTGCCAGCTTCAACGGGCGAGAAGGTCGTCATTCGTGTACTCGACGGCGGGAATTCCACGCTGTCACTGGACTCGCTGGGCTTGAACGACGGCGACCTGCAGCGCGTGCAGCACCTGGTGAACCTGCGGGAAGGTATCGTCCTCGTCACAGGCCCCACGGGGTCCGGTAAGACGACCACGCTGTACTCCGCGCTGCGAACGATCCAAGGCCGCGGCGTGAACATCGTGACCGTGGAAGATCCCGTCGAGTACAAGCTCGCCGGCATCGTGCAGGTGCAGGTGAACGAGAAGGCCGGACTCACCTTTGCGGCGGCGCTCCGTTCGATCCTGCGACAGGACCCCGATGTGGTGCTGGTCGGCGAAATCCGCGATCGCGAAACCGCCTCGATCGCGACGCAAGCCTCCCTCACCGGCCACCTGGTACTTTCCACCCTGCACACGATCGATGCGGGGAGCGCGGTGGCCCGCTTGCTCGACATCGGGATCGAAAGCTTCAAGATCGCGGCGGCGTTGAAGGGCGTTGTGGCACAGCGCCTGGTTCGCCGGCTGTGCACGCACTGTCGCCAACCGCAAACCGAACCAACGCCCAGTCGCCTCCTGCGTTGGCTTCCCGAAGGCGTGTCGCTGTATCGCAGCGTGGGATGTCCGGAGTGCGGAAACACCGGGTATCGGGGGCGCCTCGCCATCACCGAAGTCCTGATCGTCGACAGTGAGGTCGAGCGTCGCATCTCCGTTGGCGATCCGACCGACAAGATTGTCGAGGCGGCGCGCGCGCGCGGCATGCGCACCTTGTGGGATTCTGGC
>JBGAJQ010000012.1:0-103563 GCA_044224875.1 Gemmatimonadaceae bacterium | reverse complement strand
CCCACCCCCGCCGCCGCCGCCGCCGCCACCACCCAGGAGGCCAGCAGAGTTCGGGCTGGTAAGTGCCGAACGCAGTCGCTGAACCATCTGCGCATTCGATCCCGCCTTTTCCATTGAATCCAGGACGAACAAGATCCGATTCATCTGCAGTGTGGAATCGCGCTTTTGGGAGACGGACAATACGCGCCGCGGCGGTTGCTTGCCTTGATACCCCCACGTGACGCGGTTCAAGCCGGCGTTGGAGCTACCGTTCAGGGTGCGGAGGGTGTCGCCGCGCACGTCGAGTATGGCGACGCGAACGGGAGCCTCGCTGCGCTGGGCCAGCTTGTAGTAGATGGCTGCGCCGTATTGCGTCTGTCCCGTCTGGAAATACCGGTTGCCGGTCGACTGACCCTCCACGGGTGGCTCGCCCCATTGGGTTGCCGGGGTCGGTGCAAAGAGGTGCGCGTCGGCAGCAGCAACGGTCGCGTTGTACTGCTGCAAGGGCGCGATGTCCACGATCCACAGTGACCGACCGTGTGTGGCAGCGATCAATTCGTGATCGCGCGGGTGAATCCGCAGGTCGTGAACGGGCACGGTCGGAAAACCGGTCATGAAGCGCTGCCAGCTGCGACCCATGTTGACCGAGACGTAGGCGCCCACGTCGGTACCCACGAACAGCAGGTTCTTGTTTACCGGATCCTGGCGAATGACGTCGACGAAGTCAGCACTGCCGGTTGGCAGGTTCGCGGCAATTGACGTGAAGGTCTTTCCCCAGTCCGTGCTCATGAAGACGTAGGGCGTGTAGTCGCCGTTGCGATGATTGTCGAACGACACAAACACCGTCATGGAGTCATGCGGCGACGGTTCGATTCGACTGACATAGGTGCCCGCCGGTACGCCGGCGAAGCGGCCCGTCAGCTCCTCCCACGTACCGCCATCGTTCCTGGTCAGCCACACTCGACCGTCGTCCGTGCCGGCGTACAAGATGCCCGGCCGGATGGTCGACTCGTTCAGCGACACGATGGTCCCATACGTCTCGGCGCCGGTGACATCGGGCGTGATGCCACCTGTCGTGCGTCGAGAAACGTTGATCTTGACCGTGTCTTGCGCCGACAGGTCCGACGAGATGGGGAACATCTCGTCGCCACGCTTTGTTGACTTGAGGACGCGATTGGCGCCGAAATACAGCGTGGACGGATTGTGCGCCGAGATGAAGTACGGCGTGTTCCAGTTCCAACGCAGGTCGTTCATGGCGCTATCGGACTTCTGCCGCGTTCGCAGGTCGGCGATGCGCTTCTTTATGGCGGAGGTTTCGGGGGCGGTCGTGTCGCCCCGTTCGATGAGCACGGAATCTTCCCACTGGTCATAACGTGGCCGCCACTGCGGCTTCACGAGGCTGGTGCGCTCACCCGTTGCAAGGTTGAGCCTGCCGATGTTCCCGCCCTGCGATTCGCTGTAGATGATGTTCGGATCTGTCGGATCCTGGGCGGTGACGAATCCGTCGCCGCCGCCCACTGTGCGCCACATGGCGTTCGTGATCCCACCTTGCTTGCGACGCGAGGGGCCGCACCACGAGCCATTGTCCTGCGCCCCCGCGCACACGTTGTAGGGGACGGCAAAGTCGTAGCTCAGGTTGTAGAACTGACCGATCGCGAGGGTGGCCGGCGAGTCATAGTTGCCCCCTTGGTCGAACGTGATCGCGATGCCGCCGTCGTTGCCGACGATCATGCGGTCTGGGTCGACGGGGTCGATCCACATGGCGTGATGATCGACGTGGATGCCGACCGTCGCGTTCATCGCGGTCTTGCCGCCATCGTTGGAGACCTTCACCGGCGTGGACGACCAATACACGCGGTTCGGGTTCTTGGGGTGCACACGTACCTGCGAGTAGTAGAACGGGCGGGTGTTTTCGCTATTCGTTCTCGTCCAGGTGGCGCCACCGTCTTCAGACCGATAGAGACCGGAGGGACGCTTCTGCGCCGGCTTCTTGGGGGGCGCCGGCTTCCCTTTCTCGGCCTTCGGGGCCGGGTTGGGAAGCGTGTCAGCTTCAACCATCGTGTACATCACCTTCGGGTTCGACAGGGAAATAGCGATCGAGATGCGTCCCTTGGTCGTTTCCGGAAATCCATTGCCCTTCACCTCGGTCCATGTCTTACCGGCGTCGGTGCTCTTCCAAAGGGCGGATCCCGGGCCGCCCGAATAGAGCGAGTACGGCGTGCGGATGCGCTCCCAGCTCGCGGCCCAAACGACATCCGGATTGGATGGATCGAGCGCCACATCGACGATGCCGGCCCGTTCGGAGACGAACTTCACCAACTCCCAGGAGGCGCCGCCATCTGTGGTCTTGTAGAGTCCGCGCTCCTTGTTGGTGCTCCATGGTGCGCCTAACGCGGCGACATACACGATATTCGGGTCCGTCGGGTGGACGACGATGCGGCCAATGGCCTGCGTGCGCTCGAGTCCCATCGACTTCCAGGTGATGCCTCCGTCCGTGGACTTGTAGACACCGCCGCCGGGAGTGATCGAGTTGCGTGAGTTTGGTTCGCCGGTACCGGCCCATACCTGCATCGTGTCGCTGGGAGCGATGGCCAGCATCCCCATCGAAATCACACGCTGGTCGTCAAACACCGGGCGCCAGGTCTGCCCGTTATTGGTCGACTTCCAGATACCTCCGGCCGCAGCCGCAACGAAGAACGTCTTCGAGGGAGAGGGGATGCCGGCGACATCGCTCACACGCCCCTGAAAGTTCGCCGGTCCGATGTTTCTCCAACGCAAGCCGGCGATGGTGGCGGAGTCGACTTCGAGCGGCTTGTCTTGCGCACGAACCGCTGGACTGACGGCGAGCGTGGCGACGAGGAGGAAGGGGATGCGCATGGCGTGTTGCAAGGGACGGGGACGAGGTATTGGGCGGGGCAGGCAAACTACCGCAATAACGTGGCACGTGGAGGTTACGCTGCCGCCCCCGGGGACAGAGCGCGGGCAAACATGAGTAGAACCTGAATTTCAACGCTTGGGCACGGCAGATCGCCTGTTTGCCGGCGATGCTGCAAACCATCGCCGCGATCACGCTGTCCATATCTTCTGGAATTCAGGAGAAATCGCATGAGCAACGGACTGGGAGAACTCGAGCAGCTGGTGCTGCTGGCCATCCTCCGGCGAGACGGGGACGCCTATGGCATTGCCGTTCAGCAGGAGATCGCCCGGCACAGTGACCGCGCGCTCACCTTGGGGGCGGTCTATTCGACGTTAGCTCGGCTCGAGGAAAAGGGGCTGATCACTTCATATGAAGGGGCGCCGACACCGACGCGAGGGGGACGGCGAAAGAAGCTCTACAAGGTACAGGCCGCGGGGAGGTCCGCGTTGCGCGACGCGTTGTCTGCGCTCCGCGCCTTGAGTCGGGGACTATCGCCCGTGTTGGACCGACCGTGAGTCCGTTCAGCTCCAACGACTTTCCAGCGGCGCCGCGGTTGGCCCGTTGGCTCATTGCGATCCGCGTGCCGCCGCGCGAGCGGGAGTTCGTGCTTGGCGACCTTGATGAAGGTTACGCCGAACGACAGGCACGCGGCGGCGTGCACCTGGCGCGCCTGTGGTACTGGAGGCAGGCCGTTTCGACCCTGCGTTCGAGCTGGCACCGAGTACCGGCTCCTCACCCTGTCCGTCGTGGAGATGGATCGATGACATCCTTATGGTCCGACCTCAGGTTCGTCCTTCGGTCGCTCTCGCGTTCGCCCCTCTTTGCGGCGCTCGTGATCCTGACGCTCACGGTGGGCATTGGGGCCACGAGTGCCCTTTTCAGCGTCGTGTATCCGGTGCTGTTGGCGCCACCGCCGTATCCCGAGTCGGATCGACTGATGATGCTGTCCGAGCGCGCCGCGAACGGCGGGGATGATGGCATCGGGTGGATGACCTTCGATGACACGCGCCGCGAAACCAAGGTCTTCTCATCGATGGCGGCCATGTCCTACTGGACCCCGACCCTTCAGGCGGGCGGCGACGTAGTAAGCCTGAACGGACAGCGGGTGAGCCACACATTCTTCAAGACGTTAGGCGTCCGGCCGGCCCTGGGGCGTGACTTCACGCCGGAGGAGGATCGAATGGAAACGCGCCGAGTGGTGATCCTCAGTGACGCGCTGTGGCGATCCCACTTCGGGGCCGATCCGTTGATCGTCGGTCGGACCACGATCATGAATGGCACCGCGTACCTGGTCGCCGGCGTCATGCCGCGGGACTTCCAGAGTCTCCTCTACCCGCAGGCGCAGGTGTGGGGGCCGCTGGGCTACGATCCAACCACTGACTCATCATGCCGCACGTGCCACCATCTGCGGGTGATCGGCCGGTTGCGGCCCGGCGTCAGCCTTGCTGGTGCTCAGGAGCAGCTCGACACGTACTTCCACTCGCTCAAGCAGCGCTATCCTGATCAGTACGGCACGGTGGGTGCGCGCGTGTGGACGCTGCAGGAGGAAGTATCGGGAAAGGTGCGCGCGTCGCTCCTCGGGCTCTTTGCCGCCGTTGGCCTGCTCCTGCTCCTGGCCTGCGCCAACGTGGCGAACCTCTTTCTCGGTCGCACGGGTGAACGACAAACCGAGCTTTCGGTACGCATGGCGTTAGGTGCTGAACGTTCGCGATTGGTGCGACTGGTTTCGGTGGAGGCCGTGGTGTTGGCCGTGGTCGGTGGTGTGCTCGGCGTGCTCCTCGCGTGGAGCGGCACGCGGTTGCTGGTGGCATTCCTTCAGATTCCGCCCACCTTGGCGACACGAGTCTCCACCGCAGCCCCCGTCTTGGGTTTTGCTTTGCTGATGACCACAGTGAGCGCGCTGATTGGTGGCACGCTGCCGGCGCTGGTATCGCTGAAGGATTCGGCGCTGGCGGACATTCGTGTGGGGACGCGCGGGGTGGTCGGGCGGACGCCGCGTCGACTCAGGAACGGCGTGGTGGTTGTCGAGATGGCACTGGCCGTCATGCTGTTGGTGGGGGCCGGGCTTCAGGTTCGCAGCCTGCAGAAGACGTTGCAGGTGACGACTGGCTACGTGGCCACCGGCGTGGAAACCATGGCAGTAGGCGTGGTCGGTCCGCGCTACCAGCAGGAGGGCTCGGCGCGTGCCTACTTCTCGCAATTCCTGGAGCGTGCCGGCGCGGTGCCTGGCGTTCAGGCGGTGGCCATCAGCACGCAGCTCCCGTTGGGCGGAAACTTCGACTCGTGGGGTGTGCACCGTCAGGATAAACCATCGGCGAATCCAGAGACCGACCCGGACGCCCAGCGATTTGCGGTGAGTCCGCAGTACCTGGACGTGATGCGCATTCCCGTGATCAAGGGACGCGGTTTCACGGCGGCCGATCGAGCGGGGGCACCGTACGTCGTTCTGTTCAACCAAGCGGCGGTGAAGAAGATCTTTGGGGGGGACGACCCGATTGGCGTGCGCGTACGCATTGGCGGCCTCGATGGGCCCGATCGCACGGTCGTGGGTATCGTCGACGACGTTCATCACCTCTCGCTCGAGCGCAACATCGAGAGCCAGATGTACCTGCCCTACGATCAGTTCAAGTACGAAGAATCCGACTACTTGGTCGTGGCGCGGACCGGAGGAGACCCGGCGGCGATCGGTCCGTCACTCAAGGCCGTCGCCAAGGCCCTCGATCCGGGGTCGGTGGTGTCCAAAGTTCGAACCATGGAAGAAGTGGTCGATTCGGCAACGAAGAATCGCAGGCTGGCGAGTTCGCTCATCGGCGCGTTCGCAGTGATCGCGTTGTTGCTGGCGATCGGAGGCCTGTACGGTGTCATGTCGGCGAGCGTTACGGAGCGTGGACGCGAGATGGGGTTGCGCACGGCACTCGGTGCGTCACGCACATCCGTCGTGCGACTGGTCGTTCGTCGCGGGGTGCTGTTGACCAGTGTGGGGAGTGCCATCGGCGCCGCGGGCATCGTCGCCACGCAAGGATTGATGCGGCAGTTCATCTTTGGGGTGTCGCCCGGCGACCCGGCGACCCTGGTTTTGGTCGTCATGGTGCTCATGATGATCGCGTTGGTGGCGTGTCTGGTGCCGGCGCTGCGCGCGTCGCGTGTGGATCCGGCCGTGGCACTCCGGGGAGAGTAGTCCCGGGCTACTTCTTCTTGTCTCCCCGGGGGAGTTGTCGAGTCCAGACGACAACGCTACCGCAGCCAGACATGGTATTGGTGAACTGCACCGGTGCCTGCGACTGACGTGTGTAGACCTCGATGGCTTGTATCTGGTCCGGATTCAGCAGGTCGTCCAGCTGGGCTTCGCCCGGTTTGTAGGCGAAGCCGTCCACATACAGGGTGGGGATGCAGACGGAGTTGCCGAATGGCGACTTCATCTGGATCATGCGCCCGAACGATCCCATGGCCGCAGGTACAACGGTGACGCCAGGCAGCATCCGAATGGCATCGGACGGATTCGTCATGGCCAGTCGATCGAGGGCCACTCGATCGACGAAGTGTCCGATGTGTGCGCGCTGTCGGCTCTCGAAGCCGGTAGGATCCGACGAGAACACGCGCGTGGTCGTGATGCGCACCGTGTCCAGGAAGGACCGCAAGTTCGTCAGCTCAACCACAGGCACATTCGTCGTACCGTCCGGTCGAAGTTCCAGGACCTGACGGGTAGGGACAAAGCCGATCGCGCGCACCACCAACGTTTGCGACCCGGAAGGGAGGTCGCGAAGCGCATACTCGCCACTTGCGCTGGTCTCGCTCGCGGACGCAGTGCCAAGTACCGCGACGCGCGCGCCTGGGATGGCGCGACCGTCTGCGCGGCGAACGACGCCGGCAATGCGAGCGGTACCGGACCATACGACCTGTGGCGCGGCAACCGTGCTACTCTCAGCGAGCGAATCTGGTGGCAGCCGTTCCACGCGAGTGGTCGGTCCGATGTAGAGGTCGCGAACAACCACATGTCGCCCTACAAGCCCGGGATCGATGATGCCGGTCGTGTCTGCACCGTTCGTGGCCCGCAGCTGCATCATCCATCCTATTGGAACGTTGCAGAAGGCATACCATCCGTCGCGACGTGTGGCTGTGGACAGGTGCTGACTCTCTTCGCGCATGGACGCGCCGCGCAACACCCATTCTCCCCATTCGAGGAGGACGTTCGCGCCGGCGGCCGGGGTAGAGGTCACCACATTGTGCACGAAACCGACGATGGTGGCCGAAGAGTCAGTGGCTGCGTCCTTGCCACAGAGGCGAGCGATCAATTCGTCATGTGGAGGAATCGCGAGATCGACCCTCGCCTCGTCGCCAGCCGCCAGATCCAAACGTCGTACCGGAAGGTCGATACCTAACGAATCCATCGTTGGATGAAAGAACCCGAGGGTGTAGCTTCCCGGCGGTAGTTCGGCGAACGTGTACATGCCGTCCGCGGTGGTTGTCGTGTCGCGGGAGAAGGTGGCAGTGGTGGAATCCGCGCGCAGGACCTGCACGTTCGCCCCAGCCAGCGGGCGATGCGTCCGCTGGTCAACGATCGTTCCGCTCAGGCGCGCGCCCTGCGCTCTCACCGTCTCTCCCCTTAGCAGGAGAAACGAACCGAGGAGCAAGACGAGGCGCAGCCGCATGCGGCCAATTCTCATTTGAGCCGCTGATAGTGCAAGGTGCGCAATGCCAGATTCAAGCGACCGTCTGGTCTCACTCTTCAGCGTTCCGTAGGTTTGGGCGCACCTTGACCGGTCGGTCACCGTTTGCCGACGCTGAGGATCATGCGCTACCGAACCGTCGCTCGAGTCCTACCCGTCTTGGCCGCGGCATTGTCTGGGTTGAATGCGCCGCCATCCCGTCCGTTGGTTGCACGAGGTTCTTACCGAGAACCGTACTATCCGCGCGCCGATGAGGGTAACGTTCTCGCGCCCCAGCGCGCACACGCGCCTGTCGACGGAGACAGCGGGCGGCTCATCATCCATCTCATCGAACGACGCGTGGGCAGCGAGTCGTACGTGATCCGTCGCACAAGCGACACGTTGCAGCTGAACGCCACACTCGACCTGACGGATCGCGGTTCGCACCTCGAGGTCACATCGGTTCTCCGCGTGGCGCCGGACTTCACACCCGTTGCCTTCCGTGCCATCGGAAAGACGTATCGTTTCGTAAACGTGGACGTGGACGTTCGGGTGGCTGGTCGGACCGCTCGCGTGGCAAACCTCGGCGATACGAGCACACGTGCCATTTCGGGCCCGTACTTCACATCACGCGGCTACGCGCCACTCGCAGGTCGTGCATGGCTCATCCGGTATTGGGAAATGCACGGCCGGCCGGCGTCCGTGCAGAACATCCCCGGTGCTGACGACGCAAAGATATCCGTTGCACTCCGGGGAACGGACACGTTGCAGCTGTCAGGACGCAGGGTCATCCTGCGCCGGTATGCTGTGGACGGTATTGTCTGGGGGCGCGAGACGGTATGGTTGGACGACCACGACATGCTGGCTGCGATCGTGACACGCATCCATATCCTACCCATGGAGGCGTCGCGGAGCGACCTCGAGGACGCACTGCCGCGCCTGCAACAGAGCGCGATTCGCGACCGGATGCGGGACCTTGTCACGATGGAGCGGCAAGTGAAGCCCATCGCGACCGGCACCTTTGCGTTGGTGGGCGTTCGCGTGATCCCGGCAACGAACGTTGCTCCGATCGACGGCGCGACGATTCTCATCCGCGACGGACGCATTGCCGCCATGGGCGCGGCGGGCACCGTGCGCATGCCCGCGGGAACGCGAGTGCTCGATGCCAACGGAACGACGGTCATTCCGGGATTGTGGGACATGCACGGACATGTCAGCCAGATCGAGTGGGCGCCGGCGTCACTGGCCGCGGGTGTCACGACAGTACGAGACATGGGTGGGGAACGGGCCTTCCTCACCGCGTTCCGAGACGCACTGAGTCGCCCGACCGCCGTTGGTCCAACGCTCCTCCTGGCGGGATTGATCGACGGTCCCGGACCGAATGGCTTTGGAGCATCCATCGCAACCACGCCCGCCGAGGGACGCGCGGCGGTAGATCGCCTTCATGCGTTGGGCTTCCGACAGGTCAAACTGTACAACAGCATCACGGCTCCAGTCGCCGGATCAATCATTCGGCGCGCCCATGCGCTAGGCATGACGGTGACCGGTCATGTTCCGACCTCGATGGGACTACGGGCAGTCGTCGACTCGGGCATGGACCATGTCGCGCACCTGCCATTCGGCAGCGAAGTCGCCGAGCGAGGGGAGCTCATCGGGCTCCTGGCCAGCCGCGGAGTGGTCGTTGATCCCACGGTCGCCTGGAACGAACTCCTCGGCAGAGCATCGCCAACGAGTGTGGCATCTTTTGAACCCAGCTTTGCGAGGATCGCGGCTCCGCTGGCGCTCAACTACGCCAGCGTTCGTAACACCGGAGACCTCGCCGCCGCAGCCGCGCAACGCGCGCGAGCGCTCGCGCTAATGAAGGACCTGCACGACGCCGGGATTCCGATCGTCGCCGGAACGGACGGTGCCGTTCCAGGATATTCGCTCCTGCGCGAGCTGGAGCTCTCAGTTGAGGCCGGGTTTACTCCACTGGAGGCGATCCAGAGCGCCACGACGGTTGCAGCTCGTGCGATGGGGATGGATCGAATTGTGGGAAGCGTCGAGCCTGGAAAGCTCGCCGATCTGCTGGTGCTGGACGGCGACCCGCTTGCAGATATCTCGAACATCCGGCGCGCACATTGGGTCATTCGTCGCGGTCGTGTCTACGACCCCGGCGATTTCGTGCGTCTGGCCGGCTTTCACTGGGCACCGCCCACTACGCGCGATCGGCACGAAGGCGTGCGTCGAAGTGAAGACTCCCTGTGGCGGCTCGAATCTCCAACAGGAACAGCACGAGCCCCGCGATAAATGCCGCCAGCGCCAACACGAACAACACCACGATGAGAAGCGTCGCGTCACGATTCAAAGCGACGCCCACGAACAATGTGACGATGACGAGGCAAATGAGTAGTGCGCAGGACGTTGCCATCGTGATTGCGCGATGAACCAGCCGGGCGCGCCTGGAAAGTACCTGAAGTTCGGATCGCACCTCACTGGCCGTCAGCGTAGCCGTTCCCGATAACACGCTCTCGAGATACCTCGCACGATCGATGATGCGCGCGAGTCGATTCGTGAGCACGGTCAGCGTGGTGGCCACACCCGTGAGCAGGAACACCGGAGCCACGGCGAGTTGAATGCTGTGTGCGATATCGGTGATGCCAGTGGTAAGCTGCATGTCGAATGCGTCGCGAGAGGGTAGGGCGTCCTGGACAACCGCACTATCATGCAGCGACGGCGACGCTACAAGAAGTCCATGCCAATGCAAATGGCTCGCGACTCGCCCAATCCGGCGGCGGATCGCGAGCCTGCGAACGCCCGTGAGCGTTCAGCTCCCACGGAAACGCCTGCACCTCTCGGGGAAAGCTCAGCGCGGGATTCGAAGCGACGTCAGTTGCCCCTCCGTGAATCGCCACGTCTGCCCAACGATCGCTGAGGTAGGCTGGACGAGCGTGATCGACGCGCGCGGATTCAGCGCCGCCTGAAGGGTCATGTGTTCTCCGGCAACGACGGCCAGCCGCATGTGACGCGTGTCGCCCTCGAAGGACTCGACGGGAATTCGCAACCTCGCGACCGCGCCAGATTCCACTCGTCCAAGAAACCACTCCCGCTGTGCACCGACGAGGTACACGTGGACGTACTGGCGCGCGCTATTGTCGAAGCGGATTGTCAGCGAACGACTCTCCACGCGAGGGAGTGGGTCATCCAAGTATTGCGACGTCGTGCGCACGCAAGCGCCGGCGACGAGCCCAATGGCAATGGTGAGCGCAGCTGAAACGTTGCGACGTACCCTAGGCGTAGTCATTGCATCCTCCTTTGGCTACCGGCGCACACACGCGCCTCATCCCATAACGCGCAAAACGCGTCACAACCCACTCACCTCGACCGTTGTCAAAGCGGAAGACGCATGCTTTCACTACCTTCGATCGCTATGCCAACCACTCCGCCCGAGTCACCCGCTCGTCCTTCCAGAACGAACCCAACCGCGCCCGCCTCGGTGGCAGGTGTCACCCAACTGTTGAGGGCGTGGGGTGCAGGCGACCCCCAAGCAAGTGACTCACTGGTCCGGCTTGTGTATGAGGAGTTGCGGCGTCAGGCGACACTTGTGTTACGCCGAGAAGGAGAAGGGCACACTTTGCAGGCGACCGCGCTCGTCCACGAGGCATGGCTGCGCCTGGATGGCCAGGCCGACGCGCGATGGGAGAGCCGCGCGCAGTTCTTTGGCATTGCGGCGCAAACCATGAGGCGTGTTCTGCTGGATCACGCGCGAACACGCCTGGCCCTCAAGCGTGGCGGTGGCGACGTGAGGATCTCACTCGGCGACGGAATTGCAGAGCAGGGTGCGGCGCTCGATGCCGTGGACGTCATCGCGCTCGATGAGGCACTCGCGCGGCTGGCGGTGCTTGATCCACAGAAGGCGCGGTTAGTAGATCTCCGATACTTTGCTGGCCTCAGCATCCCGGAGGCAGCGGAAGTGCTCGGTGTCTCGCCGGCGACCGTCGGTCGCGAATGGGCCATCGCGCGCATGTGGCTTCGCCGGGAACTCGAACCATGACAACGCCGACCGACACCAGAGAGAGCGCAAGCGCGCGAAGGCTCATGACGCCGGAGCGATGGCGAGCCGTAGACGCTGTCCTCAAGGCCGCGCTCGGCATCGATCCCAGTGAGCGTGCGGCCTTTGTCGCCGAAGCGTGTGCCGATGACGAGGGGCTTCGTCACGAGATCATGTCCCTGCTCGCGCGGCATGAACGCGCCAGTGACGACTTCCTGGAGAACCCAGCCGTCGACTCCTTAGTGGCGGACGGTGCAGCTGACGACCGCACACCGCTTGCCGACCGACTCGCGAAAGCGCTCGACGGCCGCTACGCGATCGAGCGCGAGCTGGCGCATGGCGGCATGGCGACGGTGTACCTCGCACGGGACCTTCGTCACGACCGGCGGGTGGCCATCAAGGTCCTTCGTCAGGAACTGGCGGCTGCGGTGGGAGCTGATCGCTTCCTTCAGGAGATTCGCGTCACGGCGTCTCTGCAGCATCCGCACATCTTGCCACTGTTCGACTCCGGCAGCGCAAACGGATTGCTCTGGTACGCCATGCCGTTCGTGGAAGGGGAGACCCTGCGGTCGCGTCTCTCGCGCGAAGGGCGACTGCCCGTGGCAGAGGCAGTACGGATTGCGCGGGAGATGGCGGATGGCCTGGAATACGCCCATCGCCGCGGTGTTGTACACCGAGATGTGAAACCGGAAAACGTCTTGCTGCAGGGCGAGCACGCCGTGCTGGGCGACTTTGGAATATCCCTGGCGCTGGAGCAAGCGGGCGGCGATCGCCTCACGCGCACGGGGATCACGATTGGAACTCCGCAGTATATGGCCCCCGAACAGGCGACCGGTGCACGAGCGATCGATGCGCGTGCTGATGTGTATGCGCTCGGTGTCGTGCTGCATGAGATGATTGCCGGCGAGACGCCTTTTGCCGCGTCCTCACCACATGCCGTGCTGCGGCGCGTACTCGCCGAGTCCCCGTCGGCACTTGCCGAGCGCCGTTCGGATGTCGCGTCATTCCTCGATTCCGCCGTGCAACGCGCGTTGGCCAAGGTGCCTGAAGATCGGTTCGCGAGTGCCGCAGAATTTGCGGCCGCTCTGGAAGTGCCACAGGATGCTCGCGAAGCGCCACCGACAGCTGCACCTTCTACCCGCCGCCGCGTGTCCGCCCGTGCTGCCATGTACGCAGCCGTTGCCATGTTGGGCGTGGGGATGGCTCTGGGGTGGCTGGTCGCGCAGAAGCGGATTCCCACGAGCGTGGCGGACGTGGTGCCGAGAGTGACCGTTCCGTCTATCAACCTCGGTACCGATACTTGGCGACCCGGTGGCGACATGACGCTCTCTGTGGTGGATCGCACCGGTCGCTTGGTTCGTTCGATCGAAGCGAATCGTCCATGGACGCCACGCTTCTCTCCGGATGGAAAGCGCGTTGCCTATGGCGCGTTCGGGCGCGGCCGAGGCACCAGTGACCTGTGGATCACGGACATCGAGGCCGGCACGACGCGCCGAATCACCGATGACGAGACGGACGCCAACGATCCGCAGTGGAGCGCGGATGGCATGAGCTTGGCATACTCGGCGAGTGCACCCGGTGGCAAGGACATTCTGGTGCGTCGCATAGGAGACCCGGACGCCAAAGTGCTCGCGACACACCCTGGCACACAGTTCCCAAGCGACTGGCGACGGGACGAGAGCGCGTTGCTGGTGACGGACGACGGCGGGGGTGGCAAGCATGATGTCATGATCCAGCCTGCCGACGGCTCGCCCGCCAAGGCGTATGTGGCGACGCCCGCCGATGAGGGGGCAGCGCGCGTTTCACCTGACGGGAAGTGGGTGGCCTACACAACGGACGAATTCGGACGGCTGGAAGTGTACCTCGATTCCTACTCGCAACCGGGCAAGCGCGTACTGGTGTCGCGTGGCGGCGGTGAGCACGCGGTGTGGCGAGGCGACGGACGAGAGTTGTACTACTGGAAGGATGGCGCGTTGTATGCCGTAAAGCTGGGACCGTCCATCAACGGATCAGTGCCGTCGCTGGACGGAGAGACTGAGCTCTTCCGTGCACCCTACTATGTGGGCGCGAACCTGATGTATGACGTGACGGCAGACGGCTCGCGCTTCGTGATCGTGCAGCAGGGAAAGAGTAGTCGCTAACGCGCGGGCCTCGAACCTTCGTGAGCCAGCGCGTCGGTGGACGCGACGTGCTAGCGCACTCGAGAATAAGTGAGAGAGAGATCCTCGCTCCATCTGGCTCCGTCCTTCGACATCTCACCCTTGGCAACGATCACACGTGCGTCGCCTGAGATCTCGCCCCTGAACCGTTGAGAGAGGTCCGGCGCATTTCGCCACCACATCCAGACGTTGTTTTGCATGGACATCTCGTACATCCGCGACACTCCCCGTTCGTCGAAGTAGAGCATGTGGCATGTCCCGGCAGCGTCGTCACTGCCGATGATAGCGACCGCCGTGGGGATCTGCGGCTCCTGAATTTCCGTGCGCATGAGAAGGAAGGCGCCCCCCTCGATCCACTCAAACGACGCGCGACCATGGAAGGTGACGCCGGGAACTAGGGGATGCGTGCCCTGCGTGATCCACTCACCGACGAGGGTGCCGAAGGGTTGCAGCTTCGGGTTCGGAAAGGAGGCCTCCCGGCTTGCCGGCCATGCCATGTTGTTGTCCTTTGGTAAGAGGTCAGCACACGCTCCAAAAACCGAAGTCTCGCTGCCTTAGTTTGCACGCGTCAGGCGCGCGGGCGGTGATGCGAGCCCTAGACCTGGCGTTGGGGCAAGTCTTCCGAACCGACGGGGGCGACCTGCCGCCGCATGACGGTGTACCGTTCCCGTGTTTCAACCTGATGGAACCCGCGCGCTTCGTACATGCCGCGCGTGCCGCGAAAGTGCCCGGCGTCGCTTTCCTCAGGAGTGTTGTGGGGATAACCCTCGACCCACTGGGCACCGCGTGAAGCCGCATCGGCGATGACACGGTCGAGTAGCAACGACGCCATCCCATGGCGTCGATAGGGCGGGGCGACGAGGAAGCAGCCGATCCCGATGACGGAACGTGCGTTCGGTCCGTCAGGGTCAACATCGTGGAACTTACCGTAGTCGGATCGCAAGGAGGCGTTCACCCATCCGGCCCCACGACCGTCTACGTATGCGAGGTAGCCGAACGTCGCACGGTTACGGAGCCTCGCCGACACGGCGGCGCGCGATTCGCGCCAGGGACGCTCGGGTTGTTCCTTCGTCGCCGGAACGTGGGGCTCCAGACAGTAACAGGACGCCCAACTTGGATTTCCAGCGAACCCGTCATGGTCAAAGAAGTGAAGCCAGTCGTCCACTCGATCTTCGGTCACGGGATGGATGCTGATTGCCCCGCACACCGGCAGTCGTTCGGTGCTCCCACTCAGCCGTTCGCCAGCCTCGGCGAAGTTGATCGCATACTGTCGCACGGCGGACTCGGGGTACGACCAGGAGTGCTTCTCCATGCCGTGCGCGACAAAGGCACGGGCGACCGCGTCAGCGTCATTCCCCTCAACCTGCTCGGCACATGCGAAACACGTGGCTTTCATTGTGTCTCCTCCGGTCTTCCGCTCCTAGTTCTCGCGCCACACCGTTCAGCGAGTACGGCGCTTCATGATAGCGCCCTGATCGTGAGGCTGTCGCCTCCTCTTCATCTTCTTCGTGCTGCCATGCTTCGAACCCGGTTCCCTCATGCCTTGTGCGCCGCCGCGCTCGTCTTCAGCGCAGTGGGCTCCGCGATTGCCCAGGTACCAGCCAGCGAATTCGCGACGCGACGCGAGGCGCTCGCCACACGGCTGGATAGCGGCATTGTCCTGGCATTCGGCGGTCGCACACTCGTGCACGACTTCGGCACATTCTTTCAGCTGCGTGCGTTCCAGTACCTGACAAACTACACCGAGCCCGATGCCGCGCTGGTGATGGTGGTACGCAAGAAGAAGGGAATGAGTACGCTCTTCGTGACCGCGCTCAATGCGCGCACCGCGTTCTACTACGGCCAGCGAGCCACGCCGCAGACGACCGAGAAGGAGTACGGGATCCCCGGGCGCCCATTTGGTGAACTTGCCCAGGTAGTGGATTCACTGGTAGCCACGGGGCTTCCGCTGTATTCGATCGGTGACTTCGAGGACGAGGACTTTGCCCGCGCGGACACACTGACGCGAGGTGCTGCCTTCCTGAAGGGGCTGGTCGCCAGACACAACGGCTTGGTGGTTCACGACGCGAACGCCGTGGTCTCGGAAATTCGCGCTAAGAAGACACCGGCAGAGGTCGCGTTGCTACGGAGGGCCGCCGAGATCAGCTCCGAGGGTCACCGCGCGGCGATGCTGGTGCCGAACCCCTCGCATGAATACGAGCTCCGGGCGGCGCTGGAATACACGTTCACCCGGCTTGGGGGCGAGCGTCCGGCGTACGGGTCGATTGTGGGTACCGGCATCAACGGCACGCAATTGCACTACATGAAGGACACGGACCCGATCAAGCCGAACGACCTGGTGGTGATGGATGCCGCGACAGAGTATCACGGCTATGCGGCGGATGTCACGCGCACGATTCCGGTGAGTGGCACGTTCACCAAGGAACAGCGGCAGCTGTATCAGTTGGTGCGCGATGCCCAGGCGGCCGCCGAGCGCAACTCGAAGCCGGGGATGAGCTCGCTCGCGGCGCAGGACTCGTCGATCATGGTGCGCGCGCGTGGGCTCGTTGCGTTGGGGCTAGTGGAGGGGCTCGACGCCTCCTTCGATCCTCCATGGCCCGTCGACTGCAACAAGCAACCTGGCCAGTGCAAGCAATCGAACCTATGGATGATTCACGGCATCAGCCACGGCATTGGGCTGGCGGTGCACGATCCGATGCAAGCGTATTTTGGGGATCGCACCTTCAAGGAAGGCGATGCCTTCACGATAGAGCCAGGCATTTACATCAGCACGCGGGCCTTGGACGTGCTCCCCGACACACCGAAGAATCGCGCATTCATTGCAAAAGTACGGTCGGTGGTGCTGAAGTACCAGAACTCCGGAGTGCGCATCGAGGACGACTACGTCATCACGGAGAAGGGGCTGGAGCGGATCAGCACCGCGCCGAGAGAGATCGAGGAGATCGAAGCGTTGATGAAGAAGCGGCAGCGGGTACAACCGTAACAGTGGTGCATGTCGTCATCGCCGAGGTAGCGCGAACGCGATGATATAGTCTCCGTCTCCCCAATCCTCGCCTCCGCCGACAGCCACAACTACGTACTGTCGTCCACCCGCCTCGTACGTCATGGGTGTGGCGCGCGCCCCGCCGGGTAGCGTCCCCTTCCACAGCAGCTTGCCCGTGCTGAGGTCGAAAGCCCGCAGCGCGTGATCGAACGTCGCGCCGATGAACACGATTCCGCTCGCGGTTACGATTGGTCCACCGAGGTTTGGAGTTCCAAACTCCGGCTTGAGGAGTCCGGACAGGTCAGGGCGTAGCGGCACGGGGTCACCCAAGGGAACTTCCCACGCACGACGGCCGGTCTTGAGGTCAATGGCGAGGAGTGCGCCCCATGGTGGCGGCGTGCATGGTATGCCGCGATTTGTGTTCACCATGTTGCGACGCATGACGTAGGGCGTGCCATGCATTCGGGTATACTGGTCGCCTAGTCGCGATGAATTCGTGCGAGCCTCGGCGGTGTCCAACTGGTCCAGCCGAATGAGCTGTACGCGCGCCGCAATGCGGTTGACAGGAATCACCACATACTGCGATTGCGGATCGAATGCCACGCCGCCCCAATGCGCCCCACCGATGTTCGATGGCCACGCCAGAGTTCCTTCCAGGCTCGGTGGCGTAAATGGGCCCTCGTTCCGCAACGGCTTGATGATCGCTTCGCACGCCTCACGCATGGCGGGCGTCAAGGCGAACAGCGAGTCCATCGTGAATCGCTGCGGGCCAAGGGCGGGGAGGACCGTGTTGAACGGTTGCGTGGGCGAGGCGCGCTCACCGTAGATCGAGCTGGGTGGAACTGCCCTCTCCTCGACTGGAAACACCGGGAGACCCGTGTCGCGATCCAGCACGAAGAGTTGTCCCGATTTCGTTGCCTGCAGTACGACGTCGACGCGCCGTCCATTGTGTGTGATGGTCACTAGTGCGGGTGGCGCGGCGTTGTCGTAGTCCCAAAGGTCATGATGCACGGTTTGAAAGTGCCAGACGACTTGGCCGGTGCTCGCGCGGAGCGCCACGATCGAGTTCGCATAACGATTGTCACCGACACGCTCACCGCCATAGTAGTCGGGGCTGGCGGAGGTTGTTGGAACGAATACGAGGTCACGAGCCGAGTCCGCCGCGATGATGCTCCACGCGTTCGCCCCGCCGGTGGAATGGGCAATCGCCCCGATCCAGGTGCGCCACGCCGGATCTGTTGAGTCGCGAGGGACGGGATCCCAGGTCCACCTGAGTGCTCCCGTCCTGGCATCGTAGGCCCGTACTTCGCCGCTGGCCGCGCTGGTGCGGTAGTTGTCCGCGATCGCCGAACCGGTGACGATGAGATCGCGGATCACCGCCGGTGGCGACGTGAGTTCGTACTCCTCCTTGTAGGCAGGTGCATTCTGCAGTCCGCGGCGAAGCGCAACCGTGCCGCCCTCACCAAATGCTCGGCAGGGTGTTCCCGTTCGAGCATCGAGCGAGACGATCCGGCCATCGATGATGGGCACGAAGATGGTTCGACGACACGGCGCATCGGTTGCAGCTCTCGAGTCTACCCATGTGGAAACTCCGCGGTTGGCAAAGTCTCCCCACCGGTCAGTTCGACTCGCCTTGCCGTCGAACGACCAGAGTTCCCTTCCGGTTGCGGCGTCCAGGGCGATCGCCCGTCCCAAAGGTGTCGAGAAGTACATGACACCCTCGACGACGAGTGGGGTGGCCTCCAGCTTGATTGTTCGCGACCCGGCGGCTCCCATCTCACCCGTCCGATACGTCCACGCCTCGACCAGCGTGCCGACGTTATTCCCGGTGATCTGGTTGAGCGGAGAGAACCGTGACCCGAGTGCATCGCGACCGTAGGCGGGCCAGTCGCTTGGGGCAATCTGTGCGGACAACGGCGCTGCGAGCACCACGGCGATCAGCAGTGTGGCGAGTCTCATGTCTCGTAAGGTTGTAGCCGGCGACCATTCAACCTGCGCGTGCTCCCGGTTCGACCGACTCGTCGACGGAAAGGTTTGAATGCACCCCAGTCGGGAGCCACTCGCCACCTGCTGTTACAGTCGGATCATCCTTGGGCGCCCTGCCGGGCATAGTGGAGCATCACGACACCGGTTGGCACGGGAACGGCCGACATCAGCTTGAAACTGGCGCTCATGCCGTTCGGGATCACACGCTTGCCACCACCAAGGATCAGCGGATACACCAGCAGGTGCAATTCGTCCACCAGATCGTTCTCCAACAAGGTGTGTACGAGCTGGCTGCTACCATCCGTGACGATACTCCTGCCCGCTTGCGACTTGAGGGATCGCACCGTCTCAACGACGCGGTCGCGAATGATCGTGGTATCACGCCAGATCGGTTTTTCCAGCGTCTTGGACACCACGTACTTCTTTGGCGCATTGATCACGTCGCCGAATGGATCACCCGCCGGCAACGGCTCGAACGCTTGCGCGTGACCGACGTACGTACGCCGTCCCAGCAGCATCGCGTCACACTGCTGCATCAAGGCGAAGAATCCCTTGCCGATGTCATCGTGCCAGTACGGGAGCGTCCATCCGCCATGCTCGAACCCGCCATCCAAGTCCTCGTCCTTGCCACCAGGCGCCTGCATCACGCCGTCCAGTGACACAAACTCGGACACGATCAGCTTTCTCATGCGACCTCATTTGAGTTGGGAAGGACTGCATTGTACACGTTGGGCGCCTGAACGCGGCAGTGGCAACGATCGGCGCACCATCACGCACCAAGTGACAACTGGCGAGCGACTGTTGCAGCAGGAGCCGCCGACCTCGGGCGTGCGTCAGAAGTTGCGCCGACATCCGCCTCACCTCCCACGTTCGCTCAACGCGATGTGAGTACCGACCGCAAGATGCCATGCGTCACGCACTCCTCGGCTGCCGCGCAGGTGGTCCCTTGGTTGCGTCCGCTGCATGCGTCACGTCACTCGTTAGGAGGCACAACTGGACTGTATGGCCTGCTCCCACCCATCTGTGTGAATGATGCGCGCGACCGTGGCGCGGCGCAGTCGGCCCAACGGCTCGAGTTGGCGCAAGGCGAGACGGAAAGGATTGGCAGCGGTGATGACAGCTTGCTCTGCCGTGAGCGCCAACGGTGCCCGCCTGAAGTGGAGCAACTGCAGATCGCGATTCACGGACTCGATCGAGCCGCGAAAGACATAGGTTGCGGCTGCGGCGCCAGCGAGCACCTCCAGCACCGTGAGATCACGAATGGAGACGAGCAAGAACGACGCCCACGGTTCTGGAAGTTCGTCGGACGTAGCATGGTCGCCGTCGGGATCGAGCAGCTGCACAAAGCCCAACCGGACTTGACCGTCCGCCAACTCCAAGAGCCGACGGCTGCAGTCGACGCGATTCCGCGCCGTAAAGCGCTGAATCAGTGCCTCAAAACCGCTGACCTCGTCGCGAGTGAGCCCCCATCCGTCGGCAAACCCCCTTACTCCCGTCAGTGCCAACAGAAATTTGTCCTGCTTGTTGC
Source organism: Gemmatimonadaceae bacterium (assembly GCA_044224875.1). Taxonomy (GTDB): domain Bacteria; phylum Gemmatimonadota; class Gemmatimonadetes; order Gemmatimonadales; family Gemmatimonadaceae; genus JABAQJ01. The sequence continues at coordinate 83,335 of JBGAJQ010000012.1, read as the reverse complement.
GATGCTCGGCGACCGCATCGAAGAGCGCGTCTCGCTGGCGCCCCAGCTGCCCGAGCAACGTTGCTCCCTCGCGGCATTCGGCGACTATGGCTGGTGGGTCCTCGACCTCGCGAAGCCCCGTGATCGCGCCGTACGGCAGCTGCCACGGGTTCCCGTCCACCGGGACGATCGTGACATGTGTGTCGTAGACCTGAAACTCGGCGTGTTGCAGCTGACTGTGCGACACATCGAACCGGGCGTCATCCGCCGAGCGGAAGGCGCCATTGAAAACGAGTGGCGTCGTGATGCCATGAGCGAGCAATCCAGCGACCCGCGACTGATTCCGCACACGGCGCAGTTCCTCCAGGATCGTATCAAATCGACGGCCGAGTTGCGTGAGGGTGAGACGGCGGTGCGGCCACACGTCGAGTTCGATGCGATAATCGGCGGCGCGGAGTGCATCCACGTCGAGATATGACACATGGACGTTGCCAATGTCCAAGGCGTCGTCATTCAGCTGTAGAGTCCCTTCGCCGGTGAGCGGCGCCGCGGCCGCGAAATCGTGCAAGTCGAACGCGGCGTGTGCGCGCCGTGTTTCGGGAACCATGCTAGGTCCCGTACGGCTTGCCACACTCCGGGCAAAACTTTGCGCTGCCGTCAGCTTCCGCGCCGCAGTGCGCGCACTTCTGCTTGGTGGACAGCGAAGTGCCGCAGGAAGGACAGAACTTGCCTCCCTGCGTCTTGGCGCCGCATGACGGACAAATGGCGCCCGTGACCTGCGCGAGATTGCGTTGACCAAGGTAGTCCACTTCACGCGCCTTGGTGTTCACCTGCTCTCGTGCTGCCTGTGCTTGTGCGGCGGAGATCTCCTCGTCCAGGTCGGGTGCGCAGCTCTCGCACAAACCAGCCTTCTTGTTCCAGCAGATCGGCTCACACACCCATTGGCCACAACGGGTGCATTGCTTGAAGAGAGGACTGATCTCGCGCACGGCCGCGTCGAGCGCTGAGTCATGCGCCGGGCCAGCGACGACCGATTGGAGCGCCTGAGCGGACTGCGCGGCGCGCCCGAAGATCCCTCCCAGCAGGGACGCCGCGGCGTTGGCGGCCGACGCCGCCATGCCCAGGGTACTCGCTTGAAATGTCGACATATACCCGTTCCCGCATTTTCTGCAGAAGAACTGGAACTGGTAGCCGCGTTGCGAGGAGAGGTCGGTGTAGTTGCTGGTGAACGGGATGTTTGCCATGTGTCAGCTCCGTTACAGTCAAAAGTCCGGGCTGAGGGGGTCGGCGTCAAGCGTGCGGACACTCCATACGAGTTCGCGTCCCTTCCCTAGCGCACCCGGTTGTACCGTCTCATGTTCGTTCCCCAACCACACCCCTTTCCCGAGGCCAATGAGCAACGCCGTGACCCGATTCGCCTACTTCGGCGGCCGCATCGTCCCCATCGAGGACGCCAAAGTCAGCGTCATGACGCACGCCCTGAACTACGGGACGGCTGTCTTCGGCGGGATGCGCGGGTACTGGAACGAAGCGCAGCAGCAACTCTTCGTGTTTCGTCCGAATGAACACTTCAAGCGCTTCGTGCAATCGGCGTCCATTCTTCGCATGGACCTTGGCCACACACCACAATCACTCACCGACATTACGGTGGAGCTGTTGCGAGCGGAGGGATTTCGCCAGAACTGCTACATCCGCCCACTCGCCTACAAGTCGGCCACCAACATCGCCGTGCGAGTCCACGACTTGGATGCGTCGGTGACCATGTTCAGCCTCCCGTTCGGTTCCTACACGGCGAACGAAACCAGCGTACACGTTGCTTTCTCCGCTTGGCGGCGCGTGGATGACAACGCCATCCCCGCGCGAGGCAAGATTGCGGGAGCGTATGTGAACTCGGCGATGAGCAGCACGGACGTGCGTCTGGCCGGTTATGACGAGGCGTTGGTGCTGAACGAAGACGGCCACGTGTCCGAGATGAGCGTGGCGAACTTCTTCATCGTGCGTGATGGTGTCGCCATCACCCCGCCGGTACAGAGCAACGTGCTAGAAGGCATCGTGCGTCGCTCGGTCATTCAGCTCCTGCGCGACGAACTCGGAGTCACGGTCGTTGAACGGAATGTCGATCGAAGCGAAGTGTATCTCGCCGACGAGTGCTTCATGTGCGGCACCGGGGTGCAGATCTGTGCCATTACCGAGGTCGAGCACCGCAGCATTGGCTCGGGCAACATGGGCCCGGTCACGGGAAAACTGCGCTCGCTCTTCCTGGATGTGGTGACCGGCAACGTAGGGAAGTATCTCCACTGGTTGGCGCCGGTCTACAAGAAGTAAGCGCGACAGACTTCAGTTACGGGGACTTGCTCGCTGCGGGTCGGACGGTCACGCGTAGAATGCGATCGAGCTTGGGATACTCGGCGTCCATGTACTTGTTGGACTCGCGGTACAAACGCCGCCCGTTGTTGAGTGGTGGCCCTGCCATCGTCAACTCGCCGTATCCGGAGTAGAGGCTGTCGGCCACGTCCATGCCTTGGATGACTCGACCGATCGGCGCGAAGCCGAGTGAGTCCAGGTTGGAGTTGTTCGTCAGGTTGAGGAAGAGGTTGGTGGTGCGATCGGCCGGCGTGCGCTGCGCAAACGTGAGAGTTCCTCGCACGTTAGGTGTTCGCACCGAATCGGGGCGAAGCCTCCGCTGGCTCCAGCGCGCGGCGATCGTTGGGTCGCCGGCGATGCCGAATTGCGCGATGAAGCGCGCTACCACCCGATAGAAGCGGGAATCGTCGAAATAACCGCCCCGTGCAAGATTGTAGAACCGATCGACACCATGCGGCGCCCACTCGCGCGGCAACTCCACGGTGATAGTTCCCTTGGACGTCTCGATGTCGGCGATGACTGTATCGGGAGCGCGGGTTGCCCAGAACGGATTGGTCGGCGTCAGCAGCAACGTTCGACGTTTCTGAGGCGTGGAGGCGGCTGGCGCGGTGGTGACCCCCCGTGCGACTTGAGCCTGGGACGGCAACGCCATGGCGGCCGTCAGGATTGTTGCCGCCAGAGTTGCGCGAGTGATCCGCATGGGATGCTGCCGCCTCATCGTTCGCAGCGTTAAGGTGTTGCTACCACGTACTCGGATTGAACGAGTCCGTCCGCGTACGTGCGAGTTGCGACGTGGGTGAGTTGAAGGTCGTGATCTAGTTCGCCGAAGAGCGGAATGCCAGCACCAATGAGCACCGGAACCGTGGTGATGATCAGGCGGTTTACCCTCCCGGTGCGGAGGAAGCGCTGAATCGTACGTCCTCCATCTATATAGAGGTGCCGTGCCCCGGCTTGCTCCAGCGTAGCGATCACGCTATCCGGCGACCCCGAGAGCGTCTGTACCGACGGTGGCAGTTTCCCCTGCAGGGACTCTGGTCGTGATGTGAGCACGTACACCGGCTTTGTGTACGGCCACGCCCCAAAGGTCAGCGCTTGTTCGAAGGTATTCCGACCCATGACGAGCGCGTCAACGGTGCTCATGAAGTTCGCATAGCCGTAGTCTTCTCCGGCCGCTTGCGGATGCGGAAGCCAATCGATGCGTCCGTCCTTGCGGGCGATGAATCCATCCAGGCTTGTCGCGAGATACACGGTGCAGTTCATGTCAGCGGCGAAGGGGCGGTAAAGTGGCGGGTCACGCGGTGCACCGATGCGTGCGAGGCGTGGTCGGCGCCCCCGTGAAGGGGAGGGAAAAGCAGCCGAGGTTTCGTTTGTACAATACTCGTGAGGCCACGATTGGCTATCGTCCAGCACGGTTGGTCGGTGGTCCCGGTCGTGAAGAACTCATCATACCTCAAGATTGCATGCGCTTGCATCGTAGGCTGTCCGTTTTCCTGCTCACAAACACCTTCGCCGCGACGGCCCCACTCTACGCTCAAGTGGCGCACCGGTCCGTCGAAGGGCTATGGGGATTCGAACAGGTACTCGGCCCCGATGTCCGCGGCGAGTTGCTCCTCTCGCGAGAGCGAGACTCCTGGCGACTTCGCGTAGCCGGATACGAAGTGCAAGCCAGACAGGAGGCAGACACAGTACGCCTTTCCCTTCCGGGCGAACGTGGCACGCTTCGGGTTCGCGTCGGGAAGCCGTCCGACGTGGCTCCACACGCCATGTGGGTTCAGCCAGCGGGAAGCAGTGTGCCGTACGCTTCACCAGTGCAACTGACGCGAGCCGGGAACAACACTTGGCGCGGGACCGTGTCACCCTTGGAGGAGCGCTTCTCCCTCTACTTGGACATCAGGCCTGACTCGTCAGGCGGCCTTGCCGCTCGCTTCCGGAATCCTGAGGGCAACTTTGGTGGCGGCCGGCTATTTCGTGCAGTCGTCGAGCCCGGCCAGGTCGGCCTCGTTGACGCTGTGTCGGGCAAGCGCCGCTTCACGCAGCCTTACGATTCGGCGTCGCGGACGATTGCATTTGACTTCGGGGCCCCCCTGATCGCTCGACCTCGGACCCTTGCTGACGCACCAGGATTTGTGCCTCGTACGCCGGGCATGGATTCGTATCACTATCGCCCACCCGTGGACTTGGCTGATGGCTGGAGATCCGCGAGGGCGTCGGCGGTGGGCATGCTGGAAGACTCTCTGGCGGCGCTCGTGCGATTGGTCGTCAACACCAGTCCAATCGATGACACGGCGCCTCGGATTCACTCGATTCTCGTGGCACGTCACGGCCAACTCGTCCTCGACGAGTACTTCTATGGCTACGCGAGCGATCGGTTGCACGATCTCCGATCGGCGTCCAAGACCATGACCTCGATCATGTTGGGCGTGGCCATGCATCGCCGCCGTGCGATCTCAACGGAAACGAAAGTGACTCCCGCAGGCGCAACGATCGGGCAGCTGCTCACGCACACGTCTGGCCTTGCGTGCGACGACGATGACGGCGACTCACCAGGGAATGAAGATGTCATGCAGGGGCAGTCCGCGGAGCCCGACTGGTACAGGTATGCGCTGAAGCTTCCCCAGTTGCACCCGCCCGGCAGCGCCTACGCGTATTGCTCGGCGGGGATCAACCTGGTGGGCCGAGCGATACACGAGGCGGACGGGCGCTGGCTCCCCGAGTTCTTCGATGAGGAGCTGGCTCGTCCCCTGGGCATCCGCCGGTACGCCATGAACCTGATGCCAACGGGAGAGGGATATGCAGCTGGCGGCATGCACCTGCGACCGCGGGACTTTCTCAAGTTTGGACAGCTGTACCTCAATGGTGGCTCGTGGAATGGCAGGCCCCTTGTGGATCGCGCGTGGGTTTCGCGATCAACCCAGCGGCAGCAGCCAGTATCGAGTGGAGCCGACGATGGTTTCGCCTGGCACCGTCATGTGCTACAGGTGAACGGTCGTGAGGTGCCGGCATTTGAAGCGAGTGGCAACGGAGGGCAGTACCTCGTGGTCATCCCGTCGCTCGACATGACCGTGGTCGTGACGGCGGGGAACTACGGGCAGGGCCGCATTTGGTTGCGGATCCGGCAGGAGCTGATTGCGCGCTACATCGCAGGGTCGGCTCGTTGAATTGCGTGCGGGTCTAGCTTAGCGCGTGTGGCGCTTCGTATGGCGATCAGTCGGCCGCAACCCGTCACGTCGCTCCCACGGAGTTGCGAGTACTTCCGGCGTCGTGGCTCCTGTCCTACAGGTGGCGTTCACATCCGGGAGTTGACACCAGCAGATTGCCGGTGGCATATACCTAGATAGCTACCCTAGCTACTTAGGTACTCATGGCCCGACCGAAGAACGATATCCTCCAGGGAACGCTCGTGCTGTTGGTCCTGCGCACGTTGTCCGTGGCCGGTCCGTTGCACGGCTACGCCATCACGGCGCACATTCAAAGGGTCTCGGCAGACACGTTGCGTGTGGAGGAAGGCTCGCTCTATCCGGCGCTCCACCGCATGGAGCAGGATGGCTGGCTTCGGTCGAGCTGGAAGATGACCGACAAGAACCGAGAGGCGCGCTTCTACGAGCTGACGGCGGCCGGTCGGAAGCAGCTTGCCCAGGAGCAGGAGTCGTGGTCTCGCCTGACAACCGGCGTAGCCCGCGTCCTGCGCTACGCCTGACGAGGAGGACCAGATGGCTTGGTACCACCGGATCCTCAACATTGCGCGTTCCAATCAGGTGTCGCGCGACATCGACCGTGAAGTAGCGTTCCACCTGGCGGAACGCACAGACGAGCTCGTGTCGCGGGGCATCCCGCGCGAAGAAGCGCGCCGTCAGGCGCAACGACAATTTGGCAACGCGACGACCCAGCGCGAGCGGACGCGTGCGGCCGACCTCGCCGAGTGGGTGCAATCCGTCGTCGGTGACCTGCGATATGCCGTGCGGGGCCTCTGGCGAACCCCAGTGTTCACGGTCGCGGCCGTGGTGTCCCTTGGCTTGGGAGTCGGGGCGAACACAGCCATCTTCACCCTGATCGACACGCTCCTGATCCGGCCCCTTCCCGTCGAACAGCCGAATGAGTTGTACCTGGTCACCGGCGACTCGACGGACACGGACGGGTACTTCACCAACCCGCTCTGGGAGCAGATTCGCGACCGGCAGACGGCCTTTTCGAGTATCGGTGCGTTCACTGGCGCGAACTTGAACCTGGCGGATGGGGGTGAGGCGCGACGTGTGCGGGGCGCGATGGTCAGCGGCGACTTCTTCCCGACGTTTGTTGTTCGTCCGGCGCTTGGGCGGCTCCTCACCTCGGCGGACGACAAGCGCGGTTGCGCCGGCGTGGCGGTGCTTGGCTATCGGTTCTGGCAGACGGAGTATGCCGGGGCGCGGGACGCGGTCGGGAAGGTGCTCCGTCTCTCAGGGCACCCGGTGGAGATCGTCGGCGTTGCAGCCGAAGAGTTCCGCGGTGTGGACGTTGGGCGGGAGCCGGACATCTACCTGCCGCTCTGTTCGTCCGACCTGATCAATGACACACCCGGCAACTTGGATCGCCGAACCCGCTGGTTCCTTCGCGCCATCGGTCGCTTGCGCCCAGAGGTGACGCCAGCGCAAGCGAAGGTCCGACTGGCAACCGTCTCGAGCGCGGTGTTCGCGGAGACCTTGCCGAGTGAGTACTCGGCGGAGGGCCAGAAGGATTACCTGAAACGCACATTGTACCTGCATCCCGCGTCACGCGGTGTGTCCGAGGCGCGCACGCAGCTGGGTAAGCCTCTCTACGCACTTATGGTCGCCGTGGGCTTGGTGCTTCTGATTGCCTGCGCCAACGTGGCCAACCTGCTACTGTCGCGCGCCGAAGCACGACAGCATGAGCTGGCAATACGTCAAGCGATTGGTGCTGCACGAACGCGATTGGTGAGGCAATTGCTCACAGAAAGTACGATTCTCGCCCTATTGGGTGCGACGGCAGGTGTGATCGTCGCCCAATGGGGCGCGCCCGCGTTGGTGTCCCTGATCCAGCGCGATACTGGCCAGAATGCCGTCTCGCTGGATCTCTCGCTCAACATGCGTCTACTCAGTTTCGCGCTGGCCGTCACGACGGCGACGGTGCTGCTGTTTGGTGTTGCACCGGCGTGGCGCGCGACACGCGTTAGCGCGCAGGCATCCATGAAGGCCCAAGGACGAGGTGTGCTCGGTGGACATTCGCGATGGTCGTTCGGAAAGGCACTGGTGATGGTGCAGGTCGCGCTGTCGTTGGTGCTGATGGTTGGCGCGGCCCTCTTCGTCGGCACCTTCAGGCGTCTTTCGGAGGTCAACCCGGGGTTCAAGTCGGAAGGCGTATTGTTGGCAGATGTGGATCTGCGTCGCACCGGGCTCAAAGGAGAGTCCGTGCGAGAACTCAGAAGCCAGATTCTCGAACGAAGTCGCGCCATTCCCGGAGTGGTGAGCTCGAGCAGCATGGACATTGCACCGGTGAGCGGCAGCTCGTGGAACGAGGGCGTCGTGGTCGACGGATTTACGCCCAGCAACGACCAAGAGACGGTCACGTTCTTCAATGAGGTGGGAGACGCCTACTTCAGCACCATGGGGACGCGGTTTCTGGGTGGTCGCGACTTCAATGCAGGCGATCACACGGGGACGTCGAACGTGTCGATCGTCAATGACGCGTGGGCTCGCCGGTTCCTCCGCGATGCCAACCCAGTTGGTCGCACCTATCGCCTCAAGATGAGGGACACGCTGAGTGCCCCCTACACAATTGTCGGCGTTGTAGAGAACGCGAAGTATCAAACGTTGCGTGAGGCGCCTGAACCCGTGGCGTACCTCCCGGCCTCGCAGGCGCGAGAGGCGGCGTTCCACACCACGCTCGTGTTTCGAACACGTGGTGAACCCATGTCATCGGCCGGAGCCGTTCGGCGGGCCATGGACAGTGTGAACCCGGCCCTTGTCCTCGACTTCAGCACGATGTCCGGCGTGCTGTCGCAGTCCCTTCAAGGCGAGCGAATGCTGGCGATTCTGACGACGGTATTTGGCGGGCTGGCAGCGCTATTGGCCATGGTTGGCCTCTATGGTGTCATGGCCTACGCCGTGGCCCGTCGCCGCGCCGAGTTGGGCGTTCGCATTGCCCTTGGTGCCGGACGCGAGCGTGTGGTGCGTTTGGTGCTCGGTGACGTCGCCGCCGTGGTCGGCGTTGGTGTTGTGGCTGGCGGAGCGATCGCGCTGGCCACCACACGTTTTGTCTCGTCGTTGCTGTACGGCATGCAGTCGACGGACGCGATGGCCTACCTCGTCTCGATCGGGCTTCTTTCGGCGGCAGCGCTCTGCGCCGGCCTTGTCCCGGCATGGCGCGCCGCCGGTGTGGATCCGATGATCGCCCTGAGGGAATAGGTCGGCGTGTACTGTCCGTCGTGTGCAGCCCCGTTAGCTTTGAGGCATGCCACGCGCATGGGTGGCCAGGTGCCTCGCTGGTAGGAGCTGACGGGGCAAAGGCGGCGCATCGCATCGCGCAGCACTCGATCAACCACCCGTCGTTCATGCGCCACTGCCGAACGCTGCTGGACGACGCGAGCCAGCGGGGCGAAGCGCCCCGCGCGCACTTCGCGTTCATCGACGATCGCATCAACGTGTACGAGGGTCGCCCGCAGCTCTACGGTACCCAATGGCGCGCGGGCCCACATGGACTCGAGTCCTACGAGCTGGATGACCCCAAGCTGGTGGACGAGCGACGCGCGACGCTCGGGCTGCCAACCATGCAGGAGCTGCGCACGTCGGCGCCGAGTGATCCCCCGCGATCACCGGATATGCTCCGGGCAAAGGCCCAGGCCGAACTCGATTGGCGGCGTTCCGTTGGCTGGATCCCGTAGCGGTCGTCCTTCGTCGGGTACCTAAGGGGCGCGACCTTTTCCATCGTCGCCGGCGGAGGTAGTCTTCCTTCCCCAGCCCGCGGCCCGTCCGCGTACCCGATGTCGCCAACCGAACACTCGAGCCCGCAGGCTCCAGCTCCAACAGTCACTAGTTCCGAGACAGGACGCACCTATCGGCTGGACAAGCTGATCGGAAAGGGAGGATTTGGTGAGGTCTACCTCGCGACACCAGTCCCCCTGGATGGCTTCCCGGAAAAGGTGTGTGTGAAGATCAGCGACCATATCACCGGGTGGCTGCGCGAAGCTTATTTCGCGCAGCTGCTTGGGCGGCAGGCGCGCGCGCTACGCGTGTATGATCGCTTCGTCATCGTGGACGGCACATCGACACGGTACTGCCTGACGATGGAGTACGCCGAGCACGGGGACCTGGGCGCATGGCTGGCCAAACGAGGCGAACAGCCCGAGCGCGTGGTGCGACGCGAGATCGCCGGCATCCTCGGCGCGCTGGATGCGCTACACCGGGGCCAGGCGTTGCACCGAGACCTCACTCCATTCAACGTCTTCGTATGCGAAGGCGAGCAGTTGAAGCTGGGTGACTTCGGGATCGCCACGCACCAATTGAGCCGGCACGGCGTGACGGCTGATGCATTCAATCTGGCCGCAGCTCCGACCGAGATCGCCTGGGGCAGGATGCGTCGTTGGCAGCAGCGAGATGACATCTATCAGGTCGGGCAGCTGGCGGCCATGCTGCTGCGCGGAAACATCACGAACCCCATGCGCAGCCAAGACGTCCGCAAGCTGCCATGCAGCGATCACCTGAAGGAGGTGATCCATCGCTGTCTTGGCGCGCGTGGCAAACGGTACGAAGCAGCGGGAGAGTTGATTACAGCCCTCCGACACCGGCCAAAGGAGCTTCGGAAGGGACGCGTCTCGAGCCTGCAGGGTCTGCGCATCTCATTCACTGGATTCCTCACCCGATCACGAGGCGAGGCCATCGCTGCGGCGCGGAAGGCGGGAGCGATCGTGCAGTCCAAGCCCGGGCAGACGACTGATGTGCTCGTGCGCGGCCGACCGAATACGCTGCAGATCGCCGGAAACGCCGGCGGATTGAAGCTGATGGAGATTCGGCGACTCGCGGCCATCGGTCACCGGGTGACGATCATCGGCGAGAAGCAGTTTTGGAAACTCGCGGCCACGGGGAAGGCGCCACAGGGATCGCGCACCAAGTCGGCGCGCAAGGCTACCAAGACCACGGTTAAGCGCCCTCGCTGACGCCACGCAGCCCGTGGTGTGGACGTGGTACGCCCAACTCCAAAAGGCGTACGCACGGTCCCCACGGGAAGCGTGCGATGTCTCATCGGCGGGTGGCCACAACCTCCAGATACTCGGCGTCGACGACCGTTGCCGGCGCGTCGGCGCGGTGGCTCCTGGACCAGTGCTCCGCCAGCTCAACCGAAAATGCCGCGCGCCGATCCTCGTCCAACGCCTCGAAGGTGCGCACTGTTGGGCCGTATGCGGCTCGGAAGAGTTCCGCCGTGCCGCCTGGGGTGTGCGGATAGCGAAACGTCAGAATGCGACGTTGCGTGGTGACGTCCCAGTCGCGAGTTCGGAAGCGCTCGCGGATGGTTGCCTCGTCACCCCACAAGAGCACACTCGGAACGCCGGCTGGAGGTGGCACGAAGGCAACGTGCTTGGCCAACATCTTTCCAATGAACCCTTCGCGGGTCCAGTTCGCGAGCGCAACTCGGCCACCCCGACGCGTCACCCGAGTGAGTTCGCCGATCACGTTGTCCGGTCGAGCGGCGAACATCAACCCAAACATTGAAAGCACGACGTCAAAGTGGGCGGCAGGAAAGGGCAGGTCCTCGACCGTGCCCTGCTCGAACGTCACCGGCAGATTCTCACGAGTTGCCCATTCCGCGGCGACATCCAGTAGCCCTGGTACCAGATCAAAACCAGTGACGGCCGCCCCCGTGCGAGCGGCGGGAATCGTTAGGTTGCCAGTGCCGCACGCGGCATCCAGCACACGCTGACCAGGCTGGAGGGCGACTCGTTCCACGAACGCCTGGGCCTCATGCCGGAATCCGAGTGAAATCCTGTCGTAGTCGCCGGCGCTCCACACGCGCCGCGAACGCTCCGTAAGAGCGTCACTGGTCGGTAGGACGTGTGCAAGCGGCGCTTCGCTTACAGCCGGGGCTGAACCGATGAAGCGAGGTGCGAATGTTGTATCTGCATTGCCCATGGAGGGCCTCCAAGACGGTGTTAGTGATGAGTGACATGCGGCGGAGGAGCAACTCCGCCGAACTGCTGATGGAGCGCGGCACCCTTGGCAACCGACTCATCGATCAGCGAATCGATGTCCGCTGATTCGGTGCGGAAGTTCACGATGCAGGCTCGCAGGACGAAGCGGCCGTCGATGACCGCGTTCGAGGGGAAGACACGACCGCCGAGTTGGAGCTCGGTCATGAGGCGTTCATTCAAGGCGTTCAGGTAAGGTTCGGCGGTGGCCTGTCCACGCAGCGCGGCGGGAACGTAGCGGAAGCACGCAATCGAGAGCGACGGGGCTGGGCCCATCGCCTCCAGCTCGGCGTGTGCTCCGGCGCGATCGTAGAGGTAGCGCGCCAAGGCAACATCGTGCGCGATGCGACGTGAGTAGGCGCTCCACCCATGCGCGAGCAGGGACACCCAGATCTTGAGCGCGTGAAAGCCGCGTGAGAACTGCGGCCCGAGAGCATAGAAATCGATCCCGCGGCCAGTGAGCTCCTTGTCGTCATGCACGTAGCTCGGGTCGATGGCGAACGCGTTGGACAGCCATCGCATGTCCCGCATAACGATCACGCCGCCGGAGTGCGGCGTGTACAGCCACTTGTGTGGATCGAGAGCAACGGAGTCGGCACGCTCGATGCCGGCAAAGAGCGGGTGCAACTCTTCGGTGAGTGCGGCGACTCCGCCGTAGGCCCCGTCCACATGCAACCACAGTCCGTGTTCGACGCAGAGATCGGCAATGGGGCCAATCGGGTCGATCGCACCGGTGGCCACGGTGCCCGCCGTGGCGATGACGGCGATTGGCTTGAAGCCGTGCTTGATGTCGCGCGTCACCAGCGATCGGAGCGCATCGACGTTCATCCGAAGCTGATCATCGCATGGAACCAGACGCACGGCTTCGCGACCGAGTCCGAGCATGTCGGCGGCGCGCGTGTTCACGTCGTGGACCTGCGACGAGGCGTAGATGGTCAGTGGTGGACCGGCACGTGTGCCGAGGTCACGAATGGCCCATCCGGCACGCGCGTCACGCGCCACCTTGAGGGCGACAAAAGCCGCCATCGCGCCCCCCGACGTGACGTACCCGCCGGCGGTTGAGGGGAGGCCGAGCCGCGAGGCAAACCAGCGCCCGAGCGACAATTCAATCTCGGTTGCGCCTGGCGACAGCCGCCAACCGCCAACGTTCTGGTTGAGCGCGGCCGCCAGGAGATCCGCCGCGGCCCCGGGCACAGTTCCGGCGCCGCTGATATACGCCATGAAACCCGGGTGCCCGGTATACGTCGCGTGCTCGAAGGCCACCGCGCGCAGGCTCGCCATGAGTTCTTCGAGCGCGAGCGGCTCATCGGGAATCGGACGCGTGACGGCTGCACGGACCTCCGCCGCGGTGGCGTGCTTGCCAATCGGCATGGACGGGAGACGCTCGAGGTATTCACCCCAAAGATCAACCATCTGGCCTCCAAACGCTCGCGCGCGATCAGCGTCCCACGCGAGGTCGGTGACGGGGTGCAATGCGGCCGAAGCCGTGAGTCCGGGGTTCATGGCGATTCGCTCGAAGGGTCTCGTCGTTAGGTCAGGCAACCGGCACGGGAAGTTCCGCTGACGGGTGCCCTACCTTCCGGGCGTGGTGTGCGGCATGTCAGCCGGGTTCACGTAGGTCAGGACGAAGGGCCCCAAGGCGTGGACCTGTACGACGGTTACGCCCTGCGCTTCGGCAAAGTGCGCGTGAAGGAGGGCCATCTCGGCGCCGGCGGGGAAGACCGACGGGGCGGGCCCCCATTTGAACTCTGGGGCCGCCGCGTGCGTTGATGTGGTGGGAGACTGCGCCTGCGCGATTGAACCGATGATGAGCGTCAGGAACGAGGTGAGAGCAACTGAGGTTCGCATGATGTATGTCCTCCGAAACGGTCGAGTCAGTCGTGAGCGCAGTCGCTGACCGGCTGTCTGCGCGGAGGGGAGGATACCGGCGCGCCAATCGATGCACTCCGGGACCTGTACGGGGAAATTCAAATCCTGTACGGTGCCCCGTCGTTTGGAGTACGGAGGCTGATCCCGTAGCGAACCACGCCACCTGAGGGCACCATTGCCTCGCCATGGCGGACGTAAGTCGTTTATCTACAATACTTTGACCGAGAATCGAGGATGGCCTTCATTCATACCGTGCCGGTGACGGAAGCGGGCGAGGACGTGCGCGCCATGTACGCTCAGAACCAGCGGAACCTCGGCTACGTGCCAAACTACGCGAAGCTCTTCAGCCACCGTCCGGCGGTGATGAGCGCTTGGGGAAGCTTGCTGAAGGCGATCCGGGCGACGATGGACACGAGGCGCTACGAGCTGGCGACGGTGGCGGCCGCCCGCGCGCTCCACAGCTCGTACTGCATGCTCGCGCATGGCGCGATTCTGAGTCGCGAATTCTTCGGGCCCGTGCAAACAGCACAAATCGCGCGCGACTTCACGCAGGCGGAGCTCTTGCCGGCCGACATAGCGGTGATGGGGTTCGCCGAGAAGATCGCACGAGATGCAACGTCCGTGAATCAAGGCGACATCCAACAACTGCGGGATCGTGGGCTGAGCGACGCCGAGATCTTCGATGTCGCCGCGACAGCCGCGGCGCGTTGCTTCTTCAGCAAGCTACTCGACGCGTTAGGCGCGGAACCCGATTCCGCCTTCTCGTCGCTTCAGGACGATCTCAAGTCCGAACTCACCGTGGGCAGGCCGATCGGTGACGCACCCGTGGAAGTCGTCACGGGCGCGGTGTAGCGCGGCACCCGAAGACGCAGCCCTAACGCCGCGGTCGTTCGCGGGGCGCTGCTTGCGCAGCAAGACCCTGATCTGCTGCCCACACCGCGAGCTGAGCGCGGGATGAGTATCCCAGCTTTGCGAGCGCCGACGCTACGTACCCCTCGACGGTCCGTTCGCCTATGCCGAGCGCTCGCGCGATCGCTCGATTCGATTTCCCCTGGGCCACGAGGGCGGCGGTGTCGCGCTCGCGCCGAGTCAGGCCACCATATGCGGCCTTGGCCGTTTGACTCGAGGTGCGTTCCGGGGGTGGGGGCGCGAGGTGATCGACGGCGGCGCGGAATGGGGAAAGGAACAAGGTCTCGTCCAAGCCGGCGACGAGCTCGTTCGCCGACGCACGAGCGGCGTCAAACAGCCGGCGAGCGTCCAGGCGCTTCCGTTCTCCCAGATGGACGTCACCCAGTGCAGCGTCGATGCGCCAGACAAGAGGTCGCGCGCCTTGCCGTTGGGCCTCGTCACGTGCCGCACCTAACGATTCAATGGCCTCGCTCCAACGTTCCAGTCCAATGAAAGCCTGTCCGCGGAGTAGGGCCATACGAGGCGTGCCGACGGCATCCGACTTACTCACCACGGTCAGCACGTCGTCGAAGCTCCCACGCGCCAGGGCGACCTCGCCGCGCGCCAGCTGCACATAGCGAACGCCAAGGGTGCGCGGGACGCTGTCACCGGCTGTTGGCACCATGCGGTCCACCTCGTCGAGCACTTCGGTCGCACGAACCAGATGACCAGCGCGTGCCAGCGCAATCGCGAACGGCGCGCCGGTCCAGCGAATCCACGTGGCGGAGCCGAGTTGGCGGGCGATAGAATGCGCAGCTTCCAGTTGCGTGAGCGCCTCGGTGAAAGCGAACAGGTCCAACGCCGTGACTCCGAGCACGCGTCGCGCGCCGCACTGCCACTCCAGGTGCTCCAACTCCTGGGCAATGGCGAGCGATTCGCGTGCGAGTCGCAGCGCTCTCACGTACTCACCCCTCCACATCACGACATCTGCCTGGCAGTATCTCGCGAAGGCCTCGCCAGCGCGCCACCCGATCTCTGACGCGAGGTGCACGGCACGCTCGCTCGTGAGCAATTCGGCGGTGTGGATACTGACGGCGCACGGTCCCGCGGAGGCGTGATGACTCGGCCCGCACACCAGCAGGATGGTCAGCGCGTTCGCCAGCCCGCGGCGATCCTCCCGTGCGGAGAACAGCTCGATGGAACGCTCGTAGAGTTGCACCGCCGACTCCTGCGTGCCGGCGATGTGGAAAGCCATGGCGAGGAGGTCGACCGTCTCGGCGACACCTCGACGGTCGGCTGCTTGCTCGAAGATGGCGAGGGCTTCCTCATGATACGGCACGCCGAGGTGGGGGTTTTCCCGGTTGACGTGCCAGTTGCCCACGCGATTGAGGCTGTGGGCAACGAGCGTCGCGTCCCCAATGGCCCGGGCGGCATCGAGGGCCTCTCGCCGATAGCTACCGGCCTTCATGTAGTCGCGTGCCGCCCACAGCATGCCTAACGCGTGCAGCGCCACCCACTCGGCGCGATGATCCGTGCCTAGGCGAGCGGTGGCGAGCGCAGCGAGGAAGTCCTCATTGGCACGTGGAAAGGCACCCAGCGTCTCGAGGGCGCGTCCACGTGCGATAAGCAGCGATGCGTCAGGCCGCTGCCCGGCATTTTCGGTCGCTGAGACGGCTCGCTCGAAGTGTTGCAGGGCTTCGCGTGGGGCGGAGAGCGCGAGTGCTCGGGCTGCAGCGCGGAGCGAGTGTTCCCGTGCCTGCTCCCACGCTCCGGCTTCGAAGGTGTGGTAAGCAAGGGCATCGTCCGCATCGTGCACGTTACCACTGTGCTGCCGCTCGAGTGCGTCGGCGATGGCTCGATGCAACGCCACGCGCTCGCGAGCGAGCAGTCGTCCGCGCATGGCCTCGCGCGTCAGCGCGTGGCGAAAGGCAAAACGATCGGCCGACTCCTCGACGACGAGCTGCGCATCCACCAGTTCCTTGACCAGTGCCAGCAATTCGCGTTCGTCGTGTCTTGTCAGGCTCTGGAGAAGGGCGAAGTCGAAGCGGCGACCAGCGACCGCGGCAATCGAGGCCACGCTGCGTGCTTCCGCGGTAAGGCCCGCGAGACGGCGTCCGACCGCCTCGGTGGCGGTGCGCGGCACGCGCACGTTCTCCAGGGGGCGTGCCCGCCAGGTGCCGTCAGCCCGAACGAGGTCGCCGGCCACCATGAGCGCCTTCAGCATTTCCTCGACGAAGAACGGATTCCCCTCGGTCAGGTTATGCAGGGCATCGACGAAGGCGGGACCGAAGGCGAGCTGCGGCCCGAAAATCGACTGCAACATGATCGCGACGTCAGATGCACCGAGTGGACGCAGCCCCACCTCCGAGGCGCAACGGGCGCGATCGAAGTCGGCGAGCAAGCGCGAAAGCCGTGGGCCAACCTCGTCGCTGCGGAACGTGAGGAGGATCGCAATCGGCTGTGCACTGATGCGCCTCGCCAAGTGCAACAGCAGGTCCAACGTGGCATCATCGCTCCAGTGAACGTCCTCGATCACCACCAGTAACGGCTGCACCGCGGCCAGGGTGTGAATGGCCTCGCCGAATGTGTGAAACAGCCGTCGCCGGTCTTCCTCTGGATCGACCACCGGTCGTGCCGGCGTGTCCGGGAAAAGGGAGCGCAGCTCAGGAAAGAGCGTGACCAGTTCCGAGCCCACCGGTGCGAAGTAGTGTGCGGCGAGTTCAGCAGAGTTTGTGGCGGCGAGGACCCTCACCAAATCCAGAAGCGGGGCATACGGATGCGCTCGATCGGCCTCGAAGCAGGCGCCCTGCAGCGCTACGAAGCCCAGCGCACGCGCGCGATCGACGATGGCCCGGACGAGGCGTGACTTACCGATCCCCGCTTCCCCAGAGATGAGCAGCGTACTGCCGTGACCGGCTCGGGACCGCTCCAATGCGTGAAACCCCGCGGAAAGAGGGGCATCGCGCGCGATCAGGATGGGACAGACAACGCTTTGCTCAACCAGCATGCGGTGGAAGTTGGCAGAGGATCTCCGATGGGGAAAGTCAACGTGTGGTTAGGCGCGTGACGGCGCGCGGGGAAACTCCGTGACACGGATATTGGTGCATCCGTAGGGGATCAGCGTCACGCGCTCGATGGGCGCCAGTTCGCCATGCACGGTGGGTTCGGCCCAGGCGACATCTGCGGGGGAGATCTCACCAGCCCAGCCATTCTCCAGCTTCCACTGCGGGAGGCGGCGGGCGGACACCGTGGCACTCATTCCCGCGCCCTCTGGCGAGAAGGGAATCTCACCAACCGGATGTTCCGCGAACGTCACGCTGTTCGCGGGCGACTGGGCGTCGAGGACAAGTCCGTAGTTCCACGGCGTAGTTGGACGGACCTCGAAGTCGCCGTGCGGTAGTTCACGGTGCGGTTTGTCGGCGTTCACGCGCGTCCACGTTTCGCCGATCTTGAGGGCGTACACCAAGGGGCCGCGTTCGATGGCCACGGCGCCGTTGTAGCGTTCGGTGATCGCCGGATGCATGGGAAGGGAGAGGGTGATGGTTGTGTCACCCGACCACGAGCGTTCGAGCGTGTGCATGGCGCCTGGCGCCGCCGGTTGCGCGGCTTCTGAGCCCACACGCACGGTTGCGCCTTCCGCCCACGCGGGAATGCGCAGCTGCAACGACGATCGCACCTGACGGGCCGCCCTGACGTGGATGCTGATGGACTCCCGGAACGGGTAGTCGGTATTCACTTCAACCCGGAACGGCACGTCATGTACCGTGGTCTCCACGACGCAGGGCGCCCAAGCCAGCGCCGCCAGTCCGCCATCGCGCGTTTGTGCCCACAGGTGCGCGACGAACCTGGGCCAACCTTGATGCATGTTGGAGGTGCAACAGCCGTAGTTAGGCTCCAGTCCGTAGAGATTGGACTCTGGTCCGTTGGTCGACCATCCGTGGTCGGGATTGATGGTGCATTGTACCTGATTCACCTGCTGCACGTATTGGTGCGACCACATGTCGGGCGCGAACGTGGCGGGCAGGGCATTGTAGGCCAGTCGCTCGAGGCGATCGGCAAAGGCACCGTCACCAAACACCGACGTCAGGTGCTCGAGTGAGTACATGTACTCCACGACGGCACAGAGCTCGCTGCCTTGCAGTGGGTTTTTTCCCGCGAGGCACTCGTCACCGCTGAACATGCCGGTGACCTGCCCGTGGTATTGATCCAGCAGCTCAACCATGCGGCTGGCGAAGGCGCGATCTCCCGGTTGTTGATCGATGCGCCAGCTGAGCGCCGATGCCTTGGGGGCCATCGCCATGTTCACGACGTGCTTGGTCCACTTCCACAGGCCCCGCCGCGGCGTGGGAGTGCGCACGTCGTCGGTGGCCATAAGCGCCTGAAAGTCCACGCCCTGTGTGCGCAGCTGACGGGCGTAGTCGAGCAGCCAGGACTCACCGGTTTGCTCAAAGGCGTAGAGTGCAGGGACAACGCCCTCGTACCAACGAAAGCGCCCCCACCCGAAGAGTGGAGTGACATCGAGACTGGCATGCATCGCCCGCATGCTGCGCATCGCCGCCTGTAACGCCCGCCGATCGCCGGTGGCTTCGTGATACTGCGTGAGCACCTTGTCGATCAACAGGATGCTCCACAAATCGTACCGCTTGCTTGTCGCATCTGGCGGGTAGGGGCTGAACCACCCGTCTTCGCGCTGATGCGCCATGATGTACTCCATGTGCGACGTCACCCGGGCCTTGAGTGGGGCGTCGTCGACGAGCCACGCCAGTGGGATCGCGCCGTCCAGCCAGTACGGCGCCCGTTCCCAGCCTTCGGCTGATCCGCCAAACCACTGGCTTTGGGCAACGTCGGGCCAAAACTCGTCCAAGTGGCCGCTCAACCCATTGGCCTGAATGCGCAACTGTCGTTGCAGCCAGCCGGCTGGCCGGACAGTGCCTAACGGGAGTGGTGCGAAGACGGGTGCGGCGAGTGATTCGGATCGGTCCGCGTGGCTTTCCGGTGCTGCCGCCAGGAGTCCCCCATCGGCGTCGTTCAGGTTTGGAGCGAACGGGAGGTTCGTGGCGGCAACGCCGCTGGCGACTTGAGCCAGAAATTGACGACGATCGACAGGTGCCATTCCTGCTCCTGAGGGCGGGTGGGAATGCGGGCCGAAAGCGAGCAAAATACGCCCTTCAATATGATGGATAGAGTGTCGTGGGCGGTGGTTCGATGGGTCCGCCGCAATTCGACTGGGAACTCGTTTCTCGCGATGGACCTAGCGCGTCTCATGGTGGGGCCGCCGAGGGAAGGTCTCACAGGGTGACCACTCCACACGCCTTCATGCCGATTCTCGCTGTCATTCTGCTGGTCACGCTGGCCCTGTGTGTCGTCGCGTTCCGGATGGGGAAGCGTTCCGACACTCTGGCGTTGGCGCTCTCCATGCCCCTCCTGATCGGCGCGTGGAAGCTGACGGGAGTGAAGATTGCGCACCTGGACGGGGCTCCGAGCAGCGTGGCCATATTCTATGCCGGAGCCTGGTACCTGGGCCTCAGCTGTGGACTGCTGGCGATCGCGATGTTCGCCGGGAGCTATCGCGCGCGGCGGTCCCTCGTCATGGCGGGGCTTGCAGTCTGCGCAGCAGCGACGCTGACCGTACGAATGGCCGGGCGACTAACGGGCAGGACGCCAGCGATCGCGGGCTCCATCAACACCCCTCCGTCACCTTCGACTCCTCCGCGAGCGACCTACACCGAAGGCTATGCCTGGGTGGTCGACGGCGGGATCGAGTCCGATTCTGCGTGCGTCAACGGCACTCCCGAGTTCATCGACGGGTGTCGGGCGGCCGTCCGCGCGCATTAGCGCCACCAAACACACACGCAATAACGGGTTGAGGCAAAGTCTCCACGCGCGGCGCGTGTGATGGGGCTGGCCCGAGCTGCTGAGCGATTCGGTCCCTGACTTGTCGGGGCGCTCCTGAGGGCGTCGGCGGCATCTCCCGACAGCCCGATGAAACGGGACGTTGCAACATGGTGCACCATGACACCCGCCACCGTTTCAGAACCATCAATCGCGCTTCCACCCCAGGAAGTCGCCAATACCCTGGCCACGCTCGCCGGCGTTGGGTGGTTTCAGGTCGACGCCGATCGCGCCATAACCTCCGTGAGTCCGGAGTTGGAGCACATGACGGGCTTCTCAGCTGCCGAAGTCCTGGGAAAGCCCTGCATATCGCTCTTTCGGTGCCGAGAATGCCTGCGCGGGTGCGGGGTGTTCCGACATGGCCGGATTGACCCAACCACCCTGAACGTCTTTCGAAAAGACGGCACGGAAATCGAAATCGTCCGCGCTGGCATGGTCACGCGCGACGAGCGTGGGAACGTGACGGGCGCGATCGAGACCGTGCGCTTGGCGGATTCCGAAGCGTCGATGCAGCCGAGCGAACAGGTGGAGACCCTGCTTGGAAGCCTCGGGCGCCTGTTCATTATTGCCGACGCCGAGCATCGGGTGATGTCTGCCTCGAGCTCGCTGGCGGGAATGTTGGGCTATCCTGCAGACAGTATTGGCGGGATGCCATTAGAGCAGGTGTTCGGAGTGACCCTCTTTGGCGCCCGGGGAACGCTCCGACAAGCGATGGAGTCTGGGGCGAGGCGCGAAGGCTGGGCGGCGGAGCTGACGGGTGCGGACGGACGGCGAATTCCGGTGTCGATCTCCATTGGGCCAATTTCCCAAGGGACGCACTGTGGCGATGCCGGCGCACGAACGGCGATCATGATCCGCCCGGCAGACGGCAATGCGCACACGGATGAGGTCCCATCCTTCGAGGGCATTGTGGGACGGTCGGCTCCGATGCAGCGCATCTTTCGACTGATCGAACTGCTCAACGAGAACGACGCGACCGTGCTCGTGACGGGAGAAAGCGGAACAGGGAAGGAGATGGTCGCCCGCGCGCTGCATGCTCGATCGGGGAGGCGTGGCCCGTTTGTCGCCGTGAACTGCGCGGCGCTTCCTTCGGAGCTTCTAGAGAGCGAACTGTTCGGGCATGTGCGTGGCGCGTTCACCGGGGCGGTCCGCGACCGTGCCGGCCGTTTTGAGCTGGCGGACGGTGGAACTCTGTTTCTCGACGAAATCGGAGACATGCCGCCCGCCTTGCAGGTCAAACTGTTGCGGGTACTTCAGGATCACGCGTTTGAGCGCGTGGGAGATTCACGAACACGAAAGGTGGACGTTCGCGTGATTGCGGCAACGCACGTGGATCTCGCGCAGGCCGTGGCCGCCGGTCGCTTTCGGGAGGACCTCTTTTACCGGTTGCGCGTCGTCCCCATTCACGTACCGCCGCTGCGGGAACGCCGCGACGACCTGACGCTCCTCATTCCACACCTGCTCAGTCGCATTGGACAACGACGTGGTCGCGCGTTGCGCCTGGCCCCGGCGGCGCTCGAAACACTGGTGGCGTGGGACTGGCCCGGCAACGTTCGCGAACTCGAAAACGCCCTCGAGTATGCGACGGCGTTGTGCGATGGCCAGACGGTGCACGTGGAGCATCTGCCGCCGGGGATTGCCCAAGAAACACGGACCAACTCGGCGCGAAACTCTATGGAGTCGCATGGTCGGACCACCGCTATCGCCGACGGCTATGCGACATCCCTCGAGGAGCAGGCCGAACTCATCCGTATTCGCGAGGCGCTCGAGCGGGCGCATTATCGACGAGAAGACGCCGCCGTGGCGATCGGGATGAGCCGCACGACGCTCTGGCGGAATATGAAGCAGTATCGACTCTGATCAACTCGCCTGGCGCGCCAGCCTTCTCGAGGGCCTACTGCGAATGCCGAGTTCGATACGCGCGCCCTGGATACGATGATGGCCTCGAGCCCGCGCTACCAACGCCGTGAAACGCCGCCGTTTCACGGCGTTTCTGTTGTTGCAACACAAGGTTTCACGAAACGCCCCCTCGCACAGGGGGGCGCGCGCCTAACGTGTGCTGGAACAACCACTTGCAACGTTGCTCGTCGCGTGGCGCGCGCTGTGCCTTCCATACAGGCGTCACTGCGCGTTCCGCGCTTGGCCGGAGGAGCACATGAAACGGATCCTGATTCTTGGTGGCGGCTCTGCAGGAACCATGATGGCCGCGAAGCTCGTTCGCTCGCTGCCGATGGATGACTGGGAAGTCACGGTGGTCGACCAGGACGACCGGCACATCTACCAACCTGGACTGCTGTTCATCCCGTTCGGCGTGTACACCGAACGCGACCTCTATAAGAAGCGTTCTCGCGTCCTCCCACCGGCCGCCCGTCTCGTACTCGGTGAGATCGACACGGTCGCACCTGACGAGAATCGCGTGGTGATGAAGTCGGGTGACTCACTGCCCTATGACTTCCTCATCATCGCCACCGGAAGTCGCATCTGCCCGTCGGAAACGGAGGGGTTGCTGGGTGAAGGGTGGCGCGAGACGGCGTTCGACTTCTACACGCCCGAAGGCTCCGTGGCCCTGGCGGAAAAGCTCCGCCGTTGGGAAGGGGGGCGACTGGTCGTGAATCTCGTGGAGATGCCGATCAAGTGCCCAGTGGCACCGCTGGAATTTCTCTTCCTCGCCGATTGGTGGTTCACGACACAAGGCATGCGCGACAAGGTCGAGCTGGTGTACGCCACTCCGCTGGACGGTGCGTTCACCAAGAAGCGATGCTCCGACGTGTTAGGCGACCTTCTGACGACGCGTCGCATTCAGGTTGAGACGATCTTCAATACCGGTGAAGTCGACGGGAGCCGTCGGATACTCAAGAGCTGGGACGGACGTGAGATCCCGTATGACCTGTTGGTCACCGTTCCGACGCACCGCGGGAGTGAAGCCATCGCTCGATCGGGTCTGGGGAATGAGCTCGACTTCATTCCGACCGACCGTCACACGCTGCAGTCGCAGGCGTTCAAGAACGTCTTCGTGATCGGGGACGCGACCGATCTCTCGTCGTCCAAGGCTGGATCGGTGGCGCATTTCCAGGCGGAGGTGTTGACGGAGAACATCCATCGCGCGATTGGCGGCCGCGAGCTTGAACCGGCCTTCGACGGTCATGCCAACTGTTTCATCGAGACCGGGTTCGGGAAGGCGACACTCATCGACTTCAACTACGAGACCGAACCACTCCCCGGAAAGTATCCGCTCCCCGAGGTCGGCCCACTGACGCTGCTCGAGGAGACCGAGGCGAATCACTGGGGCAAGCTCGCCTTCAAGTGGATCTATTGGAACGTGCTGATGAAGGGAGCTGACCTTCACGCTATTGGCCCGCGCATGAGCATGGCGGGGAAAAGGAGCTGACGATGACCGCCGTGATGGAACGCACCGCACTGGTCGAGTCCCCGGCGCCCTCACCACTGGATTGGGAGGAGCTGCGACGCGCCCTGGCCAGACAAGACAAGGCGCTGGCCGAGCAGACGCAGATGCTGCGAGCGCTGGACGCGCGCCGGGAAGAACTCGAAGAACTCGTTGTTGACATGATGCCGGTCGTGAATGACGCGATGCTGTTGGCGATCGGCAAGTTCGACGCACTCAGCAAGTCCGGAGCGAAGGCGTGGCTCGCTGATGCCAAGAGCGAACTCGAACTGGTCCGTCGCGCGCCTGCCCCCGGATGGCGAGAGCTCTTCCGGCGCATGCGAGCACCGGAAGCGCGCAAGGGACTGGCGTTGCTGCTGACAGCACTTCACCTGATCGGGAAGTCCGCCACGAGTACCAACGCGGCCGGACGCTGACTCGACATGAGCCGGCCATATGCCGGATGCACGGGAGGAGATATGACCACCGCAATGATCGCAGGGCACGAGGTGAAGCTGAATGACGACGGCTTCATGATCGATCCCCAGGAATGGACACCGGACATTGCCGAGGAAATTGCACGACAAGCCGGGATCACGCTCACCGAGCGGCATTGGAAAGTGATCGAGTTCTGCCGCCGCGACGCCGCCGAGAAGGGGACGGCTCCAGGACTGCGACGGATCACGAGCGCGTCCGGAATCCCCACCAAGGAGCTGTACCAGCTCTTCCCGAAGGGGCCCGGAATTCTGGCAGCCAAGGTGTCGGGTCTAACGAAGCCAAAGAGTTGCGTCTGACGACTAACCGGTGAATCCGGTTCCCACAGGAGGCTGACGACATGAAGAGTGTACTGGAGACCGTGGGCGCGCCGGTAGGTGCAACGAACGGCGTACCCGAGACGAATCGCAAGGTCGCGATCATTTGCTCGAAAGGGAGTTTGGACATGGCGTATCCGGGGCTCATCCTGGCCAACGCCGCCCGGATGATGGGCATCGACGCCGTGTTGTTCTTCACGTTCTGGGGCATGGACATCATTCGCGAGGCGACGGTGGACAAGTTGCACGCGGGCGTCGTCGGGAATCCCGGAACGCACATGCCGGCCATGATCGCCGGCCTGCCGGGCATGGAAAGTCTGGCCACGCGCATGATGAAGAAAAAGATCGAAGAGATCGACGTACCCACAGTGCGCGAGCTGCTCGTGACGCTCAGCGACTCGGGGGCGGAGATCTACGCGTGCCAGATGGCGATGGAAATGATGGACATCAAGCGTGAGGAGCTCATTCCACAGGTGCAGGACGTGATCACCGCCATGGACTTTTTCGAAGAGTCCGAAGGCGCACAGGTGATCTTCATCTGATTGACGCGAGGTAGATATGAAGACGACACGGTATGTGAGCGCAGTAGTCGCGCTGGCCGGCGTCATGCTTTCGACAGAGATGCGGGGCCAGACGAATGGCTATGTGCTGCATTGTCTCTCAGCGCGCGCGGCCGGACAGGGCTGCGTGACGCGCGCACGTGACGACGTACCAACGGACCTGTTCCGCGATCCAGCGGCGATCAGCTGGTTTCAACGGCCCGCACTCGAGGCCAATCTCTCGGCGTTTGCGCCAAGTCTTACGTTCCGCAACAGCATCAACGCGAGCACGACCGACGGAGCTCGGCATGCGTACCCGCTCGGTTCGTTCGCATATGTTGGCAAGAAGATCAGTCCTCGAATCTCCTGGGCCGTCGGGATGGAGCCGATCGGCGGCTTTGGATCCGATTTCAAGCTGCAGCACGCGCTGTTAGGCGCGAACCAGGACTACGAAAGCTTCTTCGCGGCCATGAAGATGGGGCCCGCGCTGGCCTACGAGGTCGCGCCGGGTTTCACGGTCGGCCTGAGCGGGTATGCGACGTACGCGCAGATTCGCGACTTCCGCATGCCCTTCACCATGCCACCCACGTCGGCGGCCGGAATGGGTGCCATCCTCCAGATGGACCCGCACTACCCAGCCATGTTCGCCAACGTGACAGAGCTGACGGCGTTCGGGGACTCCTATGACTTCAGTGGGTGGGGTTACGGAGCCAGCCTCGGTGCCGCGTGGAAGGTCAACGAGGCATTCCGCGTGAGTGCATCGTGGAGCCCAAGGTCGAAGATCTCACTCGATGGCGCGACCGCAATCATCGACATGAACCGACAGTTCGAGGCCATGTTCGGGGTGTTGGTGGGCAGGCACTCAGCAGCGCCGGGATGAACCTCGCGCTCGGAGCGAAATCAACATACCACGCGGCGACCGAACTGTCCGAACCGCAAACGGCCGGAGCCGGGATGTCACTTAAGCTGAGCCCGCGTTGGCGACTTGGGGCGGAAGGTGTGTGGATGAACTGGAAGGCGGCGGAATCCGTCATGCCGTTCATCCTGACGAACGGGAACAACGCCAATGTGAACATCCTCGTGAACGGCGACCCGACGAATGCGAACTTCACGTATCCGTTCCCGCTCCATTGGAAGGACACCTGGAGTGGCAAGTTCGGGGTCGAGTACAAGGCAAGCGAAGGAACGACCTTCCGCGCTGGCTACCTGCGTGGGAGCAACCCGGTCCCGAATAACACGGTGTTCATCGCATTCCCGGCGATCAGCGAGCAGGCTGTGACGGCGGGTACCGGCTTCAACCTGCTCGGTGTGCCATTTGAGGTGTCGCTCGTGCACGCACTCAACGCGCACGTCACCGGCGCGAACGCGAGTCACCTGCTGGGCGCCGAATACCAGAACAGCTACACCACCATGCAGCAGTGGGTATTGACGTTTGGCGCGGTGTGGAAGTAGTCGCTACGCCGTGAGATGACAGGCGAGGGGCCGATCATCGGCCCCTCGTTCTATTTCATGGCGCTTTCCGAGCGCGTCCTCGTGATACCCGCGGGTGTGTTGACCACCGCGGCGTACGCGACGACGTTTCACGCGCGACTCCACGCTCACGCGTTGCATCACGTCCAGCCGTGAGACGTGCGTGAACAGGTCTCCTCTTCTCAGCGAAGCGACATGAGTCCAACAGACGGCGGCACAGTCAAGCGACTCCTCTCGATCGGTATCGACCAGTATCCGCTGTGGCCGCCCGAGCGCCAACTCAACGGGTGCGTCAACGACGTAAAGCTGTTGCAGGAGGTTCTCGCCGAGCAGTACGGGTTCCCGCGAGAGCAGATGGCACTCCTGACGAATGCCGATGCCACCCGCGATCGGATCCTGGAGGCGCTGGACGCGCTCATCGCCGCGACAGGGAAAGACGACGTGGTCGTGCTGCACTACGCCGGGCACGGATCGCAAGTCACGGACATGGAGGGTGACGAGCCATCGGGACGCGACAGTACGATGGTCCCCCACGATAGCGCGGGCTGGCAGGGTCAGAATCGCGACATTACCGACGATGAGATCGCCCTCAAGCTCGAAGCGTTAGGCGCCCGAACAACGTTCATCACCCTCATCTTCGACTGCTGTCACTCCGGGACGATCACCCGGGATACGGGCGCTCCCAGGGCGCGTTCCCTTCCTCCCGACACGCGGCCGCGCGAGGAACTGCTGAAGTTCCGGCAGCCCGTGCCAATCGTCACGCGGGGGGAAGCGGGACCGAGCGGGTGGATGCCGATCGCGGACAAGTACGTCATGATCGCCGGGTGTCGGGACGACGAAACATCGTTCGAGTACACGACGTCCGAGGCGGAGGGAAGGGTACCGCACGGGGCGCTGACCTACTTCCTGGCGCAGGAGCTTCGGAAGGTGACGCCGGGGGCGACGTACCGTGACGTCTTCGAGCGTGCCTCGGCCCGGGTGACCGCCTATGCGCCGAGCCAGCATCCGCAAATGGAAGGGAAGGCCGACCGCGAAGTGCTTGGCGTGCGTGACATCGAACCGATGCGCTTTGTGCGTGTGCTCGGACGCACGGACGACGTGGTGACGCTGGCCGCTGGCGCCGCCCACGGCATGACGATCGGCTCGACGTACGACGTGCATGCACAGGCCACCAAACTCGCCACCGCCGAGTCGCTGGTGGGCACGATTGAGCTGACGAGTGTGGGCGTTGTTTCCAGCGAAGGCCGTGTGACGAAGGAGTCGGGGGTCGGCGCGATCGCGGTGGACACGCGGGCCGTGGAGACGTCGCATGTGCACGCCGACATGCGCCTGCCGGTGCGGTTGGTGGCGGGCGCCGACGGTGAGGAGTCGCTGCGGGTGCTTCGCGCCGCACTCTCGGCCTCGCCGCTCCTGGAGATAACGGAATCCGCCGATGCCGTAACCGGTCGGCTCATCCCGGCACGCACCGTCGTCGGGCCGGACGACCTGGTGCGCGAGGCCGGCGTACTTCGCGAGCCCATGTGGGCATTCACGTCCGAAACGGGCACGTTCCTGATGCCGTTGAAGAAGGTCAGCGAGACGCAGGTCATCCGCGACAATCTCGAGGGCACCTCACGCTACCGGCGCGCCTTGGCGTTCGAGAACACAAACCTCGACAGCGCGCTCCGGGGAAAGTTCGAGCTGACGTTAATGCGAATGGATGCATCTGGCGGGCTCACAGCGGCGCAGCCGGACGCTACGGCCGGCGGACAGGTGGTCTACGACCAGGACGAAGTCGTGGTCTTTCGCATCGCGAGCAATCACGACAAACCGGTGTTCATCAGCCTCGTGGACTTTGGCCTATCGGGAGCGGTGGCGCTCGCGCTGCCCTACCGGGAGTCACGGACACAGCGGAAGCTGGAACCTGGCATTCAGTTCGACTACGAGACCAAGAAGTCGGACCTGTTCTATGCGCGCTGGCCAAAGGGCTTTCCCTTCGTGCCCGGACAAGACCCCGCACTCGAAGGACAAGCCGTGGAGTCGGTGAAGCTGTTCGTCACCGAACAGGAGGCAGACTTTTCCCTGTTGCAGCAGGCCGGTACACGCGGCGTCGGGACCACCTCGCTCGGCGCATTGTTCAATGGCGTCTTTCAGGGGCATGGAACCCGTGACTTGGGCCGCAACGAACCGGCGGATGGCGACTGGACCACGGTCACCCGTTCCTTCGTGGTGCGGCGGCGGACGACGCAGTCCCTGCCGGGAACGGCCGCCGCGGTCAGTTTGGGAGCTGCAACACTTGTGGCCTCGGGGCTGACTGGAACGGCCGCCACACACTTTGGCTCCAAGGGCCACGAGGTAGCGAAGGCGTTAATCAAGCCGGAACTACGCGACGCGCTCGAGGCCTCCGGCATTGCCGACGGCCAGACGATCGAGATTCGTGGCGCTCGAGAGAGCGGCGTGGCGGCGCGCAGCCTGGGCGACCAACCCGCGATGGAGCTGCAGCTGAACGCGCCACCGGAGGGATTTGGCCAACTCGTGATGGCCACCGACGAACTCGGTGTCGTGTCCTGGCACCTCGCGGCGAGTGGTGGCACGCGTGGAACGAGTGCGGCTCCCTCCAAACGGTCGTACCTCGTCCCGCAATCTGTACCCGCCGATGCCCCGGCAGGCTCACGAGGACTGCTGGGCGCTGCGGGGAAGAAGGTACTCAAGGAACTCGTGTTCCCACTGATCGACCCGGTCCTCGGCGAGGTGGGGGCGTCGTTCGTCAACGCCATGGAGAAGAAGCGAGCACCCTATCGCGTGCGCGCGTTTCAACCGGACGACTTCGCTGGGAACGCTGCGCGGGTGATCGAGGGCGATGACTGGAAACGACTGGCTAGCGGGCGCGCCCTGCTATTCGTGCATGGCACCTTCAGTCGATCGCATCTCGCCTTTAGCCAGTTGCCGGTGGACTACATGGCGGAGCTGCACCAACGGTACGGCGGGCGTGTCTTTGCGTACGATCACTTCACCCTGTCGCATGACCCGCGTGAGAACGTGAAGCGCCTGATCGAGAGCATTCCGGACGGCACGGCCTTGGACGTGGACGTGGTGTGTCACTCGCGCGGCGGGCTGGTGAGCCGCATGATTGCCGAGCGCCTGGCCGAGTTCGAGCTGAAAGGGCGGACGCTGCGCGTGGGGCGTGTGGTGTTCGTCGGGGCGCCAAACGCCGGCACGCCGTTGGCCAACCCCCAGAAGCTCGGCGACCTGATCGATGTGCTGACGAACGTGCTCGATCTCATTCCCGGCGTCACCGACATTCTCACGCTCGTCCTCGGTGTGGTGAAGCAGCTGGCGGTAGGTTCGCTCTCGGGTCTGGATGGCCTGCAGTCCATGTACCCGGGGGGCGAGTTCCTCACACGCATGAACGCGGGCGGCAGTCGCGGGGAGACGAAGTATTTCGCGATTACATCGGATGCGAAGCCGACCGACCCGGGGTTGCGCCGACTGCTCGTGACGAAGGGGTTGAACAAGCTGATGGCCGGGCCTAACGATCCTGGCGGTCCGAACGACCTGGTCGTTCCCACGAATGGCGTGTTCAAGGAAAACGGATCGGCCTACTTCCCGATCGAAGAGCGGCTGCTCCTCGAAGGGAGCGACGGCGTGTCACACACGCATTACTTCGAGAGCGAGCGCGTGCGTCGAAAGATGCTGGAGTGGCTTTCTGGTTAGGTGACGGGCCAGTTCGGGCAGTTGACTCCGGGCCTGGCTCCGGTTGCTGACTGCTCGCGCCGTCCGAATCCGAGTCTCCAACAGCTCAGGAGGGGGTTCTCTCCTGGGTGCGAAGCCTGTTTAGAAAGTTGAAGCAGCAGCGCGGGATGGGAGCGTTGGTGGCGACACGCAGTTGACGTCGCCGCCCACGCGCTCAGGCTGAGCCCGGGGCGACCTGCGGTGACAATCGCTGGGCCAAGGGCAGGAAGTCATGTTCTCGCGCGCGACGGGCCGCGACCAGGATGCTCGCGCGGGCGGCTGGCAAGCCGGCATCAACCAGTGGCTGCGCGACCTGCGCCACCAGCCAACATGCGGCCCACGTGTCGCGATTCTCGGAGAGCGCCACCGCACGCTCGAAGAGTCCGAACGCGACCGAGAGATGTCCGGCGGTGAGCGCCATGCGCACGGCCAGGGCATCGACCCGCTCGCGACCGGGGAACCACCACTCGGCCGGGGAGCTGCTGAGTAGTTCGTTGATCCGCTTCCACCGGGAGTCTCGTTCACTCAGGCGGCCAGACGGCATGCAGAGCGCGGCTCCCGCATGTGCCGTCAGCTCAATCCATGGGACTCCCAGGTCGACCGCGCGCGCGGCGACCGAGTGATAGGCCTCTCCAGCCTCATCCAGCGAACCCTCTTCCAGCAGCAGGTGGGCCCGCAGGAGCGCGGCGTCGACGCGTCCGGGTTCGTCACGGAGCGCGGCGTATAGCCGACTGGCATCACCCAGCCAATCGTTGGCCAGGTCGAACTCGCCACGACGCAGGGAGACGTTAGCCATTCCAAGCGCCGCAAGGGCCGAGACGCTCGCGCTGTGCGAAGAGCGCCCGGCATCAACCGCTCGGGTGAGTGTCTCATGGGCCTCGTGCAGCTTCCCCATCGCGGCGAGCGTGGATCCGCTCGCCGCGCCGGCAAGCCCCTCCCCACGGAGGTCACCAATCGTCTGGAACACGTGCTCGGCGTCGCGCAGGAAGACGAGCGCTTCGGAGGGCGTGAGGTAGGCACGTGCCGCTCCCAGCTGCAACGAGGCCTCACCCTCCCAGCGCGGGTCGGGCTGTGCCTGCGCCGACTCCAGCGCGCGATGCGCCATCCGTTCTGCCAGCGGCCAGTTGGCCAGGGCGCCATAGCAGCCCGCGAGCGCCACGGAGATCGATGCGGAACCTTCGTGGCTGGCTGACGCCTCCACGAGCGCCGACATCAGCTGCAACTCGTCGATCGATCGCTGCGGTGCGCGTCCACGGTGCATGCGAACCAGCTCGCGGAGTCGCCGCAGCGGAACCTGCTCGATGGGCGGGGCGTTGGCCGCCAACCAGTCGAGTGCCAGGTCACACATCTCTTCCGCGTAGTCGTAACGACCAGCCGCCTCGGCAAGTTCAGCCAGCTGGCCGCGGATTTCCGCGAGGTCGGCCGGCGATGGGGCGTGTCGCTGGGCAATCGCGAGGCAGGCCAAGGCTTCGTCATGCGCGTACACGGACGCGGCTCGCGTGGCGGCGAGCACGGCGTACCGGTACGCGTTGACGTCGTTGCCGGCAGCGTGGTAGTGCGCGGCAATCTCACTCACGGCGGTTGGTGCCCGCAGTTCGAGCATGCGGGCAGCGACGTCGTGCATGCGCTGTCGCTGGCGCTCAGGGATCGAGCGGCGACAGGCATCGGCGAGCAACGCGTGCGTGAACGAGAATCGGCCCGTGCGCGCTCCATCGCCCGCCTCCACCACCGCCGCCGCGACGCCTTCGTCGAGGGCGGCCCGGACCTGCGTCTCGGTGGCTGCCGCCGCCGCCAGGAGCAACTCGACATCGAACGATGGCCCAAGGACCGCAGCGGCCGCGAGAATGTGCCGGGACCCTGGCGACAGGCGATCCAAGCGGCGTTCCAGCACTTCGCCAATCGCCGACGGCAAGGCCAACTCGTTGACGGCGCGCCACTCCCACCGCGTACCACCGTACCAGATCCCACCTTCCTCGTACAACGCACGCAGCACGTGGATGATGTAGAGCGGAATCCCTTCGGTGTATTCGTAAAGAAACGCCGGGAACTCGTCACCCAACGCGCCGTCATGGAACGCGGCTTGAACCCAACGCCGCAAGTCATCCACCGACAGTCGCTGGAGTGACAGCTGCTGGACGGGACGACGTTGCCCCAGTCGCTTGCGCCGATCCGCGACGGCACGCGCTTCCTCCGCTCGCATGGTCAGGCACACGAGCAGTCGTTCTCGCTGCACGGCGCCGGCGAGCGCTTCCAAGGCATCCCAGGTCGCCGAGTCCGCCCAGTGCGCGTCCTCGATGACGAGAACCAGCGGGTGCGCGCGCGTCGCCAGCTGGACGTACCGCACGATCTCGTCGATGAGCTGCGACGACGTCGGTGCGGTTGCCGGCTCCAGACCTGGAAGTCGAAGCGCCGGGATCAGCTGCGACAATGCCAGCCATTCGCGGGATGGAACCGCTCCGCGTTCGTGCAGACGTTCAATAATCGAGACCCATGGGGCGAGTGGGCTCTTGATCTCGCCGTCCGCACACTGGCCGACCACCACCGCCGCGCCGCGCAGTCGAACCTCTGGATCGAGCTGACGAAGGAGTGCGGACTTGCCGATGCCCGCTTCGCCAACGATCGTGACGAACTGAGGATCCGCGCGCCCGGCGGAGTCCAACAAGGTCACCAGCTGCCTGACCTCCTCTTCGCGCCCGACGAAGTGATCGAGCGACAGACGGGCGCCGATACCCTCGGTGGCCTCATGCTCATCGGCGACGACGCGATTCCGTCCGGCGCGCTTGGCGCGGAACAGCGCGCGGTCGGCGCCCGCGGCGAGTGTTTCCGCCGTATCCCCGTCGGCCGGTGCGTTGGCAATGCCGATCGAGATGGTGAGCGCGATCGTCTCGTCGGGCGCATCGCGACGCACGCAGCGCATCGCCTCTGCCGCGGCGCGCAGCCGCTCGGCGACCTCGTTGGCCACCTTCGGCGACGCGTCAGGAAGCAGGACGAGGAATTCATCCTCGCCGCGGCGGCCGACGACGTCGCCAGCTCGAACTCCCCGCTGGAGGACCTTGGCTAGCGCCCACAGCAGGTCGTCTCCCTGCAGGCGGCCGTAGGCGTCGTTGATCAGGCGGAAGTGGTCGACGTCGACCGCGAGCATCGAGACGCTCCGGGCCGTGCCACGCCGTGCGGCCAGTGTCTCACGCGCCGTCTGAAAGAACGAACGGCGATCGGGGACCGCCGTCAGCGTGTCGTCGATGACGTGGATTGCGTCCCGTACGCTCGGAGCCGCCATCGCCGACGCCCCGCGCTCCTGGACCAGCTCTTCAAATGCCTTGAACACGGCCGGGTCAAACTGACGCCCAACGTCCTTGCGCATGACGTCGATCGCTTCCTCGGGACTCAACGCCTGCTTGAACGACCGGCGCGTGATGAGCGCATCAAAGACGTCGGCGACGTGAAAGATGCGCGCGGCCAGCGGAATCTGGTTGCCGGAGAGACCATGGGGATAGCCGGAACCATCCCAGCACTCATGGTGGGATTCGACGATCGGCCGTACTTCCCACGGAAAGTCGACGTCGGTGAGCATCTCCGCACCTAACGTGGGGTGCCGTTTCACCAGCGCCCATTCGTCCGCGGAGAGACGTCCGGCCTTGTTCAACACCGCGGCGGGGATGGCGAGCTTGCCGATGTCGTGGAGAAGTGCCCCCACGCGATACCAGAAGAGCGTCGTGCCATCGACGCCCATGCGGCGGGCCAATGCGGTCGTCCATTCAGCGACGCGGTCGCAGTGGCCGGCGGTGGCGTGGTCCTTGGACTCGATGCGCTGCGCCCAGCGGCGCACGACGTCGACAAACCCCTCTTCCAGACGATGCAGCCGGCGGGCGATCTGCAACAACGTGCGCCGGCCGCGCATCTGAGATAGCAGGCGATACGCCTTGTTCAACGCCAGCAGTGTGTGCTGGTGCCGGTCCAGCCGCCCGAACAAGTCCGCCTTTTCGCGCGCGGTCTCGGCAGCCACGAGCAAGTCGTCTGCATCGAGCGCCATGCGCTCAGCCTGATCCAGCAACCGCTCAGCTCGCGGCAGGTCGCCGAGTTCTCGGGCGACCACGCCATTGAGCGCCAGTGCGTGGGCATGCGACCCAGACTGCGGCTCGAGCTTCTTCGCCAACTCAAGCGCGCGAGCGCAGGAGGCGCCGGCCCGCTCGTAATTGAAGCGACCGATCGCCATTTCGGCCCTCGCCAGCTCCAACCGCAGTAAGGCCCGCGCATCGCTGTGGGCGGTCGCCAGTTGCATGGCTTCCGCGAAGGCCTGCTCCGCGGCGTTCCACCGGCGAAGGTCGGCGTACAGGGGGGCGAGCTGGCCCAGCACCATGGCGATGCTGGCATCGTCGCCTAACGTCCGATACTCGGCAAGGCTGGTCTCATAGAGCAGGAGGGCCGCCGAGAACTCGCCGCGGATGAGGGCCAACGCCGCGAGGTTGGCGCTGCCAGCGGCGGCCTGCCCCGTCTGTCCGCCGGCTAACGCACGCTGGCGTGATCCCAGGAAGTCGTTTTGTGCATCTTCCAGGTTGCCTTGCGCCCACCGCACGCGCCCCCGCAGCTCCAACGCCGAGGCGATCGCCGCGTGCGAGATGCTCGACGTTGGGAGGGCAAGAACCGACTCCACGCAATCGAGGGCAGCGGTGTGGTTGTCCGCGTCGAAGTGTGTGCGGCCGATGCCAAGCCACAGAGATGCCGAGAGCTCGCCTCCGGTGGATGGATCGAGGAGATGGAGTGCGCGTTCGTACAACTCACGTGCCGAATCCCGTTGACCACGCGCTTCCGCGAGCCGCCCCTGTTCGATGAGCGACTCGATCGTCGCGGCATTCGCAGGAGAAGCAAGACGGCGCGCATCGGCTGCGGATGCGTCGTTTGCGGGTCGAACGGTGTCGGTCATTGGAGCGGAGCAATCCGGCCTTCGCTGGCAAGGCGCACGGCCGGGTGGATTCTGGGCCGGTTGGGCCGGCCGCAGTCACCTCGTCTGCACAGAAAGACGAATCGGCCACTGCTGAGGGAACAGATGACGAGCGGGTGTGCGAGTGCAGCTAAGTCCAGTTGCTGCCAGCGCGAACGACCTCGCGCCTCGCGCTCGTGTTCAGCTCGAGATCATCCCAAATTCTTCCTCTCAGCCGAAGGCCGAAGTGTGCGTTTGCGATTCGTCGCTGACGCAGTCTGATCGAAAACCAGACCCGCAATTCGGGCAAAATGACCGAATTTCCCGTTCGCACGATCGCTCAATGCCATGCGACCGATGCGTTCTTGGTGGGCGAAGCGCGCGTCCTCGTACGCGAAGGGCTTCCACTGGATCGGTTCGGGCCGCGTCCTGCTTTTCGAGGCCCTGATCCGTGCGCTAGGTTCGGAGATGATGAGCTACCTGACTGTTGTAGGACGCCTGTGCGCGCTCACCTGGTTGGCGACCGGCTGCGGCCTGGAAGCGAAGGGCGCGGCCTCTGCGATATCCGGGCCGGCTGTGGAGTCGCGCGCCTCCCTGCAGGACGTAACGCCGTACTCCGCCGTTGCGGCTGACGACTGGACGAGGTTGTTCGATCGCACGAGTGGTTGGACGGGGGCAGACGGCGTATACACGATTCCGATCTCTGGTGACGAGCGTCGAGGAAGTGGAGCGAACGGCACCACGCTCTGGTGGTTCAACGACACGTTCATTGGGGGGGTAACGCCGCAAGGATCACGCACGGCCGGCTCGACCATCGTGAACAACGCCATCGCGATGTTGCAGGGCGATCAGCCAGACTCCACGAAGATGCAGTTCATTTGGAGCACGACCGGAGGCGGCGCACCACGGGCGCGGATCATTCCCAACACGTCGTCCCAGCACTGGTTCTGGCCAAACGACGGGATGGTCGTGGGGACCAAATACGTCCTCTTCAGCCTTCGAATGAAGCCCGGCGGCACACCCCCCTTCGCATTCGCGACCGATGGGATATCGATCCTGTCGGACAATGTCTCGAATCCCACGCCCTTCTCCACATACAAGCAGGCAGTCGCGCCGTTGTACCTGCCGGCAGCCGGCGGGCATGGCGAGGTGATCTTTGGGCAGGCGCTCATGCCGAATACCGCCGCCGCGGGCGCGCCGTTCGCCGACGGTTACGTGTACATCTACGGCCTGCGCAACGATTTCAGCAAGAAGCTCCTGGTTGCCCGCGTGAAACCCAAGGATATAGGGACCTTCTCGCGATATCGCTTCTGGGATGGCGCCACCTGGAATACGCAAATCGCCAGCGCCGTGCCACTCACGAACCGGATGTCGTCGGAGTTCAGCGTGACGCCCTTGGCCGACGGTCGCTATCTGATGGTGTTCCAGCTCGACGCGTTAGGTGCCGACATTGCCGTGCGCTACGGGGCGTCGCCGGTAGGGCCGTGGGATGCCCCGATCCCCATCTGGCATTGTCCCGAGATCACACTCACGCCGAACATCCTCGTCTATGGAGCGAAGGCGCACCCGCACCTGTCGCAGCCTGGTGAGTTGCTCATCTCGTATCACGTCAACACCACGGTCTTTGCCGAGCACTTCCAGTTCGCCGACATCTACCGTCCGCGATTCGTGAGATTGCCCTTGCCGTGACCGGGGGCGCGCGGTGCGCGTGAGCTGGATGTCCGGCGCCTGTCGTGGTCGATGTCTCTGGCCGTCGGCGCCAGCAACGCATCCCGCAATCGCCAGCGCACCTCGCCTTAGCGCACGATGTTGATGATCCGGGATGAGCGCACGGGAATCGTGCCGTCGGCGGTGACTTCCAGCTCCAACGCATAGCGACCAGGCTTTAACGTGGCCAGGTCCACGACCACGGAACGGGGGGTATACCCGAGACCGCGTGCCGACACATCGCGCATTCCTACGGAGATCGGTTTCGCCTCGCGGACCAGGCGCAAGGCCGTGAGACCCTTGCGCAGCCAATTGCCCCCTTCCTGTTCTTCTGGGGCCACGGTGATGGAAACCTGCATGCCCTCACCCGTGGGCCGCGTGTTGTACGTCTCCCAGTAGATCCCGACCTTGGTGTCCGCCTTGAGGGACACACTGGAACGTGCGTGTGGCACCACGTCTTCCAGGCGGTTCGGCATGTCCTGATACGGATCGAACAGCAAGAGATCCGACACCTGCACGCGCGCACCCGGCATGTCGGACGCCCGCAAACCGTATCGCGCCCGCGACAGCACATGGGCGTCGGGTGCCGCCACCTCGGCGCTGATGAGTGTAGGTCCCCAGGGCGCACGCGCGACCAGCACGCCGGTGGTTTGCGCGGCGTCCAGCCGCACGATGGTCGCATCCCGCTCCTCGCCCCTCGTCAGCACCAACGCCGCCGTCAGGTGCTTGGACGTGGCTGCCGATGTGAACGCCGTGTCATCGCCGACGTCGTAGGCGAGCACAACTTGTGCCGTGTCACCGCGACGAAACAACGCGGCTTGATGCGGCAGGGCCAGCAGGCGCCGCGCATAGTCGGCATGATACCTCGCCCGCACACCGGGCAGGCCCTTCCCTCGCCAGCCTAACGAATCGGAGAGGGCGGGGTTCCGCACGGACGTTGCCATGGGCAACATGGGGTGCGCCGGCGTCGGCTCATGGCCCGTGATATTCCCACGTGCGCCGAATGGGCCAATCGCCGAACCCTCCCGCGTCCACGTCCGTGGCCAGCCATAGCGCAGCAGCAACTCGCGTTCGTCGGCGTCAAACTCAAACGCGTGTACGCTGGGCCCGTCTTCCAGGAACTTCGTGTACATGAGCCGGGAGTAGTATTCGGTGCGGGCATCGTTCCCTGCCGATGACAGCATCGGTCGCGACAACCACCACACCCGGCTCTCGAACGCAGCACTTCGCGCGCAGCTGAACTCCCGGTAGTCCTTCAACAGGACGTCGTCCAGCAGCAACTTCAAGTCGCGCCAGTCACACTGGTCGCGTTCAGGCATCAGGGCCAACGCGTGCGCGTATGCCGAGTCGGCCAGCAGATAGTCCCCGGCCATGTGAAACGCGAAGCCGCGTAACCCGAAACACCACCATCCCTCAACACGACAGCGCTTGGCCGCGTCCACCGCCTCGGTGAATCGGCCCGCCTCCGTCAGGTACCGAACCAACTGTCCAGACGTCCAGCGCTCGGCAGGAAATGCGCGCGCGTTCGAGTCCAGCCGGGCGATGAACTTGTCCCGTGCCTCCTTGATGATGACGGGATCGTTCGGTGGCGGCGGCGAGCGATCGTCGTACCAGTAGCAGAAGCGCCCGACTTGCTCGTCACAGGTTCCGTTGATCCCCCGGCCCACGCTCATGTCGAGGAGGTGGTCGCGCCGGAACGCCTCAAAGCCGAGTTGCGCCCCCTTCAGCGACGCCGACGAAGGTCCGGCGGCGTCGGGGGTCACCGTGCGCACATCCAGAACTTGGGCCCGAGCTGGGATCGCCAGAAGGCTGCTGCAGAAGAGCAGCCAAAGTGGAACGAAACGGCGCATCGTCATGACGCTACTACCGATGCGTGGCGCGCAGGATCCTGTGCCGAAGGCATGATGTGTACCGTTGACCACTGTCGGAATAGAACGCGGTGCCCGAACGTCGTAAAGCGGTCCGCGTGCCACCACTTGATCAGGCTCCTACATTCAGGGTACAGAGGCTAGCTGCGCGACGCTGTTGGAGTCCGCCCGTCCGCTATCGGATACACGCGAATGGCATCGGCCCCTCCCATCTTCGATCTTCTGCTGACCCTCCCGGATGTCGAGTCTCCGGTGTGGCGTATGCTTCGCGTGTCCTCCGGGGCAACGCTCGCGCGTGCACAGCGCCTCATTTGCGTGTGCTTCGGTTGGGCGGGAGGCCGTCCGTTTTCCTTTCACGCGTCGGGCGTGCAGTTCGAGTCGGCACGACGGAACGGGGAGCTGAGCGAGATCCGGCTCCGTCAGCTGCTCCCGGATCTGGGTTCCGAGCTGGAGTTCGAGTACGGTGAGAAGTCCACGTGGTTGGTGCATGCTCGGGTGGCGCGCGTGCATGCG
Organism: Gemmatimonadaceae bacterium; assembly: GCA_044224875.1. Taxonomy (GTDB): domain Bacteria; phylum Gemmatimonadota; class Gemmatimonadetes; order Gemmatimonadales; family Gemmatimonadaceae; genus JABAQJ01. The sequence goes on along the minus strand of JBGAJQ010000012.1, from coordinate 44,251 downwards.
CGGGACGGCGTGATGCAATGGCCCGTGTGTGTGGGTGGCGAAGGCATTGCGCCACCGCTGAATGCCGGGGGAGCCTTCGCCTGGAACGAGCGTGCCGAAGCGGGAGTCGACGATGGAGCATCCGACGGGGCGACGCCGTCAGCCCGCGCGATCACGGTGAAGGTGCCGCTCGACTTGATCAACGCCGAGCTGGACTTGCTTCGTTAGGCGCATGCGGCTCGTCTCCCTGTGCCCATCCCTGACTGAGCTTCTCTTTGACCTTGGCGTGGGGGAGCAGGTGGTCGGGCGTACGAGGTTCTGCATTCACCCTGCTGGCGACGTCGATCGTGTCGAGCGGGTCGGGGGAACAAAGAACCCGAAGATCGATCGGATCGTGGCCCTGCAGCCGGACCTTGTCTTCATGAACGAGGAGGAGAACCGTCGTGAAGATGCGGACGTCCTTCGTGAGCAGGGAGTACGCGTGCATGCGTCGCTTCCGCGCACACCCGAGGAGACCGCGGCGATGGTGCGTGCCATTGCCCGAAACGTGCAACGGGCGGAGGCCGGCGAGCGCATTGCCGCCGACATCGAGCAGCAAGCGCGGGACGTGCGCGCGAGGGCAGGGGCACGGCGCGTCCGCTACGCGTACCTGATCTGGCGCGATCCATGGATGACGGTGAGCGATGATACGTTCGTCGCCGAGATGTTGAAGCTCCCTGGTGGGGAGAACGTGTTCGGGAAACGTCCGGTGCGGTATCCTGTGGTGACACCTATTGAGCTGACGGAGGCGCACCCCGAATTGGTCCTGCTCTCCACCGAACCGTTCCCGTTCACCGACCGGCACGCCGACGAACTGGCCGAGCAGACCGGCTTGGCCGTCGACCGGTTCCGGATTGTGGACGGGGAATTGCTGTCGTGGCACGGGTCGCGGACGCCGCGGGGAATACTCTACGCGGAGTCGGTTATGGCCGGGGGGCGTGGTCAGCCAACGGAGGGATAAGGCGAGCCGGGCCGGGGCAGGCGCACTTTACAGCGCAGCGACCGGACCGCAGCTTGCGAGACGCCCGGCACCCGAAGCGCCCATCTGCGGAACGCGGCGCCGGTCGTTAGGCACGGAGGGAACGTGACGAAAACGGCTCGAGCATCCAGGCCCCGGTCACGGTTGGGAGCTATGCGATGCGCCCTGCTGCTGGTTCTCGGCGTGGCGCCGCTCTCGACGAGTCGAGCCCAGACGATTCCAGCGCGGCTCGACGACAGGACGTTCTGGCAGATGGTCACGGAGATGTCGGAACCCGGTGGCTACTTCCGTTCCGACAACTTCGTCTCCAACGAGACTGCCTTTCAGACCGTGATCCCACGGCTGCAGGAGTTCGTCCCGCCGGGCTCCGTGTACGTCGGTGTGGGGCCCGATCAAAACTTCACGTACATCACGTCGCTTCGTCCTGCCATCGCCTTCGTGATCGACATTCGGCGGCAGAACATGCTGCAGCATCTCCTGTACAAGGCGATGATCGAGATTGCCCAGGACCGGGGGCAGTTCCTTTCCATGCTCTTTTCCCGTCCCAGGCCGGCGAATGTGGATACGGCCAGCACTGCCGAAGTCATGCTGCTGGCGTACCAAAAGGTGGCCGCGGACAGCGCCGGCTTCGACAAGTTGCACGCGTCGCTGGTGAGTCGCCTAACGAAGACCCACGGCTTCACGCTGAGTGACGAGGACCTGGCCGCGCTGAAGTACGTGCACACCGCGTTCATGCTGGGCGGTCCGGACCTGACGTACAGCTTCGGCCGTGGGCCGTACGGAGCGTACGGTCGGCGCGCCATGCCCACCTACGCTGAGTTGATGGTGGCCACGGACAGCGGTGGCGTTGCGCGAAGCTACCTGGCCAACGAAGCGAACTTTCGCGTGCTCAAGGATCTCGAGGCGCGAAATCTCATCGTCCCGATTACTGGCGACTTTGCCGGCGACAAGGCCGTGCGCGCCGTGGGACAATGGGTGCGCGAGCATCAGGCGAGCGTAGCCGTGTTCTACACGTCGAACGTTGAGCAGTACCTGTTCCAGACGCCTGATGCATGGACCCGATACTATGCCAGCGTGGGAACGATGCCCTTGTCGAGTAATTCGGTCTTCATCCGCGCGGTCTTCGGGTATGGCGGGATGGTCACCGGACCAACGCTCGGCATGCGCTCCTCCACGTTGCTGCTGCCGATTCAAGAGTTGTTGAAAGCGATGACCGAAGGACGAATACAGTCCTACTTCGACGTGATCCAGATGTCGCGGGAGTTTACGGAGCGGGGTTCGAGCTGAGCGCAGCCTCGCTCAGGTGCGGAAGAGGTAGCTGAGCTTGATGAAGAAGCCGTCTCGCACCCGCTGGAGCTCCCTGAATCGGAAGGCGTCTGGCTCTGTGAGCGAGGCGCCGTACCCGGCAAAGATCACCGTGCCGGGGTTGGGCACGAATGACAGCAGCCAGTCGGCGCGGAAATCGCGCGTCGCAGACTTTCCCGCCAGCTGCAGCGTGTTGTTGACCGTTGTCAGCAGTGGTTCCCCCGTGCGAGAGTCGCGCAGCGCGTCGCGCTTGCGGTTGTCGTACTGTCCAACAAAGCGCAGAAAGAGGGGCCGTCCGAGTTGGTACTCCACCTTGAGGCGCGGAACGTTGGCGGTGGAGAATGTCGAGTTGTCGCTCCAGCGCGTGTACACGCTGTAGAGGTACGACGTGGTGACGCGAAGCTGGGCCGAAGGGCGAAAGTCGATATCGGCCGTGAGATCGGTTCGGTGCGCGGGCGTGGTTTCAAAGAAGTTGACGTCGCGACCGAGCACGGAGCTGAATCGCCCAGAGAGAAACCGATACTGCGGAGTGGTCACGCGTAGCAGCGCCTCGGCCGTCTGCACCTTGTCGCCGACCGCGAAGGGGAGTGTGTCCGGGGCACTGAACTCAGTCCGCGGCTGCCGCAAGACGCGATAGCCAGAAAAGGAGCGTTGGTCGAAGCGAAAACCCTCGCTCACCGGTGTGACACTGATGATCCACCCACCGCGCAGGTTGATGACGTTCTCCAGCTGCACCTTGGTTTCCTGGACAGCGTCTCCCTTTCGAAAGCCGTCCCACAGCCACAACCAGTCGGCACCCTGTCGGATCAACCAGCTCTCCACGAAGGCACCCGGTTGTCCATAGAACGTCACGCGATTATAGAACTGCGTGCGAATGAAATCATTCCGCGGGACGAAGCCGGCCTGTGCCTCGAAGTGCGGGTCGAACCCGGTAAACGAGTAGAGATAACCGAACCGATACCCAGAGCGCGACGCGCTAATGTCCCATTGCGGTGCCGTGTGCGTCCCACTGTCGTTCCGCGTGCTGCTCAGGGAGCCAGTCAGGTTCAACGAGTACGCTCGGCGCCAAACCAATCGCGAGTCGAGTGAGCCGACGCGGTTGTAGTGTGAACCCTCCTGGCGGTCGGTAAAGGTCATCCCAGCGGTGGAGCTGCCGAAGATGTCGCGCTTGACCCGAAGCAGTGTGAAGAGCGGGCGGTCCGTTCCCGTCGACGATGACGACCTGGCGTCCAGTGCCGACAACATCGCGACGTTTGTGCGGCCAAACTTCCCCGACAGCTTCACCGCGCCGTCCGGTTGCACGATGCGCCGGGTATAGATCAGGTTCGCCGGCGCGTCGAATTGTTCGATCCCATCCACAAAGAACGGTCGCTTTTCCGGAAAGAACAGGGAAAAGCGCGTGTCTCCCGGAATCTGTGCCGCATCCGCCTCCACCTGCGAGAAATCGGGGCGTACCGTGGCGTTCAACGTGAGATTGGGTATCACGCGCCAGCGCAGGTTGCCACCTAACGCCGCAGTGCCGTCATACGCATATGCGGTGTCGAGGTCACTACCCGACCGGGAAGCCGTGAACTCCGGGTTGAACTCCGCCACCATGTCCCGGCGCAACCCGGCAATGCCCGTGAGGGTGCCGGACTGGTTAATGAAGGCGGCCGAGCCGCGCCTGGCCGGGGTCCAGGTCTGCTGATAACCCGAGTGCTGGACGAAACGCAGGACCTGAAAGCCCCACGTCTGCTCATCCGTGCCTTGAAAGCGAATGCTCTTGAACGGGATACGAACCTCCACCTCGTACCCCTCATTGACGAGTCGACCCTTCGACTCGAACACAAAGTCGGGGTTGAGGTCGATGTTGGCTGGAGGATTACCGCCAAATGTCTGCCCCCTCGGCTGCGGTGTGTTCCCGCCGTCGGTTCGCATGCCGTCAGTTTGAACGCCCAGAGGATTCACCCCAAAGACAAAGGCGCGGCGGCGGTCATTGAAGGGATCGATCAGGAGCTGGACGTTGTCGTCGCTATCCGACTTGTCGCGGGCGGCGAGCGTGGCGTGCACCGGACCGTGCGTCTCCCAGGCGCGGATGCCGACGTAAAGGTCGGTGGGCGTGTACCAGAGCCGCACCTCCGTCGAGTCGGCAGCGGGCCGATTGTCGAGTGGCAGGTACGCCGAAAACCCCGTGAGCAGCGCCGCGCTATTCCACGCCCCTTCGTCGAGCCGGCCGTCGATGACGGCCGTGGCATCCAGCCGAGGAATGTGCGCCGTCGTCTGCCCCTTTCGGGCATGAAAGACGCCTTGCGCCGGTAGCTGCGCTACGTGAAACAGCGTGAAGAGGGCCGCGAGGGGGAGGCCCACAGGTCGAACCGTGTACATGACGAAAAGCGAGGGACAGGCGAGGTGCGCGAATGACGGGGCGTATGATGCGTCGCCGCGCGCCGCACGGCTATGGCCGGTTCCAATTCCAGCGGATCTGGTGCCACGCGTGCAGCCAAACGGCTGCCGCTGGTGACGACCTACGCGGTTTCCTTGCTCCAGCGAAAGAAAATCACACTGATTCCGATGAAGGAAATGATGGCGCCGCCCACACTCATGAGCGCCCCTGCTGTCTGGTGGTCGGCCTGTGATGAGACGCCGGGGAGCGGAGGCGCGAGCTCAAACACGCCGTACAGCGGCGTCGATGCGTACACGAGAAAACCGACCAAGCCGAACATGACGGGGCTGAACATCATGCCGAGCACCAGATATCCCATCTTGAGTGGCGACTGGAATTTCGGGTGCGCTGGGTAGGGGAGCACGACGGGCCACCAGAACAGGAGCCCAGCCGCCAGCCACAACACATCGATCAGGAAAGACCCAACTTGCGAGGTCATGAGTCCATCTACGACGCCAGGAAGATGCGTCAGGAGCACCGTGGCGTTGAAGAGGATCAATGCCAGGAGTGGGGCCGTCACGCGCGTCATGAGGCGCGATCGCCAGCCACTCCCCCCCAGCATGGCCAGGGCATTGGGTTGGACGCCCTGTAGCAACAATGGTGGCGCCACCAGGGCCACCAGCAGGAACTGCAGCATGTGCACGCTGGCCAGGTAGCCCGCGCCGAGTGCCCCGATCGGCCAGTCGAGCGCCAGCCACAGGACGACCAGCCCGACATAAAAGAGGGGGTGCGTTGGCGACGGCGACACGAAGGCACGTCGCGCTCCCGCGCGATTCCACCGCCATACTGCGAGCGCGAGCAGCAGCACGAACAGCCAGACGCCAGGATAGGGGCGCCAGTTCCACGTCCACGCCGCGCCGTTGGCGGCACACCAGAACTGCATCAACGCCTACCGGCTGGAAGGTTGTGGCACACCTAACGCTTCACTTGGTCGAACGTCTTCTGGACGTCCGCATACGGCACCACGATCGCGCTGGCTTCCAGCGCGCCGGCGACCTTCAGGTTCAACGTGACAAACACGGTATCCCCGGCGCGCAGGTCCTTGGTGAGCCCCATGAGCATGCCGTGCCTCGCGCCCGGTTCCAGGCGCAATTCGCCACCGCGGGGGACCGGGACCGAGGCAATCGACGCCATCTTGCCGCCGGAAAACGAATCATGCAGCGTCGCCATGCTCGCCACCGATGTGGAAATTCCGACGAGCTCGTCGTCCTGCGGCGTTCCGTTGTGCACGATCAGGTACAACGAGGCCTCACTCCGGGAGAGTGGCTGGGCAATAATCGCCACCGGAACCACGATGCCGGCCATCTGAACCGGTGCCTCCGGTGGCGTGGTGGCACCGACGTTGGACGCGCTGGCGGTCAGTTCCTTTCGGATGGACTCTCCCGTGGCGTCGTCAATCAACTTGGGCAGGTCATGCGCCCAGTCCTCCTGACGAATGCCATTGGGATAAATGAGGTAGGCATTGCCATCTCGGGCAAAGGCCACCACCTGCGCGGCGTGGGCAATGAAATAGTTGGCGCTATCGCCGCCCTCCGGAACTTCCTTGAGGGCAGGCGGCATGCCTAACGCCTTTTGAATGGAGTCCAGAACGAGCTTGGTGCCGGTGAGGCCGATGAACGACGGGTCGATCGCGCCCAACCATTCCTTAAGGCGCGCTGGCGTGTCGCGTTCCGGGTCGGTCGTCACGAATACGACGCGCACCAGGTTTCGTTGCTCCATCGTCAGCCTCTGCAACACGGCCGCGATGTTCGCCATGTGCAATGGACAAACGTCAGGGCAGTGCGTGTAGCCGAAGAACAGCAGCGCCACCTTCCCCTGTGTGTCCTTGCCAAAGTCGTACGGCTGGCCGTCCGTTCCGGTCAGCACAAACGAGGGCTTTGGAATGGGGCTCGAAAGGGAGATGCCGCGGAACCCTGTCATCGCCCCACGCTCGGACGCAAGTTCGCGCCGGCAGGCGCTCGCCGACGCCAGCAGCAGGGCGGCGGCAAGAAAACAACGCGTGCGTAGGTTCAAAGGAGTTCGTCCCATACGCGAAAAGTAATCTCCGCTTGGCGCGCGTCGACGGCCAACCAGCAGCGGGCGAGCGCTCGACGGCGTAAGTTGAGGGCACGTGCACGTACTGTATCGCGCCAACCCAACGCCGCGCTGCATCCCTTCCCATCGGTCACATGTACGCATCTCCCATCCCGCCGCGCGCGCTCGCCGCGCACCAATCGAAACTCCGCCGGGTAGTCGCTGCCGTCGCGATGTCCGCGTGCCTGCTGCCGATCACTGCGTCAGCGCAGTCGCTGGCCAAGACCAAGTGGGACTCGTTGGCCCGCAACATCTTCAAGGAGCTCATCGAGATCAACACGACCGAGAGTTCCGGTTCCACGGCCCAGGCGGCCAAGGCCATGGCGGCGCGTCTCAAGGCCGCGGGTTTCCCGGACTCGGATGTCGTCGTGCTGGAGAACGCCCCGCGGAAGGGCAACATGGTGGCGCGCCTGCACGGCAAGGACGCGACCAAGAAGCCGATCTTGCTGCTCGCACACATCGACGTCGTCGAGGCGAAGGCCGAGGACTGGACCCTGCCTCCGTTCACCTTCATCGAGAAGGACAGCACGTTCTATGGTCGCGGGGTCTCCGACGACAAGGACGATGCGGCGATGTACATGTCAATCCTGTTGCGGCTGAAGGCCGAGGGATATGTACCAGAGCGCGACATCGTGGTTGCGCTCACGGCCGATGAAGAAGGGGGAGCGGCGAATGGCGTGGATTGGCTGCTGAAGAACCATCCGGACCTCCTGCGCGCCGAGTACGCCTTCAATGAAGGGGGCGGCGGCCGGGTGAAGGAAGGCAAGAACGTCTCTCACGACATTCAGGCCAGTGAGAAGAAGTTCCAGATGTTCCTGCTGGAGACGACAAACCCGGGTGGACACAGCTCGGTCCCGACCAAGGAGAATGCCATCACCCAGTTGGCGGCGGCACTCGTGAAGGTTGGTGCGTTGGATCTGCCGGTGCACTTAAATGACATCACGCGCGCTTACTTCGAACGCTCGGCGCCACTGACCCCGGGGCCGATGGGCAAGGCCATGGCCGCCATCGTCAAGAATCCGAGCGACGCCGCGGCGGCCGCCACGCTTTCGACAGATCCTCGCTACAACTCCCAGCTGCGAACCACCTGTGTTGCCACCATGCTGGAAGGGGGGCATGCGATGAACGCCCTGCCACAACGTGCACGTGCGTACGTGAATTGTCGCATCCTGCCGGACGAGAACCCCGAGGACATCCGGAAGGCGATCGAGCGCACGGTAGCCGACCCCAAGGTCGCCGTCACCGCGCAAGGCGAAGCGCGGAACTCACCACCCTCACCGCTTACGGCGGAGCTGTTTGGCGAGATCGAGCGGGTGACGAAGGACATGTGGCCCGGTGTGCCCGTTATTCCGACGATGAGTACGGGTGCGACCGACGGGTTGTACCTGCGCAATGCCGGCACGCCGGTGTACGGCGTTTCCGGCTTCTTCTATGGAGACACGTTCGCCCACGGCATGAACGAGCGGATTCCCCAGAAGGCGTTTTTTGACGGCGTCGAGTTCATGTACCGGCTCGTGAAACGGGTCACGACGCAGAAGTCGATCTCCTGAAGCCCGTAGTTGTAGCCCCTGAGCAAGACCAGAAATGATCCAACGAATGATGGGAACGATGCTGACCGCGGCACTCGTCGCCGCAGCTGCATCGTTAGGTGCACAGCGGCCGACGGATGGTGCCCAGGAGCCTGGGGAATGGCGGTACCATCACCGTGACCTGATGGGGACGCGCTTTGCCCCGTTGCAGCAGATCACGAGGGAGAACGTACAACGGCTCGCCATTGCCTGGCGATGGCGTCCGGACACGACTGAGCGTGAGCTGCGCAACGAGAGCACGCCGATTGTCGTGCGGAATACGATGTATTTCCCGTCAGGTACGAACCGCGGTGTCGTGGCGGTCGATCCGGCATCCGGAGCCGTGAAGTGGACGTGGTCCATGACCGAGGACAGCCGGTTCAAGGTGGCGCCACGCAAGGGCGCCGGACGAGGCGTGTCGTATTGGACCGACGGCGTGACCGAGCGCATTTTCGTCGTGACGCCCGGGTTTCAGCTGGTGGCGCTGGACGCCCGCACCGGAAAGCCAATTCCCTCGTTCGGCAACGCGGGCATCGTCGATCTCAAGCTCAAACTCGGCGTGCCACTGAACGTTGACTCGGCCGCCATCGGCAATTCGTCACCGCCCGTCGTGTTCGGGAACGTCGTAGTCGTTGGCCCCGCGCTGGAGGTTGGCCTAGTACCGAAGTCGAGGCGCAACGTCCCGGGTCGCATCCTGGCAATCGACGCGCGCAGCGGTGAACTGATCTGGCGGTTCAACACCATTCCGCAGCCCGGTGAGTTCGGCAATGACACATGGGAGGCGAGGTCGTGGGAGTATACGGGCAACGCCGGCGCGTGGGCGCCAATGTCCGTCGATGTCAAACGAGGCCTGCTCTACGTGCCAGTCGAAGCAGCGACCGGCGACTATTACGGGGGCCACCGACCGGGGAACAACCTGTTCTCCACCTCACTGGTATGTCTGGATATCCGGACGGGCAAACGCGTATGGCACGCGCAGATCATCCACCACGACATCTGGGACTGGGATAACCCCACGGCACCAATCCTGGCCGACGTTGCAGTCGACGGACGCCCCCGAGAAATCGTGGTGCAGCTGACGAAACAGTCGTTTGCCTACGTGTTCGATCGGGTGAGTGGCGACCCGATCTGGCCGATCGAAGAGCGGGCCGTGCCGGCCAGTGACATCCCCTCCGAACATGCATCGGCGACGCAGCCAATACCCACGCGTCCGGCCGCGTTTGATCGCCAGGGCGTGACCGTAGATGACCTGATCGACTTCACACCAGAACTGCGAACCAAGGCGCTCGAGGTCATCAAGTCATTTCGACTGGGGCCCCTCTTCACGCCGTCGTCACTACTCAACGCGCCTGACGGCACACGAGGGACACTCTCCCTTCCCGGCTCTGTGGGTGGCGTAAACTGGGAGCACGCAACGTACGATCCAGAGGCCGGCGTGCTGTTCGTACCGACGCACACCATGCCCGCCGTGCTAGGGCTGGCGCATGTACCCGAGCGTTCGGACATGGACTTGGTGCAGATGGGAGGCAGTCCACCAACGGTCTCGGGGTTGCCGCTCATCAAGCCGCCATACAATCGCGTGACCGCCATCAACCTGCACGACGGCCACCACCTGTGGATGGTTCCCGGCGCCAATACGCCATCGTCCATTGCGAACCATCCGGCGTTGCGCGGGCTCACGATTCCGCGCACGGGTGGCTTTGGCCGGCCGGTTACGCTGGCGACCAAGACCTTGCTGTTTGAAGCTGACGGTTACGGCGGCGAACAGATCCTGCGTGCCATCGACAAGACAACGGGTGCCACGATCGCCGAAATCGCCCTCCCGGGGTCCGTGGCGAGTCCGCCGATGTCGTACATGTCGGCTGGCAAGCAATTCGTCGCCCTTTGGGTTTCGAACGCAACTGGCGGCACACGTTCGGAGTTGCTCGCACTCGCTGTCCCCTAGCTGACTCACTTCAGAAGAACCGCGGACCGCGCCGTTGGGATCCACGATCAAACGCAGACCGGCTCCGCACACGAGTCCTTCCCCACCGCCCGGAGGCAGCCGTCCATGGAGTGGTCGATCATAGGCACCAACTTCCTGTATGCCGCGCTCGGCGTCGTCCTGATGTTCGTCTCATATCGAGTGATCGACTGGCTCACGCCCAGCGTGAACTTCAACGAGGAGTTGCGGAAGGGGAACGTCGCGGTCGGCATCTTCATCGCCGCGATCTTTGTTTCGGTCGCTATGATCATCGCCAAGTCCCTGAACTGAGATGCGCCCGTTGACGTGCGGATGGACATGTCTGTGCGTTGCCGTCACGCTGTGCGCAACGCCGCAGCGGAGCCACGGACAGCTCCAACGAGAGGCGGACAGCGAGCGGTACGACGAAACCTTCCGGAAGTACACCAAGCGATACTTTGGCCCGGGCTACGATTGGCGGCTGTTCAAGGCACAGGGGATGGCCGAGAGCAACCTGGACCCGAACGCCAGGAGCTGGGTTGGTGCGCAAGGCGTGATGCAATTGATGCCGTCCACGTTCAAGCAAGTCCGTTCGCAACAGCCTGAGCTGCGCTCGATCGCCAACCCCGACATGAACATCGGGGCGGGCATCATGTACGATCGCTCCCTTTGGAACCTGTGGGCAGCGGACTCGGTCGATGCCGGTCGCGAGAATTTCATGTTCGCCAGTTACAACGCCGGGCGTCGTACGATCCTCAATGCCCAGGCCGTCGCCCGCCGTGAGTCACTGGATGTGCGCAACTGGCAGCACATCACTCAGGTGGCGCCGCGCGTGCCACGTTGGCGCCACGTAGAAACACTCGGCTACGTCGAACGCATCGAATCCAACCTGCAGGCCATGGACGAACGCGGCCGGTTCAAGACCGACACGATGAGCCGCAAGGGAGTGCGTCGACGGTAGCGTGGCGCCCCTAGCGTCGCACCGCGGCTGACCCCGCCGGTGAGACGACGCGATCTGGCGTGAGACGCGCCAGCGTCGTGGCTCCCAGCTGGCGAAACACTAGTTCAGTCTCGCGGCGCAGGATCGTCAACACCATCTCCACGCCAGGCTGGCCAAAGGCCGCCAGCCCCCACAAATACGGGCGGCCGATGCCGACGGACCCCGCGCCCAGTGCCATCGCCTTCACCACGTCCGTGCCGCGGCGGAAACCGCTGTCAATCAGCACCGGAACACGCCCGCGCACGGCGGAAAGAACCTCGGGCAGACTCTCGATCGTCGACCGACCACTGTCCTCTGCTCGGCCTCCGTGGTTCGAGACAATCAGGCCGTCGACGCCATGCGCCACGGCCGCAGCCGCATCCTCCCGTGTCGTGATGCCCTTCACCACGAGCTTCATCCCTGGGACGTTGTCGCGCATGCGCTTGATGTACTCCCACGTCATTCCCGGGAACTCGACCTGTGTGACCTTCGACAAGTCGAGGCCATCAAACATCGGCTTGCGTCGCGTGTAGGACGCCATGCCGTCCCGGTGGCACTCGCTGCAATTGCGGGAGTCCTCGCGGGCCAGCCGATATTGGGTCTCCACATTCCGGCCGGCATTGAGGTCGACCGTCAGGATCAACACGGGACTGCCCGCGCGATGCGCTCGACGCGCAATCGCCATCCCCACATCGATGTCGTCGGTGGGATACAGCTGGTACCAAACGGGTGCGCCGCGTGCCGCGATGACGTCCTCCACCGACGTCGTGGAAACACCGGAGAGCATTTGCAGGTGGTTCTTGGCGCGAGCCGCCTTGGCCACCGCGATCTCGCCTTCAGGATGCAGCGCGCGGTGACTGGCGGCTGGGCAGATGAAGATCGGCGTCGGCCATCGTTCGCCAAAGACCCGCACCGATGCATCGACCGACCGAATGTCCACCATCCGGCGAGGTCGCAGGTGGAAGCGTTGAAAGCCCTCGCGGTTCACGCGCAACATCGAGTCGTCGTCCACGCTACTGGCCACATACCCGTAGTGCGCGGGTGGAAGCTTCATTCGCGCGACCGGCTCAAAGTCCATCACGTTGAGCGCTTGCTCCGGCGCCGTGATTACCGTCGACTGTTGAACCTGCTCGAGTTCCCGCCAGACGCCATCGATGCCAACGCCAGAGTGCCACGGGCCGCCTTCGTCAGCTCGAATCTCGAGCAGCCGTGCGAGGGCCCGCGGTGTCACGCCGGCTGCGGCAAAGAGTGGGCTGGCAGCCAGGTAGCGAAGGAACCGGCGGCGCCCATTGCGATCGCTCATCTGGCCCCCGCAGGCTGGGTCACCCGATTCCGCAGCACACCAACACCTTCCAGCTCCACCTCGACCACGTCGCCCGCCACGATGCGCTTGGTGGTGCCCGACGTTCCCGTGTAAATCACGTCTCCAGGCATCAGGGTGACGTAGTGGCTTACATAGCTCACAATCTCGGCGACATTGAAGATCAGGTCCTTGGTACGCTGTGATTGGACCACCTGTCCGTTCAGGCGAGTTTGCAGCAGCAAGTCATCGTAGTTCAGCCCGGCAACAATCATTGGGCCGAGTGGACCAAAGGTGTCGGATGCCTTGGCGCGGAACCACTGCAAGTCGTTCTTTTGCCAATCGCGTTCGGAAACGTCGTCACCGACGGTTACCCCAAACACGTAGTCCTTCGCCGACTCTTTCGACACTCGCGTCGCTCGTTTTCCGATCACGAGGACCATCTCTCCCTCATAGTGCGCGTTCTGCGCGTCTGGTGGCAGGACGATGTCTTCATTCGTCGCGATGATCGACGTGGGGAGCTTGGCAAAAAGCCCCGGATAGGCCGCGGCAGGGCGCTCTCCGAGATGTGTTTGGTAGTTCAACCCGACGGCGATGACCTTCGACGGCTCAGCCGGTGCCAACAAGTGCAGACGCGCGAGTGGCACCGCGGCGCCGTCAGGCGTGGCATCGATCCACGGAGCGGCGCGAAGCGGGCGTACCTGCTCGCCTTCCACAATGCCGTAGCGCGCACGGCCGTCCGAGAGGTAACGAACATACTTGGCCACCTTTGCTTGCGCGCCAGCACTGGCGCTAGCGATGAGCAGGACAATACATCCGGTCAGGGCACGCATATGATCGCTCCAGGGTTGTGGCTGCCGCGGGGCACGTGGCGGCGTGGGGCACATCGGAATGTCACTCCGCACTCAATGCGGCGGTGAGGTCGTCGATACGCGACCAGGTTGCGCGCGCGTCAGAGCGCTCGCCGGTCATCAAGTAGTCAAAGAGTCGGCGTAGCTCGTCGCGCTGCGCAGCACGCACCGGCGCAGGAACGGAGGAATCGACTGCGGCCGACCCGAATTGTGCGAGATTGTCCTTTGCCACCGCCAGTGCCGAGGCGTAGTCGCCCCGTGCTGCGTCGCGTCCCATTTCCGGATCCTGCCAATCGCAAAGGACGCAGATACCGTCGGGCCACTCGTCACGCGCGGTCGGATATCCACAGCACGGACAGATGACCCTCGCATGTCCGCTCTCATCGACAATCGCCGGCGGCAGGTTCGGATCATCCATCCGCAGGTTTGGCGGTGGCTCATCGTCATGGTGATGGTGATCGTGTCCGCCGGGCGTGCGCAGGCCTAACGATGGAGCCGATGCGTCAAAACGATAGATCGTGGTTGACGCACGCGCTCGAATGCGCGTGACGATGCGGCTTACCAACTCTCCGATGGCCACCACTGCCACGATGGCTACAACCCATTGCTGCCAGACGGGAAGGGCGGACATCCAAGGGGGGCGATTGGGGAAAGCACACGGTCAGCGCGCACCAAATGCTACCGCGGCTGCGTCCCAGCGCAATGACTGCTCATCTGGAACGCGCCAGTGGCACCCGCACACCGGCCCAGGTCTCCTCACTACCGCGTGCGTACCTCGCGTCGCCAATAAAGGCACCTCTCGAAACGGAGGCGCTGTCAGCGACAACGTATGGAAAGCGCGACCACTGGAGAAAAGCCGCACCGTTGGGAGTCGCCGCGGCCTCGGCTGCGATAGGCGACCCAAGCCCAGTCGTCACACGATCAACGCGTGAGCCGAGCTGTGCGCCAGCCGCGGTGAAGAGCGCCGCGTATAGATCGTAGACGCTGTCCGAGCGCACGAGTACGTCTCGCGTCAGAAAACTCAGCGGCCGAGGGGCAACCATCAGGTCACGCGGACCGGTTGACTGCAGACTTAGCGTCCGGATGGCCGCCAGGCGTGTGACCTCGCTCATTCCCTTCATGGAGACGATGTAGAGGAGGGCAAACCCTAGGGCGAGCCGCGCGGGTCGCGTGCTCGACGGCGCATTCCTCCGATTGCGACGCGAGGATAGCCACCAACCAGCGCCAAGCAGCACCAACAACGGCGGATCCACAATGAACAACGTGTCCCCGTAGAACCACTGCTGGCTGAAGGGCAACAGCAACCGCACGCCATAGTTGTTCAGCCAGTCGAGGGCTGGGTGACTCCAAACCGACAACGTCGCCAGGATCAACATCGTTCGCACGGTGGCCGGGCTAGTGCCCTCACGCGTCCTTCGTCTGTTCCACAGCACGAAGATGCCTGTCAACAACAACGGCCAGAGCAGCATGGCGAAAATGCCATGCGTCATGCCACGTCGCAGTGCGACACCCTGGACGGAGGTCCCAAACAGGTACACGGCAGCATCCACGTCCGGGATGTTCGCTCCGATCACGGCCAATGCCGTCGCTCGCGGAAAACGCCTGGCGAAGCCGGAATGCGCAATGGCCGCTCCGGCGAAGGAGTGACAAAGGTTATCCATGCGTTGCTGTCAATGCGGTGGGAGCGCCGTGCTGTCGCGGTATACCTCGCGACCGTTCAGCAGTGTGAGGAGCACCCGCGCCTTGCTGATATGGTGCGTCGGTACGGAAAACAGGTCGTCCGTCAGCACGATCAGGTCCGCGGCCTTCCCTACGGCAATCGTCCCCGTCAGCGCATCTTGCTCCTCGGCGAGAGCTCCACCACGTGTGTACATGTGGATCGCGGTGGCCAGGTCGACCAACTCCGATCGGAGCCAAGGCGTGCCGGTCGAGTCATCGAGCGCGCGACGGGTCACCGCCACCTGGATCGCCTCGAGCGGGTTCATGGACGAGACAGACCAATCGCTTCCCGCCGCAACCAGCGCTCCCGATTTCACGACCGACGCGATGGGATATTGGTGGGACGAGCGCTCCATCCCCAGGCGTGGCTCGGTAAGGTCCTTGATGTACGAATCCCGGTAGGCCCACAGCGGTTGAAAGGATGCCACCACGCCTAACGCGGCGAAGCGTGGAACGTCCGCCGGGTCGAACAGCTGGATGTGCGCCAGCACGTGATGTGGACCCGCGCCACCGTCCAAGCGGCGTTGTTGCTCAAACGCGTCGAACGCCACTCGGATCGCCCGGTCTCCAATGGCGTGTACATGGACCTTGAAATCGGCCGAATCGAGCGCATGGACGAGTTTCACCAGCTGCTCTGGGGGAACATTGAGTTCTCCGCGATATCCTGGCCTGTCCAGGTATGGCTGCAACAGCGCGGCCGTTCCGCCTTCGATCACTCCGTCCAGGAAGATCTTTGTGGACACCGGTCGCACCAAGCCGCGTGTGTACTTGGCTCGGAGTGCCGAGAGTTCGGCGACCTGCTCGGGCCCGCGCCGAGGGTCCACGAGAAGATTGATGATCGATCGCGCCGTCAGCTTGCCCAGCGAATCGGCGCGCGCATACGCACGCAGCTCGGACTCTTGCGCGCTGGCTTCATTTAGCGTGGTGACGCCAAACCGCGCAGCCATGGCCAATCCGCGCTCCAGTCCCGCCAGGTAGTCATCATCTGAGTAGGCCGGCATCTTGGACGTCACCAGCCGTTTCGCCGTTTCCCGGAGCGTCCCTGCGGGATTTCCCTGCGCGTCTCGCTCGATGCGCCCGTTCAACGGGTCCTTGGTGGCGCGTGTTACCTCGCCTAACGCCAACGCCTTGGAGTTCGCCCAACCGGTGTGGCCGTCGGCCGAGCTCAGGAACGCCGGGCGATCGGGGACCAGCGAGTCGAGTAGTTGTCGAGTGGGTGCTCCGTTCGGGAACAGTGGCAGTTGAAATCCGCCGCCACGCAACCAGGTCGCGCGTGGATCGCGTTTTGCGCAGTCGACGATCGTTCGCTTCACGTCGTCCAGTGTTGACGCAGCGTTCAAGTCGCACTCGCCGAGTTCAATGCCGCCCGTCACTGGATGCACGTGGGTGTCGACAAACCCCGGGAGCACCATGCGGCCGGGGAGGTCCAGCACGCGCGTGCCGCGGCCCACGAAAGCTTGCACGCTGTCGCTCGAGCCAACGAACACGATGCGGCCATTCTTCACGGCCACGGCCTCCGCTCGCAGATGCGCGCTGTCGACCGTGTAAACGAGCGTATTACGAAGCACGACATCGGCGTCAGTCCCAGTCTGGCCGGTGCAGGACGCTGTCAACGCAGCGACGAGCGGCGGCAGGAATCCCCAAGTGCGCCGGCGGCTCACTTGGCGGCCTTGGTGTGCACCCGTTTCGTGGCGCGTGGCAACTTGGCGTCGACGACTTGCCAGCTTGACGGTGACTTCCGTCGAAGGACGTGTCCCTCGTCGCGAAGCAAACTGGCGTGTCGCTCCGAGCCCGGTGGACGCTTGGGGTTGAGCGTCCCGTCAGGCTCCACAATACGCCACCACGGCGCGAGCGATCGGCCTCCCTCGTCCTCGATCTCGTCGCTAGCGGCGGCCACGATGTTGAAGAAGATCCCTGTCGTCATCGGACAGGTGAAGTCTGCCCCAAACTGTCTTGCCAGACGGGTACGGATCATCTGGGGCGTGGCGAGCTTTCCGCGCCTGATCTTTCGAATCTCCTGCGCCACCAGCATCGGCGTGGGGATGAGCATCTGCCCTCGCGGATCAGGCTCAACAACAGGGCGTTGCTCGGGACGCAGCTTTACTTTCCACGGTGTGCGGGAATGCATCGACATGTGCTCTCCGGTCGGCGATTGCAGGCGAACCCGCCCGCTACTTCACGTAGATCGTGATCACGACCAGCGGATGGTCGCCCACGTTGTACAGTCGCTGTGCTCCGCCATCGCGCCATCGGAACATCCCCGGCGTAACAGGTTGGGTTCCCCCATCCTCGTCTTCTTCAACAGCACCGGCCGTGACAAAGACGTCCATCGCGTGCCCATGGGTGTGGTCCAGGGTAGCCGTTGCACCTGCCGCGATCTCCCGCCGAACGGCTCGGACCCGGTCGTTCTCCAGCACCACGGAGTCCCCTGGCGAGATGGGGTCCATCTCCGCTCCCGGACGATGCCCCAGCAGCTCAATCGTGAGGTTGTGGAACGGGCGAGTCGACGGGTTCGACACCCGATGTGTCAGCGGCGAGCGCGAGAACCGCACCTCACCGTCCTTGAGCGACAGAGGCCCGGGCGCGTTCCCCATCACCTCGGCGACAAGCTCGGCGCCGCCAAAGGTGATGTACGTGTAGTCGTTGGCGTGCAGGTGAAAGAGCGTGGTATCGCCGACGGGTACGATCACATCGAAGACCCGCAGGTCAGCATTGGCAAAGACATGGTGATGCCGCGGTTCCTGCGTGACCGGGACTGACGACTGTCCCTGAAGTTGAAGCTGCGGGACGGCCCCCAGTAGCGCGCCAAGGAGAAGCGTGGTGCGATAGTTGTGCCGGTTCATCATTCAGAAGGTCCCAAGGGTTGCGCGTGTTCATCCGGAGGCGGGCTATGGCCGACATTGGGCGCGACGTAACGCCAGAAACCGCGAACGGTGGGGGAGGACGCATCGCGAATCATCGTGATAACCTGCGCTCAATCCCGCCTCGAGTACGGGGCGCCGGCACGTTCCAACTCGCGCTCCAGCGCCGGCACGTCGGTGTCCGTCAGCTGCGCGAGTTTCACCTGCTCGGCGGCGAACAGGTCGCTGGCGATCGCCAATTGCTCCTGGTGCGTGGTTGTCGGTCGACCGAGTGACCGCCCCTGCTCGCCGCTGATTCCGTTGGCTCGCTCGCTGATGGACGAGGGGGTCGGCACGCTGCGCGCGCCGAGGGCCTGATCGCCGCGAATTTCGACGAGAATGGCGGCCAAGCGCTTCTGCAGGTCGCGCACCTGCGTCGCGAGGGCCGTGGGCGCCGACGGCGTGGCATCCAGGGCTCGCTTCATCGCATCCAGCTTGGTGTTTGTGGCGTTCGCCAAGTCGAGCGAGGCCGACAAGCGACGGCGCAGGTCCTGGAGCTTTTCCTGGAACTGCCAACGCGCGGCATGGTCAGCGAGTGTCTGGACGCCCTGCGGGTCCAGCAGCACGTTGAAGGTGACGGGGCCGGCCAGCGCGGTCACGACGCCTCCCACCCGTTGCGAAAGCGTCACGCTGTACTTTCCGGGCATGACGTACGGGCCAGACGGTCCACTGTCGAAGATCTCGTCCTCGGGCGATGGCGGACGGGTGGATGGGAGTGTGTGGGCTGGCACGCGCAGGTCCCAGGAGACGCGCTGAAGCCCCTTTGACGTTGGCCCCGTCACGATTCGGATTGCTTTCCCAGCGGAGTCCTTCACCGTCAGCTGAACCGACGGCGCCTCCTCCGCGGCTTCGGCCCGCAGTTCGTCCGGTGTGGGGTAGCGGATCGGCGTACCCGCCTTCTCCGCGGCTTTCTCGGCGTCCGCGCGCTTCTGCTTGAGCGTCTTGAGGCCGTCCTTCAGGTAGTACGTGAACACCGCGCCGTACGGCGGATTGTCTCCCGCGTACAGCATCTCTCCCTGGAATGCCTTGCCACGCCCGCCGAACTGCTGCGTTGGCACATAGAGCAGGGCATCCCGGGCGGGGAATAGCTCGGCGCCTTTTGCCAGCGTTGCGGCTGTAGAGGAGCGAAGCGGCGAATAATCGTCCACGATATAGATGCCGCGGCCGAACGTTCCTAGCACCAGGTCGTCCTCTCGCTTCTGGATCACGATATCTGCCACCTTGATCGTGGGCACGCCCGGCAGCTTCATCCAGTGCTTCCCCAGATCCTTACTGGCGTACGCCCCGTACTCGGTCCCGATGAACAGAAGGTTGGGGTCCACGTGGTCCTCGGCGAAGGCGAACGTTCCGCCACGCTCCGGAAGGTCCGTGGTGAGGGACGTCCAGGTCTTCCCGAGATCCGCCGTGCGAAAAGCGTAGGGCTTGAAGTCGCCGTTCTGGTGGTTGCTGAACGTCGCGTACGCCACGTTCGCGTCGTGCTGACTGGCGCGCATCCGGGTGACGTACGCGTTTGCGGGCACGCCCGGCAACCCGTCGACCATTCGCCAGTTGGCGCCACCGTCCTCACTCACCTGGATCAAGCCGTCGTCCGTTCCAACCCAGAGCAACCCCTCCTTCTTTGGGCTTTCGGCGACGGCCGAGATGTTCGAGTAGAGGGCCGTCGACGTGTTCTTGGCAACGGCGTCGGGTCCCCACACCTTGCCCATCACGGCCAGCGTGTTTCGATCGACCTGACGGGTGAGGTCTGGCGACACCTTCCGCCAGGTGTTGCCGCGGTCATCGCTGCGGTAGAGGAACTGTGCGGCCATGTACAGGCGCGTGTGGGAGTGCGGCGAAACGATGAACGGCGTGTCCCAGTTCCATCGCAACGGCACGCCACCTTTTTCCTCCTGTGGCTGGATACCGACACGCTCGTGCGTGCGCTTGTCCACGCGGACAATGACCCCGTGTTGCAGCTCCGCGTAGATCGTATTCGGATCCTCGGGATCCACGCGAGACACAAACCCGTCGCCACCCTGTGTCACGAAGACGTCCTGATTCAGGATCCCGTGGTCAGAGCGTGTGCGCGACGGCATGCCCAGCGAGTTGTTGTCCTGCAGACCGCCGTAGATGTTGTAGAACGGCGTCGCGTAGTCCACGTCCACGTCGTAGTACTGTGCGAATGGGAGGTTCTCGAAGAACACCCACGTGGCGCCACGATCGTACGAGCGGTAGAGACCACCATCGTTTCCGATCAACAGGTGGCTCGGGTTCTTGGGGTCCACCCAGATGATATGGTTGTCGACGTGCATCGCACGCTGCCCTAGCGGGCGCATCGTTCGGCCACCGTCGTCCGATACCTGAAACAGCACGTCCGGCACGTAAATGCGATCGAAGTCGTGCGGGTCTGCGAACACGTCGCCGTAGTACATGGAACCCTGCTGGTAATCGGACATCTTCGACCACGTCACGCCGTTGTCGGTGGAGCGGAACATGCCACCGCGGCGGTTCGCAGCTTCAACATTGGCATACACGACGTCTGGCTGCTGCGGTGATATCGCCAGGCCAATGCGTCCCAGTTCCTCGCTGGGGAGCCCCGTGTTCACCTTCGTCCAGGTCTTGCCAGCGTCCGTCGTCCGGTAGATGGCGCTCTCTGGTCCACCGTCGATCAGCGTGAAGAAGTGACGACGGCGCTGGTAAGCGCTGGCGATGAGGACGTTGGGGTCTCGCGGATCCATGACGACATCCGACACGCCCGTGTTCTCCGAGATCTTCAACACCTGTTCCCAGCTCTTGCCACCGTCGCTCGTCCTGTAGAGCCCACGATCACCGCCGGGCGACCACAACGGTCCCTGCGCGGCCACGTACACGATGTCGGTGTTCTTGGGATTCACCAGAATGCGCCCGATATGCTCGGACGCCTTGAGGCCGACATTCACCCACGAACGCCCACCGTCGTCGGACTTGTAGACGCCGTCGCCGTACGCGACCGAACGTTGCGAATTGCGCTCGCCAGTTCCAACCCACACGACGTTCGCGTTCTTCGGGTCGAGTGTGACCCAGCCGATGGAGTACGATCCCTCTTTGTCCATCACCGGTGTCCACGTCGCACCTCCGCTGGTTGTCTTCCACAGGCCGCTGGAGGCCGTGCCGACGTACATGGTGCCCACGTCATTCGGGTGCACCGCCACCGACATCACCCGCCCCGACGTCATGGCCGGTCCAATGGATCGCGCCTTCAGGCCGGCGAACAGGTCCGCGGTAAATGGAGACTTGGCCGAGTCTTCCTTGGCGAGGGCGGCCTTTGGAGCGGGACGTTGTGCCGCCACGGCCGTAGCGAAAAGGACTACGCTGAGCAGGGAAATCCGGACAGGATGTGTCATGGCCCGAACGCAGGGTTTGGAGGGAAGGGATGCACGCTAATCTGGCACGGGTGTGGCTGGCCGCTACCCGCGGTTAGCGGCTGGAGAGTGGGCACGCTGGATTGGCCGGGTGCCGTCAGGCGATGTTCAGGAGAAGCCCGACTTGCCTGTCGGACGTCGTCCCCGGGCGAACGCCCAAGTACCGGAGAGGGGAACAGTGATGACCCTACGAACCGCGGTCCTGATTGCCACGTTGCTCGCCTCGCCCGCCCAGACCCCGCGCGACCGACCGACGCCAGTTGCGCCCCCACCGTCGCGATTGCTCGTGTCGGTCGCCTGGTTGCAGCAACACCTTCATGATCGTGACTTGGTGATCCTGCACGTCGGCGACCCGCAACAGTTCTCGGCCGGCCACATCCCAGGCGCTCGGGCAGTAAAGCTCGGCGACATCTCGGTGTCGGACACCAGCGGGTCGAACCACACCATGCTGCAGATGCCGCCGGCAGACGGATTGAAGCAACGCCTCGAGGCGTTAGGCATCTCGGATCGATCGGCGATCGTGGTGTACGCTGCCCAGCAGTATTACACCCCGGCCACGCGTGTTCTGTTGACTCTCGACTACGCGGGGTTGGGCGACCGCGCATCGATCCTCGACGGCGGCCTGGATGCGTGGAAGAAGGGTGCCCTGCCACTGGAAACGGGCGATGTGTCCATGCCTGCGCGTGGAACACTGAGCTCCCTCAAGATTCGGCCGTTCATCGTGGACGCCGCGTACGTCAATACACACATCAGTGCGCCGGGCTTCGCGATCGTCGACGCACGTAATCGCGGGTTCTACGATGGCGTCATGGTGGGCGGCGGCGGTGGCATGGCGCAACACCTCAAGGGCCACATCGCCGGTGCTCGCAGTATCCCGTTCACCGAAGTGTGGACTGACTCCAGCTTCGCCCAGTCGCCCACCGTACTTCGTAGTCTGTTCGCCAAGGCCGGCGTTGCACCCACCGATACGGTCGTCGCCTATTGTCACATTGGCCAACAGGCGACGTCGGTGATCTTTGCCGCTCGCCTCATCGGCCAACCGTTCAGGTTTTACGACGGTTCGTTCGAGGACTGGTCTCGTCAGCCAAACGCGAAAGTCGAGACCGCGCCGCGCCCATGAGCTCACCGTCCACGCGCCCGAAGCCATACGCCGACCCCTACATCGCCGGGGTTGGCCTGGGTCTGGTGTTGCTGGCGGCGTTCGTCGTCATGGGCCGGGGACTTGGTGCGTCGGGCGCATTCGCCGCCACCGCTGCCGGTGTCACCAACATCGTTGCACCTGACGCGGCCCAGGCCAACGGGTACTTCGGCCGGTACCTCACGGAACCCGGAGGACCTTGGACGAACTGGCTGGTCTTTGAGATCATCGGAGTGTTCCTCGGCGGCTTCATTTCGGCCAGACTGGCCGGTCGCTTCCATCGTGGGGTGGAGAAGGGACCGCGGATCGCCGATCGCACCCGGTTGTACTTCGCGGTAGGCGGCGGGGCGCTCATGGGGGTTGGCGCCGTCCTCGCGCGCGGCTGTACGAGCGGCCAGGCGCTGACGGGAGGGGCCTTGCTGAGCGTTGGGAGTTGGGGGTTTCTGGTGGCCGCGTTCCTCGGTGCGTATGCCGTCGCGCCATTCGTGCGGAGACTCTGGCAATGATGGCCCCGTTCTTCGAGTACGGCGCATTCTCCGATCGGGCCTCGCTGATCGTCGCCATCGTGATCGGATTGGCCTTTGGCTTCGCGCTGGAACGGGCCGGCCTGGGGAACGCACGAAAGCTGGCGGCACAGTTCTACCTGCGCGACATGACGGTGCTGAAGGTCATGTTCTCGGCGGTTGTCACCGCCATGTTGGGCGTGTTCTGGCTCTCCCGATTCGGACTCTTGGACCTGTCCCAAGTCTACGTGCCCGAGACCTACCTCGCGCCGCAGCTAGTCGGCGGGCTGATCTTCGGCGGCGGGTTCGTCATCGGGGGCCTGTGTCCGGGCACGTCCTGCGTCGCGGCGGCGACTGGACGACGCGATGGCTGGATGGTGGTGGTTGGAATGTTCGCTGGCGTCTTCGGCGTCGGATTCACATTTCGATGGCTGCAGTCCTTCTATGAGAGCACGGCGCGCGGGAGTGTAACCCTCGCCGACCAGTTAGGCGTCCCGTACGGCTTCGTTGTTTTTGTCATCACGGCCTTGGCGCTAGCGATGTTCGGAGCGGCCGAGCGCCTTGAACGCCGAGCGCAATCTCAGACACCGTCCGCGTGACCGTATGCAGACACGCATGATACTGGCGTCAATCGCCGCATTACTGGGCGCCGGGGCGCTCGTTGCCGGGTCGCCACAGCCACGGGCGATGCCAACGGAAGTCACACGGCTCGCCCACGCCGTGGAGACCGAGGCCGATCACGTGGACGCGTTGCAGCTGGCGGAGTGGATCCGTGGTCAAAAGCCCGGCTTGCGGGTGATCGATCTGCGGCCAGCCGCCGAGTACGACGATTTCCACATTCCCACGGCGGAGCGCATCGCGATTGAGCAACTCCCGTCCACCCGTTTCGCGTCGAACGAAACCGTGGTGCTGTACTCCGAAGGTGGGGCCCACGCCGCACAGGGGTGGGTGTTTTTGCAGCTGGCGGGTGTGCACAACGCCTATTTCTTACGCGGTGGCATCCTGGACTGGGAAGAAGCGATCATGAACCCAACGCTCGACTCCAATCCCACGGACTCGGCAAAGGCGGAATACGAACGAGCCGTCGAGCTGAGTAAGTACTTCGGAGGCGAGCCGCATCGCGCCGCCGCGCCGACGAGCATCGTTCCCATGCCCACGAACCCGGTGCGTGAAAAGCCCACCGCGAAGGACCTCGTGGCCAAGCGAAAGAAGCGCGGCTGCTGACGCGGCTGCTGACGCGGCTGGGCGCTGACCTCGTTGTCGGACGGCTGGCGCGCGCGTACGTTGCCAGAATGCCTGCCACACCAAGCACTGGCAAAGCACATCTCCTCCACCGGGCCCTGCTCCCCTTTCAGGAATTCGCGCGCACTGGGGCGCTGGGCGGATTCGTGCTGCTCGCGTGTGCGGTGGTCGCGATCGGCTGGGCCAACTCGCCGTGGGGGGATTCTTATTTTCATCTGTGGGAGACCGTCTTTACCATCGGCCCGCGTTCCGCGCCGCTCTCACAATCGTTGCATCATTGGATCAACGACGGTCTCATGGCCGTCTTCTTCCTCCTCGTTGGCTTAGAGATCAAGCGAGAGCTCCTGGTAGGTGAGCTGGCGACCGCTCGTCAGGCAGCGCTGCCGATCATTGCCGCGGTTGGAGGCATGATCGTCCCGGCCTTCTGCTACTTCCTCGTGAACGGGCGGGGCGAGGGGGCGGCCGGCTGGGGAATTCCCATGGCCACCGACATTGCGTTTGCCCTTGGCGTTCTCACGCTGCTTGGTCCGCGCGTGCCCGTGGGACTCAAGGTGTTTCTGAGCGCGTTCGCGATTGTCGACGACATGGGTGCCGTCCTGGTGATCGCGTTATTCTACACCGCTACCATCTCCTTGGCGGCGTTAGGCATTGCCGCGTTGATCCTGTCGGGCCTGATCATCTTGAATCTGCGAGGTGTACAGAGCCTGACTCCGTATCTCCTGCTTGGTATGTTGTTGTGGCTGGCCCTGATGAGTTCGGGACTGCACGCCACCATCGCCGGTGTGTTGGTGGCGCTCACGGTTCCCGCGCGCACGCACATCAATGCCACCGATTACTCGATGCGCGCGCGTAGGCTTCTGGATGAATTCGATGCCACGGAAAATGGAGACCGGCTCGTGCTCACCAGCAAGGGGCAACAGGAAGCCATCCACGCACTGGACGTGGCAAGTACCGAGGTGCAAGGACCGCTGTTGCGGCTGGAGCATGCACTGCATGGAATCGTCGCGTTCGGGATCATGCCCGTCTTCGCGCTGGCCAATGCTGGCGTTCGGCTGGGTGGGCTTGGGCAGTTGGCGGGCAGCCCCATCACGCTGGGTGTATTGGCTGGCCTCGTGCTCGGGAAGCCGATCGGGATCACACTCTTCGCGTGGCTGGGTGTACGCGCCGATTGGGCCGCGCTCCCAGCCAACGTGACGCTTCGCATGCTCCATGGCGTGGCGTGGATAGGTGGAATCGGGTTTACGATGTCGCTCTTTGTCGCGGGGCTCGCCTTTGGTGAATCCCAGCAGTTGGATGCGGCGAAGTTCGGGATTATCGGAGGCTCGTGCGTTTCCGGTGTCGTCGGCTACCTTCTGCTCCGACGGACACGAGGCGTCGCAGGAGCCCCGCGACCGCCTGGCAATGCCGGACTTTCGGGAGACACATGAGCGGATTTCCGATTCTCGAACGCATGACGTACACCGAAGTCGAGGACGCCCTGAATTCGGGCATCACGTCAGCGGTGTTCGCTTGTGGCGCAGTGGAACAGCATGGGCCACACCTTCCAATGTTCATGGACGCCGAACACGGCACAGCGCTCGCCGGCGAAGTGGCGCGCAAATTGGGACGCGCGCTCGTAGCGCCCACGGTTCGCGTTGGGTGTAGCGAGCACCACATGGCGTTCCCCGGGACCCTCAGTATACGGCAGGAGACGCTGGAGGCCATCTGCACCGATTACTGCGTGAGCCTGGCCCGGCACGGTTTCACCTACGTGGGGATCATCCCATCGCACGGCGGGAACTTCGCTCCAGTGCGCGACATGCTTCCGCGGCTGCAGGCTGCCGCGGGTTCGAGCTGCCGGATCGGCGCCTATACCGACCTGATTGGCATGATCGATTTCTGGAGAACCGCAGTTGGTGATGCTGGCGGAGAGGTGGCGCATGTCGGTGGCCATGCCGACATCGCCGAATCCTCGATCATGCTCTCCCTCTTTCCCGAGTACGTGCATACAGATCGCGCCGAGCCAGGGCACATGACGACGGATACGGCGGGCGTCGTCGCCAGGATTCTTCGCGATGGACTCAAGAGCATCGCGCCGAATGGAATCCTCGGCGACGCGCGCGGGTTGTCGGCGCCGATCGGGGTGCGCTGTGTGGCGGTGGTCTCCGATGCGATCACGGAACACTTTCGCGCGGACAGGGACAGGCCGAACACGTAGGGACGACGTTCTGTCGGGGGTCCGCCGTCGCAAACGTGTCGTAAGCGTAGAGGAGGCGCTCCGTTCGGGCCTTCTCCGCCAGCTCGCCGGCGACGCGTCGCCTGCCCCTCACTGGAGCCTTCGATGGAAGTGAAATTCGTCAGAGGATTGATTGCGGGCATGGCGACCACGCTCGTCGCCGCATGCGGCAACGACATGGCCGCCCCCCTCAACGCAAGCGGCAACCTCTCCATTCAGGCGCCAACCGTGGTGTCGGCGGCAGCGTTTCGCACCACTGGATTCGAAGCGACCATTCGCAACACGAGCCAGGTAGCGGTATTCGCGAACGTCGGCGATGCGTTCAACTCGGCCATCGAACAGGATCCCCTGTACACCTCATCGGGATCTGACGCGATCGTTGAGGCGGAATCGAACCCGGGGACCTGGTCGTCCGTCACCACCTCGGTCATGATCGAGGGGACGCGCTATGTCACGCTTATTCCGGGCAAGACCTATCGCCTGATCTCCATGTCGGACGTCGGCGCCTTTCGCGGGCAGGCGCGCATTCGCGTCCAGTACCACACCAATTCCGACGGAAGCGGGACCACCTTCGTCGATTACTCGAACACGTTCGAAATCCGGTAGCTCGCGTCGTGCAGACGCATAGCCGTCGCACCTAGCCTCGCGTACATTCGCGCGCGAGCGCTCATCACCGGCGCTCCGCGGGTCGGGCTCATATCTCGTCAGACCGCCCCGCGAGCTCCCACCATGCGGCGCCGGCGATCCATGCGACCATTCTACGCCTTCCTGGGCACGGCCCTCCTTGCGGCCAACACCTCCGTCACTGCCCAGGAACCGTTCGACGCCTTGTCCTTCCGGAACATAGGCCCTGCGGCGTTAGGCGGACGCATTCACGACGTCGAGGCGGTTCGAACCGACCCCTCCATTGTGTACGTCGCCACGGCCTCCGGCGGAATCTGGAAGTCGGTGAACCACGGAATCACATGGACGCCCATCTTCGAACGTCAGGAGGCCAACACCTTCGGCGACTTGGCAATCTTTTCCGCGAACCCGCAGATCGTGTGGGCGGGCACTGGCGAACAGAACAACCGCCAGTCGACGTCGTGGGGGAACGGGGTGTACCGGTCGGCAGATGGTGGGCAAACGTGGCAACACCTCGGACTCGCGGCCACCCGTCACATTGGACGAATTGTGTTGCACCCGACGGACCATGGCGTCGCCTACGTCGCGGCGATGGGGAACCTGTGGGCCCCCAGTGAGGATCGCGGCGTGTACAAGACCACCGATGGCGGGCGCACCTGGACCAAATCGCTCGCCATCGACTCGCTCACGGGCGCCGTGGACCTCGTGATGGACCCGAGGGACCCCAACACCCTGCTCGCGGCAACATACCAGCGCCTTCGCACCCCGTGGGGATTCAACGGCGGTGGTCCAGGCTCCGGCATTTACAAGTCGGCCGACGGAGGAGCTACTTGGCGCCGCCTCACGAACGGAATTCCGACTGGAGATATCGGTCGCATCGGGCTCGCGATCGCCGCCACCAACGGGCGAGTTGTCATGGCCACCATCGAGCATGCCACGAGCGCCGGTACCTATCGGTCAGAAGACGGCGGCGAAACATGGACGCGAGTCAGTCCGATCAACCCGCGGCCGATGTACTACTCGCACATCTACATCGACCCCACAAACGACCAGCGCGTATGGATACTCGCCGAACCGCTCCTGAAATCCGAGGACGGCGGCAAGAAGTGGCGACAGATGCCCACCGCCCCGACCTACGACGTCGGCCTGCACTCTGACTACCACGCGCTATGGATCGACCCGCGAAATCCGCGGCACTTCTACCTCGCGGGCGATGGCGGACTCGGAGAATCGTTCGATCTGGGCGAGACATTCGCACGATTCAGCAACCTGCCGATCGCCCAGGTCTACGGTCTCGGCGCGGACCTCCGTGACCCCTATTGGATCTACATTGGCCTGCAGGACAATCACTCGTGGATGGGCCCCAGCCGCACACGCCACTGGTTAGGCATCCTGAATGGCGACTGGCAGGAGATCGGGTTCGGGGACGGTATGCAGCAACAACCCGACCCGTTCGACGCCCGCGTCATTTACACGTCGGGCCAGAACGGGTCGGTCACGCGCTTCGATCCCACCACCGGAAATCGCCACGACATCCAGCCGCGACCTGCTCCAGGTGACTCCGCATACCGGTTCGACTGGACCGCGCCCATGCTTGCCTCGCGTCACACCCCCGGCACGTTTTACCTGGGAGGGAATCGACTCTTCATTACGCGGGACCGAGCAAACACCTGGACACAGACCAAGGACCTTACCCGTCAGATACAACGCGATTCCCTGACGATCATGGGGGTACCGGGGCGCGAGGTACGACTCTCCCAGCACGACGGCGAAAGCTCCTACAGCGAACTCACCACCATCGCCGAGTCGCCACTCGATCGGCGCGTGCTGTGGGTCGGGTCGGATGACGGGAACGTACAGGTGTCCCGCGACGGAGGCAGCACGTGGAACGAAGTGTCCGCCGCCATATCCGGTGTACCGCGCGGAACGCTCGTGAGCCGCGTGGTGGCTTCCGGCGCGAGCCGCAGCACCGCTCTCGTCGCCCTCGATGGGCATCGCAGCGGTGACTTCTCGTCGTACATCTTTCGCACAGCGGACTTCGGCCGCACGTGGACGCGAGTCAGCACGGGCATCGGGGAAGGACATGTCGTTCGTTCCCTGCATGAGTATCCAGGCAATCCCGCCGTCGTGTTCGCCGGTACGGAACGCCAGCTCTACGTCTCACTGGACAGTGCTCAGAGCTGGTCGCCATTTCGTTCCAACCTGCCCACCACTCGCTACGATGACATCCTCGTCCATCCGCGGACCAAGGACCTGATCCTGGGCACACACGGTCGCGCCGTGTGGATCCTGGACGATGCCAGTGTCCTGTCGGCGATTGCCCAGGACCCCAGCACGGGCCTGC
Source organism: Gemmatimonadaceae bacterium (assembly GCA_044224875.1). GTDB lineage: Bacteria > Gemmatimonadota > Gemmatimonadetes > Gemmatimonadales > Gemmatimonadaceae > JABAQJ01. The sequence goes on along the minus strand of JBGAJQ010000012.1, from coordinate 14,749 downwards.
AGATCTTCCCCAGTCGCGCGGCCAGTCTTCAACAATACTGGCAAGACTACTCCTACCTGGGCGCGAGTGCCTTCAACGCGCCAAATCCCGTCGAGGGCGCGATCATCACCTATCGATTGCCGCCTAACGTGCGCCAAGCCTCTCTCACGATTGTGGGGGCAGACGGCCGATTGGTGCGCGAGATCGCACTGTCGGCACGCGCCGGTCTGGGGCGCGTCAATTGGGACCTTCGCCATACGCCACCGCCCAGTGACCCTGACACCAGCGAGGTCGCGCGTCTGTCCCTCCCGCGTCCACCACACGACATCGGGGATCGCGGGCCCTTCGTGTCACCGGGAAGCTATTCGGTAAGACTCACGGCGGATGGAACTACCATCACATCCTCGGTGGCGGTCACGGGAGATCCATTGCTTCCGGTCACGCTCGCGCAACACCGCCAGCGTGAATCATTCTTGCTTCGCGTCCGCTCCTATCAAGAGCACATCACTTCGATGATCGGGGAGGCCAGGCAACTTCGGGCCGCGGCGCTCGCCGCGCGCGATGCTGCGCCTGAAGGCTCGACGGCTCGCGCCCTTGCCGAAAAGCGGCTGGTGGACCTCACGGCGTTGGACCGTACCCTGCGAATCGGGCCGCGTGCACTGTACGCGCGCACCTACGGGCTGGCGGCGGACTTCAATGGGGCCGGAGCGCAGCAGGGGTCTCTCTCGCCGCCGACTCGGGCCCAGGTGGCAGTGCTCCGCGCCGTGCAGGTGGACCTCACCAACGCCGAGAAGGCCCTGACGGCGCTTCGCTGATCGTGCCCAACGTGGCCCCCCTTCACCAGGCGCCCTGCGGAGACACCGGGCAAGCCTAACGGCAGTTGCCCGCTTGTCGTTCAACAGGTATCGCACGAGCTTACGCGCATGCAGCAGAATATCCCCCTTCTCCGCGACCTCGTGCTGCTGGTGGCGATCGCCATTCCGGTCGTCATGCTGACCAATCGCCTGAAAGTGCCCACCCTGGTCGGGTTCCTGCTCACCGGGATCGCGATTGGGCCACACGCGTTGGGCCTCGTGCGAGAAGTGAACTCCGTGAACACGCTCGCTCAGGTAGGCTCCATTCTCCTGCTCTTTGCCGTGGGATTGGAGCTTTCCCTGTCGCGCATCATCCGGCTTGGACGACTCGTCCTACGTGGTGGCGCCGTGCAACTCGTGGCCACGGTGGGTATCGTCGCCGGCATCGAAGTCGCGCTGGGGATCAACGCCAACCGCGCGATCCTCTTCGGTGCACTGGTCGCCCTCTCGTCAACGGCCATCGTGCTCAAGGTGTACGCCGACCGCGGCGAACTCGATGCGGCCCATGGCCGTGTGGTCGTTGCCATCCTGCTCTTCCAGGATCTCTGCGTGGTGCCGTTGATGGTGTTGCTCCCGCTACTGGCGGGAACGGAGCACGGCGCCGGAGCTGCGCTCCGCGCCATCGGCGTCACCCTGGCCGTCACTGCCGGTCTGCTGCTCGTGGGGAGATTCCTCATACCCAAGGCCCTCGCCCGCGTTGTGGAGCAAAGGAACAACGAGATCTTCACGCTGGTCATCCTGGCCATCGGGTTGGGCGCGGCATGGGTGACGTCCATCTTTGGCCTGTCACTCGCGTTAGGCGCCTTCCTCGCCGGTCTGGTCATCGCCGAGTCTGAGTACGGGTTGCAGGCGCTCACGGACGTGCTGCCATTCCGCGATACCTTCTCGGGCATCTTCTTCACGTCCGTCGGCATGTTGCTGGACCTGCACTACGTCATGTCCCACATATGGTTGGTGCTGGGAGCGGCCATCTCGATCATGCTCATGAAAGCGGTGGTAGGCTTCGCCGTTGTGCGAATGGTTCGACGGTCGTCCCGCGTTGGTATCGTCGCCGGCGTTGGGCTGGCGCAGATCGGTGAATTCTCGTTTGTGCTGGCGAGCATGTCGGCCGCCATCGGGCTCCTGAATGGAGACGAGTACCAGCTCTTCCTGGGCGCGGCTATCCTCACCATGCTGGTGGCGCCTTTTGCTGTAGCTTCGGCGCCCGCACTCGCCGAGTACCTGCTGCAAAACCGAACGGCGGCCACGATGGAGTTTGCCACGCGCGAGGCACGAATCGTCAAACCACTCACCGGCCACGTCATCATCGTCGGCTATGGGCTCAATGGACAGAACCTCGCCCGCGCGCTGCGTCGCTCGGGAATAGAGTACGCTGTCCTGGAATCCAACGGCCAAGTGGTGCGACGGGCACGGTTGGAGCGCGAACCGATCATCTTTGGTGATGGCACGCGGGCCGAAGTGCTGGAGCGGGTGGGGATTCACCAGGCACGCGTGGTGGTCTTTGCCATCGCCTCGCTCGCGGATGAGCGCCGCGGAGTGGCCATGGCCCGTCACCTCAACCCTGCCGTGCACATCGTCGCCCGTACACGTTATGTCGCCGAGATCGAGGAACTGAGCGCATTGGGGGCCAACGAAGTGGTTCCTGAGGAATTCGAGACCTCCCTGGAGATCTTCGGTCGTGTACTGCACCGATATGGCGTGCCCACCGAAACGATCCGTCAGGCGGCAGAATCGGCACGGCGCGATCACTATGAAGTACTGCGTTCCAAGGGCGCTACGCACGTACGCATGGACCACGTGCTGCGCGGCGGCGTGACGACCGATTCCGGAGCGGCTGGTGAGTGAGTTTGAGCTGCTAATCGCAGGCGGCGCCTTCCTCGCCGGCGTGGTGGTCACCTGGGTCCTCATGGCATCACCACGCGCGCGACTGCGTGCCGAGCGCGACGCCGCGGCGGCCCGCGCCGAGGCGCTCGTGCAAGATCGGCAGCACCTCCGCGACGCCTTCGCATCCCTGGGTGTCGATGCCCTGCGTCAGAATGGGGAGATCTTTCTCCAGATGGCACGAGCCGAACTGGAACGATCCACCACGCACGCGCAGGCGTCGTTGGCCGAACGAGAACGCGCAATCGCATTGCTCGTAGAACCCATTCGCGACGGAATCACCCGGTACGATGAAAAGGTCAGCGAACTCGAACGCGAACGGGCGCGGCATATGGGACAGCTGACCCAGCGACTGCACGACGTCGTACAATCCAACGAGCAACTGCGTGATGAAACGCAGCACCTTGCCCAAGCCTTGCGAGCACCCGCCGTGCGTGGCGCCTGGGGCGAGATGCAACTCCGTCGCGTGTGCGAGCTGGCGGGGATGCTCGAACACTGCGATTTTGTCGTGCAGGAGACCGTGGAGGACGAGGAACGACGGCAACGCCCAGACCTCATCGTCAGGCTGCCAGAGCAGCGCACCATCGTGGTCGACGCCAAGGCCCCGCTCGGAGCCTACCTGGACGCCGTCGGAGAGGAGGATGAGAGTCGGCGCATGGCCCTGCTACGGTTGCACGCGCGACACGTGCGCGCTCACATCACGGCCCTCGCTCGTAAGCAGTACTGGCAGCAGTTCGAACGTTCACCGGAATTCGTCGTCCTGTTCCTTCCCGGTGAGGCGTTCTTTTCCGCGGCGCTGCACGCCGATCCGTCCCTCATGGAGGCTGGCCTGGCCGACGGCGTTGTGCTCGCTACGCCGACCACTCTCATCGCGCTCCTGAAGTCGGTCGCCTACGGCTGGCGCCAAGATGCACTGGCGCATAACGCCGCCGAGATCAGCGCGTTGGGTCGCGAGCTTCACGACCGCATGGCAGTCCTCGCGACGCAAGTGTTGGCGGTGGGCGACGGGTTGCGACGCGCCACCGACGCCTACAACAGTGCGGCCACCACGATGGAGCGACGAGTGCTCGCGTCGGCGCGACGCTTCAAGGACCTTGGCGCTGCGTCTCCACAGGTGGATCTGCCCGCCATCGACGCGATCACCGGCCCGGCGCGCCCCGTCGATCGAGACGAGCCACTGCGCGCCCCATGAGAGCGCCGCCGAACCCCTCGAGGTGCAGCACCCCGGAATGACGCGACCGGCCGCCATCCCCCGAGGGCTGCAGTACATGGCGATGGGAGCCTTCTGGTTCTCGGTCATGAGTCTGCTGGTGCGTATCGCTGGCGAGCGCATCCCGTCGATGGAGATCGTGCTGGCCCGCGGATTCATCACGCTTGCCCTCAGCTTCATTGTCGCAAAGCGCGCCGGGATCTCACCGGTGCTCGGAATCAATCGCCGATTGCTCCTCGTGCGTGGCCTGCTCGGGGCCACTGCACTTTCCTGCTTCTTCTTCTCCCTCACGCACCTGCCACTCGGCGAGGCGACCCTCATTCAGTACACGAATCCCGTCTTCGCCTCACTGGTGGCCGCGTATGTGTTCGGGGAGCGCGTACATTCCAGCGATCTGTTGGCGCTGTCGGCGTCGCTCATTGGGGTCGTGCTGATCGCGCGTCCGGCGTTCCTCTTTCCCTCGCAGGTGGCGTCACTCGATCCACGCCATGTGGGCATCGCATTGCTGGGCGCGTTCTGTTCGGGGACGGCATACGCCACCATTCGTCGCATGACGACAGAACGCGCCGAGGTGATCGTGCTGTACCTCCCGCTGATGACGATTCCGATCAGTGTTCCCTTCGCGGCCTCGAACTGGGTGACGCCAACCGCTCGGGAGTGGCTGCTGTTGTTGGGCATCGGCGTCACCACGCAAACGGCCCAGACGTTCCTGACCAGGGGTCTTCAGCTCGAACGCACGGCGCGAGCCACCACGGTGGGCTACCTGCAGATCGTGTTCGCGGTCCTCTGGGGAGCGATGATCCTGCATGAACGCCCAAGCGGCTGGACGTGGGTGGGCGCACTCGTCATCGTCGGGTCGACGTTAGGCGTAGCCTGGCTGCGCCGGATCGTGGGTGCCGGGGACGAGTAGCGACTTACGGCACGACTCGTGTGGTCCACGCGCGCCCGATCCCCGTCATCAGGGCAGCGTACAGCTCAATACCATCCCACAGGTTCTGCAGGCGCAGGTTTTCGTTGGCCGCATGCTGGTTGTTGTCGAAATTCGCTATCGACAGGGTCACCACGGGAACGCCGAGGACTGCGGTGAACAAGTAGCTCGGCCCGCTGCCGCCCAGCGTTGGCGCGCTCACCAACGAGCCGGGTGCACCAGCCGACGCAGCGGTGGCCACGGCATTGCCGAAGGGATCGTCCAACGGAGTGCGTTGCGCGGGGTACCCACTCTCCCACTGGAGGCGCGCGATTCGGGGATGAGCGAGTCGCGTGGCCAGGTCCACGCTGTCGTGCGCGATGAAGTACCCCTGAGCGGCGATGTGTCGTTCTACGAGCTCGCGCACACGCTCGGGTGTCTGTGCTGGCACGAGCCGGAAATCGAAAGACGCGAACGCCTCGGTCGAAATCACGTTCGCGCCACTCTCCTGCACCCCACCAACGCGTATACCTCGCACGTTCAGGGCCGGCACCATGATGCGTTCAGCGAGTGGCGCGTTTCCGGCTTCGGTACGCGCCAACCCGAGTGAGGCACGGAGCGCCGAGTCGACCGGGGGCAACTCGGCGATGGCCTTGCGCTCGACATCAGAAATCGGGCGGACATCGTCGTAGAAGCCGGCGATCTTGATGTGGCCGTCATCGTCGCGCATAGACGCGATGAGGTTCGCGATCATGACTCCCGGGTTGGGAGCCCAGTTACCGTAGTGACCACTATGTAGCGGCCGGGTGGGGCCATACACCGTCAGCTCCAATCCCGTGACCCCACGCAGGCCGTAGATCACCTGCGGCGTGCCGCTCTGGTGCACGAGTCCATCGCAGAAGATCCACGCCTCGCCGGCCAGCACGTCACGGTATCGCTCGAGAATCGCCTTGAGGTGGCCCGAACCCGCTTCTTCCTCTCCCTCAAAGAAGAACTTGAGGTTGACGGAGGCGGCGTGGCCGCCAGCCTTCATGGCGTCCAGCGCGCTGAGCATGGTGATGATGGACAGCTTGTCGTCGCTGGCCGACCGACCGTAGATGCGCCAGTCCCCGTTCGTGCGATCGCCGTCGTTGGGGAATGGAATTTCCTTGCCACCCTGATACAGCGCCTTGTCGCGCATGATGGGAGTGAAGGGCGCGCCGGCCCACTGCGAGGGAACGACCGGCTGACCGTCGTAATGCGCGTACAGCACCAGTGTTCGGGTGGCGCCCGGCGTCTTGATTTCGCCAAAGACCGCGGGCGGAGCATCTGCCAATTCAAGGAGCCGGGCAGTCGCCCCTCGCCGCCTCAGCATCTCCAGTAGGAAGGCCGCGTTGCGACGGATGTTGGGCAAGTCGGACGCCACGTTAGGCATCGAAAGCAAATCGCGATACTCACGCAGTATCGCTGCCTCATGCTGCTGCCGATACGTCCGCGCCGAAGCGCGTGCCGCCGCTGCCTCCCCGGTCTGGGCGCCGAGGTGCGAGACAGTTGCCGTGGAGGCTGCCGAAACAACAAGCAGGGAACGAGACAGGAGTGAGCGCATCGTCATCAGGTCGAATGGACAGCGTGGAACCTACCGCACCTGTCCAATCGCCGAAACGGCGCTCTGAAAAACAAAGCCGCCCACCGCAGGGCAGTGGGCGGCGTGTGAATCTTGCGATGGTGCTATGCGCGCTTCCGGATCTCCAGGTTGCCGTTGCCTGAACTCATCACCAGGCGACCACCCCCCTTGCCGATCGTGCCGCGAATGCGCGTTGGGTTCAGGCGGCCTCGGACCTGGATTGGAAAATCACTCGAGATGGAGCCACTTCCGGTATTCCCATCCAGCTCAGCACCGAAATCCTCCGGTACCGTAACGATGATCCTCCCATTGCCGGTCGAGAACTGCATGGTTCGGGACGACTCCAACCGGTCCATGGCGACCTCGATGTCACCGTTCCCTGACGATGCGGTCACTGGGCCTAACGAGGTGGTGACCCGCACGTCGCCGTTCCCAGTGGACGCGCTCACCGGACCCTTGGCGCCCTCCACGGTCACCCGCCCATTCCCGGTGGAGGCGTTCACCTCTCCACTGGTACCCGAGACGTTCACTCGTCCGTTGCCGGTGGACGCAGTGACTTCATTCCCGCCACCCGTAATGCTCACGTCCCCGTTGCCGCTGCCCGCCTTGACCCGAACGCCGGCTGGAATGCGCACGGAAAAATTCACGCGCGGCTGTCCGCCATTCCGCCATCGCCGCCATCCATCTCGGTTCGAGTGATAGCTGCCGTCCTCGTCGCACTCGTCTTCGTCCTCATATACGGCGCACACCACAAGCTCATCCGAACTGCGATGTATGACGAAGCCGACATCCTCGACCGATCCGCGTCGTATGACCTTTTCCGCCCGAATCTCGATCTTGTCGCCACTACCTTCGGAGATCGTGATGTCGCCGTTTGGCGAAGCGAGCCGCAGCCAGCCGCCGCTGCTGATCTTCTCGCTGATGTTGAAGGTCGACTCGCGACGTCCGACAATTCCCTGCGCATTTGCACCGGTCGCGGCAATGCCGGTCAGGGCAGCGGCGAGCAACAGACGTTTCATTGAAAGCCTCAAGGTGAACGTGCGCTGGTATGACACCGCGCACACCTGAGGCGTTTGAATGACCTACCGGGGCCGATCAGGCGGCGAGGGAGACCCGTTTGGGAATCAACCCCTCGTCCTCCACCTCTCGCACAAACTCGACGATCACGTTGCTTGGGATAGCAGCGGTTAACCCGTTGACGGTAGCGGAGTTGACCCCTAGTACCCGCGCCGACGTGTCGACCAACGGCGACCCCATGTCGCGCAGGGCCAACCGCATGTCCGTGGCTAGCCACACGGGATCCTTGTCGTCGTCGTTTGTAACTCCGTGCACCAGGCCAAGAGACAGCTGGCCATTCGTCTCCCTGGTGTGCTCGATCGAGAGGACGATCGACCCGGTTCGGAGCGCCCACGGGTCACCGACCGGAGCGATCAAGAGACCGCGCGCTTGTGTCACGACCATGGCCAGGTCACTGAGCCGGTCCCTCGCCACCACTCGGCCCTCCACCACTCGATTGTCATAGAGCCGCACGGAAAGCCGCGAGTCCTTTGCCGCGTGCGCCGTGGTGATGATGATGCCGTCGTGACGCCACACGAAGCCTGCACCCTGCGTTTGTCGCGAGCGCCCCGTCAGCGCGACACTATAGGACCGGACGATCCGCGCCACGCTTCCTTCTTCGCGGTCGACCGGTGCGTGGGTTGGAGGGGCAACTGACGTCTTGATCAACATGGGACGGCTCCGCTGTATTCCAAAGCGCGCTGGCTTGTACGAGAGAGTGACGGCCGCGCTGCGTTCGACCATCGTATCACCGAGTGGGACGAGGAGTTCCATCGCGTGAGTGCAGCGAAATCACGCAACACCGCATTAACTCGCCAGAGACTAGTCTCGACTGCAGTGATCCCCGACTTCACGTTTCGTGCTGTGCATCGATTTCCATCGTTAGACACCATCAACCTGCCGATCGGCTCGCTCGTGGCGCTGGCGCTCGTCCCAATTGCCGTGGCGGCACAGGACAGCTCGCAGACGCGACTCGCACCTGTGCGCGTCACGGTCACGCGCGACGTCGCTCGCCCACCACTCGACTTGCCGTTCGCAGTTTCGCGTGTTGACGCGAATACGAATCGAATCGGAATTCGACGAGCGAACCTGACGGAGCTGCTCTTTGGTATTCCCGGGCTGACGGCATCAACACGTTACAATCCGACGCAGGATCCTCGCCTGTCGGTGCGTGGCTTTGGCGCGCGGTCGGCATTTGGAATCCGGGGCGTTCGGATTCTTCGTGATGGCATTCCCCTGACACTCGCTGACGGGCAGACGGCGGTAGACCTGCTTGACTTGGAAACGATTGACGGAGCTGAGGTATTGCGCGGCAGCGCTGGCGCTTTGTACGGGAACTCGTCAGGCGGTGTAGTCGACTTTCGTACGCCGCCTCCCCCGGCCAACGGCGCCCGCGCGCAGCTTCGCATGGTCAATGCCGACGGGATCGTGCGCGGCTCGGTGTCGGGAGGTGCTGCCACCCCCTTCGGACGCTGGCAGGGCGTCGTGACGCGCAACTACGGCGATGGACCACGCGACTACTCCGCCTTCTCGTCCAATTCGGGGTTTCTCGACGGTCGATGGTCGTTAGGCGGCGCCCAATGGCAGGCTCAGGTCACGCGCTATGATGCGCCCCGTGCCGAAAACCCCGGCGCATTGACCCTCGCCGAACTCGACTCCGCCTTTACGGTGGCCGACGCTCAGAATGTGCGTAAGCATGCCTCCAAGAGCGTGCGTCAAACCCTGATCTCGCTCTCCGCACAACGCGACCTGGGCGGCGGTGACGTGACCGCATCCGTGTTCGGTGGGACGCGACAACTCGACAACCCTCAGGCGTTTGCGATCGTCGCGTTCGATCGGTCGCTCCGCGGCGGGTCGCTGCGGGGCAACTATGCGTTCGCCGGTCGTCTGCCGGTTCGCCTCACGGCGGGAGCGGACGTACTCACGCAGCGCGACAACCGCGCCAACTACAACAACTGCGCCGGACTCACAGGCGCGCAGCGCACGCCGGTGCTTTGCCCGACCGCTGCCGATCGTGGCTCTATCACGCTGAATCAGTTGGAGCGTGTCACGAGTGCCGGAACGTACGCGCGCGGGGAAGCGCAGCTCGCACCGACGGTCGCACTGTCTGCCGCGTTGCGCGTGGACCGGACGAGGTTCTCCGTGTTGGAACTCCGACCGGCGTCGGCGGGCGTGGCGGTGGCGCCAACACGTACGGTGGGAGCAACCACCCCCATGGTCGGCTTCAACTGGCGCCTGCGTCCCCTCGCGAGTCTCTACATCAACTATGCCGAATCCTTCGAGACACCGACCACGACGGAACTCGCGAACCAGCCGGATGGAAGCGGTGGCCTGAACACTCAGCTGCAGCCGCAACGGGGACGCACCGTGGAAGCTGGAGCCAAGGGCATCCTCGCCGCGAGACTTCGCTATGATGTCGCACTGTTTCACGTACGCACGGTGGATGAACTCATTCCGTTCGAGATCCCGAACAGCAACGGGCGCCGTTTCTTCCGCAACGCCGGCGTGACCTCACGTCGGGGCGCCGAAATGGCGCTGTCTGGCGACGCCGGCCCCGTCACGTTAGGCGGGAGCTGGAACGCGATCCGTTACCGATACGACGACTACGTGGTCACGGGCACCTCGTATAACGGCAACCACGTACCCGGTGTGGCACCAGTGACCTGGTCGGCCTTCGCCAGCGCGCGGGCTCGCTGGGGAGTGACGGCGATCGAGTGGCAACACGCCGCCAAGACGGCGGCGGATGACGCGAACTTGAACTTTGCGCCCGCCTACTCACTCCTGAACGTGCGCACCAACCTGCATTGGGGTGACCGCTTCGGCATCGAACCCTCTGTCGGCGTCGACAACGTGACCGATCGGCACTACGCCGCGAACATCGTCACCAATGCCGCACGTAGCCGCTTTTTCGAGTCCGGCGCTGGGCGCACCATCTGGTTTGGTGCACGCATCTCGGCAACGTCTCATCCCCGTGCCACGCGCTGACCACTCGGCGCCTCTCGCTCCGCGGTTTCGCACATGCGTTCGAGGATCGAGACCCCGAGTACGAGTGCTGAGAGCGTGGAGGAGCGGCGCCGGGAGAACTGCCCGGCGCCACCATCCAAGAGCACGCGTTAGGCCTGCGCGGCCACCGGCACGCCGACCGTGATCTTTCGCGGCTTCGCTGCCTCGGCCTTCGGCACCGTCACCGTCAGCACTCCACGATTGAACTTCGCTGAAATCTTGTCGCCTTCGACGTACTGTGGGAAACGAAGGGACCGCGAGAACGCACCAACCGCACGTTCGGCCGAGAAGACGCGCAGCTCACCCGCCTCTGGCGCCTTCAACTGCTGCTCGCGAGTGCCGGCAATCGTCAGCGTGTTCTTCTCGAACGCAACGTCCACTTGTTCGGCATTCACCCCGGGCAGGTCCACGGCTACAACGAACGCCTGCTCGGTTTCCCAGGCATCGAGGGAAGGCACCCAATAGGTCGCTCGCGCGTTCCCGACAGGCGATTCCTTCTGGAACGCCTCATCCATGGCGCGGCTCAGTGTCACCATGCGGTCCAGCATCGAATTGATAGGCAGTGTAGTGATCATGGATTGATCCTCCGGATACGATTGGCAGTTGACGCAGCACGTGTTCGCCGCGCACTCGCACGTCACGATGTGCAGTGCCCATGCCGACCCAGTTCTGTCGATCTGACGACCGCCGGGCCTGTCGGAACCGCAAAGACGACAGCGCCACTGTCGAATTGGCGAGGCGCGGGATGCGGAGGGGAATCCATCGTCGTGGACTGGGCGGCGGGCCGTCCGAGATCGGGCAAGGCCAATAAGCGGTCGTTCACCGCTGATCACCGAATCGCCCCGCGGGCCACCTGCCCAACTGCTCGGGACGCGCGGTCGGGGTCGGCTGCAAGTTGTTACGTTCCAGCAGCCTACGCCATCCCTGCATTGTCATGCGGCTTCACGGGCATGGCAACGCTCTACGCTAGTTGGGCGTTTACCAAGTCGCGGGTCGCGGGCGTATCACTCGCGGCACCCGGACAAAGCAATCTCCACTCCGGCGGGTCCAGTGTCACTTCGAAATTCCAGGCGATACGTACTGGGAGCCCTCGGCTTCCTCGCCTTTGTTCTTGTGTTGTGTGTTCATCCGACTGAACTGCGCGCGCAGATCGGCGCCACAACGGACATCATCACGGGCGTCGTCAAAGACGAGGCTGGGACGCCGGTGGACGGCGCGACCGTCGAGGTCATGTCCGTCGAGTCCAACGTGACGCGCCGAGCGCGCACGAACGCGCAAGGGAAGTACACGGTCCTGTTTCCTGATGGCGGTGGCCAGTACCGCGTCACCATTAGGCTCCTCGGCAAGGCGCCGACCGTCATGAACGTGCAGCGTCAGGCGGACGAGGATCGGCTGATCGCGAACGCGGTGTTGCGACAGAACGTCACGCAGATTGCTGGTGTGACCATCGCGGCTCGTCAGGCGCCAGCGGCCGGGGCGTTTGAACGTCCGACGCCAGGTTCAACAGAACGCGCCATGAGTACGGATCAGGCAGCGCGTCTGCCGATCGACGCGAGCGACTTGCAGCAGCTCGCGCTCACCGCGCCCGGCGTCGTCTCCATCAGTTCCAGCGACTCCACCGGCGGTTCGTTCTCGGTGGCTGGCATGCGCCCGGACGCGAACAACGTTACGCTGGACGGGGTGTCATTCGGCGCATCGTCGGTGCCGCAGGAGGCGGTGCGCAGTACCCGCGTAATCACGAGTACCTATGACGTGGCGCGCGGACAGTTCTCGGGCGGTTTGATTTCATCGACCACGCGCGGCGGTTCGAACACACCGCAAGGCAACTTCTCTTACTCCCTGCGCGATCAGTCACTCACCGTGGACGGCGGTGATCCCTCGCCCTTGGCGCAGGGCTACACGCAGAATCAGCTGTCGGGTGGATTCGGCTTTCCCATCATCAAGGACAACGTGTTCGCCTTTGCGGCGATGCAGTTGCGTCGCCGGGACGACGTCCTGCCAAGCCTGTTGAACTCGGATGCATCCACGCTGTCCCGTTTCGGCGTTGCCTCGGACTCGGTCACGAGGTTCCTGAACACCGCGACCGCTCTCGGCATCTCGCCAAACGAGTTCTTCAATGACAACCGGACACAGGACAATCTCTCCGGTCTATTCCGGTTGGACTGGCTCACGAAAGGTGGCCACTCGCTAACGCTGCGCGGCGACTGGCGCTGGAATAACCAGGATCCGTCGCGCGTATCCACGTTGTCGCTTCCACAAACCGGGGGAACGTCCAAGGATTGGGGCGGCGGCCTGATGGCGACATGGACCACCAACTTTGGCGGCCGCTTTCTGAACGAGTTCAAGACCTACTACTCGATCAACCAGCGCGAGGCACGATCATTCGTCACACTGCCAGCCGGACGAATCCAAGTGGCGTCCACACTGGACGACGGCTCGAACGCGATCGCCAGTCTTTCGTTCGGCGGAAACAGCGCGCTGCCGTCGGATGGCAAGTCGACCGGGCTGGAGACCACGAACGAGACGTCGTGGATCGCCGGCGACCATCGGCTGAAGCTGGGGGCGCTGCTCAACCTCAGTTCATTCGAACAGGACGTCACGTTCAATAGATTCGGAACGTTCACGTTCAACTCGATCGCCGACTTCGAGAACAACCTGCCGGCGTCCTTCACCCGCACGTTGCAGCCGAATGTGCGCAAGGGCGAACAGTTGAACGCCGCTGCGTACCTGGGCGACTCCTGGCGCGTGACCCGCGAGGTGCAGCTGACGCTCGGGGCGCGCGTCGAGGGCGGCCGTTTTGGCAATGCGCCCCCGCTGAACCCGGACGTCGAATCGGCCTTCGGATACAAGACGTCGTTCGTGCCGAGTGAAGTGCGCGTGAGCCCGCGACTCGGCTTCAGCTACTTCAAGGCGGGGAACAACGGTCCGCCGCGCTTCATTCTCCGCGGCGGATTCGGTGAGTTCCGAAGCACGGTGTCGTCCAACCTCTTTTCCTCGGCGGCCAGCGCCACGGGCCTGGGGAACGCGCAGTCTCAGTTGATCTGTACGGGGGCGTCGGTGCCGACGCCGAACTGGTCGGTCTTTGGCGCGGACGTCAACAACATTCCATCGGAGTGCGTGGGCGGCGTTGGCGTTGTGCCCACGCAGCGGCCCAACGTGCAGGTGTTCGACCGCGACTTCGCTGCGCCGCGCGCTTGGCGCGCCTCGATCGGCGGGCAGAAGTTCATCTTCGGCAGGTACAACCTCAACCTCGACTTGAGCTATGCGAGGGGTGTGGCGCAGACTGGCTATCGGGACGTGAACCTGAATACCACGCCACAATTCACCGTCGCCGAGGAAGGAGGACGTCCGGTGTATGTGCCGGCGGGGACAATCATCCCTGGTACCGGGACGACCACGCTCCTGGCTTCCCGCGTGAACCAGAATTTCGGTCAGGTGCTTACGGTGGGATCCGACCTGGCGTCGACAAATCGGCAGATGACGCTCTCGATAGGCGGCATCACGCGAAAGGGCGCGCTGGTGAACGTCGGGTACACGCTCACGTACTCGAAGGACCAGTCATCCTCTGGTTTTGGCGGGTTTGGGGGCTTTGGCGGATTTGGAGGGTTTGGTGGCGGGAGTTTCGCTACCTTGGCGTCGACGGCGACGAATCCGAACATTCGCGAGTGGGCATGGAGCGACTTCGACCGTCGTCACTCCATCAACACCACGGTCACCTATCCCTTCAGCCTTTCGTTGGAGCTGACCGCGTTCGGCCGGTGGTCGTCGGGCTCGCCCTTTACGCCGGTGGTCGGCAGCGACATCAACGGCGACGGCGCTCGCAATGACCGCGCGTTCGTCTTCGATCCAGCAACCGCGACGGACCCGTCGGTGCAGTCGGGGATGCAGACTCTGCTGGCTGACGCACCCAAGGACGTCCAGAGCTGTCTCCGATCGCAGATGGGCAGCGTGGCGACTCGCAACTCGTGTCGCGGGGTGTGGCAACCGAGCCTCGACTTCCAGCTTAACTACCGGCCGTCGTTCTGGGGTTTGAACCGACGGCTGGCCCTCTCGATCGTGACGAACAACTTCATCGGCGGGCTGGACCAGATGCTGCATGGGACGGACAACCTGCGGGGTTGGGGTTCGTTCCGTGGGCAGGACAACACGCTGCTGTACGTGCGCGGATTTGACCCACTCGCCAACCGCTACCTCTACCAGGTGAACGAGCGCTTCGGCGCCTCGCGTCAGGGCCAGAACGGCATCACGGTCCCGTT